>NZ_JARZRZ010000003.1:35000-363046 GCF_029946585.1 Thermodesulfovibrio sp. 1176 | reverse complement strand
AAAGATGAAGAAGTAAGCGGGATAGAGAAGAATAAATGGAAAAAGTCGATTCCTTTGGTTAAGTTAGCTTTATATGAATTGAAGCAGATGTTTGTGAAAAAATTCTATGGACAGACACAATTCTCTTAGATATGAACCATTACGATAGTTTTTGCTGTCTTGCTTTCTTTCATACCTCTGCCTTCCAAGATGAGCAGTCAGTTCCTTTTGCATAAGTCCACTTAAAAATGACCCTACCGATTCTCTGAGACTGCTTTCAATGTAATTAAAAATTTTCTCAGGCATTGCTTTAATCTCCTTGATTAATTCCACAGCTTATGATACGCTAATTTTTAATTCCATGGATGTGCCTCCTTTTTTAGTTTTTTGCCATTAATATTTTACAGGAGGTACATCCTTCTTTGTTTTATAAAATTTTACACAAAATATTTTACACTACCCATTTTTATTCTGATTGACAATTAACTCGGGATTAGATAATATGAACATTGTATTATCAATTGGGACAACGGTTGCTTTTATTTGGTATTTAATAATGCATTTCAAAGGTCTTTGCACACTTTACAACCTTACATGGAAAAAAGGAATTTTACCATTTATATTAAATTTGACCATATCATTTTTTTGCTTTCTTATATATAATTTCCGGATAGAAATCGGATAAAAATTTTGGAATAAAAGTTATTGATTTTTAAGGATTTTTATGGTGGAGGCGGCGGGAATCGAACCCGCGTCCGAAGGTGCTACTTCTAAGCATCTACATGCTTAGTGGAAGCTTTGAGCTTCGGCTATAAGTGCGCCCTTCCACAGGCTCTCTTATAGCCTACAACCCTTAAGTTTCCCTTAAGTGTCGGGTTAAACACTTAAGGATAGCTCTGATTTATGACGCCTTTCTTAAGCCTCAGAGCAGAACCTAAGAAGGCGGCTGCTTTTAATTAAGCAGCGAGTGCCAATTCGTTGTTGGCAGTTGTGTTTTCCCCACCTATTTTACGTGGCGGTGAGAACCACGACATGCAGCTTAGCCCTCACTACCTCCGTCGAGTCCTTTCGCCCCCTTGTTAAAGATCATTTGTTTTTTATAGCTCGCTCAATTTCTCTTTGAGCTTCTCTTTTTTTAATTATATCTCTTTTTTCATATTTTTTTCTACCCCTTGCAAGAGCAATTTCAACTTTTACATTGGGACCTTTGAAATATAACTTAAGCGGAATAAGTGTATAACCCTGTTGCTGTGTTTTACCTCTTAGTCTTTCAATCTCTTTTTTGTGTAACAAAAGTTTTCTTGTTCTTAGAGGGTCATGATTGTAAATATTTCCATGACTGTAAGGACTTATATGACAATTAAGAAGCCAAGCCTCTCCATCCTTGATGATTACATAACTGTCTTTTAAATTGGCTTTGCCTTCTCTTAAAGATTTTACCTCTGTTCCAGTAAGAACAATTCCTGCCTCTATAGTTTCATCAATAAAATAATCAGCATAAGCTTTTTTGTTCTGGCAGACGATTTTTATTGACATTTTACTTACTTCTGCTTACAGCAGAGGATTTCTTCTTCAAGCAACTACTTTATTTTCTTCAAATATGCACTTTTCTGTAACTACTCCGTCAGGCGTGAATATTTGAAATTTGCCCTCATCAATCATCTCAAGGGTTTTTAATGTAGAAAGCATTTCAATTAGTATTTGCTGAATTCTTTCTACAGGCAAATCTTTAAATTCTATTTCAACAATTGCTTTCATAAAAAATTATTATACCAGAATTTTACCTTCTTTTAAAATAATTATTTCTTTCCCATTAGTGTCAATTCCATAAACATTAGGAGCAAAGAAAATAAAATCCTGATGAAAAGGAGTCCTTATTTTCCCGCCAAAGGATGAATTATCACCAATTGCAATATGAATTGTGCCAAGTATTTTTTCTGACTCAAGTATGTTATCTGGTCTGCTGGCTTTGTCATTAATACCTATGCCAAGTTCTGCAATGTTTCTATTTTCAACTCTTTCATTTAATTTTTTCTCAAGTTCTAAATTGTAGTGTTCATCTCCTTGTATTTCAACGACCCTGCCCTCTTTTATATGCAGAATTAAAGGATTATTTAATTTTCTTGTAGGTGCCCATTCTATTACAAGTCTACCCTCTGATAAACCTTCTAAGGGCGCAAGGAATACTTCGCCGGCAGGTAGATTTCCAAAGGAGCCTTTTTTACTTAATATTCCTGAATCAATATGGATTTTTCTTTTATCTTTAAATAATGTAATATGAGTACCGTTTGGCGTTTCTATACGAATTTTTATAACTTTTTGAAGAATTTTTTTTATCTTTAAAGCCCTTTTATATATTTCCATCCAATCTGCACACATGGCTCCATCAAGCATTGAGATATCAAAAAGTGGCATGCTTGCATATCTTGTTCCACAAACTTGGGTAAGTAAATCTCTAAAATTTGTATGACTGGTTGAAAAATTAGATAGTGCAATAACTGCATCTACAGCATCTTCTTTGTAAATTTTAATATTTCTTTTCACACTCAATAGCTCTTTCTTGTTTATTTCCTTTGATATTAATTTTTCTAAAATGCCTTTATTTTTAAAATCATTAAGTATTCTTTTACCAAAAGCAAGCTCCCATAGCTCTGCAGGAGGTTCCAATCCGTGAGATCCTAAAGAGGGATATTCAAAATAAATAAGTTCTTTACAAATTTTACTCCCAATCTCTTTTAAAGCTAAGACCACATCTTTCAATGACTGTCTTCTTATTCTGTCATATTCAGTAAGATTTTCTTCTTTCCTAATGGAATCTGTAAACAAAAGGAGCCTTTCATTGGATTGAATATTTAAATTGACTTTAAAAATATTTTTAAGGGGTTTTATGTTCATTCAAAAAGCTCCAACTGATTTATTTTTTTAGATTGAAACTCGATGGGATATCTACAGTTAAAACAAGCCATACAGTAAAGATCGGAATTAGGTACTATTTTCTTTAATCCTTCAATACTTAAATAACCAAGAGAATCTGCTGTTGTATATTTTCTAATCTCTTCAATTTTATGTGAAGAGGCAATAAGTTCTTGTCTTGTTGGAGTATCTATTCCATAAAAACAAGGACCGATGGTAGGTGGAGAGCTAATCCTTAGATGAACCTCTTTAGCACCTCCAACTTCTTTTATCATTTTTACTATTTTTTTTGAAGTTGTTCCTCTCACAATAGAATCATCTATAACCACTACTTTCTTACCTTTTAGAGCATCTCTGACAGGATTGAGCTTTACTTTTACACCAAAATGCCGGATATTCTGTTTTGGTTCTATAAAAGTTCTTCCAACATAATGATTTCTTATCAATCCAAATTCAAAGGGTATTCCGCTTTCCTCAGCATATCCTAATGCCGCAGGTACTCCGGAATCAGGTACAGGAATAACAAGGTCAGCATCTATGGCATGTTCTCTGGCAAGTTGTCTTCCAAGTTTTTTTCTTATCGTGTGAACGCATATATGATCAAAAATATAACTGTCTGGTCTTGCAAAATAAATAAACTCAAATATACAGTATGCCTTTTTCACAGAATTGAAAATTTTCATAGAATTTAAACCGTTTTCATCAATAATTAACATTTCACCAGGCTCTATATCTCTCAGATAAGTTGCGCCAATAAGGTCAAAGGCACATGTCTCTGATGCAACTACATAGGCATCTTTGATCTGCCCAAGACAGAGGGGTCTTATACCATAGGGATCTCTAATAGCAATTAATTCTTTTTCTGTCATTAATAACAGAGAAAAAGCTCCTGATATCTGCCTTACAGCGTTCGCAATTCTCTCTTTTGGTTCCCCACTTTTTCCTCTTGCAATAAGATGTAAAATTATTTCGCTATCGGAGGTGCTTTGAAATATAGCTCCATCTCTTTCGAGCATATTTTTCAAATTTTCAATATCTACTAAATTTCCATTATGGACAATTGCTATATTTCCAAGAGAGTAAGTAGCCATAAGGGGCTGAACATTTTCTATAGTGCTTGACCCTGTTGTTGAATATCTATTATGTCCAATTGCTATGTGTCCAGGTAGATTTTTTAATACTTTTTCATTGAATATTTCAGCGACAAGACCTAAAGATTTTTCAAGATAAAGCCTCGTTCCATCTGATGAACAAATTCCAGACCCTTCCTGTCCACGATGCTGTAAAGCATAAAGTCCTAAATAGGTAAGATTGGCAGCTTCTGAATGACCGAAAACACCAAATATTCCACACTCTTCGTGTATATCAGGCAAATATAAAGTTCTCTTCATTGCTCAATATTATTTGAAATAGCTCTGAAAAATTTTAACATAAAACTTTTTTAGTTTACTACATCTTTTTGATATAATTAAAGTGTGAAGTTGAATGAAAGTATTTTAGAGCCTTACTTAGAGCCTGGAAAAATAGACAAAATTATCAAAATTTTTTCCTCCTATCCAGGAATCCTAAGCAGCGTTGAAGAGTTAGTAAAAAACCTACAAAACAATGTTTCAAATTTAAATATTGCCTACGAAATAGAAACTCATTTTGTAAAATACTTTAATTATTACTTGAAGCATCATGAAGGCTTTGATGCAGTAGAGGCTTTATTTGATTATCTAATCAATCATATAAACAAAAGAGATACTGAAGGAAACTATCTAAAATCGTTACTAAGAATGATTCTAAAGTTAATTGAAGAATGTAATGCTCCAGAAAATCAAAAATTTCTTGATTTAGCATCTAAAATCTTTAAAAATCTATTATCTTTGGATATATCCAAAAATCTTTCAAGATTAGATACATTAAGAATCATTTGCAAAACTCTCATTAAAATGAATATTTACCATCTCGATTTAACAGACTCATTTAAAAAAATTTATAAAAAATATCTACAAACTCTTTACAACTCTATGGGATTTCTAAAAAATCCCGTTGATTTTTACAAAGAAGCCTTTCCTCAGGGTTTACCATTTGTTCAGGAAACTTTTAGTAATTTTTACAAAGAATTATTAGATAATACTAAAAAAATTGAAAAAATCAACGAAATAAATGAGTTAGTAAATATTCCTTCCCGATTGGAAATTTTTAATATCCTTCGGGAAATTCATAAACAATTTATAAATTCAGGAGATATATGGATCGATATTCAAAATAAAATTCTCTATCTATTCTGGATTACTGAAAACGAAGAACTAAAAGAATTATACGATTTTTCAATAAGAGAACTTGGTAAAATTTTTAAAAATTCTTTTCCTGCTTTGATTTCTCTTTCCACAAAAAAAACTTTAGAATTGATAGAGAAATTATTCATACAATTTGAGAGATTTTTTTATGAACTGCCAGATGCAGTTTTATTTTCTTTAGAAGAAATGGGAAATACTGTTTACTCTTCAGAAAACAAAGAAATTATAAATTTATTCACAGAAAACTTTATTTCTATTGGATTTCACTCACCTAATTTAAAAGGATTTATGGAAGACTATACAATTTCAGACAACAGAAATCACTTGAGAGGCTTGCGATTATGGTTTGATTTAATATCAAAAAATCCTGTACTCTCTAAGGAATTAATTCCTGCTCTCAGCATTTATTTATTTTTCGGTGGTGTCCATATAAAAGACACTGATTTTTTTCAGAGGGATATAACAAAACTTTTAAATTCTGAAATACACACTTTTTTCTATTTAGTTAAGCCGATTTTAAGAAAACTGCCAGTTTATTTCAATGAAATAAATGCAGAAGGACAATTAAGAACTGTTTCCACAGAAGTAGATGAAATATTTAAAAGAAAGGACCCTATAATTCACTTCATAAGAAAACAGATTCATGTAGAAAGCAGTCCTTTAATTATAGATTTACTGAAAGAAACCATAAATTTTTGGATCACTGGAGAAAAATCAAAACTTAAAAAATATTTTCCCCAAGAACTATTGGATAACTTAGACAATGAAAAAGAACATTTTATGGAATTAGGAGAATTATTCAAAAGATTAAGTGAAGAATTTATTTCTCTGAATGAACTTCTTTTTACACCGATAGACACAGTAGCTACAAAAATAAATTCCTACCAATTTTCTAAAGACATCAAGACTAAAGGAATTCTCACTATCAGACTATTTCAAATTCTTTATAGCAAATATAACATAGATTACTGCGAATTAGATCATTTCCTTAAAGAAACTCTATATTTAGGTTTACCTGATGGTTCTTATCTTATAGAGATATTCTTAGAAGAATCCCTCTATAAAAAAATTGAAGCCTTGGTCAATTATCTTGAAGAATTAAAAAATATTATTTTTTCTTCTCAAAAATATGAAGCCTTTGAAGACATAGCCCATAAAAGACATATTGCTGCAGGAATACCTTCAGTATTTGGAAGATACAGCGAAAGAAAGTTTAATGCCCTTTCTGTATTTTTAAGGCTTGAAAATATACTTCACAGTCTTCTTGATGAAGTAGAGCAATCTATTGACTTAGATTTTATTACAAGAGCAACTCTTTTTAGAATTGAAAAGTATCTTAAACTTTTTCTCAAAATCCTTGAACTTAATGGACTTACATCACAGAAATTTATCAATACACTTGATATGTTAACAGTTGCCCTTGAAATAAGAAGATTTACTTTTTCACAATACATGGACATATTTAGAAATCTATCAGAATCTGTTAGTGATATTGTTAACACTTATTGTACGGCACCATATACAAAGTGGTTAAGGAAAATAATAACAAAAATAAAAACAACACAAGAAAATAATAACAAAGAAAGTTTTGAGTTTATCAGTGCATCATCGGAGAGATTTCTAAGAGAAATAGTAATGGAATATCCTGGATTGAGCCAACTTGACAGGTTAATTGGCAGGATAATAAAGACTGCCTATAATCAGGCTGAAAAATTACAATATAAGGAACTCGATCTTCTTATGACCTATGACCCTAAAAAAATACTTTGTGACATTTATGCTCCAAAAAGAGAAATAAATGACAGAATACACTTAGGAAACAAAGGCCACAATCTAATTAAACTCTCTACAAAAGGTATATCTGTGCCACCAGGATTTATACTTACCACAGAAGTTTTTAGATGTAGAGAAGTAATAAATAATTTTGAACCTGCTTTAACACATTTAGAAAAAGAACTAAAGCAAGCATTAAGAAGACTTGAAATTAACTCCAAACGAAAATTTAATGATTCCTCAAATCCTCTTTTAGTATCTGTAAGAAGTGGAGGAGCAATTTCAATGCCTGGTATGATGAACTCCTTTCTTAATGTAGGAATAAATGATGAAATTGCTGAGGGACTCAGTAAACAAACAGGTAAACCTTGGTTTGTATGGGACAGTTACAGAAGATTCTTGCAATGTTGGGGAATGTCCTTCGGACTTGACAGAGATGAATTTGACAATATAATTAATTTTTATAAAAAAAAATATAAAGTAGAATTCAAAATTCAGTTTACACCTACCCAGATGAAAGATGTTTCTCTTGCTTATAAAGAATTTATTCTTTCTATGGGGATAAAAATAGAAGAGGATCCATGGAAACAGCTTATAATTGCTATAAATCAAGTTTTCAATTCATGGTATTCCCAAAAAGCAAAAACCTACAGAGAAATTCTCGGAATTTCTGAAGATTGGGGGACAGCAGTAGTTGTTCAAAAAATGGTATTTGGAAATCTTGATACAAATTCAGGCTCTGGAGTTTTATTCACAAGAAATCCAAAAGAACCCTCAGACAGACTTGTTCTTTGGGGAGACTATACACCTGGAGCCCAGGGTGAAGACATTGTATCAGGTCTTGTAAACACCTTCCCAATATCAGTTGAACAAAAATTATATGAGGGAAGAGTTCATGAAAAATCTTTAGAAGAGGCTTTTCCTGAAATATATCAAACCCTCCTTGAAATAGCAGAAAAACTCATTTATAAAGAAAAGTGGGATCATCAGGAAATTGAGTTTACCTTTGAAGGACGCGGAAAAAATGACCTTTATATCCTTCAGACAAGAGAAATGAGCTATTTAAAAGGTGAAATGATAACAGTATTCCTACCCTCTGTAGCTTTAAATGAAAGTAAACTTGGAACAGGAATTGGTGTAAGTGGCGGTGCTCTGTCAGGACGAATTGTTTTTGATGTTGATGACATTAAAACTTTTAAAGCACAGGATCCTCAAACTCCTGTAATACTTTTAAGGGCTGATACAGTCCCCGATGATATCATTCACATTGCCAATGCTGATGGAATTTTAACTGCAAGAGGTGGCTCTACATCCCATGCATCAATTGTGGCAACTAAACTTGGAAAAACCTGTGTCGTAGGATTTTCAAAAATGACTGTTTATCAGAACGAAAAAAAGTGTAAAATAGGAAAAAGAATTCTCAAAAAAGGTGATTTTATCAGCATAGATGGAAGAAGCGGATTGGTTTATCTTGGAAAACATGAAACTCAAAAAATTTATCTTACAACTGAAATTTTATAAATTGTAGGAGGATAAAATGGAAAAGGCAATTTTGGGGATTAATGGTTTAGGAAGAATTGGAAAATTAACACTGTGGCATCATATTGGAAGAAAATATTTTTCTCAGATAGTTGTGAATCTTGGTAGAAAAGTAGGTAATTCTCTAAAAGATGTAGCCTTTTATATTGAACATGATTCCACTTACGGTAGACTTCATAACTATCTTTATGGATATAAATCAAAAAGTGTCATTGAAAAGATAGATGAAAGCAACTCCACAATAATAATTGATGGAATACCAGTAAAAATTCTTACGGAAAACAGAAATCCAAAAGATATAGGATGGGAAAAAAAGGGAGCTAAATTAGTTGTTGACACAACTGGTAAATTTCTTGATCCCACACTTCCATCAGATTCAAAGGATGGTTCAGTAAGAGGACATCTGGATTCAGGAGCCTATAAAGTAATAGTAAGCGCCCCCTTTAAAATAAAGGATAAAACCAAGGAAATACCAGATGATGCTGTAACAGTAATAATGGGAATCAATGAAGAAATGTATGACCCAAAAAAACACCTGATTATATCTGGAGCATCTTGTACAACAACCTGTCTTGCTCATATGATGAAACCTCTACTTGATTATTTTGGAGCAGATAGAATTCTTAGTGTTTCAATGGCAACTGTTCATGCAGTAACTGCCTCTCAGCAGGTACTTGATAGAGTACCAAAAACAGGAGCGACAGATTTAAGAAAAATTCGTTCTGCAATGAATAACATAATTCTTACAAGCACAGGCGCAGCCAAGACTCTTGCACTTGTATTACCAGAGATGAAAAATATTGGATTTATCGCTCAATCTGTAAGAGTTCCTGTGGTAACTGGTTCATTAATTATCCTTGTTGTTGCTTTCAAAGATGAAGAGGAAAATTTAATCAGTGGAGATTTAATAAACAATATATATAAAGAGGCTGCTGAGAGAGAAAAAAGAGGATATTTACTGTTTACCGATGATCAAAAAGTTTCAACAGATATAATAGGATTCTTTGGTCCTGCTGCAATAATTGAAGGCAGTGAAACACATACAAGAACTGCCATGATTACCCTTGATATTTCAAAGATGTGTTCAATTGGAACTCCAACAGTAGATAAATTACAAATTCCAGTAACTCAAGCAGTAATATATGGCTGGTATGATAATGAACTTGGAAGTTACACAAACATGCTCGGAGATTTAACAGTTAAGGTATCCCAAGATATTTATTAAAGTTATTTGATTATATTGCTTTCTATGATATCAATCGAAAAAGATTTTGAAAGAAGAAATCCCTGAACCAAGTCGGGACAAAGTCCCTTTAAGTATTTGGCAACCATCCTGATGACCTCCTTTTTTATAGTTTTATTGGGAAAACTATATAGTTTAAATGGATGGTTGCTGGATGGTTGCCTCTTTTATCAATTCTGAGGAAACCCATAAAATTGCCGATAGAAAATTCAACAACCCTGTTTTTGCCCCTTACAGCACTTTAAGGGCTCTCTGCTTTGGCTTCCATCTTAACACTACAAGTTTGAATAAAAATCCAAGCCTGTTCATCGTGTGCACTGTTTCTCCTATCTGTTTTTCTGTCTGAACTCCATCTTTGTCTTTGAAAGACTCCCATCTATCTATCCTTTTTATCAATTCCTTAACTGAGAATGTTTTGTCTGCTACTATGCAAAATTTTGTCCCCTTGTCCCTCAAATACTCAATTACTTCAGTATTGTAAAATTCACTGTCAAGACAGGCAAGGCTTATTTTTTTACCATGAGGTAATACTTCATAGGCTTTCTTTATTACCTCAATTCCCTGCCCTGTTTCATTCCCTTGCCTGAATGAGTGAGACAGTATTAATGGTATTTCTCCTAATGTGGCTATAATGGGTTTATATCCTTTTGTCCCTTTGTAGGTCATTTTTGCATCATACTTTTCAGCCTCAATTATCGTTGGGTCTACATAAAGTGTATACTCTTTCCTTTTATCCATTGACAATGCTTTCTTAGTTGTTATGTCAATTACTTTCTTTAATGCCTGAAGTCCCTCTGAATTTCCCTGTCTTCTTAACCAATCTCCAACTGTAGATGGTGAAGGCATTTTTTCCATCCCAGTAAGTTTCCTTAATGCAGTATCATTGTTTATTTCTCTTAAATCCTCTATTGTTTTCCCTCCCCTTGTAAGCATAAGAAGTATTGGTTCAATGTAACAGTATGCAGGATAACCCCTATTTGAACCAATCTTTGAGGGACAAAGTCCCTCAAACTCCCTAATTTTATTTAATTTAATTTTATGTAGATACAAAGGGACAAAGTCCCTTTGAAGAATTCAGAATAAAGAGCTAAACCTGACCTTGCTGTTATTTCATCTTTTGTGCGGGATAACTTGAAAGAAAATATAGTTTGTTTTATCATATCTATGAGCCTCCTTTTTGGTTTGTTTGATTTTTTCACCATTTGGGTGATATTTTATATCACCCTTAAAACTAAAATCCACAAAAGGAGGCTCTCTTTTTTATATGCCTATTGGCAATTTTAGGTTTTCAACATTTTCTGTTAATGTTTAAAATATTGATGTTATAATAATCTGTTATGTCCATCTTCAATAAAGCAGTTCTTTATTTAAGAATGATAAAAATTGAGCATAGTGTTTTTGCTCTTCCCTTTGCTTTTGTGGGGGCAATGCTTTCTGTTCAAGGAATTCCAGAATTTGAAAAGATTTTCTGGATTACTGTTGCAATGGTTTTTGCAAGAGCCTCTGCCTTCGGATTTAATAGAATAATAGATAGAAAAATTGATTCCCTTAATCCAAGAACAGCAAATAGAGAAATTCCTACAGGAAAAATAAAACTCTGGGAAGCAACTTTGTTCACATTAATATGTCTTTGTCTTTTTGTATACTCTGCGTGGAAACTTAATCCACTATGTTTTAAATTAACTCCGATTGCGATCGGAATTCTCCTTTTATATTCCTATACTAAAAGATTTACATGGGCTTGCCATTTTGTGCTGGGTTTAGCCCTTTCATTAGCACCCCTTGGAGCATGGATTGCAGTAAAGGGAACTTTTGATTGGGAAATAATTCCTTTAGTTCTAACTGTTATTTTTTGGCTTGCAGGATTCGATACCCTATATGCACTATGGGATGTTGAATTTGATAAAAAATATGGAATTTATTCAATTCCAAAAATTTTTGGAGTTCAAAAGGCAATTAAAATGGCGAGAATATTTCACTTCATTACATGGATTTTTTTAGTTATTACAGGAGTAATTTTTAATCTCAACTTTTTCTATTGGATTGGGATTATCGTTGTTGCCTATTTATTCATTCGTGAACATTCATTAGTAAAACCTCATGACCTTTCAAAACTTAATATAGCTTTTTTCAATATGAATGGATATATAAGTCTTACTGTATTATTTTTTACTGCCTTGGCGGTATTAGTAAATATCTAAAAAAATCTTCTAATATGGATTTATTTGAAAAAACTGAATTTTCAATTTCAGAAGCTCTGTTAGTTGAAAAAAATTCATTGCTTCAACTTTTACAAAATCATAAAGAGATTTACAATATTTCTATCTCCTCTTTAGCACTATCACTTTTGTTTTTTGACAAAAAATTTATTGTAATTGAGGAAAATGATGAAAATACACAAAAACTTTACACAGCTATAAATATCTTTTCTGAATTCTTCAATCTAAAAAATCAAATACTATATCTTCCTTCCGAAGGAAATGAAAGACTTGTAAATTTAATCAAAATTTCCAAAAGCAAAAATTCCAAAATAATAACAACCAGCTCTGCTTTAATGATAAATCGTGAACTTGAAAAATTATCCTTTATTTTAAAAAAAGGCTTAGAGATCGAAAGAGATACCTTAAAAAGCAATCTTATTAAAGCTGGCTATTCAGAAACTGAGATGGTTGTTCAGGAAGGAGAGTTTTCACATCATGGATGGGTCTTTGACATATGGAATTTAGGAGAAGAATATCCATACAGAATTGAATTTTTCGGCAATGAAATTGAAGAAATCAAAATATTTTATCCTGACACTCAAAAGTCCTTTAAATCAGTTTATGAAGTTTTAATAATACCTACTTTAGAAGGTGAAAAAACAGACAATATTTTGGATTACATAGAACCAGAAATTGTCATCTCTATTGGAAAAAATTCAGATTTCGAAAATCATAAAAATTTCAATTTAGTTAAGATATCCCATCTGCCTTATAAATTTTCTCAAAATGCAACTGACGGTAAAGATAAATCTATATCCGGCTTAGGAATTACTCCTCAGGAAAGGGTTAATATATATGATTTTCCTAAAAATTTAAAATCACTTAAAATTCCAGTTCTGATTGTATTGAATTCCCTTGGAAAAGCCCATTCAGTAAAGGAAATTTTATTTAATCATGACATAATAGCTCCAATAATAAATAAAAATGAAGTTGGAAGTTACTCGGGCAAATATGCAATCACAATTGGCGAATTGGAAGATTATCTCTTCAGAGAAAATCTTTTAATACTTTCTGATGGACAAATTTTTACTGAAAAACCACTTAAAAAAAGAAAACCCCTAATCCAAAAAATTCCCATAGATGGATTAGAAATTAAAGAAGGAGACTACATAGTCCACAAAGATCATGGTATCGGGATTTTTAAAGGAATTAAAAGACAGATATATGAAGATTCTGAAGAAGATGTTTTAGTTTTAGAGTACAAGGATGGAGATATTGTATATGTTCCTACATGGAGTGTTGAAAAAATATACCGATATTCTGCAAAAGAAGGATTTATCCCTCAGTTAGATAAACTCGGGACAAATAGATGGCAGAAAATAAAAGAAAGAGAAAGAAAGAAAATTCATGATATTGCAGATAAACTACTTAATCTTTATGCACAAAGAAAAACTGAAAGAGGTTTTATATATAGTGAAGATACAGAAATCCATAAAAATTTTGATGATTTTTTTTCCTATGAAGAAACCGAAGATCAGCAGAAGGCAATTGATGAAATTTTAAAGAGAATGAGGCAACCCTTTCCTATGGATGTTCTTCTTTGTGGAGATGCAGGTTATGGAAAAACAGAGGTTGCTATGCGGGCTGCCTTTAGGGCAGTATATGATGGAAAACAGGTAGCAGTTTTAGTTCCAACAACTTTGTTGTGTGAACAGCATTACAGAACCTTTAAAAAAAGATTCGAAGCTTTTCCTGTGAGAATTGAGTATTTAAGTCGTTTTCGTTCAGAAAAAGAAATAAAAAAAGCAATTGAAGATACAAAAAAAGGAAAAGTTGATATTTTGATAGGAACTCATATGATGATTCTGAAAGACATTGACTTTTTTGATCTTGGCTTACTTATTATAGATGAAGAACAAAAATTTGGAGTAATTCAAAAAGAAAAAATTAAAGAAAAATTTCCAAAAGTTGATTTACTAACTATTACTGCTACTCCTATTCCGAGAACCCTTCAAATTGGACTTAGTGGTCTATGGGATATTTTTGTGATTCAAACTCCTCCAAGGGATAGACTTGCTATAAGAACATTTATAATCAGAGAAGACTATGCCATAATAAAGGAAGCCATTGATAGAGAAATAAAAAGAAATGGGCAGATTTATTTCCTTCATAACAGAATTAATGATATTGAAATTTATAAAAGCAAATTACAAGCTATTGTTCCTTCAGCCAGAATTGCAATTGCCCATGGTCGGATGAAAGATCAACAACTTGACAAAATCATGCTTTCCTTTTTAGATGGGAAAATCGATATATTACTATGCACATCCATAATTGCTTCTGGAATAGATATCCCAAATGTTAATACTATAATAATAAACAGGGCTGACTTTTTTGGTTTAAGCGATCTGTATCAAATAAGAGGTAGAGTTGGTAGATCAGACAGGCAAGCCTATGCATATTTTATTCTACCATCTGAAGAATATTTAACTGAAAATGCAAAAAAGAGAATCAAGGCTATACAGGAAATGAACTATTTAGGGGCAGGTTTTCATATTGCCCTTAAAGACCTTGAAATAAGGGGAGCTGGAGAACTTTTAGGAGTTGAGCAATCTGGAATAAACAGATTGGGCTTTGACCTTTATATTGAAATGCTTAATGAAGCTATTAAGGAAATAAAAGGTGAATACATCGGCGTATCTAAATTGCCTGAGATTAAAATCTCAATACCTGCTTTTATACCGGAGGAATATATAGATGACACATCAATGAGAATAAGAATTTACAGAAAATTAACTCAAATTTACGAGGAAACAGAAGTAGACAAATTATATCAAGAAATTTTAGATAGATTTGGCAGATTACCAAAGGAAGTTGATAATCTATTTAAAATCACACGATTAAGAATATTTGCATCGAGAATTAATATAGAAAAAATTCAACAGAAAAAGGGAAGTTTTAGATTTATCCTTAAACAACCATTAGAAGATGTTTTTGTTCAGAAATTACTTTCAACCCTCAGTAGTTTCAAGAAAAAAGAAATCATAAAGAATTTAAAGTTTTATCCTGATGGATTTGAAATTTATGAAAATAGTATTGATAAAATTCTTGATATATTGATAAAATTATGCCAGAAAATCAATGAAAATTAGCTGTAAAAAATTTTTTCTCTGCTAAAGTCCATCAAATCCACTTTTTTAGCCCCTGATAATGTTTGCTTTTACTCTTCAACTGCCTTTCTTGAAATCTTTATAGCACAGAATTCTCCACACATACTACAAACTCTTTCATCATCAATAGGTGGACGTTCTGCTCTCATTGAAAGAACCTTTTCAGGATCAAAGGAAAGAGTAATCTGTTCCTGCCACTCAAAGTTTCTTCTTGCCTGAGCCATTCTGTTATCCCTTTGCCATGCTTTGTGATATCCCTTTGCAATATCTGCAGCATGGGCAGCAATTTTTGATGCAATAACACCTTCCTTTACATCGTTTTTATCAGGAAGTCTTATGTGTTCTGAAGGAGTCACATAGCATAAAAAATCAGCACCAAAATAACCAGCCCAGGCTCCACCAATTGCAGCTGCAATATGGTCATAACCCATTGCACAGTCTGTGACCAGCGGGCCTAATACATAAAAGGGGGCTTCTTTACAAATACTCTTTTGAAGTTTAATATTTGTCTCGATATGATTAATTGGTAAGTGACCAGGACCTTCAATAAGGCATTGAACACCCTCTGATACAGCTATATCTTTGAGCTTTCCAATAGTTATTAATTCAAGAAGCTGAAACTTATCTGTTGCATCCTTGAGACAACCCGGTCTTAATCCATCTCCAAGACTGAGGGTAAGGTCATACTTTTTTGCAATTTCAATAAGTCTATCAAAATATTCATAAAGGGGATTTTCTTTTCCATTGTGACATATCCAATCTGCAAGGATTGAACCTCCTCTGCTTACAATAGGTAGAACTCTTTCACCGGATTTAAGCATTTCAACAATTTTCATTGTCACTCCACAATGAACTGTTATAAAATCAACTCCATCTTGGGCATGTTCCTCAATTACATTAAAAATGTCATCCACAGTCATTTTGACAATACTGCCGTATTTTTCAATTGCTCTTACAGCAACTTCATATATTGGAACAGTTCCAACACTTACAGGTGAATGCTTGATTATTGCCTGTCTCATTTGTTTTAATGGTCCACCAGTAGAAAGGTCCATAACCGCATCTGCACCGTATCTTACTGCTATATCAAGTTTTTCAAGCTCTTCTTCAATATCAGTTTTATCCTTTGATGTTCCGATATTTGCATTTATCTTTGTTCTTAATCCCTTACCTATGCCAAGGGGTTTTATATTTCTTAGTATATTTCTTGTAATTACAGCTTTTCCTTCTGCTATATTTTTGGATAAATCCTCTGGTGTTAATCCCTCTTCTGTAGCAACTTCTTTAACTTCATCTGTGATAATTCCCCTTTTTGCTAATTCAATTCTTGTCATTTTGCTTCTCCTAATTTTTTTAAAAATTCTTTTACAGCTCCCTTTATATTCTTCTGAGCTAATATTCCACTAATCAAAGCTACTCCGTAACAGTACGGTAAGACTTCCTGTAAATTTTCTGGTTTAATTCCTCCAAGAGCAAATACAGGACATTTTACAGATTCTTTAATCATTTTTAGTTTATCAATACCCTGCGGTTCACCATACTTAGCCTTAGAGGGAGTATGAAAAACTGGTCCAAAGGTTATAAAATCTGCCCATTCTGAAGCCTCTTTAGCTTCCTCTAATGAATGAGTGGAAACTCCTATTATAAATCTATCATTCCATACTTTCCTCACAATTCTTGCTGGAAATCCATTCTGTGGAAGATGAACACCATCAGCTTCTACTGCCAAAGCTATATCAATTCTATCATTTATAAAAAATAAAGCATCATTTCTGCGAGTTATTTCTCTTACTTTTTTTGCAAGGAAGTAAAGTTCTCGAGCTGTCATATCTTTTTCTCTTAGTTGAAAAGCTCTTACACCTTCCTTCAAAGCAGTATCAACTGCCTGTAGGAATTTTTCTTCTGTATCAAAAAGTTTTCTGTCACTTATTAGATAAAGATTAAATTTCATATAAGCATTCCCTCAATTGGAGAACTTGCAGAAGCATAAAGTTTTTTAGGAATTCTCCCAGCCTTGTAGGCAAGTCTTCCTGCAATACAAGCATGTTTTAATGCTTCTGCCATCATTATCGGATCTTTTGCTCCTGCTATTGCGGTATTTACAAGGACAGCATCGCAGCCAAGTTCCATTGCAATAGCTACATCTGAAGCAGTGCCCACGCCTGCATCAACAATTACTGGAACATCTACAGTTTCAAGAATTATCTTTATGTTATAGGGATTTCTTATTCCAAGTCCTGAACCGATTGGTGCACCAAGAGGCATTACTGCTGCCGCTCCTGCATCAACAAGTCTTTTTGCTGTAATAGGGTCATCGTTTGTATAAGGCAATACAATAAATCCTTCTTTTGCTAAAATTTCAGTTGCCTTGAGTAATCCACATACATCTGGAAATAGAGTTTTTTCATCGCCTATTACTTCAAGTTTTATCATATCTGATACACCTGCTTCTCTTGCTAATCTTGCATATCGCAGAGCATCTTCAACAGTGTAACAACCTGCTGTATTTGGTAAAATTTTATATTTTTTAGGATCTATGTAATCAAGAAGATTTTCCTGAGAACGATCTATTATGTTTACTCTTCTTACTGCAACAGTTACAACATCCGTTCCTGAGGCTTCTATAGCACGAGCAGTTTCTTCAAAATTCTTATATTTTCCTGTCCCAACCCAAAGCCTTGATTTAAATTCAATTCCTTTGATAATTAATGGATCCGTCATTTTATCCTCCTCCAACAAAATTGACGATTTCAATAGAATCGCCTTCTTTAATTTTATATTCATCAAAATGAACTCTCTTTACTATTTCAAGATTTACTTCAACAACTACTCTTGATGGATTAATATCAAGCTCCTTTAATAACTTTGCTATTGTATCTGCCATTACATCCATTTCAACACCATTTACTTTTACCCTCATTAAACCCTCCCAAATAAAAAACCTCTATCCCTGCAGGATAGAGGTTGGTTTTATTCAGCCTCTCCCATTCCCTACGCCGGCATTACCCGGTTCAGGTTCAAGGGGTCTTCCCTTAATGGGAACTCTCAGGCCCTTTATGACCTCCCCCAGGGATTAATTTGATTGTATTAAATATATTTATTTTATGTCAATATATTTTTAAAACTTTTGCACCTTTGATTTTTCTATTTTTTATATCATTTAATGCCTTATTAGCATCTTTGAATTCATAAATCTCAATCTCAGGTTTTATAGGAATTTTACTTGCTAATGAAAGAAATTCTGAGATATCATTTCTCGTTATATTTGCCACAGACTTTATCTCCTTTTCAAGCCATAAGTCTCTTGAATAGTCAATTTTTAATAACTCTTCTTTATCTATTTCTTCCTTTCTTATTGCATTTATAATTAGCCTGCCAGAAGGTTTTAAGTATTTTAGTATTAAAAAAGGTGGTTTCCAGACTGGTGTTGTATCTATAGCCGAATTAATTTTTTCAGGAGGTTCTTCGTCAAAATCTCCTGTCCAGTATGCACCAAGTTTTTTGGCAAGATTTCTTTCTTTTTCAGTTCTTGAAAAAACTAAAACTTTAGAGTCTGGATATAGATATTTAATGATTTTTAAAACAATATGTCCAGATGCACCAAACCCAACAAGCCCAATATTCTGGCCATTTTCTAATTTAGCCAGCTTTAATGCCCTATAACCAATAGCTCCTGCACAGAAAAGCGGAGCAGATTCTTCATATGTAAAATTTTCAGGAATAAAGAAAGCAAAATCTTCATGAATTTTGAAATACTCTGCATATCCACCACTGGCATCTTTACCAGTTGCTTTAAAATCTTCACAGAGATTTTCTAAGCCCTTTTTACAATAATCGCACTTCCCACAGGCAAAGTAAATCCATCCTGCTCCTACTCTATCACCAATTTTAAATTTGGTTACAACCTTACCCACCTCTACCACTTCTCCAACAATCTGATGTCCTGGAACAATTGGTAAAAATGAAGGCATTGCCCTACCCTCTATCTCATCAATCTCAGTATGACATACTCCACAGGCATGAACTTTAATAAGTATCTCATAGTCAGATAGAATTGGGTCATCAATATTAGCTAAAATCAATGGTTCAAAGTTATGGGTTAAATCAGATATTTCCTTAATAATCCATGCTTTCATAAAATTAATTATATCAGAAATAAAAAGCCCCTCTTAAGAGGGGCTAATTCAATTTAAAGTTTCTTATAGCAGAACCACCAGTCAAAACATTCAAACTGTTTTTGTCTTTCCTGGGATGTTTTTACATCAGAAGCAGGAGGTATGATAACTTTATCTCCGATAAGTTCATTATTAGGCCAACCAGCTGGAATGGCTACTTTGTTTGCATCTGATGTCTGTAAAGCCTTAACAGCCCTTAAAATCTCGTCAATATTTCTTCCAACTTCCTGTGGATAATAAAGAACAAGTCTCAAAATACCCTGTGGATCAATAATAAATACTGCTCTGATTGTGTTTGTTCCTTTTGCAGGGCTTATCATACCAAATGATTTTGCCACTTCTCCCATGTCATCGGCAATAATAGGAAATGATATTTCTACTCCTAATTTCTCTTTAATCCATTCAACCCATTTAATGTGAGCAAAAACCTGATCAATGGAAAGACCAATCAGTTCACAATTTAATTTTTTAAACTCTTCAAATCTTTTCTGAAAAGCAACAAATTCAGTTGTGCATACTGGAGTGAAATCAGCAGGATGACTGAAAAGAACTACCCACTTCCCAGCGTAATCTGCAGGGAAATTGATTACTCCATGGGTTGTTTTAACTTTTCTGTCTTCAATTTTTTCACCTAATAAAGGCATTCTTACTTCCATTTTTCCACCTCCAAATTTATTTTATAATTATTATAAAATAATAAAATAAAAAAGTCAATATTGATTTTAACAAATATAAAAATTTATAATTAATTAATAAAAAGAAGGGAGGTTGACTATGACAAAAAAATTACAAATCTACAAATGTGAAAGGTGTGGTAACATTGTAGAGGTGTTACATGAAGGTATTGGAGAGCTTGTATGCTGTGGACAACCTATGAAACTTTTTACAGAAAACACTATTGATGCTTCACAAGAAAAGCATGTTCCTGTAATTGAAAAATCTGAAAAGGGATACAAAGTAAAGGTTGGAAGTATTCCCCATCCAATGGAGGAAAAACATTATATTGAATGGATTGAACTTATAGCAGATGGCAAAGTTTATAGACAGTTTCTTAATCTAGGTCAAACCCCTGAAGCATTTTTTGAAATAACTGCAAATGAAGTATCAGCTCGTGAATATTGCAATCTCCATGGACTCTGGAAAACTTTAATTAAGGAAAATAATATTTCAGAAGACAAAAAAATACAACAATGGGTTTGCGGAAGATGTGGCTATATTTATAACCCTGAAAAAGGAGACAAAAAAGGAAAAATTCCTCCCGGAGTTCCTTTTGAAAATTTACCTGAAGAATGGGTTTGCCCCCTTTGTGGTGCTTCAAAAAAAATTTTCTCACCAATGTTAGGATGCGATGAATAATTTTTAAGGGGCAGGTTAATACTGCCCCTTTTTAATTTACTTAGCAAATCTGTTAAAATTATCAATTATGGATTTATTACAAAAAGTAGAAAAAACAATAGAAAAGTTTAATATGTTGTCTATTGGAGATCATGTTCTTGTTGGACTTTCAGGTGGTCCTGACTCTGTATGTCTGCTTCATGTTCTAAGAGAATTAAAAATTAAATATAAACTTAAGATCTCTGCTTCATATATTGACCACGGATTAAGACCTAATGAAACGCCAAAAGAAATTGAATTTTGTCAAAAAATTTGTAATGATTTGGATTTGCCTTTCTATACAAAATCTGTAGATGTAAGAGAATTTGCCAAACAAGAAAAAATTAATTTACAGGAATCAGCAAGAATCTTAAGATATGGCGCTCTTGATCAGATAAGCCTCAATATAAAAGCAGATAAAATTGCAGTTGCTCATAATGCTGATGATCAGGCAGAAACTGTAATTATGAGACTTTTAAGAGGTTCAGGTCCTGCTGGATTAAGTGGTATTCCACCTGTAAGGAAAAAAATTATAAGACCACTAATAGAAATAGAACGGGTTGAAATCGAAGAATACTTAAATAAAAGAAATATTCAATATATAAAAGATCCATCTAATGAAAGCTTGAAATATCTTAGAAACAAAATCAGACATACTCTTATGCCTGTGATTAAGTCAATTTCTCCTCAGGCAACAAAAATAATTTCTAAAACTGCTGATATAATGAGAGAAGAAAATGATTATATAAATGTTGCAGTAACAAAATCGTTAATGAGACTAATGAGTAGAAAGACTGACCAAAAAGTAGAACTATTTTGTAATCCTATGGAAATCCTAAATATAGTTATTCTACGAAGAGCTTTAAGAGTTGCCATTGACAGCGTAAAAGATTTAAGAGGGATAGAGTTTGACCATATAGAAAAAATAATTGATTTAATTAAAAAAGGAAAACCCGGAGATAGAATATATTTACCAAAGGGTATAAAAGCAATAAAGAATTATTCAACATTAGTAATTTCAGCAGAACCACCTAAAAAACTTTCAACATATGAAATATCAAAACCAGGTGAAATATTTTTACAAGAAGCATCCATTGTTCTCTCCATAGAAGAATTAGACAGAGAAGAAGTAAAAGATTTTGGAGATGGGAAAAATACTGTATATATTGATAGAGAAAAGATAAATTTCCCCTTAATTTTAAGACCACGAAAGCCTGGAGACTTCTTTTATCCCTTTGGATTTGGAAAAAAGAAAAAACTTCAAGATTTTTTTGTTGATGAGAAAATTCCAAGAGATGAGAGAGACTTAATTCCTATTATAGAAAATTCAGGAGAAATTGTATTTATTGCAGGGTATAGACTTGACGACAGATACAAAATTGAACATAATACTAAAAGATGCTTAAAGATAAAAGTTATACCAAAACTTTTATAAAAATTTGTATTTCAACCATCATTTTCTTTTTATTTTTATTTCAACCTGCATATGTGAAAGCAGATTTTGAAAATTCTTTGAAAGATTCCATCGAAAACATTGAAAAGAATTTTTTTTCTTCTCTGATTTCTTTAAATAAAGGAATTGGTGTAGCAATTGATAAAAATATTGTAATTGCTCCTTTAGATATTGTAGAGGGATCAAAAAATATTGTTGCAGTTGATTCTAAATTAAATTTAGTTTTCTTAAAAATTGATAAAAATTTATCACCTGTTAGTTTTCAAATACCACAGAAAAAAAATAATATTTTTTTTCTTTTAACCCTAATTGAAGAGCCTAAAATATTAGTTGTAAAAGGTAATATCCAGGAAAGTAAAGCAATAATTGAAGGAAATCACACAGCTGGTTCTCTGTTAATTTCACCAGAACTAAATCCTCTTGGTATTGTCATAAAAAGTGCTTCTAATTCAGAGGTATTATTATTAGGAAACTTCTATTCTGATATCAATAGATTGATTAAAAGAAAGCCAGGATGGTTAGGGTTACAGGCTCAGACAGTTACAAATGAAATTGGGCGAATTATAGGAATATCTCAAGGTGCAATAATCACAAATATTTACGAAGGCGGACCTTCTGATAAGGCTGGATTAAAAAGAGGAGATGTTATAGTTGAAATTGATTCTATAAAAGTAAATAATCTTAATGAACTACAAAGAGAAATATCAGTAAAATTTGCAGGAGAGACTATTGAATTAAAAGTTTTCAGAGAAGGCATTCAAAAAATTTTTAAAGTTACTATGGAAGAACCTCCTGCTCAAATTGGATTTACTGAAATTAAACCATTATTACAAATACAAGGAGTTGAAGTTTCTGAGATTCCTGAAGCTGTTAAAACTTCTTTAAAAAGAGCTGTTAATGGTGTTTTTGTTAAAAAAGTCAGCGAAAATAGTCATGCTTTGGGTATACTGAAGGAAGGAGACATAATAGTAGAGATTAACAAAAAATCTTTAAGTAATATTAAAGAATTTTATGAATTACTTACACAGTCTGCCAGACAGGATTTGCTTATACTTGTTTACAGACAGGACAGTTTTCAATATGTGATATTACCTGCACAAAAATCTCATTAGAAAGTAACATTCCCTTATCCGTTAGACTTACTTTGTTGTCTTTTAAATTAATCAATCCTTCACTATTAAATCTTCTAAAAAATTTAATTAAACAGGGGCTTTTAACAGTTACTCCTTTTCTCATTCTCATACCAAGAAATATTTTCTCTTTTATTTCCTCAGAGGGCGTAACAATATAATCATCTATCCATTCAGTTCTGTTTTTCTCTTTAATCTTAGCATAGGAAAAGATATTTGAAGGATTATGAAATCTTTTATTACCTATAAAAGAATGCGCTGAAGGTCCTAAACCAAGATATGGAATTCTCATCCAATAAGCCAAATTATGCTTACATTCGAATCCTTTGTATGCAAAGTTTGAGATTTCATATTTTTGAAATCCTATCTTTTCTAAGTATTCTGATGCTGTAAGATACATTCTTTCTATTTCATCTTCAATCGATAGATTTATCTTGCTCTTTTTTAAATCTTTTTCTAATGGAGTTCCCTTCTCTATAGATAATTCATACAATGAAATATGCTTTATCGAAAAGGAAGTAGCAATTTTTATTGAGTTGATAAAACTTGTTATTGTTTGATAAGGAATTCCATAAATTAGATCAACTGAAACATTTTCAAAACCTGAATTTATTACTGTTTTTAGGACTTTCAATGCATCTTTATAGTTATGGAGTCTCCCTAAAATTTTTAGTTCATTATCAAAAAAAGATTGTATACCAATGCTAATTCTATTGACTCCAAAATCTCTGAATAAATTAAGTTTTTCTATAGATACTGTCGAAGGATTTACTTCTATAGAAAACTCGACATTTTCTTGAATTTTATAATTTTCTATCAGGGCTGAAAGTATTTTTTCTAATGCTTTAATGCTCAAACAACTTGGAGTTCCACCACCTATATAGATAGTTTTAATATGATGGGCAATCTTTTTTGTAAGTTCTATTTCTTTAACCAAGGCATCCACATAGAGTAATTCTAAAAATTTTTCATAAGGTACTGAGTAAAAACTACAGTATTTGCATTTTTTAATACAAAAGGGAATATGAACATAAAGAGATGAAAAAAAACTCTCCATCCTTTATAATAACTTTTAATGAAATTTTTTGAAAAATTACTCTTTCCAAATCTTGACTGGATTCAACTTGAAATATCGGGGCTTTGTAATGCCTCTTGCTTTTATTGTCCTCACACAGTTTATAGAAAAAAATGGATAGGTAAGAATTTCAGTCTGAAAGATTTTTATAATATTGTTCCTTATTTAAAAAAGGTTAAACTTCTCTATTTACAGGGTTGGGGAGAACCCTTTTTAAATCCTCATTTTTTTGATTTTGTAGAAATTGCAAAAAATGAGGGTTGTATTGTTGGAACAACAACAAATGGCATGCTCATTGGAGATAAAGAAATTGACAAAATCATCGATTCAGGACTTGATATTATAGCCTTCTCTTTAACAGGTATAAAGAAGAACGATTTATTAAGAGAGGGGACAAAAATTGAAAAAATACTGACGATTATTAATACTCTCCATAAAAAAAGGATAAATAAAGGGCTTTTAACTCCAAAAATTCATATTGCCTATTTATTACTTTCATCAAATTTTGACGAAATTGAAGATATTCCTACTTTTTTCTCAAATTATGGGATTGATCACGTAATAATAAGTCTTCTTGATTTAATTCCAGACTCCTCCCTTGAATCAGAATCCCTTATTCCTAAAAACATCGAAGAGTATAATTTATTAATAGATAAATTAGAGAAAATAACAGAAAAAGGTAAAAAGGAAAAATTGGAGATATCTTTTAATATACCCCATCCCCATAAAAAATCAAAGGTTTGTTCTGAAAGAGCGCTGTCAGCCCTATTCATAAATTCACTCGGATATGTGTCACCCTGTGTATTCACAGGTATTCCTGCTGAAGATGTGAAAAATTTGTATTTCGGAAATATAAAAAATAAAAATTTATACTCTATATGGAACTCTAAAGAATATAAAAGGTTCAGAAAGGATTACATTTCAGAAAATCCACCCTACCCGTGCAATGTTTGTAATAAATTCAGAATAATCCAATCTTAAACTACATTTAAAATTTTCTAATTATATCAATAACAGTAATTTCAGGAGGAGCAAATATTCTTACTGGTGGACCCCATGTTCCTGTTCCACGACTTATATACAAATAGCATCCATTTATATCTTTAAGACAACCAGCATGCTTTGGATAATATAAAGCTGTAATTATACTAAATGGGAAAAGTTGTCCTTTATGTGTATGTCCAGAAAGTTGAAGGTCAAAAAGCCCTCTAGATTGCTCATTTATTAGAGGTCTATGTTTAAGTAAAATTAAATAACCTCCATTCTGAAAATTTTTTAAAAGTTCAACCTCTGAAATCGTTGGGTTAAATCTGAATCTTATTGCTTCTAAGTCATCAACTCCAACTATATTAACATTAAATTTCTCTATATAAACTCCTTCATTTCTTAAAATCTTAAATCCTGATTTTTCAGTAAATGATAGTGCCTGATTAATTCCTGCATAAAACTCGTGATTTCCTGTTATAGCATACTTACCAAAGGGTGGTTGCAATTCTTTTAATATTTCAGCAATGCTGTTAAGCCTATCTATCTGTCCGTCAACAAGGTCTCCTGTAGAAACTACAATATCAGGGTCTAAACTTTTTATTTTTTCAACAATGTTTCTTACTCTATCCTTTCTGATAATTAAACCAATATGAACATCTGAAATCTGAACAATTCTTAAATTATTAATTACCTTATCTGATTCAATAGTGATTCTTTCAATTTTTATATTTTGAGCTTCAAAATATCCATAAAAAACAAACAAAAAGGCACAAACAAAGGGAAATATAAAATGAAATTTTTTTATTCCGAGAAAACTAAGCAGTGAAAGCTCTCTACCTATTACTTTTGAAATTAGAAAGAGCAAAAATCTTCCAAAATCTGTTATTAAAGCAAAGAATAAAAAAAGAAAAATAAATGCCATCCACAAATAGCCAATCCAGGAGAGTATAATCGCAAAAGTCTCTAATCCTTCTTTTTCTGAAATTCTTATTATTATAGGAGAAAAAACCATCAATAAGAGAAAAAAGACAATAGCAATTTGAATTAAAAGGGAAATATTAAAAGCTGATTTAAGTTTAATAAAAAAATAGGCATGAATTAAAGCATAAAGAGAGAAAAAAGTAATAAAGAAAATTCTCATAGATAATATTCTAAAAAAATTTTTCAAAAAAATCCCATTTTATTGTAGAATTATAAAAAACATTTTTTAGGAGGTGTTCCATGAGAGAAGAAGAGATCATTGAAATTCTTAAAAGGGAAAATGAAGAATTTCGTAAGCTTTATGAGGAACACAGGCAACTTGATGCTTTACTTGATGAAATGAACAAAAAATATTATTTAACTGCAGAAGAAGAGATTGAAAAGAAGAGAATGCAAAAGGAAAAATTATACAAAAAAGACAAAATGGCTGAAATAATAAGACAGTATAAGCTAACTCACCTTAAGGGAGGAAACTAAGTGAGAAGCGATATTATAAAAAAGGGATTAGAAAGAACTCCCCATAGAGCATTACTCTATTCAACAGGAATTCCTAAGAGTAAAATGGGAAGCCCTTTTATAGGAGTTGCATCGAGTTTTACTGATATTATCCCAGGACATATTTCTATGAATGAACTTGAACGATTCATTGAAAAGGGAATTCACAGTGCTGGTGGCTATCCTTTCATTTTTGGAATTCCAGGAATATGCGATGGAATAGCAATGGGACATCAGGGTATGAGATATTCTTTACCATCAAGAGAACTAATTGCTGACATAATTGAATGCATAGTTGAAGCCCATCAGTTTGATGGTATAGTTTTACTTACCAACTGTGACAAGATAACTCCTGGAATGCTTATGGCTGCTGCAAGACTTGATATCCCAGCAATTGTTCTTACTGCTGGACCAATGCTATCGGGTTATTACAAAGGTCAAAGAAGAAATCTAACAACTGATACTTTTGAAGCTGTTGGAAAATTTAAAAAAGGATTGCTAACTCAAAAGGATATGGAAAATCTTGAAATGTGTGCTTGTCCAACAGCAGGTTCCTGTCAGGGAATGTATACAGCTAATACTATGGCTTGTATTACAGAAGCAATGGGAATGAGCCTTCCTGGAGTAGCTGCTACACCAGCTGTAATGAGTGAAAAAAGAAGATTAGCCTTTGAAACAGGAGAAAAAATCGTAGAACTTGTTAAGAAAAAAATAAATGCAAGGAAAATAATAACGAAGGAATCTATATATAATGCTATCATGGTAGACATGGCATTAGGAGGTTCAACAAACACAGTATTACATATAAAAGCAATTGCCAATGATGCTGGTGTTGATCTTCCTTTAGAAGTATTTGATGAAATTAGTAGAAAAACTCCCCATATTGTTAATATTATTCCTTCTGGACAACATTATATGGAAGACCTTTATAGAGCTGGAGGAATTCCTGCAGTATTAAACAGACTAAAAGACAAACTTTTTTCTAATTTAACAGTCGCAGGAGTTGATATAAAAGAAATTGCCAAAAAGGCTGAAATTTATGATGAGGATGTTATTAGACCCATAAAAAAAGCATACCATACAGAAGGTGGAGTTGCGATACTTAAAGGAAATCTTGCACCAAATGGTGCTGTAGTAAAGCAAACTGCTGTGTCACCTAAGATGCTTAAATTTGAAGGTACTGCTAAATGTTTTGATTCTGAGGAAGAGGCTATGAAAGCAATTCTTGATGGTAAGATAACCGAAGGTGATGTAGTAATAATAAGATATGAAGGTCCAGCAGGTGGACCTGGTATGAGAGAAATGCTTTCTCCAACATCTGCAATTACAGGAATGGGACTTAATGAATCTGTTGCTCTTATTACTGATGGAAGATTTTCAGGGGGTACTCGTGGTCCTTGTATTGGACATGTATCTCCTGAAGCTGCACAAGGTGGGCCAATTGCAGTTGTAAAAGATGGTGATAAAATTCTTATTGATATTCCTAAAAGAAAACTTGAATTGTCAATTCCTAAAACTGAACTTAATAAGAGACTTAAAGCTTGGAAACCACCAAAACCAAAGGTTAAAAAAGGATACTTAATAAGATATGCCCGAATGGTACAATCTGCTGACAAAGGTGCAATCCTTGAATGAAAGTTGGAATAATTCAGTTAGACATTGTCTGGGAGAAAAAGGAAGAGAATTTTAAAAAGGTTGAAAATTTTATTGAAAAAGCAGAAAATGTAGATTTAATTGTTCTTCCAGAGATGTTTAATACTGGATTTACTATGAATACAAATTTAGCAGAACAAAGAGGAGGCATAACAGAACAATTTCTTTCAAAGATTGCCTCCTCTTTAAAATTAAAAATACTTGCAGGCTACTCTTTAAATAATAATGGAAAAATTTATAATGTTGCCTCTCTATTTAATGAAGATGGTTCAATATATTGCACCTATGCTAAAATTCATCTTTTCAGCCCTCTTAAAGAAAATATTTTTTATCAATCAGGAGAAAAACCTGTAATATTTCAAATCAATCAAATTCCCTGCAGTGTCTTTATTTGCTACGATTTAAGATTTCCAGAACTGTTTAGAAAAATAGCAAAAGATGTAAATGTAATATTTCTAATTGCTAATTGGCCCTCTATAAGAGACGATCACTGGCTTTGTCTTCTTAGAGCACGGGCAATAGAAAATCAGTGCTATATTGTAGGAGTAAATCGAGTTGGTAAAGACAGAAATGGAATAATTTACACAGGACATTCTGCTGTTTTTGATCCTTGGGGTAATCAAATCTTTCTTGCAAATGAAAAGGATGGATTATATATAGTTAACATTGAAATTAGTAAAGTTATTGAAACAAGAAAAAATTTTCCCTTTTTAGAGGATAAAAAGTTTTAATACACTACTCTTTTAAAAGATTCAACAACTTCAGAATCAAATAGTTCACCTGCCTTTGAAATTATGTATGTAATTGCCACATCCTTATCATAATGCATTCTATGAGGCCTGTCTGAAGTTAATGCTGTATAAACATCGCTTACTGCTATTATTCTGGCAATTTTAGGAATATTTTTCTTTAAACCTCGTAAATAACCCTGACCATTAAGTCTTTCATGATGAAATCCAATAGCATCTCTCAATATTTCATTACTTCCACCTGATGACAACTTTTCAAATAACACTTCACCCCATAAAACATGAAGTTGAAAAATCTTAATTTTTTGATCATCAAAATTTTTATCAGAGAAAAGTATACTTGATGGAATACAAATTTTCCCTATATCATGAATGTATCCAGCAAGCTTTATATCTTTACTTTGTTCATCCATCATTGTAGCTATTCTATTGCTCATCTCGGCAACATTAACTGAATGTTGACTAATAATCAGATTTTCATTATATGATTCAGGATTTTCAAGTATAGATTTGACAGCAGTTACAATACCTGCAGATTCTTTAATTAAAAGCATTTTTTTAAAAAATAAAAAAATATCGTCAAAATTACAAAAAAACAAAATTCTATGCCCTGCAAGTTTCATAGCAAGGGAGGAGACTTCTTCTATGTTATAGAAAAATCTTCTTGCAAAATAAATAGGGAAATACTTTGCTCTTTCTTTAACTGCATATATAGGTTCAAAGTTAAATTCTTCGCTTTCAAAAATCCATATATCAGGTGTAGCAAAATCCCTTTTAAAACTAATTTCTAAATTAGGCAAACGAATATTTCTTATAGATATAAGATTTTGATTATCTATATCCCAATTTACAGTTAATTTGATATCTTTATAACTCTTCTTAATCAATGTTTTACTTTCCTATTCTAAATTGAATTACTTGGACATATATCATACAAAGGACATTTTTTATGCTCTGGAGATTTTGCTTTACATATCTGTCTACCTAACATAATCAAAAGATGAGTAAGTCTTCCCCATTCTTCTCTTGGCGTTATTTTTATTAAATCTTGCTCAATTTTATCAGGATCTGTATTTTCTGTTAAGCCAAGTAACTTAGAAATTCTTTTTACATGTGTATCTACAGCAATTCCCTCATTTATTCCGAAGGCATTCCATAACACAATATTTGCTGTTTTTCTGCCTACACCAGGTAAAGTCACTAAATCTTCCATAGTATGAGGAACCTGACCATTAAATTTTTCTAAAAGCACCTTAGCGAGATTTTTTATATATATTGCTTTATTCTTATAAAAATTTATGTTCCTTATGTCATTCTGTAGTTCCTCAATGGATACATTTGCATAATCTAAGGCTGTTTTGTATTTTCTAAAAAGTTTTTCTGTAACCTTATTTACATTAACATCTGTCGTTTGAGCTGACAGAATAGTGGCAACTAATAAATCAAGAGGTGTTTTGAAATTCAATGCTGTTTTTACATCAGGATATCTTTTTTCTAATCGCTTTATAATCTCAATTACCTTTTCTTTTTTATCCATCTTATTAAATTTTTTCTACTTTTTGAGATTTCATTATCTTTTTTGCAATCATAAATACAACAAAAGCAATAATCGTAAAATTTATACATTCTCCTAAAAAGGCTCCCCAACCAATTACAATAGGACCTATTGAAAATTTCGCTGTCTTCCATTCACCCCCAGGAATAAACGGTGTAATTATTGGCATTATAATATTTTCAACAAGGGATTTAACTAAGGCTGTAGAAGCAGATCCCATAATAAATGCGATAGCTAAGGCTATAACTTTATACTCTTTAAGAAAACCTAAAAAATCTTTTACCATTCCCATATGAACCGTTTAGATTGTAATAAAAATAAAAAGTTTTTTTCAAATACTTAATGATTCAATCCTATAATAATTGATAGTATCTATAAAGTTCTCATTATTTAAAGGATTATTTTTGAAATAAAAAAGGTGACTTATACAGGAACAATCAGATGAGCCAAAGTTTTGTATAAAATTATCAGAGATTTGAAGAATTTTTTCAGCCAGAAAGCATTCTATTTCAAAGTTTGTAATTATAGGAATATCATTTAAAATTTTTGCTTTTTGTAGAAAATAATCAATATGCCAATGTAATTTTTTAGATTTTCTTTTGTGACGCTCAATTCTCTTTGATAGCCCCTTCTTAGCCGAACCAATATAAACATAGTAACCCTCTTTGAAATCTATTTCCTCAAGATTACCTATTTTTATTGTTTTATCTTTTGGAAGATAAATTATTAATAAATAAACTCCTCTGTCTTTCAGTTGACTTGCAATAAAATCATAGGGAATACTTACTTCCTTTAGAGTGTTTAAATAACTCAAAGTTTTATCCCATCCAACAGCAATTGCTCTTATTTCAACCTTATCTTTTACTTCCATAAAAACTTTTGCAAACTCAAAATCAATATGATAGGCTGGAAAAAAATATTTTATCTGAGAATTCATAATAACAAAAAGAACAGATGCTTTAAATCCTTTCTCAGACAGCTCTGCTAATTCATATAAATGCCTTTTCCCTCTTTCTGTTATTGCATCAGGAAACATGGCAATTTTTTCTCCAAAAAGAGCGCATGTTTTTATCTCAAGATAAATCTCCTTCTGTCCATCACTTAATAGTAAATCAAATCTACTATTTCCTACTTTGATTTCTTCTTTAATGACTTTGTATTCTTTATAAATAGGAAAAGCTTTATTTTTAATTAGCTCGCTAATAACTCGATTTGTAAGATGAGTATGAAGTAGTATGGTATTTTCATTCTTTTTACATCCTAATACAGTAAAAGGAAGTTTTTGATTTTTCGAATTTTCAATGAGAATTAATTCTGTTTTATTGGGAATTAATAGTTCCCAGAGACGACCTGGATTTGGTAAATAACAATCTTTGATTTCTGTATTTATTTTTGCAGACAAAACAAATCTATTTTTTCTTTCAACAAAGATGCCTTTATATTTATTTATTGTAAAGGGATATTTTAACATTTATAGAAGATATCGTCTTTTAAGTAATAAAAATGGAAGAGGAAGTAAAATAATCAAATATATCAAAACATAAAATAAATCTGTTAAAATAGCTCTTTCTATGTTTCCATAACAAAAGGCTCTTGCAATATTTACCAAATGAAGAAGAGGATTAATTTTAGCGATGCTTAGTACAATTTCCGGCATTTCCTCCAATGGAAAAAATATCCCAGAAAATAAAAATAATGGGGTTAATATTAAGGTATAAAAATAATTGAATGAATCAATTCCTGGCACTAATGCAGTAGCAATTAGTGATAAAGAAGCAAATATTAGTCCACAAAAGAAAATAAAGGGAATTAAAAATAAAACAAAAGAGGATTTAACCAAGCCAAAAAGAGAAATAACAATTATTATTATGCTTCCATAAATAAGGCTTTTTGTTGCCCCCCATAACAACTCTCCTAAGACAAGCTCATTAAAGATTATAGGAGTAGCTAAAACGGCATCAAAGGTTTTTTGATATTCCATCCTTACATAGGTTCCGTAAGTACATTCATAGCTTGCAGCATACATTGCCGATGACATAATTATTCCAGGAGCTATAAACTCAATGTAAGAAAGACCGTTTATCTCCTTGATAAATCCTCCAAGTCCATAACCCAAGGCTATAAGATAAAGCATGGGTTCAAGAAAATTTAATGCAAGACTTGAACGATATAATTTACGATAAACAGTCGCATTTCTTTGCCATACTCTTAAAGCTCTCTTTATATTCATATTTAATCCTCTGTCATGTTAAGATAGACTTTTTCAAGATTTCCACTAAATTGAATTGATAAATTTTGTGGAGTATCTATTACAAGAATTTTACCTTTACCCATTATAGCTATTTTATCACATAATTTTTCCGCTTCCTCCATATAATGGGTTGTTAAAATTATAGTTTTCCCTGAATGTTTAAGCATTTCTATTCTATCCCATATTTGTCTTCTACTTCGAGGGTCAAGTCCAGTGGTAGGCTCATCGAGAATTAATATTTCAGGATCATTTATGAGCCCTCTTATAAAAGTTAATTTTCTCTTCATTCCACCTGAAAGTTTTCTGATATTTGTTTGTTTCCATTTATAAAGATCTACAAAATTCAATAATTCTTCTGCTCTTTTTAATGCTTCCTTTCTCTTTATATCAAAATATCTTGCATAAACAAGTAAATTTTCAATGACACTTAAATCAGGATCAAGGTTGTTATCCTGAGGAACTACCCCTATTATTCTTTTTATCTCTGGCAAAGTTTTTTTATTTAACTCTTTATCAAAAATCTGAATTCTACCTGAAGTTGGAGATATAAATCCGTAAATCATATTCATCAATGTGGTTTTTCCTGCTCCGTTAGCTCCTAAAAAACCAAAGCACTCACCCTCCTGGATGGTGAAGCTTACTGAATCAAGAGCTTTAAAATTTTTATAGTATTTGACTAAATTTTCACCGGTGACTGAATCCATGATATTTTAGTATAATAATTTTATGAAATTCATTAAAACATTAATTATATCCTTTATTCTATTAATTCCTGTAATTTCATATGCTGAACTCTCCCTTATTGAGTGTGATGAAAGTAAAATAAAAGGAAATTTTAATCTCATAATTTATTCAAACTCCTTCCTCAATGATCCTGAAACTTTTATAATCCTTGATAAATCTGATGATTATATAAACATTGAACCCTATGCTCCTTCTTTTAAATTTAGAATTTTATCAAATATAAATGATGCTCAAGCATTAAAAATTATTAAAGAAATACTTCAAAATTCTTCTGTAAACTCAATTAAATACAAGGAAATCATAGAATCTGGTAAAATAGTTGGTTATGAAATAAAACCAGTTTATTTCCCTTGGGTCTTTGGAATATTAGAACCTATTGAGACAGTTTATAAAAAACAAGACAATTCAATCATAATTTTTATTCGATTAAATCCCAGAGTTGAAAAACAACTTTATAACGGCGGAAATTCTGAAAGGGATGATTAAAGGGTGAGTGAAACTAAGGAATCACCCACCCTGTCTTTTTTTAAACTGTCGTTCTTATAACTTCTTTCCCCTTTTCTTTTAATTTTGCATGGGCAGCAGCAAGCTTGGCTATTGGAACCCTGTAGGGAGAACAACTTACATAATGTAGTCCAATTTTATGGCAAAATTCAATTGATTTTGGATCTCCACCATGTTCACCACATATTCCAAGTTTAAGATTTTTGTTAACCTTTTTTCCTTTTTTAACGGCTATCTCCATTATCTGACCAACTCCTTCAGTATCAATAGAAATAAAGGGGTCTTCATCTATTATTCTGTGTTCAATATAAAAGGGTAAAAATTTTCCTGCGTCATCTCTTGAAAGTCCGTAAACAGACTGAGTTAAATCATTTGTTCCAAAGGAGAAAAACTCAGCCTCAGTAGCAATTTGATCAGCTGTTATTGCAGCACGGGCAAGTTCTATCATTGTTCCTACAGTATAATTAACTTTTACTTTGTAATCCTTCATAACTTCTTCTGCTGTTTTCACAGTTAGATCTTTCATAATTTTTAATTCATTTACATGGGCAACAAGAGGAATCATTATTTCAGGAATAACCTTTATCTTTTTCTTAGCAAGCTCACAGGCTGCCTCCATAATAGCTCTAACCTGCATTTCATATATTTCTGGGTAGGTTATTCCAAGGCGACAACCTCTATGACCAAGCATTGGATTGAATTCCTCAAGAGCTTTAATTTTTGCCTTAATTCTTTTTACAGATACTCCCATTTCATTTGCAAGTGTTTCTATCTCTTCATCTGTTTTTGGTAAAAATTCATGCAATGGTGGATCAAGTAGTCTTATTGTTACTGGCAATCCTTTCATCTCTTTGAATATTCCGATAAAATCCTCTTTTTGATAGGGCTTTATTTTTTCAAGTGCTTTTTTTCTTTGTTCAATTGTATCAGATAGAATCATTTCTCTGAATGCCTTAATTCTTTCTGACTCAAAAAACATGTGTTCTGTTCTGCAAAGTCCTATTCCTGTAGCACCGAAGCTCCTTGCAACACGAGCATCTTTTGGAGTATCTGCATTTGCTCTAACCTGAAGTTTGCTAATTTCTTCAGCCCATTTCATGATTATGTAAAACTCTTTTGGAAGTGTTGGCATTACAAGAGGTGCCTGCCCAAGAATTACTTCTCCAGTTGTTCCATTTAATGTTATAATGTCACCCTCTTTTACCGTGAAATTACCTACAGTAAAATATTTTTCCTCTTCATTAATATTTATTGCTCCACATCCTACGACACAACATTTACCCATTCCTCTTCCAACTACTGCTGCATGGGATGTCATTCCTCCACGAGCTGTAAGAATTCCTTGAGCTACAGCCATGCCTCCAATATCTTCAGGGGAAGTTTCATTTCTCACAAGTATAACCTTTTCTCCTTTTTCTGCCCATTCTTCAGCATCCTGAGCTGAAAAAACAACCTTACCTACAGCAGCACCAGGACTTGCAGGCAATCCTTTCGCTATTACTTTAACTTCCGCTTTTGAATCAATTGTAGGATGAAGAAGTTGATTAAGTTGTTCAGGCTCTATTCTTAAAAGAGCAGTTTTTTTGTCAATCAGTTTTTCATTAACCATATCAACAGCAATTTTGATTGCAGCAGCCGCAGTTCTTTTACCAACTCTGGTCTGAAGCATATAGAGTTTACCTTCCTGAATTGTAAACTCTATATCAAGCATGTCTCTGTAATGCTTTTCAAGTTTTTGGCATATTTTTTCAAGTTGAGAGTATATTTTGGGCATTCTCTTCTTTAACTCTTCAATTTTTAAAGGAGTTCTAATTCCAGCAACAACATCCTCTCCTTGAGCATTCGGCAAAAATTCAGCAAAGAAGCGCTTTTCACCTGTAGATGGATCTCTTGTAAATCCTACACCTGTTCCAGAGTTTTCACCCATATTTCCAAAAACCATTGCCACAATATTGCAGGCTGTACCAAGATCATCTGGTATTCCATGAAGTCTTCGATAAGTTACTGCTCTATCACCATACCAAGAGTCAAAAACAGCTTTGATTGCCATCTTTAATTGTTCATAAGGATCTGAAGGAAAATCTTTTCCTGTTTCTGTTTTATAAAGCTCTTTATATTTTTCAACTAATGTTTTAAAATCATCTGCATCAAGCTCTGTATCTAATTTAACTCCTTTTTTTTCCTTTATATCATCGAGTAAATCCTCAAATTTTTTTCTATCTATGTCCATAACAATGCTACCAAACATGGTAATAAATCTTCTGTAGGTATCATAGGCAAATCTTTCATTTTTTGTCTTATTTATCAATCCTTTAAGTGTTTCATCATTTAAGCCAAGATTTAAAACTGTATCCATCATTCCGGGCATAGAAAATTTTGCACCAGACCTTACAGAGACAAGAAGAGGATTTTTGGGATCACCGAAATTACATCCCATTGATTTTTCAACTTTTTTAAGATTCCTTAAGACTTCATCCCACATTCCCTCTGGAAATTTTTTACCTAATTTAAAGTATTCTCTGCATGCTTCAGTAGTAATTGTAAACCCTGAAGGAACAGGTATTCCAAGATTAGTCATCTCAGCAAGCCCTGCACCTTTTCCTCCAAGAAGATCCTTCATCTGTCCTGTGCCTTCTGCTTTTCCATCACCAAAGTAGTAAAGGTATTTTTTTTCAGATTTTAGTTTTTTAGTTTTTGAAGTAACTTTTACTGACTTTTTTTTAATTTTGGTTTTAGATTTAGACGCCATCTGCAGGCTCCTCCTAAAAAAATTATTTATAAATAGCTATTCATATTACAATGATATAAAAAAATTTTTCAAGAATATTTGTGAAAAGATATTGACATTTTAAATAAACTATTTTCAAACTATGCTTCATGGAGAAAATTTTTGTTAAGCCTTCAAAAAGATATGGAAGTTTATGGATTTATAAAAATGAAATAGTCTCTGATATATCTAATCTTTACTCTGGAACTCTTGTAAAAGTATATGAATCAAAGAGTAATAAATTTATTGGTGTAGGATACATAAATCCCAAATCAACAATTTCTATAAGACTGCTTAGTTTCAAAGAACTAACAATTGATGAACAGTTTTTTAGAAGTAGAATTATCCAATGTAAGCAATACAGGGAAGAATTTTTGGGACTAAAGGAAAATTATCGATTGATTTTCAGCGAATCAGACTTTTTACCAGGCTTGATTGTTGATAAATATAATAAATGTTTAGTTATTCAGATATTAACTGCAGGAATGGAAAATTTTAAAGAAATGATAATCAAAATATTAGATACCATCTTTAGCCCTGAAATAATAATTCTTAGAAATGATTCCCACTCAAGATTAAAAGAAGGATTAAAACTTGAAAAAACTATTGTAAAAGGAGATCTAAATGAATTTCCTTTAATAATTGAAGATGATATTAAATTTTTGTTTGATCCTCTTCATGGACAAAAAACAGGCTTTTTTCTTGATCAAAGAGAAAATAGAATTTTTCTTAAAAATCTTATTACCAAAGGTGAAGGACTTGATCTTTTTTGTTATGTCGGCTCATGGAGCCTTCATATGGCAAAAAAAGGAATAAAGATAACAGGAATTGATAGTTCTCAAAATGCAATAGATTTAGCTAAAGAAAACGCAAAAATAAACAATTTAATTGATAAATCTCAGTTTATAAAGGCAGATGTGTTTGATTATTTAAAATGGGAGATAAAGAAAGATAAAAAATATGATTTAATTGTTGTTGATCCTCCGGCTTTTGTAAAATCAAAAAATGAAAAAAAGGATGCTTTGGAGGGTTATTTAAACTTGAATACTTTAGCAATAAAACTTTTAAAAAAAGAAGGAATTATTGCCACTTCCTCATGTTCTCAACATGTATCTGATTACGATTTTTATGAAGTCATAAAGGAGGCTTTTTTAAGAAACAAAAAAACAGGAAAATTAATATATAGAGGAACACAAAGTAAAGACCATCCTATACTTTTAAGTATGCCTGAGACATCCTATTTAAAGTGTTTAATTATTAAATTATTTGACTAAAATAAACTGATTTAATTAAACTTTTAGATTATGCGGATGAAATTTTTTGTTGCCAACTGGAAAATGAATAAAACTGTTAAGGAATCATTAGATTTTCTTAGAGATTTTATTCCATCAATTAAAGAAATAAAGGATAGAGAAATTGGTATTGCTCCAACTTTTGTATGCCTTGAAAGCGTTGGTAAAGCATTAGAAAATACCCCTATTAAGCTCTGTGCACAAAATGTTTTTTATGAAAAAAAAGGTGCTTACACTGGAGAGATTTCTCCAACAATGCTAAAAGATTTAAATGTTGAGTATGTAATAATCGGACATTCAGAAAGAAGAAAATATTTTCAAGAGACAGATGAAATAATAAATCGCAAAATTAAGGCATCTATTAATGAACAATTGAAAGTTATTTTTTGTATTGGAGAGACAATTGAGGAAAGACAATCCAACATGACCTTTGATGTTTTAAAAAGACAGATAGAAAAAGGACTTGAAAATATAAACAATCCCAGCTCTATTGTTTTAGCCTATGAGCCAGTCTGGGCAATTGGTACAGGGATAGTTGCATCAGAAAAACAGATTGAAGAAGCCCACGCATTTATTCGAGATAAATTAAAAGAGATTTACTCTGAAAAAGCTGACTCTGTAAGAATACTTTACGGTGGAAGTGTTACTCCAGAAAATATTTATGCCATAATGAATGTAGATAACGTTGATGGTGTTTTAGTGGGTGGAGCAAGTCTTGATGCTCAGAAGTTTTCAAAAATTGTAAAATATGAAAAACAAAAATAAATAAGGAGGATTCTATGAAAACCCTGCTTTTAACTTTTCACATAATTCTATGTATTGTAATGATTATTGTTGTTTTACTTCACAGAGGTAAAGGTGCAGAGCTTGGACCAGCCTTTGGAGGAGGTTCATCTCAAACCCTTTTTGGACCAAGAGGTGCAGCCACATTTCTCAATAAAGTAGCAACTGTGGTGGCAGTTTTATTTATGCTTTCATCATTCTTTTTGACTTACATGACTACAAGAACAAAATCTGTTGTATCTGATGTAAATATTCCAGTTCAGACTCAGCCTTTACAGCAACCAGCAGGAGAACCATTGCAACAGAAATAACAGGTATTTTCCATTTATTTTGCAAACTAAAGTGAAATAAAATATGCTCCAAAAATATCTCATATTTTTTCTTTCATTATCCCTATTATTCATTTTTTCCTGCGAACGAACTCCTGAAATAAAAGAACCTTTCAGCATAACAGGTGCCTCCTCTGCTGATGGTAAAAGACTTCTTCCCCTATTTGCATCTGATTCCGCAAGTGCTGATATAAGTGGAAAGATTTTTAATGGACTCACAAAATATGATAAAAATTTAAACATAGTTGGAGATCTTGCGGAATCATGGCAAATTTCAAAAAATGGAAAAGAAATTATTTTTTATCTAAGAAAAGGGATTAAATGGCATGATGGTTTTGAATTTACAGCAGAAGATGTTGTTTTTACATATAAAGCAGTAACTGATCCAAAGAATCCCACTCCTTACAGCAGCAATTATGGTCCAGTAAAAGAAGTAAAAGCAGTTGATAAATACACAGTAAAAGTGATTTACGAGAAACCCTTTGCACCAGCCTTAGAGTCCTGGGGAATGGGGATACTACCGAAACATTTACTTGAAGGAAAAGAACTCTTTAACTCTCAATTAAACAGAACTCCTATTGGAACAGGACCCTATAAAATTAAAGAATGGATTACAGGACAAAGAGTTGTTCTTGAAAAAAATGAAAACTACTATGAAGGCATCCCCTTTTTTGAAAAATTTATAACAAGAATTATTCCAGACCCTTCAACCATGTTTCTTGAATTGCGATTTGGCGGAATTGATTTTATGGGACTTAATCCTGCTCAGTATAAATATTATGGAAATAAAGCCTATTTCAAAAAATATTTTAATGTATATAGATATCCTTCTTTTGGATATACATACATTGGCTATAATCTTAAAGACCCTTTATTTTCAGAAAAAAAAGTTCGTCAAGCAATTGCCCATGCTATCAATAAAAAGGAAATAATTGAGGGAGTTTTACTTGGATACGGAACTCCATGTACAGGACCTTTTCCTCCCTCTTCATGGGCATATAATCCAAATATAAAGGATTTTGAATATGATATAGAAAAAGCAAAAGAAATTCTTTATGAAGAAGGTTGGAAACAGGGGAACGACGGAATTCTTGTAAAAGATGGTAAGAAATTCTCCTTTATTTTACTTGTAAATCAGGGAAACGAAGCAAGGCTTAAAACTGCCCAAATCATTAAGGAACAACTTAAAAAAATTGGAATTGAACTAAACATAAGAGTTCTTGAATGGCAAAGTTTTCTTGAACTTGTTACAAAAAGACAGTTTCAAGCAGTTCTTCTTGGCTGGTCCCTTTCTCGTGATCCGGATTTGTATGATATTTTTCACTCATCAAAAACCAAGCCAGGAGAGTTTAATTTTGTTGGTTATAGCAATAAAGAGGTAGATAGCCTTATTGAAAAAGCAAGACAGATCCTCAATAAAGAAGAAAGAAAAAAGCTTTACTGGAGAATTCACGAATTAATAACAGAAGATCAACCCTATACATTTCTTTATGTACCTGATACAATAATTGCGGTTAATAAAAGAATTAGAGGAATTGAGCCAGCTTCAGCGGGAATATGGCATAATTACATTTTCTGGTATGTGCCAAAAAATTATCTTGATTGGTATAATTAAAGATATGAAAATTTCCATTATAACAAAAATCACTCAATTAAATGTCATTCTTAGCGTAACAAAGAATCTCATCCTTTTTTTAATATTACTGTCACTGCCTTCTCTAACTTTTGCTCAAAATGGAATATCAAAACTTGAAGATGCCTATAAAAATATTAACGATATAAGTGGTAGTTTTACTCAGACAAGCTACATTAAAGATTTAGACAAAATTCAACAATTTAAAGGCAGATTCTTTATAAAGGGAGATAAAATCCGATGGCAGTATACTGGAGAACATTCTCAAACTATATATATCAATAAAAAAACTCTCATTGTCTATGACAAAAAAAGAAAACAGGCAATACAGAGCGAATTTAATGAGGAAAAATACGGGCAACTTCCGCTGGCACTTTTAGGCAGAATGGCAGATTTAAAAAAAGATTTTGAAGTTACTGAAAAATCTGAAAACACAATTTTACTAATTCCTAAAAGTAAAATGGGAAACATAAAAACAATAGAGGTAAGGATTGCTGATGGAGATTTCCCTGTAAAGTCAATGAAAGTATTAGATGCTTCTGCAAATACTATTAAAATTGATTTTAGCAATGTAAAAATAAATACAAATCTCAAAGACTCCATATTTAAATTTACACCTAAAAAAGATGACACTGTCTTAAAATATTAAAACTTAACTTATACTTCGTAGGAGGCATAAAATGACTAAAAGAAGAGTTGCTATTACTATGGGAGATCCAGCAGGAATTGGTCCAGAGATTATTGTGAAAGCCTTTGCTCAGGAAGACATCTATAAAATCTGTAATCCTATAGTTATAGGTGATAGAAGCATTATAAAAGAAGTAATCAAAAAAATTGGAATAGATTTTGATCCTGACAATATAGAATTATTAAATTTAAATGAAATTCCAAATCCGGCAAAACTCATAAAAGGCGCTCCATCTGAGGAATCAGGTAGAGCATCCTTTTCTTATATAAGAAAAGCTGTGGAGCTATACAGACTTGGAATAATCCAAGCAATTGTTACCTGTCCAATAACAAAAATAGCCTTGCGAATGGCAGGACTTCCTTGGCTTGGGCATACAGATATGCTTGCTGAACTTACTGATACAGATGATTATGCAATGGCTTTTTACTGTGAACAATTAAAAGTAATTCTTACAACAATACATGTTCCACTAAAAGATGTTCCTCATCTTGTAAAAAAAGAAAAAGTAATAAAAACAATCTTTTTTGCAAAAAAAGCCTGTGATATGCTTCAAATTGAAAATCCTCGCATCGCAGTCTGCGGGCTTAATCCACACGCAGGAGAAGAAGGAATTATGGGAAGAGAAGAAATTGATGAAATTAAACCAGCAATCAAAGAAGCAAAAGCTTTAGGAATAAATGTTTCAGGACCCTACCCTGCTGATACTATTTTTAAGAAGGCTTTAGATGGTGAATTTGATATTGTAGTTGCAATGTATCATGATCAAGCACTTGCTCCATTTAAACTTATTGCCTTTCAGAAAGGAGTTAACTTCACTGTAGGACTTCCATTTATAAGAACTTCTCCAGATCATGGAACAGCCTACGATATAGCATGGCAGGGAAAGGCAGATCCTACAAGCCTCATTGAGGCTATTAAACTTGCATCAAGGATGGTGATTGTATGAAACTATTTACCCCCTTTGAAATTAAAACAATTAAGATGCCTAACAGAATTGTCCGTTCTGCAACCTATGAAAAAATGGCAGATGAAGATGGTTTTGTTACAGATAAACTTATAAATCTTTATATAAATCTTGTAAAAGGTGGTGTAGGTTTAATAATTACTGGAAATGCTCTTGTTCATCTATCTGGAAGAAGTGCTCCTAAAATGCTTTGTATTCACAATGACTTTTACATTGAAGGATTAAAAAAACTAACCTCTGCTGTTCATGAAGCTGGTGGAAGAATTGTAATTCAGCTAAATCATGGTGGAAGACAGTGTGCTCCGCTTTTTCTTGGTGGTGATAAACCAGTTGCACCTTCAGAAGTATATGAACCGATTTATAAAGTCAAGCCACGTGAACTTACACAGGAAGAAATATGGGAACTTATTGAATCTTTTGGTAAATCTGCAAGAAGAGCTAAAGAAGCAGGATTTGATGGTATTCAGATTCACGGAGCCCATGGATATCTTGTAAATCAGTTTCTGTCTCCCTACACAAACAAAAGAAATGATTACTGGGGAGGCGATGAAGAAAGAAGATTCCATTTTCTTGAAGAAGTTTATAACAGCATCCGAGACAATGTAGGATATGACTTCCCAGTGATGATAAAACTTAATGCCTGTGACTTTGTTGAAGGAGGAGTTACTTTAGAAGAAAGCTTAAGAATTGCTAAAAGACTTGAAAATTTAGGAATAGATGCAATTGAGGTAAGTGGTGGAATTGTGGAATCAAAACCCGAAAAAAGACCTGTAAGGATGAAGATTGATTCACCAGAGAAAGAAGCATATTTTAGAGAATTTTCAAGAGAATTTAAAAAAAATCTTAAGGTTCCTATTATGCTTGTAGGAGGGATTCGTTCTCGCTCAGTGGCAGAGGATATTTTACAAAAAAATGATGCAGACTTGATTTCTCTTTCAAGACCTTTAATTATAGAACCTGATTTACCAAAAAAATGGATGAAAGGGAAAGAATTATCTGACTGCATATCATGCAATGGATGTATGAGATTTATGAAATTGGAATATGTTAAATGTACACAACTTGAAAAAAAGAAATAAATTGCTTTAAGTTAATTGAGAAAAATTTTTAAGGAGGTTAGATTTTGGAACTTCATAAATTAACAGTTGTAGAACTGGCAAGAATGATTCACAGAGGAGAAATAAGGCCCCATGAAATCATTATAGATGTATTTAAAAGAATACAGGAAGTTGAAGGAAAAGTTAAAGCTTTTATAACTTTGACTGTAGAAAAAGCCTATAATATGGCAAAGGATGCTGAAAATGCTGTTTTTTCTGGCAAAAAAAGTATTTTAACAGGCATTCCTATAGCTGTAAAAGATAACATTTGCACAAAAGGGATACCTACTACTTGTGCTTCAAAAATTCTATATAATTTTGCTCCACCCTATGAAAGCACTGTTACATCAAGACTAATGGAAAACAAATACATTCTTGTTGGAAAAACCAATATGGATGAATTTGCAATGGGTTCATCAACTGAAAACTCTGGATTTCACATAACAAGAAATCCCTGGGATTTAGAAAGAGTTCCGGGAGGAAGCTCAGGTGGAAGTGCTGCTGCTGTTTCGGCGGATGAATGTATCGCAGCACTTGGTTCTGACACAGGTGGAAGTATCAGACAACCAGCCTCCTTTTGTGGAGTTGTTGGACTTAAACCCACTTATGGAAGGGTCTCCCGTTTTGGACTTGTTGCCTTTGCTTCTTCTTTGGATCAAATTGGTCCTATTACAAAATGTGTTGCAGATGCTGCACTGATTATGAATGTAATAGGAGGATATGACCCTATGGATTCAACATCTGCTCCAATAGGAGTTATTGACTTTACAGAATATCTTGGTAAAGATATAAAAGGATTGAAAATTGGTATTCCTAAAGAATACTTCATAGAAGGAATGGATAAGGAAGTTGAAGAAAGAATAAATGATGCCATAAAACATCTTGAGTCTCTTGGCTGTATTCCTGTAGAAATCTCTTTACCCCATACTGAATATGCTGTCGCCACTTATTATATTATTGCTACTTCAGAGGCTTCTTCAAATCTTGCACGATATGATGGAGTAAAATATGGTCTTAGAGTTTCTGGCAAAGATTTACTTGAGATGTATATGAAAACAAGGTCAAAAGGTTTTGGGACTGAAGTAAAAAGAAGAATAATGCTTGGAACCTACTCTCTTTCAGCAGGATATTATGAAGCATACTATAAAAAAGCTTTACAGGTAAGAACCCTAATAAAGAGAGATTTTGAAAGAGCCTTTGAAAAAGTTGATTTTATTGTAACACCAACTGCACCTACTCCAGCTTTTAAAATTGGTGAAAAAATAGATGACCCCCTTCAGATGTATCTATCTGATATATTTACAATTTCTGTTAATCTTGCAGGACTTCCTGCTATATCAATACCTTGCGGATTCAATATGAAGGGACTTCCCATTGGTCTTCAGATTATTGGTAAACCCTTTGATGAAGCTGGAATACTTCAGCTTGCCTATGCTTATGAACAATCAACTCCATGGCATAAAATGAAACCAACTTTATAAAAAGGAGTGAAAATGCAATACGAAGCAGTAATTGGATTAGAAGTTCATGCTCAACTTTTAACAGAAAGTAAAATATTTTGTAGTTGCTCCACCCAATTTGGAGCAGAACCTAATACTCAAGTTTGTCCTGTCTGTCTTGGAATGCCAGGGGTACTTCCAGTGTTAAATAAAAGAGCAGTTGAATACACAATTAAGACAGGACTGGCAATGAACTGTAGGATTGCTCCCTATAGTAGATTTGCAAGAAAAAATTATTTTTATCCCGATCTTCCAAAAGGTTATCAAATAAGTCAGTATGAACTTCCCTTATGTGAGGATGGTTATCTTGAGATAATAGTTAACGGAGAAAAAATAAAAATTCGAATAAAGAGAATTCATCTTGAAGAAGACGCAGGTAAAAATATTCATGATCCTTCAGGATACAGCTTTGTTGATTTTAACAGAACTGGTGTACCCTTAATGGAAATTGTATCAGAACCTGACATAAGATCACCTAAAGAAGCTGCCCTATATATGAAAAAATTAAGAACTATACTTAGATATCTTGGAGTCTGTGATGGAAATCTTGAACAGGGTTCTCTTCGCTGCGATGCTAATGTTTCTGTAAGACCTGTTGGTTCTACTGAATTCGGGGTTAAAACAGAGATTAAAAATATTAACTCCTTCAGGTTTGTTGAAAAAGCCCTCGAATATGAAATTAAAAGACAGATAAAACTTCTCCAAGCAGGAGAAAAAATAATACAGGAGACAAGACTTTGGGATTCTCAGACAGGTACTACTCAGTCAATGCGTTCAAAAGAAGAAGCCCATGATTATAGATATTTTCCTGAGCCTGACCTTGTACCAGTAATTGTTTCAGAGGAATGGATTGAAGAAATTAAAAAAACAATGCCTGAACTTCCAGATCAAAAATTTGAAAGATTTATAAAAGAGTACGGATTACCTGAATATGACTCTCAAATTCTTACAGAAGAGAAAGCTCTTGCTGAATGGTTTGAAAAAGCAGTAACCTTAGGTGGAAAACCAAAAGAAGTATCGAACTGGATTATGGTAGAACTTTTAAGACTGTTAAATGAAGATGGTAAGGATATTACAGAATGTAGATTAACTCCTCAAGAACTTGTTGAACTTTTAACACTTATTGAAAAAGGGACAATAAACAGAAACACTGCTAAAGATGTCTTTGAGGAAATGTATAAAACTGGAAAATCAGCAGAAAAGATTGTTAAGGAAAAGGGACTTACACAAATTTCTGATAGTTCTATTATAGTTGATGCAATTAAAGAAGTAATTATAAAAAATCCTAAGGAAGTTGAAAGATTTAAAGCAGGCGAGGAAAAACTAATCGGATTTTTTGTTGGACAGGTGATGAAATTAACTAAAGGTAAAGCTAATCCAAAATTAGTAAATGAGCTTATTTTACAAGAATTGAAAAAAGGAGAATAAAATGCCTATTATTGTAGCCCTATTTTTGATTTTATCTTTTTTATCAACAGATGCCTTTGCTCTGAAATGTGACAAATGCCATAAAGATGAAAAGTCTCTTGATAAAGTATTCCATGAAAAAGCCATTAAGACAAAACAAGAATTAATCGAAATCCTAAGAAATGGAAATAAAGCAAAGCTTCACAAAAATTTAAAAGACGATGAAATTGATGAAGCAGCAAAGAAAATGAATTTAAAATAAATTAGACAAAATCAAGCCAGTGTTGATACTTTGGAACTTTACCTTTAACTATATCAAAAAATAAATTTTGTATCTTTTCTGTTATTGGACCACGACTTCCCAAACCAATTGTTCTTCCATCAATCTCTCTGATAGGCGTTATTTCTGCTGCTGTTCCTGTGAAGAAAGCTTCATCGGAAATATAAAGTTCGTCACGAGTAAATCTTTCTTCTTTTACTTCAATTCCTAAGTCTTTTGCAATTGTAATGACTGAATCCCTTGTTATTCCCTCAAGAATAGAAGTAAGTGGTGTGGTTTTCAAGATACCTTTACGAACTAAAAAGATATTTTCACCGCTTCCTTCAGAAACATATCCTTCTGTATCAAGTAAAACAGCTTCATCAAATCCACATGAAATTGCCTCAATTTTAGCAAGTTGGCTGTTAACATAGTATCCAGCCACTTTTCCCCTTGACATGTTTGAATTTACATGATTTCTAATAAAAGAAGATATTTTGACTCTTATTCCCTTCTGAAGTCCTTCTTCTCCAAGATAGGCACCCCAGCGCCACACAGCAATTACCACTTGAATAGGATTATTTTTAGGATAAACCCCCATGTTTCCATAACCTACAAAAACAATTGGTCTTATGTAGCAAGAATCAATTTTATTTATTCTAATTGTTTCTTTTATGGCTTCAAAAATTTCTTCTTCTGTAAAAGGTATTTTTAATGTAAATATATGAGCAGATTTAAATAGTCTTTCCACATGATCTTTTAATCTAAAGACTGCTGGACCTTTTTCTGTATTGTAACACCTTATTCCTTCAAAAATTGCCAATCCGTAATGAAGGGAATGGGTAAGAACATGTACCTTTGCATCATCCCAATCTACAAATTTACCATCCATCCATATCTTTTCTGTTTTCGGAATCATGAAGAATATTAAACTACAAAACGATAAATAAAGTCAATAATTTATTTCACTGTTCCTTCGATTCCAATAACTTTCTCCTCAGCTTCTATGTTTTTACCTGACCTTTTTATAGATTCATTAACAAGCCATGTTAAGCCTCCACAACAGGGGACAGTCATTCTTAGAATCACCACTGATTTAACATTATTGTTTCTGAATATCTCTGTTAATTTATCCAGATAAAATCTCGAATCATCAAGTTTTGGACAGGCTATTATAAGTTTTCTATCCTTTAAAATTTCTTCATGGAATTTTTTAAAGGAAAAAGCTGTACAATCTGCAGCAATTAACAAATCAGCATCTTTTAAAAATGGCGCATTTACAGGAACTAACTTTAACTGAATAGGCCAGTTACTGAGTTTGTGAAATCCTTCTAATGTTAAACACTCACATGTTGGTGTTTCTTTTTTTGTAATCAAATTCATTTTTTTGTGCACTGCCTCCTCACTAAAAGGCTTTGCTTCCTTTTCTACTATGGTGATTGCACCTTTAGGACAACTTCCAAGGCAAGCACCAAGTCCATCACAATAAATTTCATCAATTAAAACTGCTTTACCATTCAATATTTTAATTGCACCTTCAGCACAGGCATTTACACAAAGACCGCAACCATCACATTTTTCCTCATCAATATGAACTATTTTTCTTTTAACCATTTTATGACCTCCTATTAAATTATCTTTAATTTAATTTTAATATGTTGCTATATCAGAGATTTATGATTTAAATCATAGACTGAAAATATCTTGAAATTTTTGAAACTTTATGGTATTTTTTTGTATGTTACAATTGAATAGACCTATTATGGTAGCAATTATTTTTAGGCTATTCAGAAGAATATTACATTCTACCCCCCCCCCGAAAAAAACCTTATAAATCAATATTTTATAACGAAAAGATCGCAGTTTTACGGAAATTCTGTCTCACCCAGAAAGGATTTTATATCCTTTTTTAGCATAGTCTTAAAATAAAAAGAGGAGGTAAAAAAATGGCATTGGTTAAGAAAGTATCATCAAAAACAGAGACAACTAAAACCTTTACAACTTCATCAAGAGATGCCGAAGCACAAAGAAAGAGAGCAAGAACTCTTGCAAAACAACAACAGATAGCAGAAAGGATAGCAGCTGCAACAAGTCAACTTGCATCAGGTATTGCAGAAGCCTCTTCAGCAGTTGAAGAACTTAAAAGCTCCGCACAGCAGATTGCTGCAGGTGCTGAACAGGCATCAGGTGCATCTCAGGAGTGTCTTTCTGCTTTTAAACAGGTTGCAGGAACTATTACAAAACAGATGAAAAATTCAGAGATTTCTCAGGCAAAAGTTGAAAATGCTCAGGCACTTATTGCAAGGGTAAACAGTGATATTGATGCTCTTGTTAAAAATGTTGTTTTAGCTTCTGAAAGACAGATTGAATCAGTAAAAAAAGTTGCAGAACTTGAACAACAGTCTGCAAACATAGGAGAAATAGTAAAAACTGTAGCAAAAATAGCAGACCAGACAAATTTACTTGCTTTAAATGCGGCAATAGAGGCAGCAAGAGCAGGCAAACATGGTAAAGGCTTTGCTGTGGTAGCTGATGAAGTAAGAACCCTTGCTGAAACCTCTGAAAAAAGTGCAAAACAGATTCAAGAATTAGTAGGGCAAATTCAACAAGATGTAAAAAATATAGCAGATGGTATCAATTCTTCTGCAAATAAAGTTAAAGAGGAAGCAGAAAAAGGTAAAATAGTTTCTTCTCAACTTGAACAAATCAGAACAGACATGGTTGAAATAGTAAAAGGAGCTCAAGAAATAGCAACAGGTGCTCATCAGTCTGATGTTGCAACACAGCAGGCTTTAAAAGGAGCAGAGGATATCGCAGCTGCTGCAGAGGAACAATCAGCTGCTGCAGAAGAAGTATCAAAAACTGTGGCTGAACAGGCTCAGGCACTTCAGGAGGCAGAACAGTCTGCTCAGAATCTTTCAGAGTTAGCTGAAGATTTAAAAAGCTCAACAGATGTTGCAAAGAGTGCAGAAGAAGTTGCATCAACTGCTGAAGAACTTTCAAGTGCTCTTCAAGAGATAAACCGCTCTGCTGCTCAGATTTCAGCAGCACTTGAACAGGTCAGAAAAGGAGCACAGAATCAGGCAAGTGCATCAGAGGAATTAAGTGCAGCAGTGAGCCAGATTGAAAAAGGGCTTGAAATTGCCCAGAATCGTGCAAAAGGTTCTCTTGAAAAAATTATAGCAATTCAGAAACTTCTTGGTGATAATAAAATTGCTGTTAATGAAATGGTAAAGGGGATTATTCAGTCTGCTGAAGAGGCAAAACTTAATCTTCAAAGGATAAAAGAACTTGAAATCCTTTCAAGAAAAATAGACAAGATAGTTGATGCCATAACAATGGTTTCTGTTCAGACAAACATGCTTGCAGTAAGTGGTGCCATAGAGGCAGCTCGTGCTGGAGAATTTGGTAAAGGATTTGCAGTTGTTGCTTCAGATATAAGAAATCTTGCCCATGATTCAGCAGTAAATGCAGAAAAAATAAAGGATATGGTAAAAGCAATTCAGGATCAAGTAAATATTGTAATGCGTGATATAGAAGAGATAATGAAGTCAGCAGTAGAAGAAACGGAAAAGGCAAAAATTGCTACAGAGGGATTAAATACAATAGAAAAAGATATGCAGGAAGTCAAAGCAGGTTCAGAGGAAATTCTAAGTAGTTCAGAAGAGATAGTTGTTGCTATCGGACAGGTGAAGAAAGCTGTAGAACAGATAGCATCTGCTGCTCAGGAAGCAGAAAAAGCAACTGAGGAGGCTGCTTCAGCAGCAAAACAACAAGCTCAGGGGGCAGAAGAACTTGCAGCTGCCATTGAAGAAATAGCCTCTCTTGCAGATGAACTTCAGTCAGTTGCATAACAGAGGGAGGTTAAAATGGTAGAGACGGAAGTTGTGGCTAATGAATTTGTTACATTTTTAATTGATAGAGAAATATTTGCAATAAATATGGCACCTGTTCAGGAAATTATCCGTGTTCCTGAAATAGTCAAAGTTCCCAAATCACCTCCATCACTTATGGGACTTGCCAATTTAAGGGGAAAGGTTTTACCTATTATCAATTTAAGAAAAGTTTTTGGATTAGAAGAAAAGACAATTGATGAATCAAGTAGAGTCATTGTTATTGATTTAGGTCAGACACTCGGTTTTTTAGTAGATAATGTATCCAGTGTAATAGATGTTGATGAAACAAAAATAGAGACTTCTTCAGAAATAAAAAGCATTGTGAAATCCGACTTTCTTAAAGGAGTCATAAAAGACATTGCTAAATTCAAGATGGTGATGATACTTGACATTGAAAAGGTAATTGAGAAGGAGTTTTCTGAGATTCTTCAAGGTTCATCAAAGGAATATGAAATTACTTCTAAAGAACAATCTACAGAGGAAGAAATACTCACCGATGAAAGACAACTTGTAAGTTTTACTGTTTCTGATGAGGAATATGCAATACTAATAGAAAATATTCAGGAAATAGTTCAGATTCCTGAGCATATTACAAAGGTGCCGAACTCAGAACAATCAATAATAGGAATAATGAATTTGAGAGACAAAATTCTACCTCTTGCAAGTCTGAGAAGACTATTTGGTTTTCCAGAAGAACAACTAACTGAACAGAACAGAATTGTAGTTCTTTCAATGGGAAATCTTTCTGTTGGAATAGTTGTTGACAGTGTTAAAGAAGTTCTTAGAGTATCAGAATCTATTATTGAACCTGTGCCATCAATAATTTTAAAAGATGAGAAAGATTTTGAGATTGCAGAGATTTGTCGGTTAAATGAAGGCAAAAGGCTTGTCTCTATAATATCAGTTTCAAACCTTTTTAAACATAAAGATATAAAGGAGGCGTTAAATTCTTTGGAAACAGAAAAAGGCGTAGAAGAAAAAAAAGAAAATGAAGAAATTCTGGAAGATGAGGAACAATTTGTAGTTTTCAAACTTGATGAGCAGGAATATGCAGTTCCAATAGAAAGTGTTCAAGAAATAGTAAGAATCCCTGAAGGATTAACCCATGTTCCTAAGACTCCTGATTTTGTAGAAGGAGTGATAAACTTAAGAGGGAATGTTCTTCCTGTTATTGACCTTCGTAAGAGATTTGACATAGGAAAAAAACAAATGGATGAGCACCAGCGAATAATGGTTTTTGTTATTGATAATGTCTCTGTTGGATTTATTGTTGATTCTGTCAATGAGGTTCTTAAAATTCCAAAATCTGTTATTCAGAAATCACCTGAACTTTCTGCTGAACAGGCTAAAATATTCACAAGGGTTGCTAATCTTGAAAAACAGGGAAGAATAATACAAATCATTGAACCAAAGGAATTACTTAACAAAGAAGAATTAAAAGAATTAGAAAAATCGGAGACTGAAGAATGACAAAAATTCTCATCGTTGATGACTCTGCATTGATGAGAAAACTTCTGAGGGAAATTTTTGAGAAAGAAGGAGATTTCGTAATTGAAACTGCAAGAAATGGCAAAGAGGCAATAGAGAAAAATCTCAGTTTTCAGCCTGATGTTATTACACTTGACATTAACATGCCTGAGATGGATGGTATTACAGCTTTAGCTCATATTATGAACCAAAGACCTGTGCCAGTAGTGATGGTTTCTTCTTTAACTGAGAAAGGAGCGATTGCTACTTTTGAGGCTTTAAATCTCGGCGCTGTTGATTATGTTACAAAACCTGGTGGGACAATTTCCTTAAACATTGATGAAATAAGGGATGAAATTATTTCAAAGGTAAGGTCTGCTACCAAAGCTAAATTAAAAGCAAAAGCACTTGTAAGAAAAATCAGGGAGGAGAGGGAAAAAATTCTAAGACCTGCTCCTCCCAAAGAAATTTCTACTAAAGATGAACGGCTTGTATTAATTGGTGTTTCAACTGGTGGACCAAGAACTCTTGAAGAAATTCTTCCTGAATTACCTTCTGATTTTCCAATGCCTGTAATAGTAGCTCAGCATATGCCTCCTACATTTACAAAATCCTTTGCTGAAAGATTAAACTCTATTTGTGAACTCAATGTTGTTGAAGTTGACCATCCTATGCCAGTTGAAACAGGAACAATATACATTGGAAAAGGTGGTACTGATGTAGTATTAACAAGAAGAGCTCAGAAACTAATTGTTCATTCCAAACCTGAAAATCCATCATTTCTTTGGCATCCTTCTGTAGAAATTCTTGGTCGTTCAGCACTGGAGAGTTGTGACCCCCAAAAAATTATAGCTGTCATGCTTACAGGTATGGGTCATGATGGAGCAGATGCTTTCACTGAGATTAAAAAAAGAGGTGGAAAAACAATTGCTGAATCAGAGGATTCAGCTGTAGTTTTTGGAATGCCAAGAGAATTAATTGAAAGAGGTGGTGCAACAGTTGTTTTGCCTGCAGAAAAAATAGCAAAACAATTAATTAAATGGGCAAAAAATAATGTATGAGGTGAAAGATGCCAATAAAAAAGAAAGAAGAAAAAGTAGTTGAAATAAAAGAAGAAAGACGAAAAATTCAAAGAGATTTTGATGGTTTAATAACACAACTCTCAAACCAGAACCCAACAGAAAGAAGATGGGCAGCAAGAGACCTTGCAGAGTATAAAGAAGCATCAGGTTATTTAATAGAACAACTTAAGAAAGAAAAAGATATCGCTGTTCGTGAAATTATAATAAGTTCTCTACTGGCAATTGGAGATGAAATAGCAATTTCAGGACTGATTAATTACTTAAAAAGCGATGATGCTCATTTAAGAAACTCAGCAATTGAAGCTTTAAAACAGATACCTGAGCAGGTTGCTCCCTATATTGAAAAATTACTTCAAGATAAAGAGTCCGACATAAGAATCTTCACCATAAATATTCTTGAAAGTTTAAGGCATCCAAAAGTAATTAAATGGCTTATTGATGTTATCGAAAAAGATGAAAATATAAATGTTTGTTCTACTGCTCTTGACTTACTTGCAGAAGTAGGAACAGAAGAAGCTTTACCAGCAATAAAAAAAGTAAAAGAAAGATTTAAAAATGAACCCTATATTCAATTTGTTTCTGATATAGCTTTAAGGAGGGTTGGTGAACAATAGGTGTACATTAAAAAATGAACCTGACATAAAAATAACAGATGATGATTTTGATAAATTCAGAGAATACTTTTATAGAAAAACAGGTATCATGTTTGAGCAAAGCAAAAGATATTTTGTTGATAGAAGACTTATAGAAAGAATAAAAGCAACAGGACACAATAGCTTTAAAAATTATTTTATCTTTTTGAGATTTGAATCAACAGGAAGGGAATTACAGAATTTAATAAATGTTTTAACAATAAATGAAACCTACTTTTTCAGAGAGGAATATCAATTTCAATGTATGATTAACAGAATGCTTACTGAAATAGTATTAAGAAAAAGAAGAGGAGATATAATTAGAATATGGTCAATTCCGAGTTCAACAGGAGAAGAGCCCTATTCAATTGCAATATACCTTCTTGAATACTGGAAAGAAATTGATAAATGGGATATAGAAATTATATCTTCAGATATAGATACAAATGCTCTTGATAATGCCCAAAAAGGTATTTACTCTGAACGTTCAGTTCAAAATCTTCCAAGGGCAATCATTCAAAAATATCTTAAATATCTTGGGAATGGATATTATCAGATTTGCGAAGATCTCCGTAATTCAGTAGAATTCACAAGGGTAAATATTGTAGATACCAAAGAAACAAAAAGATACAGAGGATTTGATATTGTATTTTGTAGGAATCTTCTCATATATTTTGATGACTTATCAAGAAAAATAGCTGTTGAAAATCTCTTTGATACAATGAATCCTGGCGGGTTTATCTGTCTTGGGCATTCAGAATCAATGAGCAGAATATCACCTATCTTCAAAATAAGAAAATTTCCTGAAGCTATTGTCTATCAGAAACCTCTGGAGGAGGGCAAATGAAGAAAATTTTAGTGGTAGATGATGCAGCAACAGTAAGAATGTATCACAAAAAAATCATTGAAAACGCAGGCTTTGAAGTTGAAGAAGCTGTAAATGGTTTAGAAGCCTTTGAGAAAGCATTAATAAATGATTATGACCTTTACATAGTTGATATAAACATGCCAAAACTTGATGGTTATTCCTTTGTCAAAAAATTGAGGGAAACAGAAAACATTCGGCAATCACCCGTTATTATGGTAACTACAGAGGCTGAAGAAAAAGATATGGATAAAGCCTTTGAGGAAGGAGCTAATTTTTATATTGTTAAACCTGTTAAACCAGAAGAATTTTCAAAGTACTGTAAACTTTTAACAGGAGTGTCTTATGAGTAACCCTTTAATTGAACAGTTTATTATTGAAAGCAGAGATTATCTACAGAGAATTGGCGAAATTTTAATTGTCCTTGAAGAAAATGGTGAAGACAAAAACCTTTTAAATGAACTTTTTCGTCTTGTTCATACTCTAAAGGGTAACTCAGGACTCTTTGATTTTCCTTCTATGACAAAGCTCTTACATGCTTCAGAAGATTTAATGAATCTTGTAAGGGAAGGCACAATTCCTTACAGTTCTGATATAGCAGACCTTTTGCTTGAGGCAATGGATATAGTTTCAATAATCATTGATGAGATAAAGGATTCTGGTTCAATTTCTCACAATTCAATTCAATTAGCCGAAAAAAAAGCTAAAGAGATAAAAGAGAAATTTCTAAAATCTCCTGAAAAAAGAGAGCAGAAAATTGAAGAAAAACCTGAGAAAAAAGAAGAAATAGCAGAAAAAATTTTTGATTTTTCAGTTATACCTGAAGAATTCCGCATAAAAGCAGTAAAAGAGGCTTTAAAGGGTAAAAAAATTATTTTGATTCAGTATGGACCAGAGGCTGAATGTTTTTACAAAGGTGAAGACCCTCTTTACCTTGTAAGAAATACTCCAGAACTTATATGGGTAAGGTCTTACTTAAGAGAAGAGATTCCTGACCCTTCATTAATGGATATTTATCAATGCATAACTAATTTTGAGCTTTTATCCTCTGCAAACAAAGAAGAACTTTCTGAACATTTTAAATATGTTCTTGACCAAGTTAAATTCTTTGATGTTGAACCTACTGACTTAATAATTCCTGAAGGCGAAAAAAATGGTGGACCTGTTTATGAAGATTTTGTCTCAGATGCAATAAAATACTTAGAGGAAAACAATGTACAAACTTTTAAAAATGCTGTAAAAAGTCTTATTGAGCTGTCTTCTTCTGAGCTATATTTTACTTCTGTGTTAAGATGGATAGAGCTTTTAATTGATTATTTACCGAAGACAAAAAACATTATAGAAGCTCTTTTGCAAAGTCTTGAAACAATGACTCCTCCTAAATTTGGTCTTGAGAAAGAACCCACACTACCCCAAAAAAAAGAAGAAAAGCCTGAATTCCCTGAAGAATTTTTGAAAATTCTTAATAGCCAAAAAATTGTCCTTGAAAAACTTAAAACCATAGAAAACAATATAATAAAAACAAATATTTTGCAATCCATTATCTCAAGCATTGAAAATGGATTGATGTCTTTAAAGAAAACTGAAATTCTAAATGAATTTCAAGAATTATCCCAAAAAACTTCTCCAAAGGATTTCAAACTATTAAAAAAATGGATAGAAACAAAATTTGGTTTTTCTTTACCATCGGAAAAAGTAGATGAAACAGTCTCTCCTGAAATCACTTTTACATCTACTGAATCACAAGAAAAAGAAGTCTCTTTATCACACACTATCAGCAAGGTTCTAAAAGTAGATGAAACAAAAATTGACAGACTCATGAATCTAATTGGTGAATTTGTTGTTGCTAAAAATAGCCTTCCCTATCTTGCTCAAAAAGCAGATAATTTTTATGGCATATCAGAACTTTCAAAGGAGATAAAAGCCCAATACAGTGTTTTAAATCGTATTTCAGAGGAAATGCAGGATGCAATAATGCAAATCAGGATGGTTCCTGTTTCTACAGTATTTCAAAGATTTCCAAGACTTGTAAGAGATTTGTCAAAAAAACTTAATAAAAAGGTAAAACTTGTAATTGAAGGAGAAGAAACAGAAGCAGACAAAAATGTAATTGAATCTCTTTCAGACCCTCTTATTCATATAATCAGAAACAGCCTTGACCATGGAATTGAAACACCAGAAGAAAGAATCTCTAAAGGAAAACCTGAAACTGGAACAATTATTTTAAAAGCAAAGCATGAGGCAGACCATGTATTAATAGAGGTAATTGATGACGGGAAAGGAATAGATGCTGAAAAGATTAAACTTAAAGCCTACCAGAAAGGATTAATAACTGAAGAACAGTTTGAAAAAATGAAAGAAAACGAAGCAATAAATCTAATCTTTCTGCCCGGTTTTTCAACTGCAGAGTCCGCTACAGACCTTTCAGGGAGAGGAGTTGGTATGGATGTTGTAAGAACAGCAGTTGAAAAATTTGGAGGCTCTGTCAGAGTTCAATCAGTCATAAATAAAAGGACAACTATCACTCTTTCTTTACCTCTTTCAATGGCTGTGTCACATGTAATGATAATTGAATCTGCAAAAGAAAAATATGGTGTTCCAATGGAATCAGTTGTTGAAACTGTTAGAATTTCAAAACAAAAAATTAAAAGGGTGAAGGGCAAGATGACTACTGTCTTAAGAAACAAAATTGTGCCAATTTTTTATTTAAATGATTTACTTGAGATAAACAAGCCTCATGTCATAAATGAAGAAGGAAAATATGCTCTGCTTGTGCTTTCAGTAAAAGGAGAATTAACAGGAGTAGTAGTAGATAAATTTCATGAAACAGCAGATATAATTCTTAAACCCTTTACAGGATTTCTTGCTAATATGAAAGTTTTTGCAGGCACTGCAATAATGGGAGATGGTTCAGTTTTATTAATAATAAATCCAAAGGAGTTAATAAATGCCAGTAGAATTTAAAAATAACACGGCAAAACTTATTGATTTAGTAAGTATTGAAGATGCAGATGCTTTATTTAATTGGTTTCTTGAAAGAAAAAAACCTAAGGTAGATCTAACAGAACTCTGCCACATTCACACTGCCTGTCTTCAGCTTTTGTTTGTATTTAAACCTGAAATAATAGCACATCCCGAAAAGGAGGATTTAAAATATTGGCTGACTACCAGACAATAGCAAAAAATTATGTGATGCCCGCAGAATCTCTCTGAAAGAAGAAGGGGATTCTTCGCTGTCGCTCAGAATGACAAAAAGAAGAGTCAGAATGACAGAAAATGAGTAATAATGATAGAAGGAGGGAGTAAAAAATGATAGAGAAGGAATTCAGATTTATAGAAAAGGGAGCTTAAAATGTCATTTATTTGTCACCCTGAACGAAGTGAAGGGTCTCATTATATTAAAAAAAAGAGGAGGGAGATAAATGAGCAAAACGATTCTAATAGTTGATGATTCAGCAACTATGATAATGAGCCTTAAAGCAGCCCTTGAAATGCAGGGATTCACAGTTGAAAGTGCCTCAAATGGTCAGTCAGCATTAGATAAAATAAAATCAGGACTGAAACCAAATCTTATAATTACAGATATCAATATGCCAGTAATGGACGGATTGGAGTTTATAAAAAATGTAAGACCTATCTTGAGATTTGTTCCTATTTTAATTCTTACAACAGAAAGTGAGCAGAAAAAAAGAGAGGAAGCTAAAAAATTGGGTGCTACTGGATGGCTTGTAAAACCTGTTTCAGGTGGAGATTTAATAAATGTAATAAAAAAAGTGCTACCGGGAGCTTAAAATGAAAACTCTTTTATTGATGGTCCTCCTTATCGGGGGGGGGGGGGGTATAAAATTGTATCCTTTATTGGGAGGTAAGAGAAAAATGAGAGAAGTCATTAAAAAATATCTTATTTTTACTCTTCCCTTTGCTATTCTTGTTAGCTTTTTAGGTAGCATAGTATATGAATATTTTCCTTTTTTTGATATAAGATGGAAAATATTCATTACTTTTTTTATCCTGATACTTTTATGTTTATTTCTTTGTGGCTATCTTACAGTAAAGATAGTAGGTCCTATTAAAAAGCTTTATAAATCAATTGAAAAAGAATATGGAATCTTGGAAAAAAAGATTACAGAGCATGAATTTTCAGATGAACAGATGCTAAAGTTAAATGATATATTTAAACTTTTTTCAGAGCATCTTTCATCAACGATAAAAATTACTGAAGAAAACAGTTTGGAATTAATAAAAGGACTTGAATATTTATATGAAAACACCAAAAAACAAACTGAACTCATTGAAAGCTCTGTCTCTTCTGGGCAAAATCTTCTTTCAGTTATTGAAGACCAGATGAAACATAATAAAGAGATGATAAAAATTTTAGAATCCCTTATTGAATCACACCAAAGAAATTTACAGGATAATTTGAATCGTGTGAGTTCATTGGTTAATGAAGTAAATAATTTAACTCCACTTATGGATAGTATAAAAGATATTGCTGAACAAACAAATCTTTTAGCCCTGAATGCAGCAATAGAGGCAGCAAGAGCTGGTGAAAAGGGAAGAGGATTTGCAGTTGTAGCTGATGAAATAAGAAAACTTTCAATGAAAACAGAGAACACTTCCAAACAAATTATAAGCCAGATTAAAAAACTTTCAGAAAGAATGAATAAAGAATTTGAAAATTTAAAAAATGAAATATCAAAAAGTGAACAATTAAAACAATTAGAAAATGCAGAAAACACAGTAAAAGCAATGGAGTCATCTTTTAGTTCTGTTGGTAATATGATATTTGATATAATTCATAAAATTCATGAGCAGAATGAAGTTGTATTTAACACTGTAACAGATTTGCTCGGCAAAATCCAGTTTCAGGATGTTGTAAGGCAGAAACTTGAAAGAGTAATAGAAGATTTAAAGGAACTTTCCGAATACAATACAGCCTTACTTAAATGGTTAGCATCGCCTGATTTAGAAGAAAAACCAATAGAAATACAAAAACTTTTAGATAGCTTTTATCAAAGATATGTTATGCAATCCCAGAGGGAAATTCATGCAAAAATTGTAAATAATGTTTTAAAGGAAAGAGAAAAAGCACCGAAAATTGAATTGTTTTAAAAATCATGGCAACAGTTATTTCAATAACAAATAGAAAAGGTGGAACAGGAAAGAGTACAACCACTGTTAATTTATCTGCAGAGTTTGCAATAAGAGGCAAAAGAACTCTTGTTATAGACATGGATACTCAGGCTCATGCTACATTGGGGCTTGGTTTTTCACCAAACAAAAATTCTCAAAAAGTTCATTCTTTATTTTTAGAGCCTGAATTTATACTTTCAAAAGCACTTTTTCAAACTAAATGGGAAAATCTCTTTATAATGCCAGCTAATCCTTTGTTTGAACACGGAAGAGTTTCAAATAACAAACTATTAAAAGAGGGATTAAAAAGTGCTGGCATAATTGAGGAATTTGATTTTATTCTGATTGATACACCTCCTTCCCTTGACAGTCTTCTCCTTAATGCCCTTGTTGCATCTGATTATGTATTAGTTCCCTTTTTACCTCATTTTTTATCCACCGAAGGAATAAGAAGTCTTGCAAGAATTTTTTTTAAAATTGCAACCACAGAAAACCCTTCATTAAAACTGCTTGGATTAGTCCCTGTAATGATAAATCAAAGAATTCAACAGCACAGAAAAGTTACTGAAAATGTTTCTAATCAATTCGGAAGAAATAAAGTTTTCTCAGGGATAAGAACAGATATTAAATTGGTAGAAGCCTTTGAAAATCATACCCCTGTTAAATTTTATTCACCCTACAGTCGTGGTGCTGTTGATTATGAAATATTGGCAGAGGAAGTATTGAGAGAGATTCATAGAAGAAATTCTATTTTATTGACATAGATTTAAAACTTAAAAACTCAAATTTCGTATATTTTTTTCATCTCATCAGTATAACTTCCATCTTCATTATAAATAAAAAGTGGAGGGTCAACTTTTAAAGATACCCTACCTCCTTTAACTGCCTCAATAAGAACCATTTTTGCTTCTGTATTTATTTTCGAATGAATAAAGCGAACCCTTTTTATTTCAAGATTGTGTTTACTCATTATTCTTACTATTTCAATTAATCTTTCAGGAAGGTGAATTAAACAAAGTCTTCCTCTATGTTTAAGTAAGTTTTGACTAATCTTTGCAATATCTTTTATTGAAAGACTTAATTCATGACGGGCAAGAGCTTTTTCTTCTTTTGGACTCATTTTACCTGTTCCAGGACTTCTAAAAGGAGGATTAGATACAACAAGATCAAAACCACTTGCACTGAAATTTTTGGCATCCATACAGATAATCTCTATTCGATTATCAAGATTATTTAATTTAATACTTTTTTTCGCTAATTCAGCAATCTCAGGTTGAATTTCAATCATAACAATTTTACTTTCTATATATTTTTTAGCCAGAATAATCCCAATAATTCCTGTTCCTGCTCCTATGTCAACAGCCTTTGTTAATCTTTTAAGATTGACAAAATTTGCCAGAATTAAAGCATCAACACTAAAACGATAACCTTCCTTAGGTTGGCATATCTTTATACTTCCTATCGAATCAATCGTGTATTCCATAATTACTAATTTTATTAAAAAGAAAGTATCTGAATCTATATTTTATCCTGTAATTTTAAATTCATCTGTGGTAGAAACTGATAAGAGCTTCAATGAATCTTTCGGTTACAAATAAAGGGTCAATATCTGAATCCTCGAGGAAATCTCCTCTTGCCTTAGAACCATAGAGAATAATTTTTTTACTTCAGGGAAAAATTTTTTTATTTTTTCTATAACTTCAAAAATAAACTTTTGTTCGTAATAATTAAGATAAAACCTGAAATTGCCGATAGAGATAAAAGCAATATAATATTTATGCAGTCATTCCGAGGGGTTCAATACCCCGAGGAATCTCTCATTAAAGAATCTATCTGGTGAAAAAGGAGGAGATTCCTCAGTCGCTTACGCTCCTTCGGAATGACAAAATCAGTGTTTTTTTATCGGCAATTTTAAGTAAAAGGGTTTTATTGTTTTTGAGAGAGTTATTGTATAGAATTATACCATAGTAGAAATTTTTAAAAAAGGATATTTCCTTTTTTATTATAATTTAGATTTTGATATTAAGTTGTAACAATTGATACTAAATTTTTCTTGACATTTTTTAAAAATTATGTAACAATAGTTACATTAAATTTTTGGAGGTAAAAATATGGAAACTTTTTATGTTGTAGGGATGATTATGGCAGGATTGTTTTTTGGATGGACTATTGGTTCTCATTATACTGGTGCAGTGATGGGAACAGCTTATGGTGCTAAAATATTAGATATTAAGAAGGCAACTTTGTTGATGGCAATATCTGCATTGCTGGGTGCTACACTGCAAAGCCATGAAGTAATTAAAACTGTTGGTGCTGGTATTATACCTATTGATTATCTTACACCATTCAGAGCAATGATAATGATGCTTAATGCAGCTTTAGTTACTGCTGTAAACACTTGGCTCAAGCTTCCTATATCAACAGCTCAATTAGCCTGTTTTTCAATAGTCGGTGTCGGACTTGCTACAGGTGCACCAATTGCATGGGAACATACAATGTTACCTCTTGCGATTACATGGGTTGGAACTCCTTTAGTTGGATGTATTCTGGGTTTTATCTTTACTAAAACTGTAGGCACTATAAGAGCAAAAACAGCAGAGACATTCAAAAAATATGTTTTAATTCTTGCATGCTGTTATGCCTCTTTTACTCTGGGAGCAAACAACAGCGGGTTGGCTGTTAGTGTTCTGTATGGAAGTGGCACAGTCAAATCTTTATTGTTTGCAGGATTTATAGGAGGAGTTGTTGTTGGTATTGGTGCTTTAACATGGGGAAGACCTCTTTTAGAGAAAGTAGGGCTTCATATTGTTCAACTTGAAATAAACAGCGCAATCGGAGCTCAATTAGGGCAGGCTACAACAGCATATGTAGCAGCTCTCTTAGGATACCCCACTTCTATGAATCAGGCAATAGTTGGAGCAATTGGTGGTGCAGGACTTGCAAGGGGAGTTAAATATATTCAAGTTAAAGTTATAAAGGAGATTGTTATAAACTGGTTGGTGTCTCTTGTTGTATCTGCATCTACAGCATTTATTTTATATAAAGTTTTTTCATGGCTTTTAGGAGCTAAATAAGGAGAGAAATGAAACAGGCTACTTTATTTATTGTTCTGTTAGGTTTTGTAAGTCTTTTTGCAGATATGACCTATGAGGCTGCAAGAAGTATTACAGGACCATTTCTTTTAGCACTTGGCGCTACTGGAACACTTGTAGGATTTATCTCAGGATTGGGAGAGTTTTTAGGGTATGCCCTAAGGATTGTCTCAGGCTGGATTGCTGACAAAACAGGTAAATACTGGAGCATAACTATAGTTGGCTATTTGATTAATCTTTTGAGTGTGCCAGCACTGGCATTGGTTGGTCAGTGGCAAATAGCAGCTGTGTTAATTATGGCTGAAAGAATTGGTAAAGCAGTAAGAAATCCTTCAAGGGATGCTATGCTTAGCCATGCAACAGTAGAGATTGGTCGAGGCTGGGGTTTTGGTCTTCATGAGGCAATGGATCAGATTGGAGCAATGCTTGGGCCATTAATCATAGCTGGAGTTTTTTATTTTCATGGTGGTTACAGGGAAGCCTTCGGAATTTTACTTATTCCGGCAGTTCTTGCCTTTTCAATTTTAATTTTTGCAAGATTTTTGTATCCTTCACCTAAGGATTTGGAAATTAGTACTGTTCAAATAGAAACAAAAGGATTAAGTAAGGTCTACTGGATTTATCTCGTAGCAGTTGCATTAAATGGAGCAGGATATGCGGATTTTCCTTTAATTGCTTATCATTTTAAAAAAGTGGCAACTGTTTCTGAACAGTGGATACCTGTTTTTTATGCTATAGCAATGGGAGTTGATGCTTTGGCTGCTCTTTTATTTGGCTATTTATTTGATAAAAAGGGGCTTGCAATTCTTATTTTTTCAGTAATTGTATCAGCAGGCTTTGCTCCTTTATGTTTTCTTGGAGGATTTTATGAAGCAGTCCTTGGAATGATTTTATGGGGGATAGGAATGGGTGCTCAAGAGTCTGTAATGAGAGCAGCAGTTGCCTTGTTAGTTCCTAAGGATAAAAGAGGTGTAGGATATGGTTTATTTAATACAGGTTACGGATTTTTTTGGTTTTTGGGTAGCACTGCTTTAGGTTTATTATATGATTTTTCAATCTCTACACTAATAGTTTTTTCAGTACTTCTTCAGCTCTCCTCCATACCCTTTCTTATAAAGGTAAGAAAAATGTTACACTAAAAATTAAATGAAGTGGATTTTTGTATCCTATACAGTTCCTTCAAATCCTTCAAGGGGAAGGGTTTTTATATGGAGGGAACTTAGAAAACTTGGCGCTATTAACTATCAAACAGTATGGATTCTACCTTATTCAAAAGATATTTCCGATAAAATTCAAAATCTCAAGAAAGTAATAGAAAACTACGGAGGACAGGCTCTTTTAGTAGAAGGAAAGGTTTTGAATAAAGAAGTGGAAGAAAAAATTTTAAATGCTTTTATAGAGGCAAGAAACAAAGAATATACAGAAATAATTGAGAAATGTGAAGACTTCTTTAAAGAAATATCCTTTGAAATTGAAAGACAAAACTTTATATTTGCAGAAGTTGAGGAAAATGAAGAAGAACTCGAAAAACTTAAAACATGGTTTAAAAAAGTGGAAAAAAGAGATTTTGTAAATGCTCCTCTGAAAAAAGAAGCAATAGATAAACTCAAAAAATGCACAAGGCTTTTTGAGGAATTTTCAAAAAAAGTATATAAAGAAGCCCAAAAAGAATGAAATTAGCGGAGGTTTTAAAATGAAAACATGGTTTGTTTATGTATTTGGTCGCTGGATAGTTCTTTCAGGAATTGCAGGGGCACTTTTGCAGTTTGTTTTAAGTGATTATTTTAGGATTCATACAATTCCTGCCTTTTTGCTCAATCAGTTTTTACTTGCTAATGTTTTCTGGTTTGTGGACAAGGCAATTTTTAAATCTCACTTTAAAATTCCTGCCTTTTTCCCTCTATGGCAAATTAAAGAAAATGTAAGATGTGCTGACTGTGGAGTAATATGTGAGGGTTACAGAGTAGTGAAAACAAAAAATTATGACAAACTTCATGACCCTGAGCCAGAATTCAGATGCAAAAACTGCAGGGAAAAGAAATTAGAAGAATTAAGAAAAAGAGGGATCGAAGTATAAAAAAGGTGGAGGTATGTCCTCCACCTTTGTACTGAAAAAGCTTACTGTTTCTTTTCAGCTGGTTTTGCTGCAGGCTCAGCTTTCTTTTCTTCTTTCTTTACTTCACCTTTTTTCTCAGCTTTGGCTGCTACCTTCTTTACGCTCTTTGCTGTAGCCTTGCCGTCTTTTTCAGTATATTTTACTACAACCTTGTCACCAGCCTTTACATCTTTAATCTGCTCATCTGTTACTGCTACTGTGAGTTCCTTCTTTTTGCTTTTTACTGTAATTGTTTTACCAACTGTGTCAATAGCTGTAACTTCACCAGTAATCTGCTGTACTTTCTCTTTCTTATCTGCTTTTTCATCTTTCTTTGCAGGCTCAGCTGGTTTTGCAGGTTCAGCCTTCTTTGCAGGTTCAGCTGGTTTTGCAGCAGGCTGTTGAGCAAATGCTACTGTTACTGTGAGTGCGAATACCAATACCATTACTAATGCTAAAATTTTCTTCATCCTCTTTTGTCACCTCCTTTCTTTTCTGTTTTTTTAAAAGGGATTTCGATTTTGACTAATAAATTTGATTGTTGCAATATAAATGCCAGAATATAAAAAGCTAAAATTCTAATTGTTTTTGATAAAAAACTTCCTCATTTAGGAAAATTTTCCCTTTTGGGAAAATTTTCTGATAAACCGAATTTTTCAAGCCTATACCAGAATGTTTTATAACTCATTCCGAGTAATCTTGCAGCTTTTGCAATAATATAATTGGATTTAATTAATGCTTTTTTAAGTATTTCCTTTTCAAGTTCTTCATAATTTATTCCTTCATCTGGTATTTCTATATCCAAAATATTTTTAGGTATAGAGATTTTTAACTCGTCTTGAATATCACTCAATGTAATTTTGTCTTTTTCACAAATTATTATTGCTCTTTCAATTACCGTCTCTAACTGTCTTATATTGCCTGGCCAGGGATAATTAATTAAAGCTTGAAGCGCCTTTTCCTCTATACCATTAACTCTTTTACCAAATTCTTTTGAGTATTTTTCTATAAAAAAGTTTACAAGTTCGGGAATATCATCTTTTCTTTCTCTTAAAGGAGGTATTTCAACTGTTATAACCTTTAGTCTATAATACAAATCTTCTCTGAATCTGTTTTGTTCTACTTCTTTAGATAGATTTTTGTTTGTTGCTGCAATGATTCTTAAGTCAACCTTTATGGCATCTTTTCCTCCAATTCTTCTAACTTCTTTTTCCTGAAGAACTCTCAAAAGTTTAGATTGTGTTAAAGGAGGAAGTTCAGCAATTTCGTCGAGGAAAAGAGTGCCCTTATCTGCTGATTCAATTATTCCTATTTTTCTTGTATTTGCACCTGTAAATGCGCCTGGTTCATAACCAAAAAGTTCGCTTTCAATTAAGGTTTCTGGTATTGCTGCACAGTTAATTGCAATAAAAGGTTTATCTTTTCTTGGAGAGTTATAATGAATTGCCCTTGCAATAAGCTCTTTTCCTGTTCCACTTTCTCCATAAATGAGTACTGTGGCATTTGTTGGAGTAACCTTTTTGACAATATCAAGAACTTGAAGCATCTTTTTTGATTTCCCTATGATTCCTTCTATTTTAAATTTTTCATATAATTCTTTTTTGAGCCTTAAATTTTCTTTCATAAGATTAATTCTTTCTTCTGCTTTTTTTACTGTTAACAAAAGAATTTCTCTATCAATTGGTTTGGTCAGGTAATCAAAGGCTCCTTTTTTTATAGCTTCTACCGCAGATGAGATTGTCCCGAAGGCTGTAATAACAATAACTAATGGAGAGAAAGGTTCTTGCGGAAGGTTATTTAAAATATCCATTCCATTTTGCATGCCTAATTTTAGATCAGTAAGAATAATCTCAGGATGAAACTCGTTAATTATTTTTTCAGCTTCTTCTAAGTTTAAAGCTGAATATACTAAATAATCTTCTTCTGATAGAATTGTTGTAAGAATATCTCTTTGTAAAGGTTCGTCATCTATAATTAAAATTGTTGTCATATTTTTATATTGGTAGATATATATTTACTTCGCTTCCCTGTCCTAATTTACTTGAAAATTCTATTCTTCCACCATGTTCTTCTATAACTTTTTTAGCTAAAGGCAGTCCCAATCCCAACCCACCTTTTTTAGTAGAGAAAAAGGGTTCAAATATTTTTTCTATGAGTTCTTCTGCAACACCAGAACCCGTATCTGTTATTTTTATTAAAATTTCGTCTTCTATAAGCTCTGTTTTAATAAAAAGATTTTTGACTTCTTTATCCTTCATTGCATATATAGAATTTTTTATAATATTTAAAAGACAGCTTTTCATTAAGTCTATATCAATATCAAGCATAAAATCAATTTTATAATCTTTATAGATAGTGATACCTTCTTTTTCAGCGGTAGCTTCAATAAGATAGACTACCTCTTCAATAATTTCCAGAATATTTACTGGTTTTTTATTTAATTTGAGAGGTTTTGTATATTCAAGATACTCTGTAATTAGATTGTTAACTCTGTATATTTCCTGTTTCATGTTTTCAAGAAGTTTAATATAATTATTTGAATTTTCATTTTCTTTTTTTAACTTTTCTATAAGATGGTCAATGCTTAAATTAATAAAATTTAAAGGATTTCTTACTTCATGGGCAATCGTTCTGCTGAGTTGTCCTATAGCAGCAAGATGTTCAGCTTCTCTTAGTCTTTTTTGTAATATTTGATTTTCTTCAAGTTTCTGAATCATGAAGTTAAAACTTTCGGCAATTCTTCCAATTTCGTCTTTTCTGTTTATTTCTAACCGATAGGTAAAATCTCCCTTTGCTACTCTTTGTGCTGCTTCAGTTAAATTATCAATAGGTTTTGTATATCTTGTCGAAATAAAATAGGTTATTATTATTCCTATTGAAAATATTATTAAGGTTGTTATTATTCTTTTTAATGTAGTATCTCTTAAAATTTGAGAAAAGTCATCTTTATTTATTCTTAAATGAATATAACCATATTGAACATTGCCAGCAATTACAGGAACTATGACGTTATAGACATTTTCCTCTTCAAAAACTGGTTCACCAAGTTCTGCTTTAATAATTAATTCCTTCTTTCGATGTGTTATAGGTTTACCAATATATTGAGGGTTAGTACTTGCAATAATTTCCTGTTGATTACTGATGATCGAGACTTCTTTTATACCTTTAGTGCTAAGTTTATTAATGTATTCTGTTAGTTTATTTGAACCTCCTCGGGTAACTTCTTCAACTCCTACCTGAATAGCTTTTGTAAGGTCTGCCGTTTGTTTTTCAATTTCCTTTAAGAGTCTTTTTTCTGTCTGAGTATAGAATATGTAAAGTGTTGACATTAATGCAAAATTAAGGAATAGCAACAGTATTACCAGTTTCCACCTTAAAGACATTTTATCAAACATTTTTATAATCATGTATAATGTATTATATTATGCTTTCGCAAAGAATATCATCTATTTTTAAAAAAATAACTTATGCTGCCTTGCGTGCAGGAAGAAATCCAGAAGAAATTAAACTAATCGCTGTATCAAAATCGCAATCAATTGATAAAATAATAGAAGCTGCTGATTTGGGTTTAAGAATTTTTGGTGAAAGCAGAGTCCAGGAAGCAAAAGACAAAATCGAAAAAATAAAAGATTTTAATATTGAATGGCACATGATAGGGCACTTACAGACTAATAAAGTCAAAGATGCGGTAAGACTTTTTGAAGTTATTCATTCCTTAGACTCAGAAAAACTTGCTGTATCTATAAATAAAGAAGCAGAAAAAATTAATAAAATTCAGAGAGTTTTAATTCAGATAAAACTATCCCAAGAAGAATCTAAGTATGGCATAGAAGAAGACGAAGTTGAAAAACTAATTGAGAAATGCAAAAATCTAAATAATATTAAAATCGAAGGACTGATGACAATTCCACCCTATTTTGATAATCCTAATAATGTAAGACCCTACTTTAGTAAACTAAGGCAAATCAGAGATTTTTTGTCAAACAAGTATCCTTTTATCAAAGAGTTATCTATGGGAATGTCCCATGATTTTGAAGTAGCAATTGAAGAAGGGGCTACAATGGTAAGAATAGGCACAGCCCTCTTTGGGCAAAGAATAAAATAGGAGGTTCATCGATGATAGGTTTTATTGGCGGAGGTAATATGGCAGAAGCCCTTATAAGGGGACTTATAAAAAATGGGAAAAGAAATATAATAGTATCTGATCCTGTTGATGAGCGTCGAAGATATCTCGAAAAATGTTATGGTATAAAGACTACTTCATCGAATATTGATGTAGTTAATAATTCAGAAATTATTGTTATAGCAGTAAAACCCCAGAATATATTGGAAGTTCTGGAAGAGATAAAAGAGCATGTAAAAGAAAAACATACTGTTGTATCTATAGCCGCAGGAATTCCTTTAAACCTGATAAAAAATTATCTCAAAACAGACAAACTTATAAGAGCAATGCCTAATCTGGCAGCAATAGTTGGTGAATCCATGACAGTACTTGCAATTTGTGAATGTCTTGAGATGAAAATAGTAGCTCCTGTAAGAGATATTTTCATGGGTGTAGGAAAAGTTATTACTCTTCCAGAACATTACATGAATCTTGTTACTGCTTTATCTGGTAGTGGACCTGGATTTCTATGTTATATAGTGGAACAGTTTATGGATGTAGCAACAGAACTTGGATTGGCTGAAGAGACAGCAAAAGAACTTATAATACAGACATTTATTGGAACTGCAAAACTTCTTGACAGCGGGATTCCACCTGATAAAATTAGACAAAAGGTTACATCTCCAGGCGGAACAACAGAAGCAGGTCTTAGGATTTTATCCAGTAGTAATTTAAGAGAAATTTTATTTCAAACTCTTCAAGAAGCCACAAAAAGAGCTCAAGAACTATCAAAGAGGGAAGAGTAAATGTTTATTCTTGGTAATTTTATAATTGCTTTAGCCAATATTTTAGATCTTGCCCTAACAATTTACTCTTTTATTATAATCATCGGAGCTGTTTTAAGCTGGGTAAATCCCGATCCTTATAATCCAATTGTCCGTTTTATATATGGAATAACTGAACCATTATTACGTCCTATAAGAAAATTATTAAGATTGAGATTACCAATAGACCTGTCTCCATTGATATTATTGCTTATCATATATTTCTTACAAAAATTTTTAATCCAGAGCCTCATTGAATTGGGGTTTAAATTAAAAGGAGGAGCAGTATGAGAATCACGCCTTTAGATATTCAGCAGAAACAATTTAAGGTTAAATTCAGAGGCTTTGATATGGAAGAGGTTTATTCTTTTCTTGAGATGATTAGAGAATCATTGGAAGAAATTTTAAAAGAAAACTCCATGCTTAAGGAAAAAGTTACAATTCTTGAAAATCAGTTAGAAGAATACAGAAAAATGGAACAGTCAATTAGAGATACATTAATGACAGCGCAAAAACTTGTTGAAGATTACCAAAAAAATGCTAAAAAAGAAGCAGAATTAATAATCAAGGAAGCAGAACTTAAAGCAGAACAAATTTTAAAGGAAGCCCAGGAAAAGGTAGTAAAAATCCATGAAGATATTGTTGACTTAAAAGGAATAAGAAGACATTTTAAAGAAGAAATAAAAAGACTTATTGAGAGTCATCTAAGGATGCTTGAATTTGATAAAGAAAGAGAAGGAGAAGAAAGTGAAGTATAACTCTATAAGAGGTATGCAGGATATTCTTCCTTCTGATGTTTCTCTATGGCAATATTTAGAATCAGAGGCAAGAAGGATCTTCGAACTTTTTAATTTTCAGGAAATACGAACTCCTATTTTAGAAAATGCTGAAGTTTTTTTAAGAAGTATTGGCGAGGATACAGATATTGTAGAGAAAGAGATGTATATTTTTGATGACAAAAAGGGAAGAAAAATTGCCTTAAGACCCGAAGGTACCGCTGGAGTAGTACGAGCATATATTCAAAATCAACTCTTTAACAATCCTTCTCCGCAAAAATTTTATTATATTGGTGCAATGTTTAGATATGAAAGACCTCAAAAGGGTAGATTCCGTCAGTTTCATCAAATCGGAGTTGAATCCTTTGGAGTATCTTCTCCTTCTGTGGAAGCAGAAATGCTTTACATGCTAAAAATACTTTTCGAAAGTCTTGATATAAAAAATTTAAATTTCGAAATTAATTCAATTGGTTGTAAAGATTGTAGACCAAATTATAAAGAAGCAATTAATAAATTTTTAAGTGATAAGATATCTTTATTTTGCAATGACTGCCAAAGAAGATATAATAGAAATCCTTTAAGAGTTCTTGACTGTAAGGTTTTATCTTGTAAAGAGATTTTAAAAAATGTTCCCCAAATTCTTGATTTTTTATGTAACAACTGTAAAGAACATTTATCAAAATTTCAAAAAGAACTTGCAATTTTAAATGTATCCTATACGATAAATCCCAAAATTGTAAGAGGTTTAGATTATTATACGAAAACAGTATTTGAAATAACCACTAAAATGCTTGGCGCACAGAATGCTATAGCTGCTGGTGGTAGATATGATGATCTTGTAGAGGCTTTTGGAGGACCTTATACTCCTGCGGCAGGTTTTGCTATAGGAATGGAAAGATTAATAGAAGTTTGCAAGACAAATTTAAAAATCGAAACCAAAAAGCCTATTTTGTATGTTGCCTATGCAGGGAAAGGACTTGACAGAGAAGTAAAAAAAGTGGTCAACTTTTTCAGAGAAAAAAGAATAGCTACTGAGACCCCCTATGAAGAGTTATCTCTGAAAAGTCAGTTAAAAAAAGCAGATCGACTCTCTGTTGAATGGGTAGTTATAGTGGGTGAAGATGAAATTAAAAAATCTTTATATAGATGGAAAAATATGAAAACAGGAAGTCAAGGTGAAGGAACAATAGAAGAAATTTTGAAAATAATAAGAGGTGAAAATGACATTAAATAAGTTAGAAAATCTTTTAAAAATTTTTCATAACAAAAAAATTCTTGTAATAGGTGATATTATTTTAGATCGGTATATCTTTGGAAAGGTTTCAAGAATTTCTCCAGAAGCACCTGTACCAGTTGTTGAAGTTACAGAAGAATCATACAGACTTGGAGGTGCAGCAAATGTGGCAAATAATCTTATTGCTTTGGGAGGAAAAGCTTACATTTCAGGAATAATTGGTAAAGGTTCTACAGGAAAAATATTAAAAGATTTACTCGAAGAGAAAGGAATTGGTATTGACTATATTTTCGAAGATAACCGAAGAACAACTGTTAAAACAAGAATAATCGCAGGAAATCAACAGATTGTAAGATTTGATATAGAAGACCATAGAAGGCTTGAAGGAAAAGCAAAGGAGCTTTTTCTTTCCATGATAAAGAGTGCATTAAATGATTTTGACGCTATAATTGTATCGGATTATAAAAAAGGTGTTATATCAGAGGAGCTGTTTCGAATTTTAGTTAATCATAAAAATAAAAATGGAAATTTCGTTGCCGTTGACCCAAAAGTAGGACACTTTAGACTTTATAAACAAGTATCTCTTATAACTCCCAATATTGCTGAGGCTTCTCATGGTGCTGAAATTGAGATTAAAGACGAAAAAACTCTTATCAAGGCTGGTTTTAATCTTTTAAAGAAACTTTCCTGTGATTCTGTTCTGATAACGAGAGGGGAAGAAGGTATGAGTCTTTTTGAAAAAAAGGATTCTGATGTAATCGTTACTCATTTACCAACAGTTGCTAAAAAAGTATTTGATGTGACAGGTGCAGGAGATACTGTAATTGCCACTATAACACTTGCTCATGTCTCAGGTGCCGATTTAATTTTTGCTGCCAAAATAGCCAATGTAGCAGCAGGAATTGTTGTTGGAAAGGTAGGAACTGCTACAGCTACACAAGAGGAAATAATGGAAGTCTTTAAAACTCATCCTTATGCATAAAGCTATAGCACTTTATTCTGGTGGACTTGATAGCTTACTTTCAATTCTTATTATTAAGAGTCAAGGATTTGATGTAATTGCACTACGATTTTTAACAGGATTTGTTAGCCCATTAAAGAAAAGGGACATAATTTATGCCAAAAAGTTTGGTTTTGAAATTAGCGAGATTGATATAAGAAAAAAATTTATTAAAATATTAAAAAACCCAAAATATGGATATGGGAAAAATCTTAATCCCTGTATTGATTGTAAAATTCTGATGCTTAAGGAAGCAAAAGAAAAATTATTTGAGTTTAATGCATCATTTATAATTACTGGAGAAGTACTTTCTCAAAGGCCTATGTCTCAGAAAAAAGAATTTCTTACACTTATTGAAAAGGAAGCGAATTTGCAAGGTTTAATTTTAAGACCCCTATCTGCAAAACTTCTTCCTCCTACGAAGCCTGAAGTGGAGGGAATCATCAATAGAGATTTTTTATATGATATCTGGGGAAGAACAAGAAAACCTCAGCTTGCTTTAGCAAAAAAATTTGGTATTGAGACTATACCTCAGCCAGCTGGTGGATGTCTTCTCACAGATCCTTCTTTTTGTAAGAAAGTTAATGATCTTATAAAACATAATCAGCTTACAATAGAAAATATTGAGATGCTTAAAATTGGAAGACATTTCAGAATCTCTGAAAAATGTAAAGCAATTGTTGGAAGAGATGAAAAAGAAAATGAAATTTTACTGAACAAATATAAAGGAACATTTATTTATCCTGCCGATAGAAAAGGTCCGGTTATATTTTTAGTAGGCGATTTTTCACAAGAGGAAATCTATACCGCTGCAAAAATATGTGCCTACTATTCAAAAAGAAATAATTTAGAAGTTATTATTAGAGTTAATGAAGAAGAAATCAGAAAAATATTTGATGCAATATCCAAGGACAGAATAGTAAAATACAGAATATAAATTATTTGGAGGCAGAAATGAAAAGGTTTATAATTTTTATTCTGATATTAATTATTTTTGGTTGCGGAGGGAAAAAACAGGTCAAAACTCCATCAGAAGAATACTCCTATACAAATCAAGCCTTTAATATTGTCGAGGAAATAAGATTGGCTTATCAAAATAAAGATAATACTGGAATAAGAAAAAACTGTTCGGAGTCTGCATACAGAGAAATAATAGCTTCAATAAGACCCTTTGACAAAGCAGAGCTCGAATTTAATCCTGTGTTTGCTGAGATGGAAAAGGACGGTTACAAGCTATATGTTTCTTGGAATGGTAAATGGAGTTATTTAGGAAACGAAACAGAAGAAAGAGGGCTTGCAATTTTCTTAATAAAAGGAAATCCTCCAAAGGTTGAAAGAATTATAAGGGGAAATCCCTTTCGGTATCCTGATTAACCAAATCTACCTGTAATATATTCTTCTGTAAGCTTGTTTGATGGAACGGTAAATATCTTGCCTGTCTTGTCATATTCAATAAGTTCACCAAGCATCATAAATCCTGTCCAGTCAGATATTCTTGCTGCCTGTTGCATGTTATGGGTAACAATTATAATTGTTACTCTATCTTTTAAAGAAATAATTAACTCTTCAATTTTTGCTGTAGAAATTGGATCAAGGGCACTTGTTGGTTCATCAAATAAGATAATTTCAGGCTCAACTGCCAAAGCTCTTGCAATACAGAGTCTTTGTTGCTGTCCTCCACTTAATCCAAAGGCATTTGTATTTAATTTGTCCTTGACCTCATCCCAAAGGGCTGCATCTTTTAAAGCTTTTTCGACTTTCTCTTTCAATTCTTTTCTATTTTTTATCCCTCTTAATTTTAATCCGTAGGCAATGTTCTCAAAAATTGTCATTGGAAAGGGAGTAGGTTTTTGAAACACCATTCCAATTTTGCTTCTTAATTCAATCAAATCTGTATCTTTTGAAAGAATGTTTTTGCCCTGAAAGATAATTTCGCCATCATATTTATTCCCAGCATACAGGTCATGCATCCTGTTAAAACATCTTAAAAGTGTTGTTTTACCACATCCACTTGGTCCAATCAATGCTGTAACTTTATTTTTATATACTGTCATGTTTATATTTTTAAGAATATGCACGTTACCAGCATAGTAGAAATTAAGATCTCTAACTTCAATTTCAGGTGTCAATCTTTATACCTCCTTTTAATAAGAATTCTCCCCGTAATTGTTGCAAAAAGAATAAATACAGTTATCATTAAAGAAGCACCCCATGCCTGGGCATGCCAGTCCTCGTAAGGACCCATTGCATATTGAAATATAGTAACTGTAAGTGATGCTATAGGTTCATTCATATTTGTAGAGAAGAAAGTATTATTGAAAGCTGTAAAAAGTAGTGGTGCTGCTTCACCTGTAACTCTTGCAATTGCGAGAATAATCCCTGTTAAAATTCCAGTTGCTGCACCACGATATACAACCTGAATTATTACTTTATAATAGGGAGCTCCTAATGCAAAGGCAGCTTCTCTTAAAGTCCAAGGAATAAGGGAAAGCATATTTTCTGTTGTTCTTAAAACTGTAGGAATCATAATAATTGCCAATGCAACAGCTCCTGCCCATCCACTGAAATGTCCAAGAGGTTTTACTAAAATGGCATATACAAAGGCTCCAACAATTATTGCTGGAACACTAACCATGATATCTGCGAGTGTGCTTATTATTTTTGAGATTTTATATTTTCTACCATATTCTGCAAGAAAGGTTCCTCCAAGAACTCCAACAGGAACTCCTATTAAGGTGGCACAAATAGTTATTAAAAAATGACCAACAAAAGCATTTCTTAAGCCTCCTCCAAGTTCGCCTGGTGGAGCTGGATCATTTAAAAATAAAGCTGGATTAATTGCGGTAATACCATGCCTTAAAACATCAATAATTATGAAAAATAGCCAGAAAATGCCCCATAAAGCAGTAAGGAAACAAACGAAAAGTGCTACACTGCTTAATATTTTTCTTTTTCTCATTATCATCTTTTTTCTGCTTTCACAAGAAACATTTTTGCTATTGCAAGAATTGCAAAACTCATAATAAATAATAAAAATGCAAGATAATAAAGGGAACTTAAATATATATCCTTATCAGCTTCTGTAAATTCATTTGCAAGCTTTACTGTAACTGTTGCTGCTGCCTCAAATAGAGATTTTGGAATCTGATTCAAATTTCCTAAAACAAAGGCAACCGCCATTGTCTCACCAAGAGCTCTTCCAAGAGAAAGTCCTACTCCTCCTAAAACTCCTAATTTTGAATAGGGCATTACAACATCTTTTACAACCTCCCATTTTGTTGCTCCCATTGCATAGGCAGACTCTTTAAGCACCGATGGTGTGAGATTAAAAGAGTCTCTTGCAATTGAAGCTGTAAATGGGATAATCATAATACTTAATATTATGCTTGCAGTAAATAAATCAACACCAAGGGGTGTTCCTTCAAAAAGTTTACCAATTAAAGGAAGCTGTCCAACTGTTTTTTGCAAAAAAGGTTCAATATTTTGACTCATTATTGGTGCAAGCGTAAATAATCCCCACATTCCGTAGATTATACTCGGAATAGCAGCTAAGAGTTCGATTGCTGTACCTATAATACCTTTTAAAAAAGGTGGAGCAATTTCAGTAATGAAAATAGCGATTCCGATTGCTATTGGAGTAGCGAACAAAAGAGCTAAAAAAGAGGTAATTAATGTACCAATCAAAGCTGGAGCTGCACCAAATAATTCTTTTACAGGGTCCCATTCATTAGAAAGAATAAAACCGATAAAACCGAATTTATTCATTGCAGGTAATGATTCTTTAAATAAAACAATAAAAATTCCTAATGATATAAAAATTATGCTAAAAGCTGTAATTAAAGTAAAAGAAAAGAAAAGCAAATCTGTAAATTTACCTTTTTGTTTTAACATTTAGAAATATTATACCTAAAACCAATTATTTTTATGTTACAGGAATTTTACAAAGAGTATAACACATTGATTTTTAACAAATTTTAAAAAATAAAAAGCTAAAGTTAGTTAATCAAGGATTTAGGATTAAAAAATGTTTCTTATTGGTAACACCAAAAAATATTAAATGTTTCGATAAGGAAACATTTTTAAAAAAATAGTTTAAAATCCATTTGATTTTTAAAGGTTATAGCAAATGGTATTAGATTTGCATTTTAAATTAAAAAAATTTAGAAAGGGGGTGAAAAAGTGAAAAAAATACTTGTACCAACAGACGGCTCTGCAAATGCCGAAAAGGCAATCAATAAGGCTATCGAGATGATTAAAAAAGAGGAGGCGGAATTGATTATTCTAAATGTTGCAGAAGATTTTTGCCCAGTAGGTCTTGATCAGATGGATTGTCAGACAATTAGAGAATTGGTAATGAAGGAGTCAAAAAACATTATTGCTTCCACATTGGAAAAAATTAAGAAAGAGGGGATTAATGCAAGAGGTGTTGTTGAAGTTGGTGCACCAGCAGAAACCATAATTGATTTTGCAGAAAAAGAAAAGGTAGATGAAATTATTATTGCCTCCCATGGAAGAAGAGGACTAAAAAAATTTCTAATGGGGAGTGTTGCAAAGAAAGTTTTAGAGGGTGCTTCTTGTCCTGTTACTGTAATTAAGGCATAATGGTCTCAGAAAGGAATATTTAAAAATGCTTTTAAAGGAGGTTAAATATGGCTGAAGAAAGAAATGAAAAAATGCAATTTGAAGAAAAGGCTAAGGAAACCTTTAACGCTGAAAGAAGGGAAGATTACGCAGTTCTCATTATAGCTACAATAACAGTTATCTTGGTTGTTTTAGGTATAATCGGTACACAATTTTATAGTTCTTTATTTTTCAAATATTAAAATCTTGGAGGATTAGATATGGGAGTTGGTGTAGATCTACTAAATGTAAAGCAATGGCCTAAAATATTACCTGGGTTTATTATTTGTTTAATTTTTGCCTGGATAGGCTTACAGTGGGATTTTTACGTGATCGGTGAATTAGGGAAAGGCAATACAGAGGCTAAACGAATTTTAAAAGCCTATAAAGAAAAAGGTGAATTGCTAACCTATGAAGAGTATGTTCAAAAAAGACAGAATGAATACCAAGAAAGATTAAAAAAATATGAGCAAGGATTAGAGAAGAAAAAACCTTCAAAACCTTTTATTCTTAAGAAAGATGACTATGATAAACTTGTTCAAACCAAAGAAATTCCATTTAAGTTTACCTTTAGCGAGAGAATGAATCAGTTTCAGTTCACTTATGTTGCCTTCCTACTTTTAGGTGGAATGTTAATTAGAAATACAATCGGGCTACCAAAAATACTACAAGATGGCACCTTAGCAGCACGCCCTATAATTAAACCAGGAATTATAATACTCGGTGCCCATTATATGTGGTCTGACGTTTTAAGAGTTGGTGCAATTGGACTTGTTTTGGTTATAGTCTTTGTTCTTGGAACACAAATTGTAATCTCAATATGGGGTAAAAAGGTTAGAGCTGATGATGGCTTAATGGGATTAATGGGAGCAGGAGTTGGTGTTTGTGGAGTTTCAGCGGCTGTAGCAGTTGCTCCTGTTGTTAATGCGAAACCAAGAGATTTCTTCTATGCTATCGGAACAATACTTCTTTTTGGTACCCTTGCTCTTTTCACATTCCCTTATATTGGTAGACTATTAGGTATGAGTGAACCAGTATTTGGTGCTTGGGTTGGAACTGCGATACTTAATACTGCTCAATTAGTGGCAGCTGCAACATGGTATGGTCATGAAGCTCTTCTCACTGCAAATGTTGTTAATGTAGTTAGAATTGGTTTTATTCCAATAGTTGTTATGTGGGCAATTTATTATTATGTAATAAGACCAGCTAAAGCAGAAACAGGAGAGGTTCAGAAATTCAGTGCTTGGCAGGTTATAAAAGAAAAATTCCCTATATTCATTATCGGTTTCTTTATAATGGTCACACTTAATGAGTTGGGCGTATTTACAGATACTCAGAAAAGCATCCTTTATAGGGATCTTGTGAGAATTTTCATGGCTATTGGATTTGCTGGTGTCGGTTTAAACATAGCTTTTCAGGATTTAAAGAAAGCTGGTGGCGCTGCCTTTGGAATAGGATTCACCACTGCAACAGCAAAAGCTATACTTGCTGCAATAGTTGTAATGCTACTTGGTACAGAAATATTTAGAATAAAGGGATAAAAAACTGCTTTTAATGTTAAAATACAGGGGATGCTCTTTGAGCATTCCCTGTATTAATTTCAAAACTAATATTTAAAAGAGATGATAAGAAAAATTCTTTTATGTACAGATGGCGAAGAACATTCAAAAAAAGCAGAGCAATATGCGATTTGTTTGGCTGAAAAATTTGAAAGTACTATTGTGTGTTTATTCGTTGTTAATCCTTTTTTAAAAAAATTTACCAATGAGATATATGCAATAAATAGAAATGAATGTAGAGCCCACCTTGACAGGGCTATTCAGACAGAGGGAAAGATTGCTTTAGATAATTTTCAAAGGTTGGCTCAAGAAAGACAGATAAATACAATAAGCAAGATGAGATATGGAGATCCTGCAGAGGAAATATTAAAAGAGATTAAAGAAAATAGTTATGATTTGATAATTATGGGAGCTAAATTGCTTAAAGGATGGAAGATGAAATTTGAATCATTTAATTTACCAGAGAAAATTTTTAAATCATCACCAATTCCTATGTTTTTTGTTAGGTAAAATATGAATTATTCCTTTGAGTTAATATTGCCAGTTGGAAGAGATTTTATATATAAACTTTTTACTGATTTAGAAAAAGTCTTTCGTCTTAATCCACAATGGAGTGTACTTTTTTTTGAAAGAAAAATTAAAAATGACCCTACTTCAAATTTTACGCTAAAAGTAAGATACGATATATCAGAAAGAGAAATTAATTATTCTGGTAGCATTATTGATTTTAATCCTCAACAGATAATAATAAAACTTGATGGAGAAATATCTCGTATTATTTCACTTAAAATGACAGAAATAACAGACCAAAAAACTCATATTGCCTATGAAGAAACATGCAATGAAGAAATTTCTACATCAGAAAAGAGAAATATTCATTTGTGGATTAAGAGTATAGCCAATTATATTCAGATCACCCAAAGGAAATCGATATTTAGTAAAATATGGTTAAAGATTATTGATAAAATTTGGCTTAGATTAACTCCAGCAGGCAGAAGAATCGTTTTTTTTATTGTTGTTGCTGAAATTGCATCCTTAATATTTTTAATTTTCATTTTAATTTCATGGAAGATATTTAAATAAAATCTTACAATTCTAACTAAATAGGATCTTAAAATTGCCGATAGAAATTTCAAAAACCTATGATTTGTAAATCCTATAAGTTTTTATACTGAACTCCTTGTAACAACAAAAATAAGCAATAAAGTATAAAAGAGGTTTCTTTATCCAAAAAATTTTTTCAAAAATCCTTCCTTCTGACCTATAAACTGGAGAAATCTGTCCTTATGAAGAATCAGAGGAGTGCCCGATGACTTTACAACGCTTGGAGGGAGTTTATTTTTAAGCTGTTCCGCATCCCTTGGCTCATAAATGCTTTTAAGGTCAATTACAAGATATCTTTCTCCTGCATCCTTCATCTCTTTAAACTCTTTTTTTCTTGTTAGATAAAAAGCCTGCCACTCCTGACTTCCTATTTTATAGTAGTCTCCGCAGGGGCTGTGGCTTATGAAATCAGGGATATCAATCCCAGCAAGGAAAAACATATCAATAAATATTTTCCTTGACAGAGAAAGAGGATCTTCAATTTTGAAAAACTCCTCTTCAGTCATTCTTCTTGCAAACTCTGATAGGAAATATCTAAAAAGGCTGTCATCAATAATTCCCACATTTTCTTCAAAATATCTCTCAGCTCTTTCTTTTATTTTTTTGTCTTCAGAAAAGGGTGAACCAAAATGTAAATAGTAAATACGTCTTATTACCTGACTTTCCGCACTAAATCCCACATTAGATGTTCCAATCAGACATGGATGTGGTTCAGTAATTGTATTTGTGAGAGTCTTTATAAGTCTTTCACCTTCTCCTCTGAAGAAGTTGTCATATATCTCATCAACCAGAATTGGAAAAATATTGTTAGTATAGAAGAGGTCATAGAGAATTCGCTGTGTTTTTGTATATATGTCTTTGTAGTTGAATACTTCAAAGTTATTCCCGAGAAGTTTGTTAATAAATAAAAGAAGCTTTGTTTTCCCAGTGTTTGCAAGTCCACCAAGAATTAAAACTATTGGTATCTCTGCAAGTTTCTCATCACCTTTGTTTTTCTTTACTGATTTTCTTATAAGATAGATAAAAGGAGAGGTAAAGGCAAAGAGTATTGCCTCAAAAACTCTCTTAAGAACCTCTCTGTCTTTATAAACTGCAAACTCCCAGTAAGAATTAACAAAGTTAACAAGCTTTATAAGATTTTCTTTCAGCTTTTCCTCTGTTAAATTAGCATCATAAGAGACTGCTTGATCATTTTCTTTTATGTAAAACTCCCAATTAGCTGGATTTAAATAAAGAAAGTTTCTTTTGTCAATAAACTCCTGTGTTTTTCTGTGAGAAAAGGACACAATCTCTTTAAGCTTTTCTTTGAGAGATATCAATTTTTGTTTTGGTTCAAAGGAATAGCCATCTTTTGTTTTTTTTGTAACATTTTCAATGATTTTTTCAATTCTTTCAATCTCCATTATTCTTTTTTCAGCTCTCTCCTTTTCATCCATAACCTCAACAACCAGACTTGAAGCATCTCCACCACTTTGAATCTGTCTGTGAACTTTTTCAACGATGTTGTCTGCTCTGTCATCGGGAGTAAAAATCAGTATATTTTCAGCCCTTAAGATAAGGCTTTGAAGCTTTTTCTTTGTTTTTTCGCTCAAAAAATCCATTGAATTTTCATATATTTCATTAAATCTCTTAATGTAAGCCTCACAGAATGAAGGATTATAGAAACTATCATAAACGATTAATTCTTCAAACTGTCCTTTGTTACTAAAAGCAGAGCTGGTAAAATTTGCAGAACCTACCATTACCCTTGAATTTTCCTGATTATCTGATAAAATGTAAATTTTTGAATGTATTCGCTCACCTGCTTTCATGTATCTTAACTCAATTCTACCATTTGCAATGGCTTCAAGGACTTCAGGATCTGATTCTGCGGAATGGATAATCCTTTCCTCAAAAACAGGGTCAAGTTGATAAAACTCTCTTGCAGATTCCTCTTCTCCAAGAATAGCTATTACTTTCTTAAACTTTTTCACTTTATCAAAGAAAAAATCAGGAGAAGAAACATAGGTTACAATTTTTAGCTCAGTGAAATTTTTATTTTCAGCGTCAAAAAGTGATAAAGGCTCTGCTTTAAATGGTTTGTCATTATGAAGAATGTGCAGATAGGAAACTCTTTTTGTAAATAAATCCATAAATTATTATAGCATTATAAATCCCCGCTTTACAGTTAAATTGAATTTACCTCATACAAAGAGTCTCCATGAAGGCACTGCCCATATGCTATCTGAAAGGCGTTTTATCTGATTTCCTTTATATATAACTATTCCACCAATCCATTGATTACCAAGCTTTTCTGCCAAAGCCTTCATTGACCTTATGTCTACAGAGTCAACCTCCTGCCTTCCTTTTATTTCAAAGGCTATCAAGCCCTTTTCTGTCTCTATCAAAAGGTCCACTTCAAGTCCTGAACGGGTTCTGTAGTAAAAAATTGAACATGGAATCTGCATTGTATTAACCCATTTATAAACCTCTGTTACAACCATTGTTTCGTATATTTCACCTGTTACAGCTTCGTATATTCCTGTAAGTGACCTGAGAAGTCCTATATCAGAAATATAAATCTTTGGAGTCTTGATAACTGAACTTGTTATGTTTCTGTAGTAAGGCTGAATAAAAATAGTCTGATAACTTATCCTGAGATATTCAAAATATCTTTTCGCAGTATCAACACTAATTCCGCTATCTCTTGCAAGGTCTGAATAGTTGAGAATACTACCTGACCTGAGGGCAACCAACTTTTGAAATTTTCTGAAAGGCTCAAGATATTCAAGCCTTGCAAGGTCTGAAAGGTCTCTTTCAAGATAGGTATATTGATAATCCTTAAGCCACTTTTTTTTCTCTTCATCTCTTTCAATATGAATTAAAGCAGGCATGCCTCCCCATTTAAGAATATGATCCTCAATACTTCTTAATTTTAATGCCTCCTGTTCAAATAAAACTGAAGATATTGACTCTAAAACTTTATCCAGCTTTGTTGACTTTATTACCGAATCAAGAAGAGGATATGTCATACTTTCAGCCATTTCACACATCATAAGAGGCCAGAGTTCATAAATCCATATTCTTCCTGCAAGAGATTCTCTTATTTTCTTGAGCAACATTATCTGACTTGACCCAAGCAGTACTTGAAAAGAAATTTTATCCTCATCATAGGCATATTTAATCTTTTCAAATATCGATGCCTCTTTTTGTGCTTCATCAATAACAGCTTCTCCAATATCTCTATGCCAGTTTAAAGCTGAAATCTCCCTTAATATTTCCCTGTTTTCCATAAGATCAAGATTTATATATCTAAGTCCTGAATACTTTATTTTTGCAAGAGTTGTTTTACCAGTCTGTCTAGCACCTGTGATTAAAATAATCCTCTTTCCTGAGTTTTTATCAAGAAGGATATTTGAGAGAAAGCGATAATACAGCTTTTTTTCGCTCATCATCTTAAAATTTACAGCAAAATTTACGACATTGTCAATAGATGGAATTTAATTTTCTTGATATAGTTGAGAAAAATTATCTTAAATGTTATCCTTAATTATGAACTTTTTAAAATGGATAATCATAATATTAATTGCTCCAGTGCCTGTGTTTATAGGACTCATATTAAGTATTCCATTTCTTATTTTCATTGGTTTGTTTTTAACAATTTGCCTGTTTTTAAAATATCTCAAAAACAGATTTCATCCTTTAAGGCGAAAGTCTCCATTACCCCGGTACTGGCTTTAGTGTATTTTCGGCAAAAGAAAGATGCAGATTCCAGCAAAACCATTTTTTGAAATTGACGAAAAAAGATATGGCAGAAAATTTTAAAGACAGTTAAAGAGTATTTAAAATGGAATCCCGCTAATCAAAAAACTTACCATCTAAAATGTGTTAGAATTATTTCAAGAATGCAATATGTTCACCATCGAAAAAGAAGCCATTAAGAGAGCAACGGAGAGATTAAAAGGAGCACTTGGTGAAAATCTTCTAGCTGTCATTGCCTTTGGCTCAAGGGTAAGAGGTGATTTCAATGGTGAGTCTGGCTTCGATGTGCTCATAATCGTGAAAAAAGGGATTTTGAGGTAATCGAAGACGAATATCCCCTTCTCTTCTGTCATAAAACCACTTGATATATTTCAGAAAGAAGAAGCCTATAACACTATCAAAAAGGAAGGTGTAGTAGTATTTTATGGTGGAACTTATTGTAGAAGAGAAGATAACTCTATCGGACTTGAGGACAGAAAAGAGTAGAAAGACCCTTTCTGATTCAATAAATAACTTTAATGTCTGTAGCCCTTTCGCATTTAACTATTTCAGCAAACGATATAAAAAATGACAAGAAAGAGGCTTAAAAAAATATTTAACGAAAGGCTTAGGTATTTTCTCTAAGTTTAAAATGCCTTTAAATAAATCTCCCTTAGATGCTTAGATAGGAGCTCTGGAAGGTAGGTTTATCTGCAATCTTATCAAGATACCACTACTAGTAAGAAAAGTATTTTTCAGGGTCATCCGAGTCAGGAGGATATGCTCCATATTGTAGCACACATTTAATCAAAGAAATATCCGCCTATTTTACTTCCATTATGTCTTCAAGGCCTCTTTCATAAATAGATTGCCTTTATTATAGTAAAGCTGGTAATGTAGCATACCATCTTAAGTCAAAGGCAGGAGGCTCACAATCCATTACCCAGTCCTCAATTAATTCTCTGTCACTAAAAGATTTTAACAAGTCCATCTCTTTTAAAAATCCTCTTGTATTATATCGCTAAAGGGATAACGGCTTTTATCCCCATGGCAATATCGCCTGAGGCAAAAATCCTATGTGATCAAATGCATAGAGCGATGGGATGAGTTCAAAAAATAGAATTCTTCTAAATTTTCTCTTTCTCTTAAATTTCAGGCATTTTTGCAAGTAATTGATTATCAATTAACCAGAGTCTATGCTAAAATAAAAAAATTCTTTGTGGAGGCAGAGATGGATTTTTTCATTGATATATTGAGCAAGTTAAAGGGGGATTATATTGATGTTTTCTTTGAGGAAAAAATAACAAATCAGCTTCAGATGGAAGAAAATAAGGTTCAAAAATGCTCTTCAGTATTTGATAAGGGGTTAGGTGTAAGAGTAATTAAAGATGAAAAAACTTTTTATGCCTATACAAATGATTTAACAAAAAAAGGAATTGAAGAATTGATTTCATCTTTAAAAAACATGAAATCAAAAAATATAATTAATCTAAAAAAAATCAATCCATCAATAAATTTCCCAATAAAAACAAATCCCAATGAATTGGCTATCTCAGAAAAAATAAATTTTTTAAAAAGAGCAAATGATGTATCATGGAAGGAAAGTCCAAATATTAAACAAGTTAAAGTTCTATATGGGGATTCATTTCAAAAAATTATAATAGCTAATTCAGAAGGTGCCTTAACCGAGGAAGAGAGAATTCATACACTATTTTTAATCCATGTGGTAGCCTATGAAAATGGGATTATCCAGACAGGCTATGAAGTTATAGGTGGATTAAAGGGAGTTGAAATATTCGAAGAGATTTCACCAGAAGAACTCTCCCTTAAAGCAACAAAGAGAGCTTTAATGATGCTTAAAGCAAGGAGAATAAAGGGTGGAAGAATGCCTGTTGTGATTTCTTCTGAAGCTGGTGGAACGATGATCCATGAAGCAGTTGGACATGGTCTTGAAGCAGACTTAGTTCAAGAAGGGTTATCAGTATACAGTGATAAACTCGGTAAAAGATTCGCATCTGAATTTATTACTGTAATTGATGACCCTACCCTTCCAAATATGCGTGGTTCCTATGTTTTTGATGATGAAGGAACTCCATCACAAAGAACAGTTTTAGTTGAAAAGGGAGTTCTTGTTAATTATCTTTATGATAAATATACAGCGATGAAAGAGGGAAAATCTTCTACAGGAAATGGAAGAAGACAGTCATATGAGCATTATCCTATTCCAAGAATGAGTAACACATATATTGCACCTGGTAATCATTCACCTGAGGATATAATTCGCTCTGTTGAAAAAGGACTTTTTGTAAAAAAAATGGGCGGAGGACAAGTAAACACCGTTACAGGAGAATTTGTATTTGAAGTTCAAGAAGGATATATTATTGAAAAAGGTGCAATTGGAGAACCTGTAAGAGGTGCATTATTGATTGGAACAGGACAGGAAATTTTAAAAAACATTGATATGGTTGGAAATGATTTAGGATTTTCAATTGGAACCTGCGGAAAAAATTCTCAGGGAGTTCCAGTAACAGATGGAATGCCAACATTAAGAATACCAGAAATTGTTGTTGGTGGCGAAGTAGAATAAAAATAAATAAAATATGAAAATTTATAGAATTTTCCAATAAATTTCTAAACTTTCATCAATATAAACTATTGGAATTCTCTATCTTTTTTATTCTATAATTTCAAAAAACATTCAGGAGGAAAATCATGTCAAAAAATTACACTCAATTATGGGAAAATTTGGGAATTAATCTTGAAAAACATGATGGATTATTAACTGTCCTTTCTGATGCATACAAAAATATTTATCTATCTCAAAAAAATAGACCAGAGGGAATGAAATATTTTGATTTTGTAATTTCAGAAGTTCATGGTTTAAGGATTGAGGAGCTTTATGAGGCAAAGAAGAATAAAAGAAAAGTTATTGGAACCTTTTGCGTATATGTTCCTGAAGAGCTTATTATTGCTGTTGATGGTGTTTTTGTTGGATTATGTGCTGGTGCTGAAATAGGATTTGAAGAAGCAGAAAAGTATGTTCCAAGAAATACCTGTGCCCTTATAAAAGCTTTTATGGGTTTCAAATTAGCTGGCTTATGTCCTTATGTTGAAATGACAGATTTAATTGTAGGTGAGACTACCTGTGATGGTAAAAAGAAAGCCTATGAGATTTTTAATGATATAACAAGAAAGATGTATATAATGGAAATTCCAAACATGAAAAACGAATCTGATAGAATCCTATGGCTAAATGAAGTTGAAAAATTCAAAACAAAACTTGAAGATTTAACTGGTAAAAAAATCACTTTAGATAACCTAAAAAAAGCTGTGGATATCGTAAATAAAAAAAGAAAGGCTTTACAAAGACTTAGTCAATTAAGAGCCATTGATCCTGTTCCAATTTCTGGTCTTGATGCCCTGTTAGTTAATCAGATTTCCTTTTATGATGACCCTATAAGATTTACTCAAAAGGTGAATGAATTATGTGATGAATTAGAAGAGAGAGTAAAGAGAGGTAAAGGAGTTTTTCCTAAGGGAACAACAAGAATTCTAATTGCAGGAAGTCCTTTTGCAATCCCAAACTGGAAACTCCACTCAATTATTGAAAACAGCGGAGCTGTAGTTGTTGGTGAAGAGTCATGTGTTGGTAGTAGAAACTACAGAGAACTAACAGATGAAAATTTTTCAACAATTGAAGAAGGAATCGAAAAAATTGCCTCTCGTTATTTAACAATTGATTGTGCATGTTTTACACCTAATCAAGAAAGATTAGACAATATTGTAGAATTAAAGAAAACATTAAAAGCAGATGGAGTAATTCATTATTCCCTTCAATTCTGCACTCCCTATTTGATGGAAGCATTTAAAATTGAAAAACTAATTGATTTCCCCTATATGAGGATTGAAACCGATTATAGCATGGAAGATTTTGGTCAAATTAAAACAAGGGTTGAGGCTTTTATAGAAACTTTAAAATGATTTCATTAGGAATTGATATTGGTTCAAGATTTATTAAAGCTTTATGGCTCGAAAATGGGAAGATTTTAAAATTAAAGAAAACAGAAACATCCTATGAACCATTAAAAAAATGTGAGGAAATTATTAATGAAATTAAAACTGAAAAAATTGTAGCAACTGGATATGGAAGACATCTTTTTGCTTTTAATGGAGATATTCCAACAATTACTGAAATAAAAGCATTTGCGATAGGTTGTAAAACTTTATTCCCCGATTGTAAAACCATAATAGACATTGGAGGGCAGGATACAAAGGTTATTAACATTGACGAAGAAGGAAATGTAAAAAAGTTTGAAATGAATGATAAATGTGCAGCAGGAACTGGAAGATTTCTTGAAATAATGGCTCAGGTATTGGGTTACTCCCTTGAAGAATTTGGAGAGGTAAAAGTTGATCTCACTAATCCAATAAGTATCAGCAGTATGTGTACGGTATTTGCTGAATCAGAAGTAATTTCTATGATAGCAAAAGGAATTCCAAGGGAAAATATTGCTCTTGCAATACATAAGGCAATAACAAAAAAGGTAATAGCTATGTTAAAGAAGATATCTATTGATGGAAATGTTGTTTTTGCTGGCGGGTGCTCATCAAATTCATTGCTTCAAAATTTGATTGAACGAGAAATAGGTAAAAAGTTAATAACCAATCCATTATCTCCTTTTGCAGGAGCATTTGGGGCAGCAATTTACGGTGATAAAATTATAAAATTTCAATAAAATATTTTACCATCCCTTAGGGTTATTACTTTATTAGTCCTCTTAGCAAGTTCTGTATTATGAGTTACCATAACTACACTAAGACCCTTTTTGTTAAGTAACCTCAATAATTCAAATATCTTTTCACTGTTTTCAGTATCCAGATTCCCTGTAGGTTCATCAGCAAGAAGAATCTCAGGATTACTAACTATTGCCCGTGCAATAGCAACCCTCTGCATTTCTCCACCACTTAACTGATTTATCCTATGATAGATCCTGTCTTTTAATCCTACGCTTTCGATAAGAGAAATAATTTCCTCTTTGCTTCTTGTTTTTCTTCCAAATATTAAAGGAAGGGTAATATTTTCCAGTACGTTAAGCCCTGGTAATAGATAAAAATGTTGAAAAATAAAACCAATTTTTTCTCTTCTTATTTTTACTAAATCTGCTTCAGACATTTTTCCGATATCTTTATCATTAAATTTCATAACGCCACTTGATGGTTTATCAAGACATCCTATTATGTGTAAAAGAGTTGTTTTCCCCGAACCTGATGGTCCTGTAATTGCGATGAAATCTCCCTTCTCAATTTTTAAGTTTATATCTTTTAGAGCATAAACTATCTCAGCTCCTCTTTTATATGTTTTTACGATATTTTTAAGCTCTATCATCCCCTTATTGCCTTTATCGGATTTATCTTAGTGGCTCTCCATGCAGGAAAAATTCCTGCAAATATTCCTAAAAAGATTGAAAAAAATAAGCATATTAAAGCAAGGAATGGATCAAATTGAATCATTTTTCCAGAAGGAATGTAAGGCATGAAATTTCTAACAAAGCCCTCTATGATATTTGCTCCAACAAGAGACATTATAAGCCCTATTAAGCCTCCCGTTAAAGTTAAAAGTACTGTCTCTTTTATTATTATTCTAAAGATATCAAACTTAGATGCACCGATTGCACGCATCAAACCTATTTCTTCTGTTCGTTCAAAAATTGCCATCAAGATAGAATTCATTACCCCTATAGCACTAATTAATATTGCTACCAAGGCAATTGAAAGACTCAAAATCTTTGCAGAACCTGCGAGATTAGCAAGACTATTTACAACCTGACTCATTGTAACTATCTGGATTCCTGGAATTTTTAGAGAAATTTCCTCTATTACTGTATTTAATTTATCTACATCTTTTACTTTTACTCCTATTGCTGTAGCACCATTTGGTTTTTTTATGATATCCTGTAGTGCTTTTAAAGGCATATATACAAAGGCATCATCTTGACTTGATGTCTTCTGAACTATTCCAGAGACAGTAAACCTTTTGTTTTCATATGTTAATATATCTCCCTTTTTTATTGAATAGTGTTCAGCTACATCATAACCTAATAAAATGGAATCATCTGAAAATGGTATTGTTCCATCAATTTTCCATTGAGGTTTGATTTGTTTTATATTTGACATCTCTATTCCATACACGAGATCAATCTTTTCTTTTTCAATGTTCGGTATTTGAGTTATAAGTATTGGAGCAATAAATTCTATTTCATCAAATTCCTTTATTTTTTGAAATACCTCAATATTTAGAAAATTAGGTGTAACTGCACCATGAAGAACTAATGAAGCTACCTCATGGGGACATCCTGAGGGAACTATCATAAAATGTATACCTGTTCTGTATAATTCCTTTTGAAGACTACTTTCAAAACCTTTATTGAAAGATATGATTGAGAAAAGTACTGATATAGAAGCAGATATCCCTAAAACTGTTAAAAAACTTCTTATTTTATGCCTTAAAAGATTTTTAAAGGCTAACTTAAGAAAGATCATTATCTAATTTCTAATCCCCGAGCTATAATAAAAAAATTACCATTTTCGAAGGCTACTTCACCTGTAACAATAGCCTTTTTACCTGTTTTAGGGGGGATAGAAATATTAGCAGGTGCAAGATTAATAAAAATCTGTCCCGTATCATCTTTCAAAAAAAACCAACAGCCCTTACTTTGACATTGAGTTATTATAATGCCTTCAAGATTTACTGTTTGTCCTATAGATGATTTATTTAGCATTATTTCTTTTATTTTAATTGTTGGTACATTTTTATTAATAGGAGACCCGTATTTTTCTGTTTTACACCCAACTAAAATTATAAATACAATCAAGCTTGTTAAAAAACACAGAAACTTTTTATTCATGATTCTTCCTTTTTTAAAAAATTTTCATTATTTTATTTAGTTCAATCTAACATACATTATTTCTTTAAATCAAGAAAAAATATCTTCATCCATATTTTTGATTTTTTTCCATTAATGTATAATTTTTACCACAATCAATATATTTGAAATTCTAAAAATCAACAATTTTGATTTGGCATCCTTTTTGTATAATATTTTTTGATGCCTTTTCAGAAAACCATAAAATCTGAAATCTCAGTTTCTGGTGTAGGAATACACACAGGCAAAAAGATCAATATAAGACTTATTCCTGCAAAAAGGGATACAGGTATTGTTTTTTACAGAACTGATAGAGGTTTGCCTATAAAAGCAAAACTTCCCTTTGTTATTGATACTTCCTTAGCAACAACTATAGGAATTGACGGAGTAAAAATTAGAACAGTTGAACATCTTCTTGCCACTCTTTATGTTTTTGGAATTACTAATCTAATTATTGAAATAGATGGTTCAGAAATTCCTGTTATGGACGGAAGTGCAATTGATTTTGCAAAGACTATATTGAAAACAGGAATTGCAAAGCAGGGGAAAACAATTCCATCATTAAAAATAACAAAGCCTATTTTTTATGAAGAGACTCGGTCAAAAATAATTGCGAAACCATACAAAGGTTTTAAAATAACCTATAAAATTTTCTATGAACATCCTTTAATTTTAGAACAATCTCTATCAATTGAAATAAATGAGCAGAATTTTCTTAGCGATATAGCACCTGCAAGAACTTTTGGATTTTTAAAGGATATACAGTATCTTCTTCAAAATGGCTTTGCTCGTGGTGGTTCCCTTGAAAATGCCCTTGTTCTTGATGAAAAAGGAGTTGTAGGAGGAAAACTCAGATTTAGAGATGAATTTGTCAGGCATAAAATTCTTGATGCAATTGGAGATTTATCTCTATTGGGTTATCCCATAAAAGGGCATTTCATTATTGAAAAGGGCGGACATACCGCACATATAAATTTTTTAAAACATCTTATAGAATCTGGATGTTATGAATTAGAGGAAGAACCTTATTTTAACTTTCAACTGTCCGCTCAAACTGTTTAGTAAAAACTATTCAATATTTTCAATTTTATAAGAATAAATTATCTTTGCCGAATGCTCAAGAGTTGCTTTAACCGAACAGTACTTATTCATTGAAAGTTCAACAGCTCTTTTTACTGCTTCTTCTGAAAGATTTTTCCCTTTTACAATAAATTCTATTTCAATTTCTGTGAATCTTTTTGGATAACTATCTGGTTGCTGTCCTTTTACATTTATCTCTAATCCCCTTATATCTTGTTTTTTCTTTTTAAGGATAGATACTATATCCATTCCACTGCATCCACCAAGACCTACTAATAATAATTCCATTGGTCTCATTCCTGTATTTTCTCCACCATAATCTGGATGAGCATCCATGACTATTGCGTGATTCGTTCCTGACTGTCCTACAAACTGCATATTTTGAACCCATTTAACTTTTGCATTTATCATTTTCCCCTCCCACTTCTAAGATTTGTTATTTTTTTAATTTTACCATTAAAATTATTGATATGAATAGAGTTTATTTGTCCATTGGCTCAAACATAGGAAATAGAGAGGAAAATTTAAAAAAAGCAATTGAGGAATTAAAAAATTATGGTTTAGTTATTTCAAAAATCTCCTCAATATACAACACCTCTCCATGGGGATTTACAGAGCAAGAAGATTTTTTAAATATGGCATTAGAGGTCTATACAACACTTGAACCTTTGGAATTACTAAAATGTATTAAAAAAATAGAAAAAAATTTAGGAAGAACAGATACTATTAAATACGGTCCGAGAATTATTGATATTGATATAATTTTCTATAATGACCTTATTTTAAAGAGTAAAGAACTCATTATTCCACATCCTCTCATGCATGAAAGATATTTTGTATTGAAACCCTTGAGTGAAATCGCACCTGATTTTGTTCATCCTGAAATAGGATTAACGGTTCAAAAATTACTCGAAAAGCTTTAATAACTCTATTTTAAATTTTAATGGGTTTTTTCTTGACATTTTAAGTGTGAAATTGTCAAAATTTTACAATTTAAAAAAATTTGTTTAGGAGGGGAAAATGAGTGATATTTATGTAATTGGCCATAAGGCACCAGACACAGACACAGTCTGTTCAGCAATTGTTTATGCAGGTATTAAAGGTTACAAAGCAGCTGTAGCAGGACCAATTAATGAGGAAACAGAGTTTGTGCTAAAACAGTTTGGAGTTCCAGCGCCAGAGATTTTAGAAAATGCTGCAGGGAAAACACTTGTTCTTGTTGACCACAATGAGCCTGGTCAAAGAGTTGATGGAGCAGAAAAAATTCTCGAAATCATTGATCATCACAAGATGAACTTCAACTATCCTGACCCAATTTTTATTCATGTTGAACCTGTTGGTAGTACAGCAACAGTTATTGCAAAGATGTTCTCAAACGAAGTAAAAGCAAATAAAACTTATGCAGGATTGCTCCTCAGCGCAATTCTTTCTGACACAGTAATATTTAAATCTCCAACTACTACAGAAGAAGACAAAAAAGTTGCTCAGGAATTGGCAGCAGTAGCAGGCATATCAGATATCACAAAATTTGGAGTTGATATCAAAAAGGCAAAGGCAAGCATAAAGGGCAAACCAATAGCCGATGTTGTTCATGTAGATTTCAAAGATTATGACTTTAAGGGTAAAAAAGTTGGAATTGGACAAACAGAAGTTATAGATATTGAAGAAGTTTATGAACGCAAAGATGAGTTTATAGCCTATCTAAATGATCTTAAAAATTCTAAAGGTTATGATATGGTCATTTTTATGGCTACAGATATAATAAAAGAAGGAACAGAACTTTACTATTCTGGAAATGCAGATGTAATTAAAAAAGCATTCAATGTTGAAGTATCTGGTCCTTCTGTATGGCTTCCTGGAGTTATGTCCCGTAAAAAACAAGTTGCACCTCCAGTTGAAAAGGTTTACATGGAAGGTTAAAATAAAAGAGGGGGCTTTGTCCCCCTCTATATGATTGAAAAAGTAAAAAATCAAAAAATATTAAAGATAATCAATCATCTTCAAAGCTGTCTTCATGGAAAAGAAAAAGCAATAATTCTCTGTCTAATATCAATCTTTTCAAAGGGACATATTTTAATTGAAGATTTACCTGGACTTGGTAAAACATCATTGGCAATTGCTTTATCAAGGACATTAGCATTAAACTTTGGAAGAATTCAATGCACAAATGATTTACTGCCAACTGATATAACAGGACTCTCTATTTACAATAAAAATACTGGAGAATTTGAATTTAAACCAGGACCTATTTTCAATAATATAGTGTTAGTCGATGAAATAAACAGAGCTACTCCAAAAACTCAATCGGCATTGCTTGAAGCAATGGCAGAAGAACAAGTAACTGTTGACGGAGTTACATATAAACTTCCAAAACCTTTTTTTGTTATAGCAACTCAAAATCCTATTGAATTTTACGGCACCTTTCCACTTCCAGAAGGACAACTTGACAGATTTATGTTAAAAATAAGCATCGGCTATCCAAGTTATGAAGCTGAAAAAGAAATTCTTAAAAAAGGAAGCTCAAGAGAAGAGCTTTATAAACTTGAATCTGTAATTGACAAAGAAGAAATAATAAAAACTCAAAATGAAATAAGACAAATTTACATATCCGATAAAATAATTAACTGGATTATTAATTTCATAGAATTAACAAGAAAAGACAAAAGAATACTTTTAGGGCTTTCAACAAGAGCTGGTTTGGCAATAACATATACTTCAAAAACGAATGCCTACTTCAAAAACAGAGAATATGTTGCTCCTGAAGATGTTAAGGATATTATACCCTTTGTAACACCCCATAGAATAATTCTCAAAGATGATTCATTATCTAAGGAAGAGGTGATATTATCAATTTTAGAAGGAGTTTCAGTCCCTCCGTAAAAATAACAAATACAGGATGGATATTTATAGTTGTTACATTATTTATTGGTTTTGCTGCAGTAAATACAGGAAATAATTTAGTTTTTATAGTTCTTGCATTTCTTTTGAGTTTAATGGCTTTAAGTGGCTTTTTGTCATTTTTTAATTTAAAAAATATTCAAATTTTTTTATTGTCTCATAACGATATATTTGCCCAGACACCAGGATATATAAAAATTGAATTAAAAAATAAATATTTTCTTCCCTGCTTTTTGATAAGAATAAGGTTAGAGGATAATGAAATCATTTTACCTTTTGTTAAAGATAAAATTCTTGTTAATTTACCTGTAATATTTCAAAAAAGAGGGAAGATAAAAATTTCAGAAATCTTTGTATCTTCCTATTTTCCCTTTTATTTTTTTAAAAGAATTCTCCGATTACCCATTGATTATGAGGTAATAGTTTTTCCAAAACCTATTAAATGTGATTTTTCTAATCTATTAAATGAGGGCAAAACAAAGTTAGAGACAACTTTAACAAGGGGTAGTTCTTTTGAAGGTGAGATTACAGGAGTAAAAGAATACAGTATTCAAGACCCTCTTAAATATATTCACTGGAAAGCTACTGCTAAAACTTCAGAACTAATGACTAAGGAATTTTCTCCATACAGAGGTAATCCTGTAATTTTAAAATTAACAGATTTCCAGGGAGATATTGAACAAAAAATTAGTAAAACAACCTATGCTATCCTTAGTCTTTCAAAAAAAGGTATACCAATTGGATTGAAAATAGACAATACTGTTTATAAACCCGATTTAAGACCAACTCATATAAGGAAACTTCTTTATGCTCTCTCTGTTTATTAGAGAAATAAAAACCGACAATTTACTCTTTATCTTTTCTATATCCACAGTTTTTATTGCCCTGTTAGGTATTGTTTCTTATATATCAAATACAACAATATTACTCTCTTTCTTCATATTTTTGCTTAGCATATTATTTTATTTTAAGGGAAAAACTATAAATCAATGGCTAATAAATATAATTTCAGTAATTTTGTTGATTTATCCTTTTTTAGGTTTTTCTATTGAGGATATTGTTTTACCCTCTACAGAGGCTTTAACATTAATCACAGTTATAAGATTATTAGGTAAAAAAACATTAAGAGAATATTTTCAGATTTATCTTCTTTCAATGCTTCTTTTAGTAGCCTCAACTCTTTTTGATATATCATGGGTTTTTCTAATAAGAGTATGTCTAATACTCATTTTAACTGTATTTTCTATTTTAATCATTACCTATACAAAAGAAACTTCTCATACTTTTATTGAAAGGAAAATTCTGGTCGAATTATTAAGATATGCACTTATAATAACTATTTGTTCCATACCTTTGAGTTTTCTTTTTTTCTTCTTTTTACCAAGAACTCCCTATCCATTACTTGACATAGGATTAACAAAGGCAAAAACAGGATTTACATCAACAGTAAATCTTGGAAGTGTAGCTTCTATAGAAGAAGACAGAACTGTAGTAATGAGGATTACAATGAACAGAATTCAAGATAATCAGTTGTATTGGAGAATGATAACCTTTGATACCTTTGATGGTACAAAATGGATTAAAAAAGAAAATTTAAACTTAAAACCAACGGTTACCGGTGAAAAAATCAGATATACAGTTTTATTTGAACCATCCTTTGAAAACTACATTGCTGTCCTTGATTTTCCATCTATTGTTTTTTTACGAAATCTTATTTTAGAGTATCCTGGAGTATATAAAACAGAATCACCAATTGATAAAACTTTAAAATATACTGCCGAATCTTATTTAAACTTTAATTTATATGAAAGTGAACCATCAAAAATTTATCTTCAAATTCCGAAATTAATTTCTGAAAAATTTAAATCACTAACTGAAAACATAACATCAGAGGCTAAAGATGAAAGGGAAATAATCAATAAAATACTTGCTTTTCTTGGAAACTATGAGTACTCTTTGAAAGTTCTTCCAAAGGGAGAAAATCCGGTAGAAGATTTTATTTTTAAAACGAAAAAAGGAAACTGTGAGTATTTTGCAACCTCTATGGCTCTTATGCTTCGCATTAAAGGAATTCCTGCAAGGGTTGTAGGAGGATTTAGAGGAGGCAGTTATAATCCTTTCGGAGGCTACTATATAATAAGAGCATCAGATGCCCATTTATGGGTTGAAGCCTGGATAAAAGGACAGTGGGAAAGATTTGACCCATCAGGAACAAGACAAATTAGAGTTACTGAACCTGTTATTTTCAACATACTTGACTATATATGGCATAATGTTATTATAAATTACGATTATAAAGCCCAGATAAAACTTGCCACTGCTATAAAAAAACCTGACATAAGGTTAAATAAAAAATATCTCTATATTGCTTTTACTTTAATATTAATACTTGCTTCATTTAAAATACTCAGAATTTATCAAGAAAAAAAGAAACCATTAAATAAATTTTTAAATCTTATGAGAAAGGCTGGTTATGAGCGATTATCTAATGAAGGACTGGAAGATTTTGTTCTTAGAATACAGGACAAAAGATTAAAAGAAAAAGCTCTTAATTTTGTTGAAATTTATTATAAAATATATTTTAAAGACCAAGATCTAAAAAGACAGGATTTAAAACTTTTTAACAAAATTTTGGAGAATATCAATGAAATTATTAAAAACAAGTGATGTAAAAATAGTCGATGTAATTAAAATACTTGAAAGGGATGGAATAATAATTTATCCTACAGAGACTCTTTATGGTATAGGCGTTAAGTATGACAATAAGAAACTGCTTAAAAAAGTTTTTGAAATAAAAAATAGACCTTCTGAAAAAACTTTTCCTTTGATTATAAATTTAAATCACTTAGATTTATTAGTTTCTTCAATTCCTCCATTGGCACAAAAATTAATTGAAAAATATTGGCCAGGACCTTTAACTTTGATTCTTCCTGCTAAAGATGGATTACCAGAGGAAATTACATCAAATAAAACTGTAGCTGTAAGAATGCCAGGAGAGTCCTTTGCTTTAGAATTAATCAAAAATTCCCCTTTCCCTATAACTGCCACATCTGCCAATATTTCTGGCTATCCAGCTGCTTCTGATATTGAAACAGTTCTGAAATATTTTGAAAAAAGTGATATTACTCTCTTTATTGATGGTGGAAGTTTACAAGGAATACCTTCCACTATAGTAGATGTTACGATAACTCCTCCAAAAATAATTAGAAAAGGTGCTATTGATATAGATTTATCTTTTTATTGAGAGAACTTCAGGTATTTGATTTATTTTATTAATTATATCTGATAGATGATTTCTGTCTTTAACCTCTATAGTGAACTCAATTAATGCTCTTTTATCAGATGTAGAATTTGCCTTTACTGCAGTAATATTTACATTGTTTGCTGAAAGTAAACCCGTAAGATTTGCAAGAATTCCAGCTTTATCTAAACATTCTAAACTTATTTTTGTCTGTACCTTTGAAGAACCATCGGATGTCCAAAAAACCTCGATTAATCTTTCTTTTTCCAGATGTTTAATATTTTCACAGTCCTTTCTATGGACAGAAATACCTTTTCCTCTTGTAATAAATCCAATAATATCATCTCCAGGCACAGGCATACAACACTTTGCAATATGATACAAAACCTCATCAACACCTTTAAGAGAAATAAACTGTTTGTTATCTCTTCTTTCTGCTGGTTTTTTAATTGTAGTTATTTCTTCTCTCTCACTTTCTGGAACTAATTTGTTAATAACTTGGTGAACAGAAATTTTAGCATGTCCTATTAGGAAATAAAGATCTTCTAAAGATTGAACGCTAAAGGATTGTAAAACATTATCTACTTTATCTGACTTAAGAATTGAGCTTGATATACCATGTTTTCGTAATTCGGCTTCAAAAAGTTGTTTCCCTATATTAATTGCCTGCTGTCTTTCTTCCTGTCTTAAATAATGTTTTATTCTATTTTTGGCTCTTTGAGTAACTACAAATTGGAGCCAATCTTTTCTTGGCTTTTGATGGGGACTTGTTATGATTTCTACAACATCTCCACTTTGAAGCTGATAATTAAGTGGGACTATTCTTCCATTCACCTTTGCTCCTGCACAATGGGCACCAACTTCAGAATGTATAGCATAGGCAAAGTCAACAGGAGTTGCTCCTACTGGAAGTTCTTTTACATCACCCTTTGGAGTAAATGCATAAATTGTATCTGGTATTACTTCAGCTTTTACTGCATCAAGTAATTCTTTTGGGTCTGAAATTTCTTTTATCAATTCCCTTAACCATGCAACAATTTTAGTTTCTCTTTCGTTTAAATCCTTTCTCTCCTTGTATCTCCAGTGAGCTGCAATACCTTCTTCAGCAATAATATCCATCTCCTCAGTTCTTATTTGAAATTCTACTCTTTCTCCACCAGGACCAATAACTGTAGTATGAAGAGACTGATAGTAATTAGATTTGGGAAGGCTTATGAAATCTTTAAATCTTCCAGGAATAAGTGTCCATTGAGAGTGAATCACGCCAAGGATATCATAACAATGTGGAACCGTGTCTGTAATTACTCTGATTCCTATAACGTCATAGACCTGTTCAAAGGGTATTTTTTGTTTAATCATTTTTTGATATATACCGTAGTAGTGTTTAACCCTTCCAAAAATTTTAATAGGAATATTCATTTCTTTTAATTTTTCTGAAAGTATACTGATAATTTTATTTATATATTCCTGTTGTTCTTCCTTTCTTTTTGCTACTTTTTTTATAAGGTCTTCATACTCTTCAGGATATAAAACTTTAAAAGAAAGATCTTCAAATTCATTTCTCATCCATCCAATACCCAACCTATTTGCAAGAGGTGCGTATATTTCAAGCGTTTCTAATGCTATTCTTTTCTGTTTTTCAGGAGGTAAAAATTCAATGGTTCTCATATTATGAAGTCTGTCTGCAAATTTTATTAAAATAACCCTTATATCTTTTGACATAGCAAGAAACATTTTGCGAAAATTTTCAGCCTTTGCTTCTTCAACTGTTGAAAATTGTAGTTTACTTAGTTTTGTAACAGCATCAACAAGAAAGGCTACTTCTGGAGAAAACATATCACCTATATCATCAATGGTCATATCAGCATCTTCAACTGTATCATGAAGAAGTCCTGCTGCAATAGTAGCTGAATCAAGTTTCATATCTGCAAGAATATCAGCTACTGCTAAAGGATGATAAATATATGGAATGCCTTCCTTTCTAATTTGAGCGCAATGAGCTTCTCTTGAAAAAATATAAGCCTTCCTGATAAGTTCAATATTTGCCTTAGGCCTATACTTTAAAACTTTATTAATCAAATCTTCAATTGTTAACATATTTAAATATCCTCCATTTTTAGTTTAATATATTTATCATGGATAAGCTACTAATTTTTGGTGGAACGCCTTTAAAAGGTTCGGTTACAATAGGCGGAGCAAAAAATTCTGCTCTTCCAATTATGGCATCCACCCTTCTTGCACAGGGACAACATATTTTAAAAAGAATCCCTAAACTAAGAGATGTATATACAATGGCAGAACTATTAAGAAGAATGGGAGCTCAAGTTTCAATTGAAAACAATAAATGTTTTATTGATACTGAAAAAATATGTAATTTTGAGGCATCCTATGACCTTGTAAAAACTATGAGAGCATCAATTTTAGTTCTCGGTCCTCTTTTAGCAAGATTTGGTAAAGCTAAGGTATCACTGCCTGGGGGATGTGCAATTGGAGCAAGACCTGTAAATTTACATATAAAGGGACTTGAAAAGATGGGAGCAAAGATAGAACTAAAAGAAGGATACATTATTGCAAAAGCCAATAGACTCAAAGGAACAAAGATTTACTTTGATATTCCAACCGTAACTGGAACAGAAAATCTTATGATGGCTGCTACTTTAGCAAAAGGATTAACAATAATAGAAAATGCAGCGAAAGAACCTGAGGTGGTTGACCTTGCCAATTATCTCTTAGCAATGGGAGCCAAAATAAAAGGAGCAGGCACAAGTAATATTGAAATAGAAGGACTTGAGACATTAAATCCTCCACCTCATTATGAAATTATCCCAGACAGAATAGAAGCAGGTACATTCATGGCAATAGCAGGAGCCTGTGGTTCAGAAATATTACTTAAGGGATGTAAAATTGAACATCTCGAAGCAATTATTTTAAAAATGAAAGATGCAGGAATAGAAGTTATAGAAACAGAGGAAGGATTAAAAGTTAAGGGACCAAAAAGACCCAGACCTGTTGATATTAAAACTATGCCATATCCTGGTTTTCCTACTGATATGCAGGCTCAGTTTATGGCAATGATGTCAATAGCAAGTGGAACTTCTGTGATAAAAGAGACAATTTTTGAAAATAGATTTATGCATGTTGCTGAATTAAGACGAATGGGTGCAGATATATCTGTTGAAGGAAACACCGCTACGGTGAAGGGTGTAAAGAAATTAAAAGGCGCACCCGTTATGGCTACTGACTTAAGAGCATCTGCATCTCTTGTAATAGCTGCATTGATTGCAGAAGGTGAAACCATTATTGATAGAATATATCATCTTGACAGAGGCTATGAATCTTTAGATGAAAAATTAATTTCTCTTGGTGCAAAAATAAAAAGAATTAAATAATTAATTTTTTAAAGTAAGTAAAAACTCCAAAATTGCTTTTTCAGTGTAAAGCCTATTTTCTGCTTGGTCTAACACCACACTTTGAGGACTATCAAGAACTTCATCTGTTATTTCTTCTCCTCTATGAGCTGGAAGACAATGCATAACAATTGCATCTGATTTTGCTTTTTTAAGTAATTCTGTATTTAACTGAAAACCCTTGAATTTTTCTTTCTTTTTAATATTTTCTTCTTCACCCATGCTTAACCATACATCGGTATAAATTACATCAGCATCTTTGACTGCTTCTTGAGGATCATGAAAAATTTCCACTTCTGTAAATGTTTTTGCTTTTTCAATAATTTCCATTAAAGGTTCGCATCCTTCAGGAGTTGCAATATTTATCTTAATTTCAACCAAAGCACTTGCCTCAATTAAAGAATTTGCCACATTGTTGCCATCTCCTACAAATGTCAGCTTAATTCCTTGAAGTTTTCTCTTTTTTTCAATAATTGTCATCATATCTGCCAATGCCTGACAAGGATGATGTTCATCAGTTAATGCATTTATTACTGGAATTGTTGACCATTTTGCAAACTCCTCAATTGTCTTATGTGAAAAAGTTCTAATTACAACTGCATCAAGATATCTTGAAAGCACCTGGGCAGTATCTTTTATTGTCTCTCCTCTTGAAAGTTGTAATTCTCTGGGACTAAGATACACAGGATATCCACCGAGCTGATATATAGCTACTTCAAAGGATACTCTTGTTCTTGTTGATGGTTTTTCAAAAATCATTCCTATACTTTTACCTGGTAAAGAATTTTTTGAAAAACCTCTATTAGCTTTAAAATCAATAGCTCTTTTTATTAGATATGTAAATTCTTCTTTATTTAAATCTGATACCCTTAGATAATCTCTTTTCACAACAGTCCCTCCTTAATTGCTTTATCAAGAATAGAAATAGCCTCGTCAATATCATCCTTTTCAATTATTAAAGGGGGAGTAAATCTTAAAACCGAACCATTACCTGCAGTTCCTACTAATAGTCCTTTTTCCATACATTTTTTAACTAATGGATCTACATTCTGTAGAAATTCTACTCCAATTAAAAGCCCCAAACCTCTTATTTCTTTAATAAATTCTGAATATTTTTCCTTTAATGTATTCAACTTTTTAAAGAAATACTTCGATATTCTTTGACAATACTCAAGAAGATATCCATCCTCAAGAATTGTCTCCAAAGTTGCTACCGCAGCAGCGCAAGCAACAGGATTTCCACCAAAAGTAGAAGCATGGGTTTTTGGGACAAAAGCTTGAGCTATTTCATCTTTTGCAAGTATTGCACCTATTGGGATTCCTCCTCCAAGCCCTTTTGCAAGAGTCATTATATCTGGCTCAATTCCATAATGCTCATAAGCAAATAATTTACCTGTTCTTCCTATTCCTGTTTGAACCTCATCAAAAATGAGAAGAATCCCATTTTTATCACAGATTTCTCGAACTTTCCTTAGATAATCTTTATCTGGAACATAAATTCCTCCCTCAGCTTGAATTGGCTCAAGAATAACCGCGCAGGTTTTATCTGATATAGCATTTTCAATTGCTTTAGCATCATTAAAAGGAACAAATCTAACTCCCTCAAGTAGAGGTTCAAAACCATAATGATATTTTTCCTGACCAGTTACCGAGAGACTTCCAAAACTTCTTCCATGAAAAGAATTTTTAGCTGATATAAATTCATATCTTTCATTACCGAATTTATTTTTCATGTAGATTCTTGCCAGTTTTAATGCACCTTCATTTGCTTCGGTGCCTGAATTACATAAAAATACTCTGTCTGCAAAGGAATTTTTAATTAAAATCTCAGCAAGTTTTAACTGGGGTTCTGTATAGTAAAGATTTGAAACATGAATTAATCTTTGGGCCTGTTTTTGTATAACCATAACAACCTTTCTTGGACAATGACCAAGCACATTTACTGCAATCCCAGCAAGAAAGTCAATATATTCCTTTCCATTTACATCCCAAACTCTTACTCCCCTTCCCTTTCTTAAAACAATAGGATATCTTGCATATGTAGGCATGAATAACTTGTCAGTTTTAGCTATAATTTCCCTGTCTTCCATAAAGCTTTATAATACCATAAATTAGTTATTTAATGGTATAATTTTAGATTAATGAAAAGGGTGTTAAGAAAAAGAATGATAGAGATTAGAAATAACATTGAAATAACTAAAAAAAAACAAAAAGATGAGAAAATTGCTTCGAAATTCTTGGATTTTTTAGAAAATAACAGTTTCAAATCTGTACTTCTTTATGCATCTTTTGGAAGTGAAGTTGATACATGGAAAATTTTTGAATTATGTAAAAAACTTTCAATAAAAACAGCCTTTCCAAAAGTAAATGAAAAGGATAAATCTTTAGATTTGTATTGGATAGAAAGTTTAAAAGAATTATCAGAGGGATACAAATCAATTTTAGAGCCATGCACTGAAAAAAAGGCTTCTTTAAATGATATAGAAGTAATCGTAGTGCCTGGATTAGCCTTTGATAGAAATTGTTATAGAATCGGATATGGTGGTGGATATTATGATAAACTTCTATCAAAAAAAACAGGACTTGCAGTTGGTTTAGCCTATGAAGAACAGATTATAAATGAAATTCCAATTGACAAGCATGATAAAAAATTAGATTTTATAATTACAGATGAAAGGGTGATAAACTGTGTTTGACAGAAAAAAAATTGAAGATGGAGTAAAACTTATTTTGGAAGGGATAGGAGAGCAACCTGAAAGACCTGGGCTAAAGGATACTCCTTTACGCATTGCAAAAATGTATGAAGAAATTTTTAGAGGATTGCTTCCAGCTGAAGATGATTTATTGAAATGTATCGAAGGTGAAACTCATGATGAGATGGTTTTAATAAAAGATATTCCCTTTTATTCAATGTGTGAACATCATCTTTTACCTTTTTTTGGCTATGCTCATATTGCCTATATACCTGATGGAAAGATTGTTGGATTAAGCGAGCTTCCAAAGGCTTTAGATTATCTTGCAAAAAGACCACAGGTTCAAGAAAGACTTACAAGTCAATTAGCTAATCTACTTATGGAAAAGCTGAAGCCAAAGGGATGTATGATAGTAATTGAAGCAGAACATCTTTGTATGAGTATGAGAGGCGTTAAAAAACCAGGAGCAAAAACAATCACCTCAGCAGTAAGAGGAATTTTTAGAAAAAGTCAAGCAACGAGACAGGAAGCTCTGGAACTAATTAACAGAAAGGAGAAGTAATGGAAACAAATATTTTAAATGGCAAATTTTTAGCTTCAATTATAAAAGAAGAAATCAAGTATGAAGTCTTTGAACTTCAAAAAAGAGGTATTAAACCATGTCTTTCTGTAATATTAGTTGGAGAAAATCCATCATCTCAAAAATATGTTTCCCTTAAAGAAAAAACCTGCAAAGAACTTGGTATTGAGAGTGTTTTATTTAAACTTCCTAATGATACAGAAGAAGAGGAATTAGAAAATTTAATTGACGATTTAAATAATAATCCGTCGATAAATGGAATTCTTGTTCAGTTACCCTTGCCAAATCATTTAAACCAGAATAAAATACTGCAAAAAATAGATCCAATTAAAGATGTTGACGGATTTACCCCCTACTGTCTTGGTAGACTTCTTACAGATAATCCTCTTTTTATTCCTTGCACTCCAAAGGGAATATTAAAAATGCTTGATGTTCACGATATACAAATAGAGAAAAAAAATGCTGTGGTTGTTGGAAGAAGTATTATTGTTGGAAAACCTCTTTCTTTACTTCTTTTAAGAAGAAATGCAACTGTTACTATTTGTCATAGCAAAACAGAAAATCTCGAAGAAATCACAAAAAAGGCAGATATACTATGTGTTGCAATAGGAAAACCCCAGTTTATCACTGCAGATATGGTTAAAGAAGGAGCGATTGTAATTGATATTGGCATAAATGTTACCTATAATGGAAAAGTCGTAGGAGATGTAGATTTTGACTCTGTAAAACAAAAAGCTTCTTATATTACTCCTGTTCCTGGGGGTGTGGGACCTATGACTATTGCAATGCTTATGGAAAATACTTTACATGCTGTAAAACTTCAGAAAGGATTACTCTCATGATTGTTACCAAACAAAAGGACATTAAAGAACTTGTCAAGTATATAGATAAATTCAACTCCTTTTTTCTAATTGGATGTAGCGAGTGTGCAACTCTATGTGGAACGGGAAGTGAAGAGGCTATATTGAAGTTAAAGGAATGGATTGAATCTCAAAATAAAAAAATAACTGGTTGGCTTATTGCAAAAACAGGTTGTCAGATTTTGGGGACAAAAAAAGAGTTAAAACAGTACAAGGAAGTAATCGATGAAGCTCAATGTATACTGGTTCTTTCCTGTGGAGCGGGTACACAGACAATTACTGAATTTTTTGATTCTAAACCTGTAATTCCTGTAAATGATACTTTATTTATAGGTAATATGCGACGATTTAGAGAATTTGAAGAGAAATGCCGTGCCTGTGGTGAATGTTATCTTATTTTTACAGGTGTCTGTGTTGTTACTTTATGCCCAAAGTCTATGTTAAATGGTCCCTGTGGTGGTTATAAGGATGAAAAATGTGAGGTTAATCCAAAAATGAAATGCGCATGGATAACTGCATATAATATTTTAGAAAAAAAAGGGCTTGTTGATTCTTTTTATAATGGTCTATTGGGGCCAAAAGACTGGTCAAAGTCTAATTCACCAAGATTCTCTGGAAAGGAGAAGTAAACTTTGACAGAACTTAGAAAAAAATTAATGGAAGGTGAAATTGTAATAACTGTTGAAATGACTCCACCTAAGGGTCCTGACGTTACTTCTCTTGTTGAAAAATTAAAGGAACTTAAATTTTTAACAGATGCTGTCAATTTTACAGATAATCCTTCAGCAAAAATGCGTATGTGCTCAATGTCAGCTTGTAAGATTTCTTTGGATTTAGGCTTTGAACCGGTTTTACAAATGAGTTGTAGAGACCGAAACAGAATTGCTATTCAATCAGACCTGCTTGGTGCACATGCTTTAGGAATTAGAAATTTACTCGTAATGACAGGGGATCATCCAGTATGGGGTGATCATAAAGAAGCAAAAGCAGTTTATGATATTGATTCATCATTATTGATTAAATTAGTAAACAATCTTAATAATGGATTAGACATCAACGGAAATAAACTTAATGGTAACACTGACTTCTTTATTGGAGCTGTTGTAAACCCAAATGTTGACCCCCTCCTGCCTCAGCTTAAAAGATTTGAACAAAAACTAAAAATGGGTGCTCAATTCTTTCAAACACAGATGATCTTTGAATTAGAAAAACTCGAACAATTTATGGATTTTGCGAATAAATTTAATAACGTAAAGATTATTGTTGGTATTATAATTATAAAAACAAAAAAAATGTTACAATTTATCGCAGAGAAAATTCCAGGAGTTGTTGTGCCACAGTGGTTGATTGATAAAGTCAATACCTTAAATGACAACGATGTTGAAAAATTTGGAATAGAATTTGCAAGTAATATTATTTTAAGTATAATAGATAAAGGTCTTGCTAATGGATTTCATATAATGGCAATATCAAAGGTTGAAGAAGTGAAAAATTTATTAAATTATATTAAAATTAAAAAGATATAAGTTATGGGCATTGTTGGTGCAACATCACTTGGGCAGTACTTAGTTAAAAAGGGAGTTATTACAGAAGAACAGCTCCTGCAGGCTGTTAGAGTTCAAAAAATAGAAGGAATCAAAATTGGCTCTGCATTGATGAAATTGGGATACATTAATGAAGAGCAACTCTTTAACTCCCTAAGTGAAATTTATGGGTATCCTTTAATTAATATTTTAAAAATTGATAAAGATCCTCAGGTTATTAAATTGATCCTCCAAGAAATTATGAAAAAATATAAAGTAGTTCCTTTTGGAAAAGAAAGTAGCACAGTAAAGGTAGCAATTTGCGATCCATCAAATACAACAATAGACTATGTAAAATTCCTTCTTACTGGTTTTAATTTGGATATATATCTTACCAAATACTCAGATATGATGCAGTATTTAAATGAGGCAGACAAAAAATCAGCAGAAGAAGAGAAAAAATCAGATAATTTCAATGAGCTAATTGAAAGTGCTGTTATAGACATGACAGCTATTGATGAATCAGAAACAAAAGAAGAAGAAACTATTAAAGTAGATGCACCTATAATAAAACTTGCCAATAAAATTATTTTTGACGCAATAAAAATGAAGGCAAGTGATATTCATATTGAACCCCACGAAAAAGGAGTAACAGTAAGATATAGAATTGATGGAGTTTTACATAATATTTTGAATTTACCACTTCAAATTAAAAGTGCTTTGACAACACGATTCAAAATAATGTCTCATCTTGATATTTCAGAGAGAAGACTCCCCCAAGATGGCAGGATAAAAGCAACAATTTCAGGAAAAGAAGTTGATTTCAGAGTATCTACTTTACCAATAATTCATGGAGAAAAGGTTGTCTTAAGGATTCTTGAGAAAGGTTCTTTACAACTTGATTTAACAAAATTAGGATTTGAGGAAATTTCCTTACAGTTTTTCTTAGATGCCTTAGAAAAACCCTATGGAATGATATTAGTAACTGGTCCAACTGGTTCAGGCAAAACCACAACCCTTTATTCTGCTTTAATGAGACTTAACAAACCTGAAGTAAATATAATGACTGTTGAAGACCCAGTTGAATATAGCTTTCAGGGAATAAATCAGGTTCATGTAAAAGAAGAAATTGGATTAACTTTTGCAGCTGCCTTAAGATCCTTTTTAAGACAAGATCCAGATATAATTATGGTCGGTGAAATAAGAGATTTTGAAACAGCTGAAATTGCTGTTAAAGCTGCTTTAACAGGACATCTTGTATTAAGCACTCTTCATACAAATGATGCTCCAAGTACAATTACAAGGTTGATAAATATGGGTATAGAACCATTTTTAATTTCATCCTCTGTTTTATTGGTTGTTGCCCAAAGACTTGTAAGAAAACTTTGTCCCCACTGTAAAAGAGAAGAAACTGTTTCAAAGGAAACTCTGTTAAAATTAGGTTTTACAGAGGCAGAAATAGAAAATTTAAAAATATACGGGCCTGTTGGATGCTCAGAATGTAATCTTACAGGATACAAAGGTAGAATAGCTCTCTATGAAGTAATGCCAATAACTGATGAAATAAAAGAAATGATTCTGACAGGAGCTACATCTTTAGATATAAAAAGGCAAGCTGTTAAAGAAGGAATGTTAACTCTAAGAAGAAGCGGACTTCATAAAATAATGCAAGGAATCACTTCTATTAAAGAAGTTCTGCGCGCTACTTTCGAGGATTAAATGTCTGAAGACATATACACTGACTATCTTATAATCGGCAGTGGTGTAGCCGGTTTAAGAGCAGCAATTGAACTTTCAAAAAGAGGGAATGTTTTAGTTGTAACTAAGGATTTACCTACAGAAAGCAGTACAGAGTATGCTCAAGGAGGTATCGCAGTTGCCCTCAGTGATGAAGATGAAATAAGTATCCATTATGAAGATACAATAAAGGCAGGAGACGGACTTTGTAATGAAGAAGCTGTAAAAATTCTTGTAACTGAAGGACCTGAACGTATCATTGAATTAATAAATTGGGGAGCAGAATTTGATAAAGAAGGCTCAAGACTTGCATTCACATTAGAAGGAGCTCATTCACGAAAAAGAATACTTCATGCCCATGGTGATTCAACTGGCAGAGAAATTGAAAGGGTTTTAATAAATAAAGTTTCTACCTTAGAAAATGTGAAAAAAGCTTCCTTTACAATGGCATTAGATTTAATTATAGAAGATGATCAGTGTTTTGGAGCTTGTCTATTAAAGGATTTTAAAATAATCAGATGTTTTGCTAAAGCCACATTGCTTGCAACAGGTGGTGCCGGACAAGTCTATTCAAGAACAACAAATCCAAGAGTCATTACAGGTGATGGGATGGCAATGGCTTTTCGGGCGGGTGCATATCTGAAGGATATGGAATTCGTTCAATTTCATCCAACCGCTCTTTATAAAAAAGGTGCTCCCAATTTTTTACTTAGTGAAGCTATGAGAGGTGAGGGAGCTATTTTAAGAAATATTCTCGGAGAAACATTTATGGAAAATTATCATCCCCTCAAAGAATTAGCTCCAAGAGATATAGTATCAAGGGCTATAATTTCTGAAATGGTAAGAACAAACAGCCCTTATGTTTACTTAGATATAACCCATCTGGATAGTGATTTTATAAAAAAAAGATTTCCAACTATATATTCAACATGTTTGAATTATGATTTAGACATAACTAATCAGCTAATTCCTGTGTCTCCTGCTGCCCATTATATCATGGGTGGTGTAGAAACAGATATTGATGGAGCAACTAATATAAAAGGTTTGTTTTCAGCTGGTGAAGTAGCATGCACAGGCGTTCATGGAGCAAACAGATTAGCAAGTAATAGTTTACTTGAAGGACTTGTCTATGGTTATAGATCAGCCTATGGAGCAATAAAATATGTAGAAGGATTTGAAAAATTTAATTTTTTAAAGGATACTAAAATCAAAGGTAAACCAGATTATATTAACTCAGCAGAAATGTTAAGTATAAAAAATACTCTGAAGGAGACAATGTGGGAAAAAGTTGGAGTTATAAGGTGTGCTGAATCTTTACAAATAGCAAAATCCATCATAAATTCTCTATATGAAAGATTTGCAAATTCTTTATTTTTTGACCCTTTATCAATAGAAATTAAAAATATGATAACAGTAGGTTTGATAATTACAGAATCTGCTCTTGCAAGAAAAAATAGTGTTGGAGCCCATTTTAGAACAGACTATAAAGAAAAATTTCCAAACTGGCAAAGACATATAAGAGTAAGAAATATAAATGAAAGAGTCGAAGTTTTTTAATCTATAAAGAGAGGATTTTTATGCGTCGAGCAAAGATAGTTTGTACAATTGGACCATCATCTGAACAAAGAGAAACTATCAGACAAATGATATTATCTGGAATGGATGTAGCAAGATTAAATTTTTCGCACGGAAATCACGATTGGTTTAGAAAAATAGTCAAAATCATTCGTGAGGAATCTGAAAAATTAGGCAAAGCAGTAAGTATTATCCAGGATTTACAAGGTATAAAAATAAGAATTGGTGAGGTACAAAATGGTGAGGTAATATTAACAGAAGGGCAAACAATTGAAATATTTCCTGGAAATCAATTATCTAATGAAAAAAAGCTCTATATTTCATATCCTTCCCTAATAGAAGATGTAAAAGCAGAAGAAGAAATTCTTATAGATGACGGACTTCTTAGGATAAAAATAATTGAAAAACTATCAGATAGATTAATAGGAGTTGTTGTTGAAGGTGGAGTACTAAAATCTAAAAAAGGAGTAAATCTCCCTTTTACAAGAACAACAGTAAGCTCTTTTACAGAAAAAGATCAGGCGGATCTATTATTAGGGATTGAAATAGATGTAGACTATATTGCAATCTCTTTTGTAAGAAATAGACATGATATAGAAAAAATCAAAAAATGGGCTAAGGAAAAAAATATACTACTTCCTTCGATTATATCTAAAATTGAAAAAAGAGAAGCCCTGAAAAACATAGAAGAGATTTTAGAATTAAGCGATGGCATCATGGTTGCCAGAGGTGATCTTGGCGTTGAACTATCACCTGAGGAGGTTCCAGTATATCAAAAAATGTTAATTGAATTGGCAAATCAAAAAAAGAAGATTGTAATAACTGCTACACAAATGCTTGAGTCAATGAAAGAACATTCAAGACCAACAAGGGCAGAAGCAAGTGATGTAGCAAATGCAGTTCTTGATGGTACTGATGCATTGATGCTTTCTGCCGAGACAACAGTTGGTAAATATCCAGTTGAAGCAGTTAGAACAATGGATTCAATTATTAGATTTACAGAGGAAAGATTAGGAGAAAAAATCCTTCCATCTTTTAAAGTAAGTAACTATTTTCCTGAAGCAATTGCATCAGGTGCTGTAAGAGTAGCACAAGATATAAATGCTAAAGCAATTGTTGTATTTTCTCATTCTGGATTCGCAGCATTACTTATATCAAAATTAAGACCTAAAATGCCTATTGTTGCCTTTACTCCTGATTATAAAGTTTATAGGAAACTTTCATTACTATGGGCAGTTATACCTATGCACATACCACAAAATATTGATTTTATTGATAATGCTTTTTTAAGGGAAACAGAAAAACAATTGAAAAGTTTAAATCTCGCAATGGATGGTGACGCCGTTGTTTTTGTAGCAAGTTCTCCCTTTATGGGAAATAAAAATGTCATAAGACTTCATAGAATTGGTGATTCTCTATAAAAGCATATCATTATAAGGATAATTTTTAATATAAGTTATAAACTCCTCTACAGCAGGTGAAAGAATTGAATTTTTAGGCAATACAATATAAAAATCTCTTTTGATTTTTCCCTCTTTAAGTTTTAAAATCTTCAAATTACCACAGGAAACCTCTTTTCTAATTGCCCATTTAGAAACAATAGAAAGCCCCATTCCTCTTTCCACAGCTTCTTTAATTGAACCTGTTGAACCTAATATAAGAGCAATATGAAGGTCTGAAATACTTAATCCATGTTCAGCAAGAAATCTCTCTATTATTACTCTTGTACTTGATCCTTCTTCTCTTATTACAAAGGGCTCCTTTACAACATCATATATTGATACTGACTTTTGATTACATAAAGGATGATCAGCAGAACAAATTACGCACAATTCATCGGATATAATAGATTCAACAGAAAATTTACTTTTTCCCGGCATCTCCGAAATTATTCCAAAATCAATCATGCTTGAATTTAGCATTTCCAAAATTTTTTTTGCATTTCCAATTGATACACTTACTCTAATCTTTGGATGTCTTTTTTTGAAATCTACAGCCACCGCAGGCAGAATATAATTTCCAACAGTTGTACCAGCTCCAATTTTTACACATCCTTTTATTAAACCAGTTATTTTACTTATTTCCTTAGCAGCCTCAGCATATAAGGTTAAAATCTGCTTTGCATATTTATAAAGTATTTCACCTGCTGGAGTAAGAGTGATGCTTCCTGAAGAACGATCAAACAATTTAGTTTCATATAATTCTTCAAGAGCCTGAATCTGAAGACTAACAGCAGGCTGCGTAAGATGAATAATCTCTGAAGTTTTAGAGAAACTCTTTGTTTCAGCTACTGTGCAAAATACCTTTAATTTATGATCTTCCATTAGCAAATTTATTTTAGCATAAAAATTTTTAATAGGCAAGATAAAGTATACCTTAATACTTGACAAGTATAATACTATTTATTTTATTATAAAATAAACTTATAGGGGGGTTAGGTATAATGGAAAAAGATAAAACCAAACTTATCCAAAGATTAAGAAGAATTGAAGGACAGATTAGAGGACTGCAAAGGATGATTGAAAGTGGAAGAGCCTGTGAAGAAATTATAACTCAGTTTGCTTCAATTAATGGAGCTTTAAAAGGAGCAGGATTTTTAATTGTAATGTATTATCTAAATGACTGTTTAACACGTAAAGCAGATTCTGTAGAAAACCTTGAAAAGGAAATTGAAAAGGTTATAAAAACTTATATATCTTCAATGTAAGGAGGGTTAAAATATGCCACTGTATGAGTATAAGTGTAAACAGTGTAATATAACTTTTCAGGTTTTGAAATCAGTGAACAAAAGAGATGAACCTGAAAAATGTCCAAACTGCGGAAGCAATCAAACATATCGATTAGTTTCTTCATTTATAACTAATACTGTGAGTTGCGATTCCTTTAATTACGCAGGTAGTTGAAAAATAAGATAATCGGCAGTTTGCCGAAGGAGGTAAAAATGAAGCTATCACGAAGAGGATTTTTGGCTTTTTCTGGAGCAGTTTGTGGTTCCCTTATTTTAGGAAATGATGTTGAAGCTAAAGAAGGCAAATATGCTGTGCTTGTAGACCTTACAAAATGTGATGGATGCAAGTACGAACCTGTTCCAAGATGTGTAAAAGCCTGTAGACAGTACAATCAAAATAGATTTCCAGAACCCCAAAAACCAATTCAACCTTACTGGCCAAGAAAAACCTATGAAGACTGGTCTGACAAAAGAGAAAAACTTGATACACTCACTCCCTATAACTGGATTTTTGTTCAGAAGGTAAATATTGATGGACAGGAGATTAATATTCCAAGAAGATGTATGCATTGTGATAATCCACCATGTGTTAGAGGGTGTCCTTTTGGAGCATTGACAAAGCAACCTGAGGGAAACTCTGTTATTAATGATAAACTCTGCTTTGGTGGAGCAAAATGCAGAGATGTCTGCCCATGGCATATTCCACAAAGACAAGCCGGAGTTGGAATATATTTACAGATTCTTCCTAAATATGCAGGTGGTGGCGTTATGTATAAATGCGATCTATGTAAAGATAAAATTAAAAAAGGTGAAGAACCAGCCTGTGTGATTGCTTGCAAGGAAAGACTCGGACAGCAGGCAGTTTTTACCTTTGGTGAAAGAAAAGCTATTTATGAATTGGCTTATAAAAAAGTCAAAGAAGAAGGGCTTTACATTTATGGAGACAAACAAAACGGAGGAACTTCAACACTTTATCTTTCAAAAATCCCCTTTGAAAAAATAGAAAAGGCTTTAAAAGAAAAGAAAGAAAGATTTCAGATGTCTGTAAATGTAGAAAATAAAATAGAGTCAAAATTTAATTCTATTGGTAAAATTGTTTTATCTTCAGGAATTATTTCAATGATTGGAGCAGTAATAGGAGCTCTTTCTTCTAATAAAACAAAAAAGGAGGATGAGACAGATGAAAAATAAAATAAAAAGACACACCCTTATTGAAATTATTGAACACTGGAGTATAGCTCTGTCAGGAATAGTATTACTTTTTACAGGACTTGGCTGTCTTCCCCTTTATAAAAGATATTACATAACCGAAATTCCTGGATTTGGATGGACTTCAGATTTTTACAATGTAACAATGGTTCATTATATTGCCTCTGTTGTTTTTGTAGCTGGAGTAATTTTCCATATTTTTTATCATGGATTAAGAAAGGATTTCGGACTGTTGCCTAAAAAAGGTGATTTATCTAAAAGTATTAAAGTTATTGCAGCAATGATTGGAATTGGGAAAGAACCTCCGTCAGATAAATATCTTCCTGAACAAAGAATTGCCTATGTTGGTATTGGGTTAATAATTTTAATTCTAACTGTTACAGGAATTATAAAAATACTCAAAAATCTTCAATGGATTGTTCTATCGCCAACTATGGAATCAATCAATACGCTGATTCATACTCTCACAGGATTTTTATTTATGTTTGCCTTTATTGTGCATGTTGGAACAGTTCTTTTATTTAAATCAAATTGGCCACTTCTTAAAAGCATGTTTACAGGATGGATAGATGAAGAATATGTTAAACGTAGACATTCAATATGGTATGAAAAAATTAAGATGCATTAATTTTAGGCAAAGAGCAATTTTTTCTGGTTTTATCGTAAGTTTCTCTGAAGATTAACAAAGTTTTTAACAAATTTTGTTTAAAAACAGAAAACCTAATAATTTTCAAGAAATTTCTTGCGTATGACCTCTCTGATTTTCTCATCAGAGGGGTCTGGTTCAGATAAAAACAACTCTATTAATCTTACTGAATTGTTTGAAAGGCAGTTTGGACATCTATCCTGTATATGAATTGTAAAACAATCCATGCAGAAAAGAGCTAATCTTAATGTTATAAAACATTTTCCAAATTTTTGTTTCAGTGTACATTTTTCTTCAATTTCATATATTTTAGTTTCCATGCTTAATCCAATTATAATACAATTAGTTCTAAAATAGATACAGAAAAATTTTTAATATTCACTATACAGCTTTTGTTCATACCATTTTCCAAATATATTCTTTAAATTATAGAGTTTACCCATAAATTGAGTTAAATTTCGAGAAAGTTTTATAGGCTTTTCCTTTGCAAAGGGAGTTCCTGAAAGAGGAATAAAGTAATGACTGTGAATTTTAACTTCTATATTCTTCTTGTGTCCAAGATTTATTAATGTCTCCATCAATTTTATAGTATCTGCCTGATCCGAAGCTGTTTCACCGGGAAGTCCAAAAATAAAATCAACATTTACAAAAAATCCTGCATTTATTGCATTATTCACTGCATTGTAAACATCTTCAACTGAATGACCTCTATGAATTTTATCAAGAATTCTGTCGCTTCCTGATTGAGCACCAATTGTTAAAGTTTTATTTGATATATATGGTTTTATAACTTCCAATGCTTCAGGAGTAACATGTTCAGGTCTTACTTCAGATGGAAAAGTACCAAAAAATATCCTTATATCCTTTGATAAAGATTTGATGCTTTTAAGAAGTTCTTCAACTGCTACTAAATTTAATGTTTTTCCATCCTCTGACGCATAGGATAAAGCATTTGGGGTAATAAATCTTAAATCCCTCATCCCCTGTTTAATAAAAATTTCCACATGTTTAAGGATGCTTTCAATGTTCCGATGTCTTGGCTTTGTTCCGAAAAGATAACTTGTTTGACAAAATTTGCAGGCATAAGGACATCCTCGAGTTATTTCAAGAGGTGAAAATTTTTTGTGTTTCAAACTCCATGCAGGATAATTATCAATATCAACTTTTTCACCATGAATTATATTTGGAAAAACCTTTCCATGCATTATTTTTTCTATTAATTCTGGGAAATTCTTTTCCCCTTCTCCAACAAAAACATAGTCAAAGCCAGCTTGAAGAGTCTCCTTAGGAGCACCTGATGGATGAGGTCCACCTGCTAAAAAAAGCGAATTAGGTGATACTGATTTAATTTTTTCTAAAATTTCTTTTATTTTTTCCCACTGAGGTGAACAAAAGGAAAAGCAAAAAATACCTTTTATCTCTTTATTCAAAATATTTTCAATATCAGTATCTTTAAAAATTTCAATTTCAATTTTATCAATTAATCCTGCATGCTCTAAAGAAGCAATTAAGACAGTTATGCTGTATCTGTTAAATTTTGTTTCATAGAAAAAAATTTTCATTTACTCTGAAGAAGTTCTTCAGCGTGAAATAAGGATCTTTCTGTTATTCTGCCACTTAACATCCGGGCAATTTCCTCTTTTCTTTCCGTATCAATTAATAACTGAACTTTTACAACTGTTTTTTCTTCTTCTGTTATTTTTTCAACCTTCAAATGATACTGAGCCTGTGAAGCAATTTGAGGTAAATGGGTTACACAAAGCACCTGATGATGCTTTGCAAGCTCCTTTAGTCTTCTTCCTACATTTTCTGCTGCAGTACCTCCAATGCCTGCATCAATTTCATCAAATATCAACGTCATTGATTTTACATTCCTTTTAGCCTCCTTAAGCTCAACACATTTAAGGGCAAGCATAAGACGAGAAAGTTCTCCGCCAGAGGCAACTTTACTTAAAGGCTTTGGAGGCTCTCCAGGATTTGCTGAAAAATAAAACTCCACATCATCCTTACCCTTTAAAGAAATCTCTTTTTCACTAAACCTTATTTCAAACTGAGGATTGCTGAATCCTACTTCCTTTAGTTCTTCAGTAACTTCTTTTTCAATTTTTTTACCAAGATTTTTTCTTTTTTGTGAAAGCTCTTCTGCCTTTTCATTTAATTGTGATTGAAACCTTTTTAATTCCTCTTCTAATTTTTTAACTTCTTCCTCAGAAATACTGAACATGTTTAATTCTTTTTTTATATTTTCTGCATATTCAAGAATTTCTTTTATTGAACCTCCATATTTTGATTTCAACTTGTTTATAAGTGCTATTCTTTCCTCTATCTTCTCAAGAGTAATAGGATCTGGCTCATAGCTTTCTTTGAGTTTTCTTAAAAAATGAATTACTTCATCAATCTGGGCAAGACTTGATTCAATAAGAACTTTTGGTTCCTCTGCTTTTGAGTCAAAACGAGAAAGATCCTTAAGAGTTGTTAGTGTTTGAGATAGATTTTCATAAACTGAATTTTTACCATCATAAAGAAGGCTGAAGGCTTTCTCAGAGAGTTCCTTAAGCTTTAAAACATTTTTAAGAATGCCTCTTTGTTCATTTAGCTCCTCTTCCTCTCCTTCTTTAATTTGAGCAGATTCAATCTCATTAAGCTGAAACTCCATGAGCTCCCTTTTTTGTTTTTTTGTGATTAATTCTTTTTTTAAACTATCAATTTTATCTTTTAAATCAATAACTTTTTCATAAAGGTTAGTAAACTCTTTTACTTCCTCATTTAATCCTGCAATTGTATCAAGAAAATCAATATGGTTTTCCTTCTTTAGTAGATATGTATGCTCGTGCTGACCATGAATATTTATGAATTGAGATGCAATTTTTACAAATCCCTGGACTGTATAAACTGAATCATTTATATAGGACCTTGTCTTACCATGAATTGAGAGAATTTTTCTAAGAATTACTAAGTCATCTTCTGAATCATCAATTTTTACATCAGTAAGGACAACCTCTATGACCGCTTCATCTTTACCATGTTTCACAAAATCGGAAGCAGATACTTTTTCTTTCAGTAAAACTCCAATTGCATCAACAATTATGGATTTTCCTGCTCCTGTCTCACCTGTAAGGACATTAAAACCCTCTTTTAATGGGATTGAGAGACTGTCAATGATTGCAAAGTTTTTGATCCTAAGTTCTTCAATCATTTAATAAGACCAGTGCTACGCAAAACCTCCGCAAGTTTTTGTTTATTTGCCTCAGACATCTCACATAGAGGAAGTCTGAATTCTTCTTTAATTTTACCCATCATTGCAAGAGCTGTTTTTACAGGTATTGGATTTGTCTCAATAAACATTGCTTTGTTAATTGGTTCAAGTTTATAATGAATCTCCCTGGCACGGGCAATATCTCCTCTTTCCCATGAATTAAACAATTCTGCCATATCTTTTGGACAAATGTTTGCAGTTACGGAGATAAAACCTTTTCCACCAAGTGCTAAAAGAGGAAGATTTGTAAAATCATCACCAGAAATAACAGCAAAGTCAGGGCCACAAAGTCTTATTATTTCGCTTACTTGCTTCATATCTCCTGTGGCTTCTTTAATTCCAACGATTCTTGGATGCTCTGCAAGTCGAGCCACTGTCTGAGGAAGCATATTCAGTGAAGTTCGTCCGGGAACATTATAAAGAATCATTGGTAATCCTGTTTTGTCTGCAATTTCCTTGAAATGTCTATAAAGTCCTTCCTGTGTTGGTTTATTATAATAGGGAGTTACTGAAAGAGAGCCATCGGCACCTAATTTTTCTGCTTTACTTGCAATCATTATTGCCTCTTCTGTTGAATTGGAACCTGTTCCTGCAATAACTGGTATTCGTTTGTTAACTACCTTTACTGTAATTTCAATCACCCTGTAATGTTCTTCATAATCAAGGGTTGATGCTTCACCTGTTGTACCACAGGGAACAATAGCATGGGTTCCTTCTTTTATATGCCATTCAATAAGCTTTTCCAAAGCCTTCTCATCAATCTTACCCTTCTTAAAGGGTGTTACAATTGCAACCATTGAACCTTTAAACATCTTATTCCTCCTTAAAAAGTTTTTATGAAATTATACCATAACTTAAAAATGTGATATAATTTTTTATGCAAGATATTTTTGAAATAATAAAAAGCAGAAGAAGCATCAGAAAATACAAAAAAGATGCTCCACCAGAGGATTTAATTAAAAGATGCATTGAAGCAGCCCTTTATGCTCCATCTGCAAGAAATTCACAGCCTTGGTATTTTATCATTGTTAAAGATAAAGAAAAGATCATGGAGATTTCAAAAGCCCAACCTTTTACAAAATTTCTTGAAGGCGCACCCTATGTTTTTATTGCCCTTGCTGATGAAAAAAAGAGTAATCACTGGCTTGAAGATATGGGATGTGCTTTAATGTGTCTTTTACTTGAAGCTCATTCCTTAGGATTGGGAGCCTGCTGGGGAGCAATCTATAATCCAGAATCTCAAGAAAGAGAAGATCATATAAGAAAAGTAATCCCCATACCTGAAAATATAAGAATTATTGCCTGTATAGGCATTGGCTATCCTGATGAAATACCTCATCCTAAAAAAGTTAAAACTCTCGAAGAAGTAATAATAAAAATTATATAATTTTAAGTCTTTTTAAAGACCTCTGCCCATCATCCATCTTTTTTGTCAGTTTATGAACAATACTTGACCTGCACCCCATTTTTGGAATAACAAAAGTGTGAATGTATAATAAAAATGGGAGTGTTTGTAATGAGACAAACAAAATATCCAGTAGAAAAAATCATCCAAATTCTATCTTAAGCTGAACTTCCAGGTAACTCTATAGCTGGAGTATGCAGAAAATACTCAATATCAAGAAGTGCCTTCGACAAGTGGAGACAGAAATTCAAAGGCATGTCCTCTTCTGAGGCAAAACGACTAAAAGTCCTTGAAGATGAAAACTTAAGACTCAAAAGACTCTTAGCAGAAAAGGAACTTGAAATACAGGTTCTTAGGGACATTGTTAAAAAAACTTTTGACACTTCAGGGAAACCACCTAAAATTGTTGATTGAAGAAAGTCTGTCTTTCGTTTATCTGTAATTTTAGGGACCAATATCGGGGGACCAAAAAGTCATGGACTTTTTGGGATGCTTTTGTCCCGAGGCATCATACTGAGGCGTTGCTGAATGAACTCATTCCAATTATATGATTACGAGGTTGTTCAAAACGCTGAAAAATAATGGCAATTTTTGATATACTTAAGAAAGATTTACTGAAAAAGGAGGTGAAAAAATGATTGATGAGGAAAGACTTGAAGAAGAAATAAGACAGGTTGCCTATGAAATTTATGTTAAAAGTGGCTGTATTCCTGGAAGAGATCTTGACAACTGGCTCGAAGCTAAAAGAATTATTTTTGAAAAATATGGGCTTATTCAATCAGAAGAATCTGAAGAAAAAACAGAAAAGAAAAAAACTAAGAGAGTATGCAAAAGAGGTTCCTCTACCAAAAGAGAAAGTAAAGAAAAAAGGAAAAAATAATGAAAGAAGCTTTATTTTATGAAAAACTCTCCGATGGAAAGGTAAAATGCGGACTTTGTAATCATCATTGTATAATCTCTCCAGATGCAAGAGGAATTTGTGGAGTAAGAGAAAACAAAGATGGCAAACTTTATAGTCTCGTCTATGGCAAAATAATTGCTTATCATATTGATCCAATTGAAAAAAAACCTCTTTTCCATTTTTATCCAGGGTCTGCTTCTTATTCAATTGCTACAATAGGATGTAATTTTAAATGCCTTCATTGCCAAAACTATACCATATCTCAATATCCAAAGCTTTACAAGGATATTCCAGGAGAATATTTTTCTGCTGAAGATGTAGTAAAAGAAGCAAGAGCAAGCGGTTGTAAAAGTATATCTTATACTTATACAGAACCGACTATTTTTCTTGAATTTGCATATGATTGCATGGTTTTAGCCTATAAAGAAAGAATTAAGAATGTATTTGTAAGTAATGGTTACATGTCTGAAGAAGCTCTCCGTTTCATTGCACCATATCTTGATGGAATAAATGTAGATCTTAAAGGAGACGAAGAATTTTATAAAAAAATCTGTGGTGCAAGGTTAGAACCTGTACTGAAAAACATAGCACTTCTAAGGGAACTTGGAGTATGGGTGGAAGTAACTACTTTAGTAATACCTGAACTAAACAGTTCCGAAGATTTTTTAAGAAAAACTGCTAAATTTCTTGTTTCTGTAGATCCTGCGATACCGTGGCATGTAACTCAATTTTATCCAACCTACCAACTGACAAATAAACCAAGAACACCTGTAGAGGTCTTAAAAAGAGCAAGACAAATTGGTTTTGAAGAAGGATTGAAGTTTGTTTATACTGGAAATGTTCCAGGTGAAGGAGGAGAAAATACATATTGCCCGAACTGTAAAAATCTTGTTATTGAAAGATTTGGCTATTTTATTAACAAAATAAATTTAAAGGGTTCCCGCTGTAATAATTGCGGAAACCCTATAGAAGGAGTTGGACTACCTTAAAGTTTATAATTAATTTTTCTTAAAAATTCCTTTCTGCGCTGACGGTCATCTTCTTTTTCTACTCCCTTTGGAGATGAACCGTCTATTACGCCCATTATTCCCCTTCCCTGTTCTGTTTCTGCAACTACGACTTCAAGAGGATTTGCTGTTGCACAATAGATATTACATACTTCCTGACACATTTTAATTGCATTCAAAATGCTTATTGGAAAAGCACCTTTTATTAGAATACAAAACACATGTCCTGCACCAATATTTAAAAGATTTTGTATACATGCCTCTTTGAGTTCTTCATCATTTCCCTCTGAACGAATCAAGCAGGGACCTGAGGCTTCTGTAAAAGCAACAGCAAACTTAGCATGAGGTATATGGGTTGCAAGTATCTCATACAAATCTTCAGCTGTTTTTATAAAGTGAGTCTGTCCAATAATAATATTACAACCATCTGGAATATTAACTTTTACGCTTTTAATTTCCATAATCCACCTCCAGGAAATAAATGATATGATTAATTATAACGAAAAATTTAATATTTAGCTAATATTCTTTTATCCAAAAATCGATAGCAATATTCTGATGATTAATGAAAGAATTATAGCTAACAAAATGGTTAAAATACTTACTATAAGAGTTTTTTTAGTTCCTAATTCTCTTATTAATGCACCAATTGTCCCTACACAGGGAATGTAGAAGATTGTGAAGATTGTAAAAATAATCAACTGTGTATTTGTCATAACTTTGCTTAAATCTGTTGTATCCATAGCCTGAAAGAGCATTATCATTGAAAGTTCTTTTCTTAAAATACCAAAAAGAAGTGTTAAACCTGTTTGCTCTGGTAGTCCTAAAATCCAGCTAACCAATGGGAAGAAAACTAAATTAATTATTGTATCAATTTTAAAATACTCTAAGAAACTTAAAATTATACTACTAATAATTAAAAGGGGCCAAGCAACTAAAATAAAATCCTTTAATCTAAGCCATGTTTTCATAAAGACATTTTTAAAAGTTGGAATCCTTAAGGGAGGAATTTCCATAATTAATCCAGGTGTAATCTCAGGAATAAATTTTGTTAATATAGCTCCCAATATCATAATTACAAATAGATTAAAAATGTATAATCCAGCTGCTGCTATTCCACCAATATAAGCTCCTACAAGTCCAAATATTACAGTAGTTCTTGCTGCACAGGGTATTAGAACCGAGAGAGTTGCCGTAATAAAACGATCTCTTGGTGATTCAAGTATTCTTGTTGCCATAACACCAGGAACATTACATCCATAGGAAATAATGAAAGGAAGAACACTTTTACCATGTAATCCAATGCGATGCATTACTGTATCCATTAAAAAAGCCATTCTTGGAAGATATCCAATATCTTCCAAAATTGTAAGACCTATGAAAAAAGGTATTAAATAAGGTATAGCAACACCAAGACCTCCAGAAAATCCCTCTAACAATCCTTTTAGGATAAAAAAGGTTAGAGAATCTTCTTTCACAATGGTAGGCAGCTTCTGAATAAAAGAATCAAAAATTGAAATTAACGGTTCTTCAATTAATTTTCCTATCTCAAAAACTATAAAAAAAATTCCAAATAAAATTAAAAATAATAGTGGATAGCCGAGGTATCTATTGGTAAGTAAATCATCAATTTTTTCTCTTGTCGATTTTAATGGTTCACCTATTTTAGTCACTTCTTCAAAAATATTCATTGTTAAAGCATGTCTTTCTGAGGAAATCACAGTATCAGCATGACGACCATGGGAAGATTTTATTTCTTCTCTTATTTCCCTGACTTTATTTAAAACTTCAGGATATTTTTTAATTTCTTCAGTTAATTCCTCATCTCCTTCTAATAGTTTTACAGCTATATACCTTTTGGGAATCTTTGAAAAAAATTCCTCTGGAATTATCTTTTCAATTTCCTCAATTCTTTCTTCTATATCCTTATGAAATGATTGTATATTGGGAATTAATCTTTTATAATAAGCTTCCTTAGCAGAAATAAATATTTTATCAAGTCCTATTCCTTTATTAGCAACAGTCTCAATAACTGGAACACCGAAAATTTTAGAAAGTTTCTCTATATTAATTTCCATTCCCTTTCTTCTTGCTTCATCAATCATATTTAGACAGATAACCATCGGAACTTGTAATTCTGTAAGTTGTAAAGTCAATTCAAGACTTCTTGAAAGTGTTGATGCATCAATTACATTTACTACCACATCTGTTTGTCCAGAAAGAATATATTTTCTTGACTCTAATTCAGCCTTATCAATTGCTGTAAGGGAATAAATACCTGGCAAATCAACGATTTCAAAAGTTTCATCTCCGACAGTTACTTTACTTACTGTGTAGTGGACTGTTTGTCCAGGGAAATTAGCTGTTATTGTCTTATACCCAGCGAGCCCATTGAATATGGTACTTTTTCCTGCATTGGGTTGCCCGACAAAGGCTATTCTCATTCAACTTCCTCAACTTCAATCCTTGATGCTACCCCTTTGCCCAATGCAACATCATAACCATTTATTTCTAAAAGAACAGGACCACCTAAAAAAGAACTTTTTTTGATAGTAACAATATCACCTATATGAATACCCAAACACTGAAGATGCTGCCTAATTCCTCTTCCACCTGAAATTTTTAAAATTTTTACCTTTTTTCCATTATCTATATTAACCAATGTTTTCATTATACCCTCACATTAAAAAAACTATTGTTAATAATAAAACATTTTAATAGTCTGTTGCAATAAAATGGTAATGCACAATATGTATGTATTTCTAAAATTTGCCAAAAAAATGATGATTTTGATATATTATTACTGTTCGGCGGCGTAGCTCAGTTGGTCAGAGCAGACGGCTCATATCCGTCGTGTCAGGGGTTCGAATCCCTTCGCCGCCATTTTTTATTCTATAATTTCCCAGAAAGGTAAAAATTTTACCGAAGTATTATCAACTTTCACTGTTTCTTTAAAACCAAGATTTACAATCCATGCTTCCTCAGTTTTATATTTTGCAATAAAACTTTTAAGTGACCTCTCTATTTTTGGGAATCTTGTACACTTTGCCTCTACTGGAATTATCCTGTCTTTTAAATCTACTATAAAGTCTACTTCTGCTTTATCTTTAGTTCGCCAGTAATGAATTGTTACACCAGTTCTTGCAAATTTATCAATCAGAAGATTGTAAATAAGATTTTGAAATAGGAAACCAGCTTGAAAAGTTTCTGTTAATTTACCAAATAATCCTATCGCATAATTTCTTAAACCCAAATCATTAAAATAAAAAATAGGAGTTTTAGAAATTTCCTTTCTTATATTTCTGAAAAAAGGCGTTATTCTTCTTATAACAAAAGTTTTTTCAGCATAGTAAATATAATTCTTAATTGTCTGAAGAGATGCTCCTACAGTGGTTGATAATTCATTGAAATTAACAAGATTTCCTATCTGAGATGAAAGAATTTTTATTAGATTTGAAAATACACCAATTTTCTCAATTTTCAATAAAAATGATATGTCCTTTTCTATGTAACTTCTAAATATCTCATCAATAATCATTTTTTTTTCGTGAAGAGTCTCTTCAAGAACAACTCTTGGATATCCACCAAAATTCATATATTCCATAAATAAATTCATTGCCTGCTGATCTATTTTCAAGTATTCATTGAGCATTTCTTCATATTTATATTCTGTTTTAAAGTTTAAAAACTCCTTTAAAGACAGTGTGTTTAACTCAAAAATTCTTTTTCTACCAATTAATGATTCTTTTATTTTTTCTTTCAAATCAACACCACCAGAACCAGAAACAATAAACTTATATGGTAAGTTCATATCATAAAGTCCTTTTAAAAAAAATCCAGCATTTTCCTTTCTCTGTATCTCATCAATGAAAACATAGCCTTTCTTATTTCCAAACTCAAGCTTAAGCCTTTGAACCAGATCTAACTGTGTTTTGAAATGTGGCATATCCCTCTCAAAATCAAGACTTAAAAAAAGAGTTTTTTCTCCTTTTTTATTGAGATAATCTTGTAAAATATTCATAAGTGTAGTTTTTCCTGCCTGTCTTGGACCAACTATGAAGGAAATCTCCTTCTTATATAGATGCTCAATTAATTCTTGAAAAATGTATCTTTTTATAAGCATGCTTTATTATAAACCCGAGAAAAATAAAAGTCAAGTTAAAAAATTATCGGATTATTTTATTATTGGTTCCATTTCTAAAGCGGGATGGTTAACTTTTGTGAGAAATTCTAATAGGCATTCTATGTCTTCACAGACTGTTTCATCGGCAATTTTATCCATTAGATCAGATATGCCTTCTTCATCAACTCTTTTCTTGAAGCTCTCTTTTATTCTTTCTTTTAACTCCTTTGGCATCCATACAATTCTTCTTATTCCACCATCACCTTTAAGAAACTTTCTTGAAGTAATGTAATTTACTCCAACTCCCATAAATCCCGGAGTTTGAACTCCACCACCTATCATACCTGCAAGGGTTGAAAACTTCATACCAATTGGTGTCATTCCACCATATCCTCTGTTTACAATCAATACTCCGTTTGCCTCTGGAACTACTGCTACAATACATTCAAAGCATCCACAGGATGTCATAGGATTTTCCATTATTGAGTAAAGATTTATTGTCTCTGTTTCACCGCCAGAGTGTTTTTTTACATATTCATCTATTCCACTGTATCTACCATAAACTGGATCAAGTAGCTCACCTTTTTCAACTGGCTGATTTCCACCTGTTGGTTCAATCTCATAGGCTGCCTTTGCATCAAGCCATGTAAAGGCTCCGCATAATCCAGGACGTTCTGGTGTTATCACACATACATGCTTTGGAGCAAAACTCTGACAGAGCAAACAGGAGTAAAATTTATCAACATCTTCATCTGTTAGCTTGGCAAGCCTTAAATCTCTCTCCTTGTACTGTTTTCTTGCCTCTTGTCTTAAATTAATAACATCTTCTTGATTAATATAAAGATAAACCTCAACTTTATCAACAATACTACGAAATCTTGCCTTTGTCATTGTGGTCAAGATTACTCCAAGATGTTCCAGGGTTATGCCAGCTTCCTTTGCTTTTTTGCTTATTCTTATCCAGTTTATGTCTCTCTGACCGATGTGCCAAAGTCCCTCTGCTTCATTTATAAAAGTATGAATCTGACGCTCAATGACAGGTTCAAAATCCTTCTGCATCTTTTTACCAGCCACATTAATAATTATTCCGAGAGGCATCTGTCCACCCTTTTCATAACGAAATTGCCATTCTTTGCCAATTATGTGAATTTTTTCATCCTCTATTTCTGTTAAATCTTTCATTTGGACTAATTCAAAGGCTGGTGTTCTTTGTCCACCAAATTCAATAAATGTATCTTCCTTCCTTACTCTCTCTCCTTCAAAGGCTGGTCCATAGGAAACTGGAATTGGAGGTTTTTCAACAACTATCTTTAATCCCCTTGTCTCAATTGCTTTTTTAACAATTTTTGAATAGTCCTTTTCAGTGACTAAAAGGGGATATTCAGCAATCTCATTAATAATTATTTCTGGTAAATCCTGATCTATTATTACAGGGCAGGCAAAAAACATAGCTACTGAAGCAGTAGCCACTGCTAATTCATTAATTTGTCCAAAAGAGATTGCAAAGGCGTTAACTCTCTTTCTTACATAATCAATGATCGCATCTTTCTGTCCTGGAGTCTGACCTCCAAAAATAAGAGAAGCTCTTAAAGCCCAGTCTATTACATACAATGTTTCTTCAATATTTTTGCCTACAGGAACAACATAGGCTTCAAAACCGAATCTTTCACCTGCTGTTATAAATTCTTCAGCAACAGGACCAATTAAAAAAGTAAGAATTTTCTTTTCCTGAAGCTCTTTCACAATTTTCAACAAATCATCTGGATTTAATTCCCCAAGTAAAACTGCCACTGCTGGAATTCTTCCATCAACAAGCTGAACTCCAAGAGTTCTCTGAATTGTATCGCCAAGAAAACCATAGTAAGGAGTTTCTTTATTTTCCTGATTAATGTATTGAAGAGTAAGATAAATTTCTCCAATATATAAATATGCAAGGCCAAGATTTTTTAAGTCATTCTGGTTTTTAAGTTTAGGTATGATTTCCTCAAGAAATTTTTTCATTTCATCAACTCTGTTGATTTTTATACCTTCAAGAGCATAAATTAAAGGAATTCCATAAGCAGTATCTGGAAGTTCAAAAGAAACTATACCTTTTTTTGAGACAATCTTTAAAAGATTGTTTATCTTGTCTGATAGATTATCTATAACTTTTCTTGTGATTTCTAAAATCTGATCTATCAAACTTTACTCCTTACATAATTTTTCAAAAATGCTGGGATTGCACTTGCTTCTTTAGTTCCTATTATAACCTTCCATCCTGGGAGTTTATCTTCAATGGCACTTTTTAGCATGGCAACATATCCGGGAATTATTAATTCTCTGTGAGCTAATTTTTGTTCTATTCCACTTTCTTTTATAAACTGAGCAATTTTACTTGCTGAAAATTTACCTGCAGCCCAGGCTGTAAGAACACTTAACCCATCACAATCCATTATAGCAAGCCAGGTTGGAACTTTACTATTTTCAATCTCACCTTTAACAAGGAAATAGGTAAGAGCAAAATTAGTTGTAACAATAAGAGGACTATTTTCATCGGGCTCGCCAACTTTATATATATCCTCTTTTACCTGCATAGGCACTTGCGGATCTGAATATATATTCTGTCTCAATGTAAATAAAATGAGATTTTTCCATTTTGGAATTTCATTCAAAACTACAATTGATGAATATTTAAGAATTGCTACAGAGGCAAGAACTGTCTCATAAAATGATTCTTTTTCTTTAATAAAAGTGAAAATCGGATATCCAACTGCTTTAACTCTCTTTTTTAATGAAGCACGCCTTATCAATGTATTGTCAATTAAAAGTTCACGGGCGCTATTTGGTTGAGTATCAATAAGTATATCTTCAAATCCAAGATTTTGAATTCTCTCAACAATTGAAATAACATTCTGTATTCCATAAGCTGTAACAGTAAGTGGAACATTATATTTTTTAGCTAAAGATGTCATTTGATTTACATTTTTCTCATTTGCTCCATAAAGAATTGGACGATTGTTTGATAGAAGGGGCAAAGATTGTTCTACAGATTCAGGATTGAAGGTTCCGAAGATTATAGGAATTTCGGCTTTTTTGATTATTTTTTCTACAGCTTCTTTAAATTTCTGTGGATTATTAGATTCATTTTCAAGAAAAACAGCATCAATTTTAAGAAACTCGCCTACTCTTTCAATCTGGGAATCCAAAATTTTATTAACTTGTTCCTCTATATTTTCATCAGTGTCTTTTATTCTTAAAGCTAAAACTGTCGGATGAAAAAATTTCTTTTCATGCCTGTATAGGCACTGTTCTTCTCCAATTTTTATAAAATTATTTTTAGGTCCAAAAATTATACCTCGAATTGGTGGGGTTGCTGCCTCTTTAAGTTTTGCTTTAACTTCCTCAGATGCCTCAGGGCATTGTTCAATTTCTGCTTGACTCTGTGCAACTTTCATTGCAAAGGCAAGACATGTTGGAAAGCCACATTTTTTACAATTTGTTTTAGGAAGCAGTTTAAATATTTCTATTCCTGTAAGTGCCATTTTGTCTCCTTAAAAAAGAATTACCCCATCAAAAGACAAGAAAGAAGTAAATATTAGTTTTCAATTAATTTGTAAAATACCTCTATCGCTTTGTCAAGGCTTTCACCATCTGGACATCCACCCTGGGCAGAATCAACCCTTCCACCACCTTTACCGCCAACTGTTTGCGATATGTTCTTCAAAAGTTTTCCAGCATCATACCTGTCTGTTGCATCTTTAGTGACTGAGAGAATCAAAACACCCTGTCCATCTGTTTTAGATGCAAGTAAGATAACGGATGGATGAAGCTTTTCTTTTAATTTATCTGAAAGAGTTCTTAAAGCTTTTGTGTCAAACCCTTCAAATTTTAATGCTAATGCCTTAACACCCTTTATATCTTTTGCCTGTTTTATAAATTCATCAATGTTTTGACTAATAAGTTTTTCCTTAAGGATTTCAATTTCTTGCCCCTTTGTCTTTAAATCATTAATAAGTCTTTCTACTGCTTTTACCGGCTCAGCTGATTTAAGAAGTTGCGATATATTTTTTATCTGTTCTCTGTAGGAGTTTGCATATTCATAGGCTTGAGAACCAGTTACAGCTTCAATCCTTCTAATTCCTGAGGCAACAGATCCTTCAGAAATAATATAAAAACTTCCTATTTCACCTGTCTGGCTACAGTGAGTACCACCACAAAGTTCTTTGCTAAATCCAAGAATTTTAACAACTCTTACAGTATCTTCATATTTATCTTCAAAAAGAGCCATAACTCCCTCATTTAAAGCTTCATCAAGGGATTTTATCTCTGTTTTGACAGGAAGATTTTCAAGTATTTTTTCATTAACAATTCTTTCAATTTCTCTTAATTCCTCATCAGTTACTGCTTCAAAATGGGTAAAATCAAAGCGAAGTCTTTCTGGTGCAACAAGACTTCCTGCCTGCTTTACATGTTCCCCAACAATACTCTTTAATGCTGAATGAAGAAGATGCGTTGCTGTATGATTCCTTGCAATTGATTTTCTTCTATCTATATCAATCTTTGCAAAAACTCTGTCATCTTCTTTTATGCTTCCTTCAATAACTATAACTTTATGGCAGTGAAGGTCTCCTATTTTCTTTGTATCAATAACTTCTGCCTTACCTGTATTAGAAATTATTATACCTGTATCACCAACCTGTCCACCTGATTCAGCATAAAAAGGGGTTTCATAAAGAAAAATTTCTCCTTCTTCACCTGCATCAAGCGTTTTTACAATCTCACCATTTTTGACAATAGCGTATATTGCTGTCTCTGTTTCATGCTCAGTGTAACCTATAAATCTTAAACCCTCAGCCTCCTGCCTCAACTGTTTATAAACTTCACTTATTCCAACTTCCTGAGCTTTTCCAGCTGCCTTAGCACGTTCCCTTTGTTTATTTAATTCCCGATAAAAACCAGTTTCGTCAATCTGTAAATCCTTTTCCTGAACCATTTCCCTTATTAAATCAATGGGCAAACCAAAGGTATCATAAAGTCTAAAAATCTCTTCCCCAGGAATCATATTTGAGCTGGATTTTTTAATATTTTCAAGAATTTCATCAAAGACTTGCTGAGCCCTTTCAAGGCTTTTTAAGAATCTCTCTTCTTCTATTTTTATAACCTTTTCAATCCTTTTTCTTTCAGAGACAATCTCAGGATATACTGTTCCAAGAGAGGTAACTACAGGCTCAACAAATTTATAAAAAGCAACACTGTCATGCTGAAGAAGTTTAATATGTCTGCAGGCTCTTCTTATAATTCTTCTTAAAACATAGCCTCTACCTTCATTAGAAGGAATTAACCCTTCAGCTATCAAAAAAGTAGAAGCTCTGATATGATCTGCAATTACTTTTATTGAGATATCAGTTTTTCTCTCTTTACCATAATTAACATTCAAAACAGAACAAATTTTTGAAATTATTGGTTCAAAAAGGTCTGTATCGAAATTTGTTCTTTTCCCCTGAAGCACCGCTGTGATTCTTTCAAGTCCCATTCCTGTATCAATACTTGGTTTTGGAAGGGGAGTTAGTTTGCCTTCCTCATTTTTGTTATACTGCATAAAAACAAGATTCCACAGTTCAAGAAATCTGTCACAGTCACAACCAACAGAGCAGTCTGGTTTACCGCATCCAAAGTCTTCTCCTTGATCAATTATAATTTCTGAACAAGGTCCACAGGGACCTGTATCACCCATCTGCCAGAAGTTATCTTTTTCACCAAGGCGAACTATCCTTTCTGATGGAATACCAACTTCTTTTTCCCAAATATGAGCAGATTCATCATCATCTTTATATATTGAAACCCAGAGTTTTTCCTTTGGAAGTTTAAAATACTCTGTTAAAAGCTCCCATGCAAAAAGAATTGCTTCTTTCTTAAAGTAATCTCCAAATGAGAAGTTTCCAAGCATTTCAAAAAATGTATGATGCCTTGCGGTAAAACCAACATTTTCAAGGTCACTGTGTTTTCCGCCTGCCCGTATGCATTTCTGACAAGTGGTGGCTCTGCTATAAGGTCTTTGCTCTTCACCAAGAAAAACCCTTTTAAACTGAACCATACCAGCATTTGTAAATAATAAAGATGGGTCATCCTTAGGAATAAGAGGAGAACTTTTTACAAGTTCATGTCCCTTTGAAACAAAGTATTCGAGAAAGAATCTTCTAATATCTGAACTTTGCATTAATTATTCCTCACCAACTATTCTCTGTTCATTGCTAATTATATATGTCAATTTGCCATCGACAAAAATAAGCCTTGATTTTAAAATTCCCAAAGCTGATGAATAAACCCATTCCTCTCTCTGTTTTCCCTTTTCAGGAGTAAGAACCCTTACAGAAGAAGGATTACCCCATGCAAGCCTTACCTGCTCCTTTGTCATACCAAGTGCTATTTCTCCTTTTGCAATTCTTTCCTGAATATCTGGTGGATAATGCTTAATTTCATCATAGGTATATCTAACACCCTGAGAAGCACATCCCAAAATAAATAAGGCAGTCAATAAAGCAATAAAAAATTTCATTTTAATACCTCCTTTAAGCATTTATTTACAGTATCCCATGAAAATCCTCTTCTGAGAAGAAATCCTGTTATTTTTAACTTTTTTTTATCTGTAGAATCATTTTTTATTAAATGAAGTTTTCTCTGGATAAGTCTTTGAGCAATTAAAAATTCATCGATTTCTGGAACATTTTCAAGTAATTCTTTATCAATACCTTTTTTTGCAAGATAGTTTTTTATTCCCATATTTCCAAGAAATCTATCCTGTGCAATTTTTTCTGCTTTTTCAATGAATTTAGTATCATCTAAAAATCCCTTTTGCTTAAGATAAAAAACTGTCTCATCGATTTCTCTTTCAGAAAATCCTTTTCTGTTAAGTTTATCTATTAATTCAGCTTCTGTTCTATCCCTTTTAGCTATCAGCCTCAATGCGTATTTCAGTGCTTCATTCTGCTTTGTTTTCACCTTCCATAACCTTTGGTTGTTTTAATCCATAGGCATCAAAAACTTTTTTATAAATTTCATTAAAAATTTCAGGATGATTTTTTAAATACTCCTTAGCATTTTCCCTTCCTTGAGCAAATCTTGTTCCGTTGTAATTGTACCAGGCACCTGATTTTTCAATAATTCCCTTTTCCACAGCAAGATCAAGAATTTCACCTGTCTTTGATATTCCTTCATTAAAGTAGATATCAAATTCAGCCTGTTTAAAGGGAGGAGCAACTTTATTTTTTACAATTTTAACTCTTACTCTACCACCTGTTGTATCCTGTCCTTCCTTTAAGGTATCTGTCTTTCTTATGTCAAGTCTCATTGAGGCATAAAATTTTAATGCTGTTCCTCCAGGAGTTGTTTCAGGATTTCCAAACATTACACCAATTTTCTGTCTTAACTGATTTATAAAAATAACCACCGTTTGAGATTTTGATATGGCTGCAGTAAGCTTTCTTAAAGCTTGACTCATTAGCCTTGCCTGAAGCCCAGGAAGACTGTCTCCCATCTCTCCTTCAATTTCTGCCTTTGGTACCAAAGCAGCAACTGAATCAATAACAATAATATCAACAGCTCCACTACGGACAAGAGTTTCTGTTACTTCTAAAGCTTGCTCTCCTGTGTCAGGCTGACTTATAAGTAAATTTTCAATATCAACGCCAAGTTTTGAAGCATAATTAACATCAAGGGCATGTTCAGCATCTATAAAGGCAGCAACTCCACCAAGCCTCTGAGCTTCTGCAATTGCATGAAGTGCAAGAGTGGTTTTACCAGAGGATTCTGGTCCAAAAATCTCTATAACTCTTCCTCTCGGATATCCTCCAACACCTGTTGCTATATCAAGAGATATTGAACCTGTTGGAATTACGCTTATTCCTTCTGCCTGACCTTTTGTTCCAAGACGCATTATAGCGCCTTTACCAAAATTTTTTTCAATTTGTGAGATGGCAATTTCTAATGCCTTTAATTTTTCCTTATTCATAAATCACCTCATAGGCTTTTTTTTATTATACCATTTATCTATTTAAGCAGAAGAAACCTTTGTAAAACATGGTAAATTGAACCTTTTGGAGTTAAAGTACTCTTCATTAAAACAAAATCTTTGACACGAAATTGAAAATCAGGAGATTTCTCAGAAAATCTCCTTAAAATCTTTTCAAAAACATACTTTCCATTTTGGTGATTTTTCACTCTTGCCAAAGTTATGTGAGATTTAAATTCCCTTTCTTCTCTCTGAAAGCCAAACTGAGAAAGTTCATCATCAATCTTTTTTGCTAATTTTTTAAGTATATCTGTGTTTTCAGTCCCTATCCATATAACTCTTGGCTTGAATTTGTCAGGGAAAACTCCAGGATTAGTAATCTTTAATGTAAAATCAGAAAATTCCTCTGCTATTGATTTAAGAAGATCCGTTAAATCAGGTATGAACTTTTCTTCAACCTCGCCAAGAAATTTCAATGTAATATGGAAATTATCTTTCTGTACAAAATTAACTCCTTCAATGGGTGATGTAAAAGTATTCAATTCAGAAAGAAATTCTTTGATTTCCTTAGGTATCTCTATTGCTATAAAAAGACGCATAGGATATCATAACAAAAGAAAAACTCTTATTAAAAGATTACTGATAACTCCTGATAGAAAATCATCAAGCATAATTCCTAATCCACCAGCTATCTTTTGAGTCTGTCTTATAGGAGGAGGCTTCAGAATATCGAAAAATCGGAACAACACAAAGCCTGCAACCAGAATCTGCCAATTCAATGGAAGAAAAACAACTGCTGTAAGATATCCTGCAAACTCATCTATTACAACATAAGAAGGGTCTTTACTATTAGACTCCTTTGCTACCTTTTCTGATGCCACTGTTCCAAGAATCAACGAAGTAATTAGTATAAATAAAATAACAGTATCTGATGGAGCAAAAATCAACAAAATAACCATTGCAAATGCTGAAGCCACAGTCCCTGGTGCAACAGGACAGTAACCAATAAAAAAAACAGTAGCAATCATTTTGTATAACATTGAAATTTTATTTTGTTCTATATTTAATTTTTAGTCAAGTTTAAGGTGGCAATTTTAAAGATTTATCTTTTAATATCTTCAGCTTAATGATCTAAAGCCTAAAATTCTTATTTTATCCTTATAATTAAGTTCTTCACCAAAATATAAGAGTCTTTGTAGCGATAATCTTATCAGTTCTTCTTTAAAAACATCCTTGACCTGTCCCAAGTGGGGGTATAGCTGAGGATTTTATATTCAACTCCTTAATTACTCTGATTAAATCATTCAGTCCTTCCTCAATAAACTTATAGCTTGAGCGATGCATCTAGTGTTTCTTGGTAGGGAAGTTAATAATCCATCTTGGGTTAACCAGACTATTTGTTGAGGTAACAAAGACTCTTCCGATAGTTACTTTACCCTCCTCACAAGCCTTTCTATAAAGCCTATAGTTTTCAGGAAATCTTTCCTTGAATTGCAATGCAACACCTTTCCCCATAACTCCAACAGTATTAACAGAGTTTACAAGTGCCTCAGCTTTGCTTTCAAAAATGTTACCTTTTATAAATTTAATCATAGCTTAAAAATACCTTTCTGGTTTCATCTTGATAGCAATTTTCTGCCCAGAAGTTTGGGGCATAGGGTTTTATTATATTATACAATCCTTCAGTCTTACATCCAATGCCTATTATTGCTGGCAATGAATTCTATATATCCATGCCTGCTTCATCTTTACTCATCTTCGTCACTATTTCCACCGATACCCATCCTATACTTGATGTCGTAGTTAACAATGAAATCAAGCTCCTCTTCTGTAAAGCCATAGACCTACACTATCGCCTCCCACACCTTTACGTTTTTCTCAGAATAATAGAATTTTACCAATTCATCTTTTAAAAGTTTTTCTAATTTAGGAACTATATCCTCTTTGGGTTGACCTATTCTCTGAGCTATCTGCCATATAGGCATAGGACCTTCTGAAGAAAGGAGTTCAATTATTTTATCTTCTACGGTTATATTGGCATCTGGGGTGGTAGTCTTTGAATCAGCTTCTTTTTCTTGGATAATTTGTTGATTATATACTTCAGTAGATTCTACAAAGGGGTCATGTACTTTTTCTGCAAGTGTTATCTCAATATCGGCCTCTTGTTTTCGTAAATCTTCCAATAATTTATCTATTGCTCCCTGTGGATCAGAATAAAACTTACGGGATGAGATTCTATGAACAAACCAGCCGTTTCGTTCTATAATATCTTGCCTCTGATAATCTTCTTCTCTTAACTCGCCATATTCATCATAATGAAACTCACCATCACATTCAACGGCAATTCTCCTTCCTTCTTTGTCTATAACTACAAAATCTATAAAAAACCCAGCACAAGGAATCTGCGCATAAACTTCTAATCCTCTATTCACAAGGGCATCAAAGACATCTCGTTCAAAATCACTTTGGCATTTCTCTTTTTCGTTTGGATTGCACAGCCTGTTATATGAGGAATTCTGGACATATAAAACATGGTTTAAGTAGTCTCTAATAAGTCCTTTCGGAAAATTATCGATGGGGGTAGATATAAAACAGATAACCTTTCTTCTTGCTCTGCTAAAGGCTACATTTAAACGCCCTAATGAGTGTTCGTCTTCCCTTTGTAATACATGTATTGATCCAGGCTTTGAATTCGGAGCGTATCTAAAAGAATATAAAATTATGTCCCGCTCATCGCCCTGAAAACCATCTACTGTAGAAGCAATCATTTCGTGGTCTTTCAGAATGTGAGGTTGTTGTTCAAACATCTTATACATCATGCCTTGTAGAAGGGAGGCCTGATGTCTGAATGGCGACAGGATACCAACTGTCAGTCTTTCATCTTTTTTGTCACCTATAAGTTCTCCGCTATCAACCATTCTTTTTAATTCTGCAATCACTGCCTGCGCTTCTATAATATTTTGCTTTGTGTTATCTGGGTCATCATATGCTCCTTTTATTAGCCTAATTTCCATGCAAGGGTTAAATCGTTTCTTCCGGAATGGGGTAAGTATCTTTAAATTATTGTTGTAGAAATGTCTATTTGAAAATTCTATTATTGGAGGTTCACATCTAAAGTGTTCATTCAGAAACACAGGGCTGACATCCTGACAACCTATGGCGAGATCAAGGAGAGAATTCCTACCATGTAGGAATACCGATTTAGGATGATTGTCAAGACTGTGTTTTGTAAGATTAAGCTGGATTACCGAATCACTCAAGAATTGAGTATTGGGATTCTTCATCTGCTTACTGTCGCCGACTACTATCATTCTTTTAGCTCGATATGATAGAGGTAAGGCAGTTGCCTGATTACATTGTGAAGCCTCATCAATGATAAGGTAATCAAATAAACCTGACTCGAGAGGAAATATACGTGCAGTATCTTCAATACTCATTATCCAACAAGGGAATACCAATAACAGCCTTTTGTATTCAATTTGGTTACGCAATTGAACAAACGAATGTGTTTTTCTTTTTCTTTTTAAGATTTGTCTTAATTTGTTGATAATAAATAAGGTTTCTGGGTTAGATTCAGCCTTTTTCAATGCCATTTTGCGACTTATATCAAGAATTCTTAATATCCTTTGCTGCGCTTCTGCTTTTAACTTAGTAATTTTTGTTGTTATCTCATTGATGTCATCAGGATTTTTTAAAAGATCCTCCCTTATGTAAGATGAAAGCCTAAAGGCTTCTATAACAAGGTCCGGCTTCATCAATGCCGATATATCCTCTCCTTTAAAGACTTTTTCTTTAATTTTGGCGTATGTGTTAGAGAGTGTATTCAACCGATTTTGTTCGTAAGTTTTAAGTTTTTTGTAGTCATCAAAATAAGGAAATATAGCTTTAAGATAATTAATAATTTTGTCCGCTTGTCCATCAGAATTTAATTGGAATATTACCTTTATAATCGGGGAGAATATTGAGTAACAAAGATCTTTAAAATGATTATTTGATTCGATAAGCTTTCTCAATACATTCAGAGTCTCTAAATAGGTTATGGTTTTCCCTAAGTATTCTTTAAATAATGAGATTTCTTCATAGTTGGATATTTTTGATGCTCTACTTTCTATTATTTCTGTAATTGTGTCGAGTTGAATTGATGGAAACTCATTTAATGCTGATATAGCATCTGTATATTTTTGTGCAAGATTGACATTAATATGAAGCTCTCTAATAGAGGGTTGTGGAGATAATTCTTTAATTGGAATCCCCCTTTCAATTAAATATTTAAGGTCTTTTACTATCTCGTTTCTTAATGACCAGTGATCTTTCCATAGTTTAAGTTTTTTAAGAATATCATCTTGTTTTTTATACACAGGTTTGGGTAAATTTAGAGATACAAAGAACTTACGGGCACTCTTTGCTTTTATGGATAAATGCCATTTCCACCAAGAATTTTTTAATTGATTTAAGACTTCTAAATTGTAAGCTGCTTCTTCAATTATTTGACTGTTTGGATATTCGGGAAGCCCAGTTTCTATTCTTAGTTCACTTAATTTTTTTAATCTTAAAATTAAATCTTCTAAACAACTAATAATATCATCTATCAGAATTTCGTATTCAACGGAGATTTTTTTGACTGTTTGGAAATCTAAATCAAGATTATAATTTTCAGATAATATCTTTAGTGCCAATATCAGATTCCAACAATGTTTATCTACCCATTGACTTAAAAGACGCAAGTAATGGATACATTTTTCAAAATCAAGATTAGGGTTTGCGCATTGATTACAGAAACTTATTAGGTCACGTTTATCAGCAGAAAAGTTTTCTTTGATCCAATCATAAACATTTATAAGATGTCTAATACTTTCTATTGTAGTATCGATACTATTGTTAGAAGACAAAATTCTTTCTATATCAGAATAATATTTTTTTAGTATTTGTAGAAGCTCTCTATATTCTACTAATGTAAAAGCTATTACAGACTCTAATCCCTCGGGAATCGAATCATGCGCATCTATAAGATCATAATCTCTGATCTTGTGGTATTGATGATATTTTGAATGTTGGTCTCTTTCTATAATTTTTAGTTCTGAAAATCTGACTTGTAGTTTTTTTATGTTATAGTCTATTTTTTCCAACTCTGCCATATTTCTCTTTAATAACTGATTCAGATGATTAATATCTATCCCACTAATATGAGAGTGAAAACTCTCAATTTTATTTGTAAGTTCATTGATTGACTCTTTTTCACCCTTTAACAAAGACATTGCGAGGTAATCTATTTTTGGTAAGGCTTTTGTAACAACTTCAAGAGCTTTGTTCTGATGGCTTGAAACCAAAACAGTCTTACCATTGGCTACAAGATGACAGATAAGATTGGCTATGGTTTGAGATTTGCCAGTTCCGGGAGGTCCTTGTATAACAAGAAGGCGTGATCTTTCTGTTTTAATTGCTGCACTCCGCTGCCTTTCATTGCTTAACAACGGAAACAATAGAGGTGAGCGTTCTGTGTTTAATATATGGTCTTCTATTCCATCGTCTTGATCCTCAGAAGGCATAGATAATATAGCATCTATAACTGTTTCGCCATTTATTTTATCAATATTTGCAATTTGAGTTAAATCGTCAATAAGGTAAGAGTTCGTTTTTTTTGCATTTATAATAACGGATGTATTAAAGACTTTAATACCTTCAGATTCTCTCGATTTCATCGCAGTACTTAATGTGACCTGTTCCTGAGAGTAAGACATTCCTCTAAATCCTTCTGTCAATTCAGAAAGTATCTTTATTATTTTCTCAATTGTTTTTAAATCAAAATTTTCTCCATAAAGATAAGGCAAAACTTCTTTTCGAATCATCTCAACATCTTCGTCTGATTCAACAATATGTTTAATCAATTGGAAATTTAAGGCAGGTATTTCAAAATCTTTAACAAGTGTTAAGATGTTTTTAAGAGGGTTAAATTCAATATGCACTTTATAGTAAAAAAGCGGTGCACAGAACTTTTTTCTACCAGTTTTTCCTGAGACCAAAGGGAATCCTACAATAACTTCTCGGTTATATGGATCAAATTGCTGTTTTCTATATATTGCAATAAGAATTGCAGATGCTTTTTTTCTTTCATAATTTTCTAAATTAATTTCAATATCAGGAGTGTCAGAATTTTCAAAATCCATTCGTTCCTCTTGATCTTCAATCTCATCTGCAGCATCCACGATTTTATCTATATCATCTGAGGATGTTTTTTCAATTGTAAAACTAATCGTTCCGTTTGAAATAATCTCTTCAATTGTTGGGATAAACAAGCTAAGATCAGCAGTTAATCCATATCTTAAAACTGCAGTAATATCTATAAAATGTCTCCCAGCTTGATTTGAAAGAGAAAATAAAAGGTCCCTGTAGTATTTAGCGAGATTACTTATTTTTTTCACGAGGTCTGTCAAATTTTGGGATAGACTTAATCTTTTTCATTGTGTCTTCTATCCTTTCGAATTAAAATGTTTTCCTCAAAAGCCTGATAGATTTGACAGAGCGAAACATCTCCTGAGACTAAAAGGAAGTCAAAGTTTATCTCTATTTTGTAATATATTTTCAGCATTTTTATAAAAATCTTTATAAAAAATTATATCATTTTTTTCTCATCTTTAAAGAATTTTGAGAGAATAATAAGTAATGAGTTTAAGTATAATAAATTTAAAAAATTTCCATCAATCCACTGCTTTTTTAGCTTTCTCATACTCTTGCCAAAGATTCTCTTTGCTTAAACCCTCATGTTCAATAAAATCCCATGGCAAGTAGTCATCAAAAGATTTTACTTCATATGTATAATCCTTTACTTCTTCAAAGATTTTGCTAAAATTTTCACCCTTTGAAATTCTTTCTATATTTTTTAATACTTTTCTATTACCCCTTGAAAAATAACCCTGCATATATGAATATTTAGGCACTTCATGCACCAGCTTAAATCCCTTTATTTTATTAGTATCTTTATTAGTATCTTTTGTGAGCTTTTTTAATTTTTCTTTCACATTTTCATACTCCTCCATTCTATGCCATTGAAAGGGAGTAAAGGGTTTTGGAACAAAAACACTCACACTTGCAGTCAGTTTTCTTGGAAAAATATTTCTTATTTTTTTTATTAGATTTACTATCTCGTCTATATCTTCATCCTTTTCAAAGGGTAATCCTATCATAAAGTATAATTTTAAATTTTCAAGTTTGGTTTCTGAAAGTTTTTCACAAATACTTAATATATCACTCTCAGAGATACCCTTTTTGATAACCCTACGTAATCTTTCTGAACCTGCTTCAGGAGCTAATGTGAGGGTTTTACGATTTGCCAAAGTATTCAAAATTTCCATTGTAAATCGATCCGCCCTTAAGGAAGTAAAGGATAATTCAACATCGGAAATTTTAAATAATTCTGTTAGTTCTTTATAAGCCGTAAGAGATGGAGCAATTATTCCTACTAAAGAATGTCCTTCTTTTTTGATTTCGTCAATTTTTTCAATTAATTTATCAAAGGATGCTCTTCTTACAGGTTTATAAACATGTCCAACAAGGCAGAATCTACAGCTAAAGGGGCATCCTCTCATTGTTTCAAGAAGAAACATTTCAGGAAATACAGATTCAGAAGTTGTAATCTGGGAATAACCGAATCTTTCTGAAAAATTCTCGCAGTAAACTCTATTTATTTTATCTGGTGCATCCTTCCATAGAATTTCTCTTCCTTGAGTTTTTCCATTTCTGTAAATCTCCTTGTATGCCTCTGGAACATAAAATCCTTTGAATTTTATGATTTCTCTTTTTACATTGTTTTTGAAATCTTCTTCATAGGAATGCTCTTTAACCCTTTTATAAAGCTCTACGAAGTTGTCTATTAATTCTTCTGCCTCTCCAACAAAGATTATGTCAAATATCTCAGCTACTGGTTCTGGATTAGAAAAACATAAAACACCACCAGCAACAACTATGGGATGATGAGATTCCCTTTCAGAATTAAGGAAGGGAATTTTTGCTAATTCAAGAATTTTTATAATATTAGGATAATCATTTTCAAAACAAAGACTAAAAGCTAATATATCAAACTCATAAAGGGGGGTCTTTGTTTCATAGGAAATAAGAGGATAATTATCATAATCGACTATTTCTTCATTAGAAGGAAGAAAAGTTCTTTCACAAACAACATCTTTTCTTTTATTTAAAAGTCTATAAACTGTTTGAAAACCTAAATTACTTATTCCTACCTGATAAATATCTGGATAAATTAGGCATATTCTTATTTTCCCTCCGTGTTCTTTTTTTATTGTTCCCCTTTCTTGCTTAATAATGAAATTAATCTTATCAACTATTTTTCTCATCAATTATTCTGTATTTTTTTCTGAGATAGGCAGGAATATCTATCTCTTCTTCAACATCATCAGGAATCTCCTTAAAAGGCTCCTGTAATACTTTTACTTTGAATTGAGAATTTGAAAGTTCATCATTTTTGATTTCTTTTTTCGTCTCTATTTTATCTACAGCTTCTTCTTCGATTAGTTCTGATGAAGTCTTATTAATTTCTTCAATAGTTTCCTGTGAATACTTCTTTTGTTGGTCTTCAGTTGGGAATAAGTAAGGCACATCTGGTTTTTTCATAAAAGAGGATAAAGAACCAATATTTTTTGAAATAATTCTTTTTGTTTCTTTCAGAGAGACATTTGAATTTTTGGGCATCCATTTTTCTGCAGTTGATATCTCAATTTCTTCAGGTTTATCCTCAAACCCTGTTGCTATAACTGTAACATATATTTCATTTTCTATCTCTGGTTTGACAACTGTTCCAAATATTATATTAGCCTCTTCATGGGCAACATCATAAATTGTAGATGCAATTTCCTGGACTTCATCCAGAGTAAGATCAAATCCTCCTGTGATATTTATTAGAATTCTTCTTGCACCTTCTATTGATGTTTCCTCTAAAAGAGGATTTCTAATTGCTTTCAATGCTGCTTCTTTAGCACTCTCTCCTTTCAGACAAGTTCCAAGACCGATTACTGCTTTGCCTGAATTTTCAATTATTGTTTTAACATCAGCAAAATCTCTATTAATAAATCCCGGACTTAAAATAAGATCAGAAATACCTTGAATCGCTTGTCTTAAAATATCATTGGCTATGGCAAAGGACTTAACCAATGGAGTTCCTTTTTCAACAACAAGATGAATTTTATCATTAGGAATAATTATTATTGTGTCAACATACTTTTTCAACTCTTTAATTCCAACAACTGCATTATGAAGCCTTTTTTTACCTTCAAAATAAAAAGGCTTGGTTACAACAGCCACAGTTAAAATTCCCAACTGTCTTGCCAAAGATGCTATAACAGGAGCAGCGCCTGTTCCTGTTCCTCCTCCCATCCCAGCAGTAATAAATATTAAGTCCGATCCCTCTATACATGAAATCAAAGTATCTTTATCTTCTAAAGCTGCCTTTTTACCAAGCTCAGGGTCTGACCCTGCACCAAGTCCTTTTGTAAGCTCCTTACCAATCTGAACCTTTACAGGTGCTAATGAAATTTCAAGATGTTGTACATCGGTATTTACTGCAATAAATTCAACTCCATATACACCAGCTGAAATCATTGTATTGACTGCATTTGTACCAGCTCCTCCTACACCTATAACCTTAATTTTTGCAATAGGTCTTTCAGACTCCTCAATTTCAAACATTGTTCAAACCTCCTTTTAAATTTTTATAAAATTCCTTATTAATGCCTTAATCTTATCCACGAATTTACTAAAACCTACAACATGGTTATCATACAGTCCTGTTTTTATTTTGTAAATCAATGCACCTATGGCAGATGAAAACTCTGGAGTGTTTACTGTTAAAAAGTTATCGTTTTCATAAATATAGCTATCATTCAATCCCATTTCTAAACATAATGAACTAATTCCCGTGTCTGGTTTGCCAACTCTACAGGGGATTGACAGATAAGCTTCAGCCAAAGAAATAAATCCTGACATCAAAGATGTTCCACCTGTAAAAATAATTGAAGAAAGGGAAATATCATTGGGAAGAGACAAAATTTCTTTTTTGATAATCTCAAGTATTTCTTCAGACCTTGCATAAATAATTTCTTTTATTATTGACATTGGAATTTTTATAGGTTGTCTGTCTAATCCAATTATCTCTATTTCTGATATATTTTCAATCAACTTTTGATTATTAGACTGGTAATCCTTTTTGGCAAGATTGTCTGATGAAATTAAATTAATATTAGGTAAAAGTACCCCAAATTGCTTTTTTATTCTCTCTGCTTCAGTATAGGAAATTTTAAGACCTATTGATAAATCATTGGTAATATGATTTCCACCAATTCCATAAGTGGCAATATATCTTATACTGCCCTCATAAAATACTGCTAAATCAATTGTACCTCCTCCTATGTCAATAACCATTGTACCAATCTCTTTGTCATGGGTGCTTAAAACAGCTTCAGAGGAAGCTATTCCTTGAAGAATTACATCTTCAACCTCAACTCCTGCTCTACTGCAACAAGTAATAATATTTTGTATTTGATTGGAAGAGGCTGTAATAGTATAAACCTTTGACTCAAGCCTTAATCCTTTCATACCTACCGGATCTTTTATACCATTATTACCATCAACGATGAATTCTACAGGTAATACATGAATTACCTCCTGATCTGCAGGCAAAGACATTGCAGTAGCTGATTCTATTGCAAAATTTACATCTTCCTCTGATATCTCTCTTTTTCTTATCCTTACAGCACCATTACTGTATATACCCCTTACATCCAATCCAGAATAGCACACAGAGGCTTTTTTTATTTTAATGTTTTGCTGAATCTCTGCATCTTCAAGAGCTCTCTTTATTGCAGAACTTAACCCTTCCATATCTATTACTCTACCCTTCTTTAATCCCGCAGAGTTGTAACTCTTTAAAAACTGTATTAAAAATTTGTCGTCATTTAAAATGCCTGTTGCTATAGATATTTTTGTGCTACCTATGTCAATAACATTAAAAAGACTCATTCATCGAACTCCTTTATCAATATTACTGGCTTGGTTTTACAATCACCTTATCAGGAAATCTTAAATCTACATATTCTAAAGACAGACCACGCTTTTGAGATTCGGTAACAACAATCATATACTTTGAAAATTTTGTCTCATAATCACCTGTTCCAACAATTATAGGAAAACCATTTACATTTAAAGTTAAATTTTCTGATGTTGAACCCGTAATAATTATTTCATCCTCTGGATTTACATAATTTTTGGTTTTAACAAAAATTATTAAATTTAAGGCATCTATAAGTGTTTTTTTATCTTTAAAGGGATCTAATTCTTTTATAACAGGGAGAAATATTTTTGACTCTTTAATTTTATCGGTAAAATCTTCAAGTACTTCTCCATCATTACTAACCAGGTAATATCTGCTGTTGTGTTGCAATATTGCAGTCGGAGTTGACTCTTGAATAAAAATCGTAAGCTTTCCATTTAAATCCTTTCTTATTTTTGCCTCTTTAATCCATGGTGATTTTTTCAATCTATCATAAATATTTTTTGAAGAAGGATATAAAATTGAATGTCCTTCTTTTATACCTAAAATTGCCCTTATTTCACTGTCTGGTAAATGCTTATTACCAATAATAACTATTTGCTTTACTGTAAAAAATTTATAAAGTAAAAACACAAAGAACACTGAAAAAATAAAACCAGTAACAATAAAGATTATTTTTTTATTTCTCATTTTCTTTTATTGCAAGTTCTAAAATCTCTTTTACCAAAGCCTTAAAATCGTAGCCTGAAAGAGTCGCTATTTTCGGTAAAAGGGAAGTCTCTGTCATTCCTGGAATAGTGTTAATTTCAAGCACATATGGATTGCCTTCTTTATCTATAAGCATATCAACTCTTGTTCCTCCCTTACATCCCAATGCCTTATGAGCCTTTAACCCTAAATCCTTTAGTTTTTCATAAAGATATTTATCAATTTCTGGTGGAAGTATGTAATCAGTTAAACCTTTAGTGTATTTTGCTTCGTAACTGTAAAATCCTTGTTTTGGTCTTACCTCAACTCCACCAAGAGCTTTATTTCCAAGAACGCCGATATGAATCTCTTTACCTTCTATGAATTTTTCTATAATTACTCTATCTCCATATTTAAATGCTTCATCAAGGGCAGATTTTAAATCTTCTTCTTTTTTAACAATACTCACGCCAACAGATGAACCTTCTTGAGAAGGTTTAACAACACACGGCAATAATATCTCTCTTATATTCAATTCTTCATATTCTTCTATATTGATAACTTTAAATGGAGGAACTGGTATGCCATGATAAAGAAAAATTTTCTTTGTTGCCTCCTTATCCATCGCTAATGCTGAAGCTAAAACTCCACTACCTGTGTATGGAATTCCCATAACTTCAAGCATTCCCTGGATAGCTCCATTTTCTCCCCATCCACCATGTAATACTAAAAAGGCTATATCAATCTTTTCCTTTTTTATTTTTTCACATAGGTCAATATTGGCATCTATGAAGACCACATTATATCCAAGCTCCTTTAATGCATTAAATACTGCCTGCCCACTTCTCAAAGATACCTCTCTTTCTGAAGATATGCCTCCCGCTATTACACCAACTTTCATGGTTTATCCCCCAAAATTTTTATTTCAGGTTGCAATTCAATTCCAAAATATCTAAAAACCCTATCTTTAACAATTTCCATTAGTTTCAAAAAATCAGAGGCTTTTCCATTGCCTAAATTAATAAAATAGTTTGCATGAATCGGACTTACCATTATATTCCCGACCTTAAACCCTTTAAGTCCTGCCCTATCAATCAATTCTCCTGCTGAAAAACCTGGAGGATTTTTAAAGACACAACCTGCAGAGGGAGCACGAAGGGGTTGTGTTAACTGTTTCTTTTTTAAAAAATCTATCATTTTGTTAAAAATTGATCCATTGCTTTCTTTGAGATAAAATTTTGCTCGGCATATTATTACATCATCTGGTAATCCTGAACTACGATACTGGAAATTAATTTGATTTTTTGTCAATATTTTTGTCTTTAATTGAGCATCAATAATTTCACACTCTATAAAACAGTCTTTTATCTCGTATCCAAAGGAACCTGCATTACCTTTTATTGCACCTCCGATAGTTCCTGGAATACCAATAAGTCCTTCCATTCCTGATAATCCCCTTTTTGCCAAAAAAGTAACCACTCTTCCAAGCATTACTCCTGCTGATACAGTAAGAGTAAATCCGTCAAGATAAATTTCATTCATTTTTTTCGTATTTATTATTACACCTTTGAAACCTTTGTCACTAATAAGTAAATTGCTACCACCACCAATAATATAAAAGGGATATTCTTCATTTTTTAATACTTCAAGTAAATTCAAAATTTGTTCATCCTCTGGAAAAGCTATAAATGAAGCAGCACCGCCAATTCGTAAAGTTGTATAATTAGCAAGAGCTTCGTTCTTTTTATAAACAATACCCTTTTCTTTAAAAAAGGTTTCCATTAACTGCATAGGTCTCTTACTGCCTCTCCAATCTTATAAACATCACCTGCTCCAATTGTAAAGACAATATCACCTTTCTTTATTTCTTTTAAAATGTCTTCCTTAATTTTTTCTTTATCAGGATTAAATATGACATTGACTCCTGAGTCTCTCAATTTTTTATATAAAATCTCTCCAGTTACTCCTTTAATAGGAGATTCACTTGCAGGGTATATATCCATAAGAAATAAAATATCTTTTTTCCTTAATGTTGTTTTAAAGGCAGAGACAAATTGTTCCATAAGGTCTCTGGTACGAGTATATCTGTGGGGTTGAAAAATTACACATAGACGTTCTGGCTTTAACAATAATGCAGTTTTAATCACTGCTTTAATTTCTGTAGGATGGTGACCATAATCATCATAAAATTTTAATCCCCTTCTTTCCCCTTTAAATTCAAATCTTCTTCCTATACCTGTAAAGTTCTCAAAGGCGGATTTTACTTTATCAAGAGGCACAGAAAGTTCCATTGACACAGCTATAGTTGCTAAAGCATTTAAAACATTATGTCTTCCTGGGATAGGAAGTTTAAAAATTCCCAATGATTTACCCTTGTAAAAAACTTCAAAATAAGTTTTTTGGTCTTTATATTCAATATTTCTACTGTAAAAATCAGCATTATCATTGAAACCATAAAGAATGTATCTTCTGTTTAAATTAGGTATCAAGCTCCTTATATGTTTACATTCTTTACAAAGAATTGATACTCCGTAAAAGGGAACTTTATTGGCAAACTCCAAAAAGGCTTTTTTAATTCTTCTTAAATTTTTGAAATAGTCAAGATGTTCTTTATCAATGTTTGTTATAACTGATACAGAAGGATTTAGTTTAAGGAAACTACCATCACTTTCATCTGCCTCTGCCACAAGAAACTCACTTTGTCCTAATCTTGCATTACTTCCAATAGATTTAAGCTTTCCACCAACTACAACAGTTGGATCAAAACCAGCATGATTTAAAACTTCTGCAATCAAAGAAGTTGTTGTAGTTTTACCATGAGCACCGGCAACTAAAACTGAATATTTAAGTCTACAAAGTTCAGCAAGCATTTCAGCTCGTGGAATGACAGGAATACCTAAGGATTTTGCTTTAATAATTTCAGGATTGTCAGATTTTACAGCAGAAGAAAATACTACAACATCAGTATGATTAATATTTTCCTGACTATGTCCTATAAATACTTTTATTCCTAAACTCTTAAGCCTTTTCACAGTATCAGACTCTCTAATGTCTGAGCCTGTTACTGTATACCCCATGTTGTGTAAAACCTCTGCAATGCCACTCATCCCAATCCCACCAATGCCTATAAAATGAATCTTCTTATACTGATACATTCCTCCTCCTTATCAGACTCTCTGCTATCTCTATTATTTTTTCTCCTGCCTTTGCATTTCCAAAAGCAAGAGATGCTATTTCCATCTCCTTTCTAATTTTGCTATCATCTAAAATTTTAATTATTTTTTTCGCTAAAATCTCCCCATTAATTTCTCTATCAAGAATAAGTTCACAGGCACCTCTGCTAAGTAACCGTCTTGCATTAATTTCCTGATGATTATATGCTGCATAGGGGTAGGGAATTAGAATTGATGCCTTCCCTAAAGCTGTAATTTCTGCCACTGTGGAAGCCCCTGCCCTACAAACTATAAGATCAGAAACAGAGTACGCTTCTGCCATTTCATAGATAAAGGGTAGCACTGTTGCCTTAAATGAAAGCTTTTCATATTCTTCGGAAACCCATTTGTAATCTGCATCTCCTGTCTGATGAATTATCTGAATTTTATTCCTGAGTGGAATTAAATATGAAAGTCCATCTATCATAGCTTTATTTATTTTTCTTGCTCCAAGGCTTCCTCCAAAAACTAAAAGAGTCTGTCTATGCTCCTCGAGATTAAAAATTTTAACCGCTCTTTTTCTATCGCCCAATAAAATTTCTTTTCTTATGGGAGTCCCTGTAAGATATACCTTTTCTTTAGGAAAATGTTCTATTGTTTCAGGATAAGTTATAGCAATGGCTGATACGAAATTACCAAGAATTTTATTAGCTAAACCTGGAACAGTATTTTGTTCAAGTATTACCGTAGGAATTTTTTTTAATGATGCAATTAAAACAAGAGGAAAAGAGGCATATCCACCAACTCCAAATACAATTTGAGGTGAGTAAGATTTTATTATCTTTTTACATTCATTAAAGGATTTAACAAGACTAAATATTGATTTTATTTTATCATTGAAGGATTTTCCAACAAAACCTCTGACAGAGATTAATTTAAGCTCGTAATCTGTTTTAGGTATGATCTTTGACTCCAAACCTCTTTCAGTTCCAATAAATATAATCTTTGCATCGGGATATTTCTCTTTAATATCAGAAGCAAGAGCTATCCCTGGGAAGAGATGTCCACCTGTTCCACCACCTGCTATAATTACTTTCATGACAGCCTTCTTACTCTATAATAATATCTGTATTTTCTTGTCTTTGAAGTTGGTTGAATAAAAATTTTAGAATATCCAACCTCTGAAGAAAATCGTGAAAGGTTTAGCAAAATCCCTACTGCCATAAGATTAACAACCAAAGATGAACCTCCATAACTTATAAATGGTAAAGGCAATCCCTTAGTAGGTGCTAATCCAGTTACAACTGCAAAATTTATCAGAGCTTGAAATGAAATCATAAGAGTAATTCCAGAAGCAAGAAAATAATTAAAGGGTTCTGTCTGTCTTAAAGCAATACTTAAACCTCTAATACATAACAAAAAGAAAAGAAAAACAACAGTAAAGGCACCTAAAAAGCCTAGTTCTTCACCAATATGAGCAAAAATAAAATCAGTATGTATCTCTGGCAAAAAAGCAAGTTTCTGTTTTCCCCCTCCCAATCCCTGACCAGTAAGTCCACCACTTCCCAGTGCTATCAATGATTGAACAAGCTGAAATCCGCTTCCCTGAGGGTCTGCCCAGGGATCAAGAAATGAAGTTATTCTGCGCCATCGATAAGGTTCTCTGGCAAGATAAAATATTACAGGAATAGCCATTAAAAATGTTATCCCCATATATCTCAAGTTAGCTCCTGCAAGAAAAAGCATAGTAAAGGTAATTATTCCAAGGGTCAAGACTGCTCCGAAATCTGGCTGTTTGAGAAAAATTAGTTGAAATATTCCCATTACTCCAATTGGTATTAAAAAATTTTTAATGCTGTCTTTATTATAATCAGGGCGACTTATATACCAAGCAAGAAAAAGAACCATTGCAAATTTTACAATCTCAGAGGGCTGAAAAGCACTTGGCCAAAGTTTGAGCCATCGTCTTGCACCTCCAGCGCTTACTCCTAATGGAGAGAAAACAAGAATTAACATAACAAAAGAGAGAATCAACAAAGGAAAGACAATCTTTTTTAAATTTGCAGGAGAAATAAAAATAAATATAAACATTAAAAAAAATCCTATAAAAAGGGTAAATAACTGTTTCTGAAAATAAATCATTCCTCCTTTTTCCGCATATTTTGCTTTCACCGAAGCTAAAACAGAAGTTGAACTATAAACAGAAATAAGACCTATAATTATAAGGAAAATAACCGTAAATAAAATTGTCTTATCAATTGAGCCTTTATTCATAGGGAATTCACAATCTCTTTAAATACCTCTCCACGATGTTCAAAATTTCTAAACATGTCAAAACTTGCACAACCTGGAGAAAGTAAAACTATGTCTCCCCTTTTAGCTTCCATCTTTGCTTTCATAACAGCAGATTTCATATCCTTTTCAAAATACGTTGGTACTAAATCACCTAAAATATCTGCTATTTTCTGACTTGCCTCACCAATGAGTATTAAAGCTTTAACTTTCTTTGAAACAATTTCTCTCAAAACTGTAAAATCTCCGTCTTTATCCCTTCCACCCGCAATTAAAATAACTCCTCCTGTAAAACTTTCAAGAGATTTTTTAACTGCATCTACATTTGTTCCCTTAGAATCGTTTATATATGTAACTCCATCTATCTGTCTTACTATTTCCATTCGATGCGGTAGTCCTGGAAATTCCTTTACAACTTCTTTAATGCTTTCTCCTTTACATCCAGCACAAAGGGCTAAAAGAGAAGATGCCATTATGTTTTCAATATTATGAACTCCTCTAATTTTGAATGTATCTACTGGTAAAACAGTATTTTCCATTTCTTTTATAACAGAAACAGGAAGTTCTTCTCTTGCATTAAATCTTATTGCGTTGTTTTCTAAAAAAGCACCATAGACTCTTTGTAATCTGCTGAAATATAATATATTTGGAAGTTTGCCCCTTCTTAAATAAACATCTCTTAAATGTTCTATTGTCGATACTGTATTTTTATCATCCATATTAAGAATAAGATAATCATGTCCATCCTGATTTTTAAAAATCCTGGCTTTTGCTTCAATATACTCCTTCATGTTTGAGTATCTATCCATATGATCTGGTGTTATATTTAAAATTGCAGCATATTGGGCTTTGAAATTTTTTATACCTTCAAGTTGAAAACTTGAAAGTTCAAGTACAAGGTAATCTAAATCGATATTATTATTTAACAATTGATAAACCACTTCTGCCATAGGAAGACCTATATTTCCTGCAAGGGAAACCTTTTTGCCATCCTTTTTTAAAAATTCGTACGTTAAAGTAGAAGTAGTTGATTTACCATTTGATCCTGTTATTCCAATTATCTGGATTTCTCTTTTTATTAAATTAAGTATATTCCAACTAAGTTCTATCTCTCCAATTACAGGAATACCTTTGTAAACTGCTGATACTATAGATGGTGTATTTAAAGGAACTCCAGGGCTTACAACAACTAATTCAGCATCTTCTAAGGCTTCTGATGGATGCCCGCCATCTATTACTTTTTCTACTTTATTAGAAAGTTCATTTAAATCTTTTAAAATTTCATCTTTGCTTTTTTTATCATTAACTGTTAGTTTTGCGCCCAATAAAGAAAGTAATTTTACTACAGCCAACCCACTTTTACCTAATCCAACAACAGAAATATTTTTATTTTCAAAATCAGATAGATTTTGTATTATTGCTTGCATTTTTTGTCCTCTTATTTTTTAATTTTTTGCCTTTATTTTTTGAAGTTTTCTTGGATTTTATTTTTTGTTTTTCAGCTATATTATTAACAGATTTATATGATGCCTTTACTATAGGTTTCTCTTCAGTTAAATGTACTATTGGCTCTCCTTTACCTGAAAGAATTGTATCTGCCTTAACTATAAGTTGTTGGGTATCTTGCCATAGTTTATCTCTATTAGCCTCTCCAAGAACAGCTGTATAAATAAGCCTGTTTCCAACTCTTGAAGCACTTACAAAACAATGTTTAGCTGTTCTTGTATATCCTGTTTTACCTCCTATCATGTTGTCTTCTGACCATAAAAGATGATTCGTATTCTGAATAAAATGTTCCCTACCTTCTTCTGACCTTACAAGATAAACGCGGGTATTGATTGCCTCTTTTATTAGAGGATATGAAAGGGCATGAGCCATTATTTTTGTTAAATCATAGGCTGTTGTATATTGTCCCTTCCCTGGCAATCCTGAAGAATTAACAAATCGAGTATCATTGGCTCCAATTTTTTTTACTTTATCATTCATGAGTTTAACAAAATCTTTTTCATTCCCTGATACCGCCTCTGCTAAGGCAACTGTTGCACTATTTACTGAACGCATAAGTGCAAGATAAACAAGATCTCTTACAGTATAAATCTCTCCAGCCGTTAATTTAGGTGATACACTTTGTGTTTTTGCAGCTTTATTAGAAATTTTTACCTTTTTTTCTGGTGAAAGATTTTCTAAAGCAACCATTGCAGTTACAAGTTTTGTCGTGCTTGCGGGTGCAAGTTTAAGATGGGGATTTTTTCCATATAATATCTTCCCTGTCTGGGCATCAACTGCAACTGCACTGGGAGCTGTAATTTCTTCAGCTAAAGCAAAATTAAAGAAGATAAAAACCATAAATGCAGATAAAAAAGCTCTAAAAAACATTTTTACTTTCATTGTATCACCTCAGTTTTAAAGTTAAAAGACTTAATAAGGCAAGTATGATACCTATTATCCAAAATCTTACAATAACTTTTGGTTCTGGCAATTTTTTCAATTCAAAATGATGGTGAAGGGGTGCCATTCTGAAGATTCTTTTACCACCAGTTAGTTTAAAATAACCAACCTGAAGAATTACAGATAAAGCTTCAACTACAAAAATTCCACCAACAAGGGCAAGGACAATTTCGTGTTTTGTAATGACTGCAAGAGTACCAAGGGCTCCTCCAAGGCTTAAAGAGCCCACATCTCCCATAAAAACCTCTGCGGGATAAGCATTATACCACAAGAAACCTAAGCAGGCTCCAAGCATTGCTCCACAGAAAACAGCAAGTTCACTTGTTCCTGGTATATAAAGAACATAAAGATATTTGGCAAACACAGCATGTCCTGATACATAAAGAAGTACTGCATTAACAATTGATGCGATTCCAACAAGTCCTGTAGCCAATCCATCCATACCATCAGTAAGATTTACTGCATTTGATGCTCCAACAATTACAAAAATTGCGAAAGGAATGTAAAATAATCCTAAATCTATAAGCCATTGTTTAAAAAATGGGATACTTAAAACGGTTGTATATGGATCTTTTGGATTAAAATATAAAAAAAGTGTAATTGCTGATGCTAAAACAATTTGAGCAATTAATTTATATCGACCAGGCAATCCTTTATAATTTCTCTTTGATACCTTTAAATAGTCATCGATAAATCCTATTAGTCCAAATCCCAAAAAACTCAAAAACATTATCCACATATAATGATTTCTTAAATTGCCCCATAATAGCACTGAAACAAGAATAGAGCCAATAATTATAATTCCTCCCATTGTAGGAGTTCCTTCTTTTTTTAAATGACTTTTTGGTCCATCATCTCTTATGTGCTGAGTTAAACTGAGACTTCTCAACCATCTGATACAAGCTGGAGCAATTAAAAAGGTAACAAAAAATGATGTAAGTATGGCAAGTAAGGTCCGAAAAGTTATATATCTAAAAACATTAAATACCGAAATTTGATCACTAAAACTGTAAAGCACTTCGTATAACATTGTCAGTTACCTTTCTTTATAATTTCAAGAATTTTTTCCATTTTCATAGCTCTCGAACCCTTAATTAATAAAAGATGAGGTCCTCTAAAATTTCTATTAATAAATTCTCCGGCTTCCTCTGCTGTATCAAAAACCTGTCCATTGACATATCTTAATGCATTTTTAATAAACTTTCCCACCCCTATAAAGTGTTCTATATCGTAATCCCTTAACCAAATACCTAATTGCTCATGGGCATGTTCAGAAAACTCTCCAAGTTCCAACATATCACCTAAAACTGCTACAGCTGGTATTCCCTTTTTCCGTCTTGAAAGCTCCTGCAATGCCACTTTCATAGAAGAGGGATTGGCATTATAGGCATCAAAGAATATTTCAAAATCGCCTACTTTAATGATTTCCCCACGCATTTTAACTGGAACAAATGTCTCTGCTACTTTCTTTATTGAACATTGAGATACTCCAAAATGTAAGGCAACTGTAGCAGATGCAACAGTATTATACACATTGTATAAGCCAACTAAGGATATACTTATAGGAAAACTTGCAATATCGGTATTAAAGACAAATTCAATGTGATCATCCACAAAATTTATATCAGATGCTTTAAATTCACAATTTTCACCTATCCCAAAGGTTATAACTTTACCTCGAAAATATTTCAATCCCTCCATTAGAAAATGATCATCTCCATTTGCAAAAACAGTATGAACAAAGGGAAGTACTTCAAGTTCTCCATCTCTTACACCCTCAAGGGATCCAAATCCTTCAATGTGTTCGTATCCTATATTTGTAATTAAAGCATACTGAGGATTTACTATCTCACAAAGTTCTCTTATATCTCCCTTTCTATTTGTTCCAAGCTCAAGAACCATTATTTCTGTATCCTGCTGTATTTTACTTATACAAAGAGGCACACCAATAATATTATTAAAATTTCCCTCTGTTTTTAAAACTTTGTATTTTTCTGAAAGAAAATGGTAAAGTAACTCCTTTGTTGTTGTCTTTCCATTACTTCCTACGACAGCAATAACTTTTCCCTTAAATTGCTTTCTTAAATATTTTGCAAGTGACTTTAAAGCTTCAAGTGTATCTTCAACTTTTATTACTGTTTTTCCATGAAAATCTATATTTATTTCCTTTGATATTACAGCACCGGAAGCTCTTGTAAGAGCTTCTTCCAAAAATTCATGTCCATCTCTTTTTAAACCCTTTAATGCAAAAAATATTTCACCTTCACCTATGGTTCTCGTATCAATCGAAGCAGAGGTAAAAACAGTGTTCCCCTCCGATAAAACTTTACCATTTGTCGCCTTAAGTAAATCATCCAAACTGAACATTAATTTAACCTCTATTCTTTAAGAATTCTATTAATACTTCTTTATCACTAAAGGGATATCTGAGACCTTCTATTTCTTGATAATCTTCATGTCCTTTACCTGCAACAATTAAAATATCTCCTCTTTTACAAATTTGTATTCCGATCTTAAGAGCATCTTTTCTATCCTGAACAACAATATAATTATCAAGAGCAATCCCTTCCTCGATGTCTTTTATAATTTCTCGTGGTTTTTCCCATCTTGGATTATCTGAGGTAATAATTACATAGTCACTTAATTCTGTTGCTATTTTCCCCATCTGAGGTCTTTTACCCCTGTCACGATTACCACCGCAACCAAATATTGTAATAATTCTACCATCCTTTGAAATCTGATCTTTTAATTTTCTTACACTTTGTAATAGCCTCTCAAGAGCATCAGGAGTGTGAGCATAATCAACAAAGACTAAGAAATCCTGTCCTTGATTAATATTTTCAAATCTTCCAGCTGGAGCAGTTGCTTTCATTAAAGCAGACTTAATAATTTCAAGTGGAATATCTAAAGCCAAGGCTACAGCTATTGCGCTAAGGATGTTGTATATATTTGGTATTCCTAAAAGGGAAGACTTTATTGAAAAATCTTTATTGCCATCAATTAATAAATCAAGTTCTGTACCATCAAACATCAATTTATAATTTTTCACATATATGTTTGCTTCCTTATTTTCAATGGAATATAAAATTTTTCTTCTATCTGTTTCCTTTGAAAGTCTTTTTCCATATTCATCATCAATATTTATTATAGCTAATCCATCTTTTTTTAATAGCTCTGTAAAAAGCCTCTTTTTAGCTAAATAGTAATCTTCCATATCTTTATGAAAATCAAGATGATCTCTTGAGAGATTTGTAAATACTGCTACATCAAATTCGGTATAATCAACTCTCTTAAGAGCAAGGGCATGAGAAGATACTTCAGAAATAACATATTCAACGCCTCTATTATACATCTCATAAAGAAGCTGTTGAAATTCCCGTGCCTCTGGAGTTGTATGAACTGCTTTTCTTTCTTCATCATCAATTAAATATTTTATAGTTCCAATCAATCCTGTTCTTTTACAATATTCCCGAAGAATTTCCCTTATGAGATAGGATGTTGTTGTTTTGCCATTGGTGCCTGTGATTCCAATCATTTTCATTTTCTGGGAAGGATTATTAAAAAATCTTGAAGATATCCATGCAAGAGCATCTCTTGAATCGAAAACAGCAATCCAAGTAATATTTGAATTTGGTATAGGAAAAAATCTTCCCTTTTCATATACTACAGCCTTAGCTCCTGCCTTTATTGCTTCTTCTATAAAATTATGTCCATCAATATTTTGTCCAGAAATAGCAATAAACAGACTTCCATTGTCTACTTCTTTTGAATTGTAATGAACAGAATTTATTTGTATGTCAATATTTCCTAAAATCTCAAAATCATCTCTTATAAGTTCTGAAAGCATCATCTTGCCACAGCCACCTTTTTACTGTTTTCATTATTTAATGTAATAATTAATCCTTTTTCTTTTGCATCATCTCTTGGTACATTGAGATAAGATAGAGCTTCATCAGATATTGCTTTAAATACCGGTGCTGCAACAACTCCTCCATAATGAGCTCCTACTGGATCATGAATAACAACTATCAGAGCAATTCTTGGTGACTCAGCAGGGATAAATCCTACAAAGGAACTTACAAATTTATCTTTCGAATATCTTTTAATTTTAGGATCATATTTTTGGGCAGTACCGGTTTTACCTGCCACATTATTTCCATCAATTTTAGCTGTCCTTGCTGTACCACCTTCCTCAGTTACCTTTTTAAGAATTTCTCTCATTTTTAGTGCTGTATTTTCAGATAAAATTTTTTCTCTTTTTATAACAGCCTTGAATAAAATATTTCCATCGGGAGAACGGATTTCAGATACTACAAAGGGTTTTACAAGATAACCTCCATTTGCAATAGCTGAATAGGCTCTTAAAACCTGTAATGGGGTAACCCCAACTTCCTGTCCAATTGAAACTGCTCCTATAGAAGTTCCAGACCATTTATTGGGATTTCTTACATATCCAGCAATCTCTCCTGGTAAGTCTATCCCTGTTTTTTCACCAAAACCAAACTTTTTTATATAATGATAGAGCTTTTCTTTACCGAGCATAAGGGCAATTTTTATTGTACCAACATTCGATGATTTTTGAACAACTTCCTCAAAAGAAAGAACTCCATTTTTGTGAACATCTTTAATTTTTTTACCTCCTACTTCAATAAAACCTGCGGAACAATCAAACTTTGTAGAAGGTTTCACAATCCCTTCTTCAAGAGCTGCTGAGGCAGTAACAATCTTAAATGTAGAGCCCGGTTCATATAGGTCTGTAAGTGCACGATTTCTTACTGCATCCATATTTTTTATTGTTTTTAAATCATTGGGATTATAGGTTGGTCTATTTGCCAAGGCAAGAATTTCACCTGTAAAGGGATCCATCATTATTGCTGTTGCTGAAGAAGCTCGCCATTTAGCCATTGCTTCATCAAGATGTTTTTCAACAATATACTGTAATCCTTCATCAATTGTTATAAAAATATCATTACCTTTTATATCTGGATAGATTCCGTCAGAAAGCTTTTTACCTGAAGCATCTCTCAAAACAATTTTTGAACTTTTCTGTGCCTTAAGATATCTGTCATAGAGTCTTTCTAAACCCTCAACTCCTTCCTCATCAATATTTACAAAGCCTATTACATGGGAAGCAATATTTCCCTTTGGATAATATCTTGTATGTTCAGTAATAAAGCCTACTCCTTCAAGTTTCATATTTTTAATTTTTTGAACTAATTCATCATCCATCTTTCTCTTTACCCATAAAAATCTCTTATTATTTGCATAATTAACTATTTGCTGATAATTAACTTTCAGATAATTATTAAGAATATTATTAATCGCTTCCTGATTTTTTATCATTACAGGATCAATATACAAAGACTCCTTTTCTAATGAAATAGCAAGCTCTCTTCCCCTTCGATCATATATATTACCTCTTTTGGGAATTATGTCTTCCTTCTTTACTTGTTGAATTTTTGCTCTCTCAAGATAAACTTCATGTTCAACAAACATGATCAAAAAAAGACGAAATATAATTAAAAGAAAACATAAAACAATTAAAGATTTAAGAATTTTTAATCTTGAATGCATATTTAATCTCTGCGATTAAAACTTACCTTATTAATAGAAGGCTCAATATTCTTTGTAACATATACAACTTTATTCCTGTCAGGGAATTGAAATTCTGTTAAACCGTTCTGTTCAACTTTTGCAATAGAAGTAAGAGAAGACTTTTCAGCAATTAAGACCTTTTGTTCTCTAATAAGATATTTCTTTTTTTCCTCAAGCTGGCTTAGCCTGTATTCAATTGTAATAACATTAGATCTAATCCAAAGTATGGCAAAAATTGAAACAACTGTAAGAAAAATTAATAAAACCTGAATTAAATAAAATCCCTTGCCTCCATAACATATTTTACTCATAATTTTTCACCTCCTCTCAATCTCGCACTTCTTGCTGAAGGGTTTTTAGTTATTTCTTCAAGAGAAGGTACAAGAGGTTTTTTAGTAATAATCCTTAATGTATTCTTTCTTTCCTCATCTCTGAAAAAATTTTTTACAACTCTGTCTTCACCTGAATGGTAAGAAATTACACAAATTCTGCCACCACGATTTAAAACTTCCAAAGCCTGCCTTAATCCTTCTGTGAGTTCTTCAAGTTCTTTGTTTACTTCAATTCGTATTGCCTGAAAAACCCTTGTGGCAGGATGAATCTTATCTTTTTTGGTCACTATTTTTTTTATCAAATTAGCCAATTCTCTGCATGTATCAATTGTTTTTTTACTTCTTTGTCTGACAATTTCACGGGCAATTCTTCTTGCAAAAGGTTCGTCACCATATTCAGTAAATATCTTTATTAGCGTCTTTTCTGGATACCTGTTTACAACTTCCCATGCAGTAAGACTCTCGGAATTGTCCATCCTCATATCAAGTTTTTCTTCTGAGTGAAAACTAAATCCTCTTGATAAATCTTTAAGTTGCAACATAGAAACACCTAAATCGAAAACAATTCCGTCAATTTCTTCAATATTAAGTTCTGATAAAGTATCCTTTAACTGAGAAAATTTTGCCTGTTTTATTAAAATTCTTTTGTCACTTAAAATATCTTTTACACAGGCAATAGCTGATTCATCTCTGTCAAGACCTATTATTCTTCCATTATTACCGAGTTTCTTAAGGATTTCTGCTGAATGACCACCACACCCTAAAGTTGCATCTACATATATTCCATCTTCTTTAGGATTGAGAATTTTAATAACTTCCTTTACCATTACTGGTGTATGAATCATTTTATAATCCGTACTTTGCAAGACCATCTTGTATCCTCTTAATATCAACCTTTGTTGGGTCAGTAATACTATCCCATGTTGACTTATCCCATATTTCAATCCTTTCAATCTGACCGACAATTACAACCTCTGAATTAATTCCAGCATCTTGTCTGTGTTCATAGGGAATAAGAATCCTTCCCTGTTTATCCAATTCAGAGGGAATTGCTGAAGCTATAACTCTTCTTAAAAAGTACATTACCGCTTCATCAGACTTCGGAAGCTGCCTTATTTTTTCTTCAATTTTTATCCATTCTTCAAGAGGATAAAGATGTAAGGCTTTATCAAAGGGAGCATTTGTAAGATAAAGTTTACCTGAAGTATATCTATTTGCCAGAACCTCTCTTAAGGAGGCTGGTAAAATAACTCTTCCCTTTTGATCAAGATTATGGTAATATTTTCCTATGAAAGATATCATGTTCCACTTTCCACCACTATTTACCACCAATATTATACTAAGGTGAAAATTTTGTCAAGGGGTATTTTTTATGTATGAAAAAATTTTTGAAATTTTTGAAAAAAAGCTTGCTGAACTGAAAGAAAGCTCTCTCTATCGTTCAATCAAAGATATTGAACATCGTGAGGGAATGAATATTACTGTTGAAGGTAAAAAATATATAAACTTTGCATCAAATGACTATCTTGGATTAAGTCAAAATCCTATGGTAAAGGAGGCAGTAAAGGAGGCAGTTGAACTTTTTGGTTCTGGCGCAGGTGCATCAAGACTTTTATGCGGTGGTACATTTTTAAATGAAAAATTGGAAAGACTTTTATGTGATTTTAAAGATACTGAAAGCTCAATTGTTTTAAACTCTGGCTATACAGCCAATACTTCTTTAATACCTGCAATAACAGATGAAGGAGATGTGATCTTCAGTGATGAACTTAATCATGCAAGTATAATTGATGGTATTAGATTAAGCAAAGCACAAAAAATTATCTACAGGCATAATGATATTGATGATTTACTGAAAAAAATAAAAGAAGCTCCCAGCAAAGGCAAAAAGATCATTATAACAGATACAGTTTTTAGTATGGACGGAGACATAGCACCATTAAAGGAAATATATGAAATTTGCAAATCCTATGAAGTTCTACTTTACATTGATGATGCCCATGGAACTGGTGTGCTTGGAGATGGACATGGTGCATGGAAACACTTTGCTCTTCCTAAAGAAGACTTTGTAATCCATATGGGAACTCTTTCAAAAGCAATAGGTTGTTTTGGTGCCTTTGTATGTGGAGCAAATACTTTAATACAATGGTTTATAAACTTTGCAAGAGGATTTATTTTCTCAACAGCACTACCTGCAAGCGTTGTTGCCTCTGCCATAGCTTCTATAAAAATCATAATGGAAGATAAAACTATTATTGACAGACTCTGGGAAAATACTGAAAAAGTTATAAAAACTATTAAAACTATAAATCTAAAAACAACGAATACGCAAACTCCAATTATTCCAATTCTTTTTGACACAATAGATGAGGCAAATAAAGCATCAAAAATATTTAGTGATTTAGGAATCTATGCACCTGTAATAAGGCCGCCAACAGTAAAAATTCCAAGAATAAGAATAACTATAAGTGCAGCTCATACAGATAAAGATATTGAGAGGCTTATTGAGGCTTTTAACCTCCTCCACCAACAACTTCGCCGAGTTTAAATATAGGTAAATAAAGGGATATTACAATAAATCCAATTGTTACACCAAGGAATACAATTAAAGCTGGCTCAAGCATATTCATGAGATTTGCAACAGCATTGTCAACTTCTTCATCATAAAAATCAGATACCTTATTAAGCATTTCGTCAGTGCCACCAGTAGCCTCCCCTACATTTACCATTTGAATAAAAACAGGCGGGAAAAGTTCTGGCCTTGATTTTAAAACTTCTGTTAAGGATTTTCCTGCTGTAATATCATCTCTCATTTGAATAACTACATCTTCTATTACTTTATTTCCCGATGCCCTTGCAGAAATTTCCATGCTGTTAAGTATTGGCACCCCGCTTCCAAGCAAAGTTCCTAAAGTTCTTGCAAATCTTGAAAGAGAAGCTTTCAGCAAAATTACTCCTAATATAGGAAACTTTAACAAAATACTGTCTGTTATTTTTTTACCTTTATCAGTGCGTCTGAATAATTTTATAAAAATAAAAAATCCAATAATTCCAAGAAGAATAAATATTCCTGTCTTTACCATGAAATTACTTATTGCAATTGTAATTCTTGTTGGAAGAGGTAGTTGCAGTCCCATTTCTCCAAAGAGTTTTGCGAAGGTGGGAATAACAAATATCATAATTATTGCAACAACCAACGTAGCCACACCTATCACTAATGAAGGATAAATCATTGCACCGATAATTTTTCTTCTTAGTTTCATCATCTTTTCAAAATAATCAGCCATTCTAAAAAGAACCTTATCGAGCATACCGCCTTCTTCGCCTGCTCTAACCATGTTTACAAAAAGAGAACTAAATACACGAGGATGTCTTTTCATTGCCTCTGCAAGGGAAGAACCCTTTTCAATATCAGCTCTCATTTGCATAAGAACTTTTTTGAAAGTTTTATTTTTAATCTGTCCAATGAGAGCATCAAAGGCTTGAACAATAGGAACACCAGAGGAAAATAAAGTTGCAAATTGACGGGTAAAGAAAAGAATATCTTTTTGAGGAACTCCTCTACCAAAGGTGAAAGCCCGAGCCTCTTGTTTTTCTCTTACATATCTCGGGATAATTCCCTTTTTTCTTAAAGAAAGAAGAAGTTCACCCTCGTTTTCTGCCTCTGTTTCACCACTTACATAGAGGCCATCTTCTGTTCTACCTCTCCATATATAAACCGTGGGCATTTTTAATCCCTTTTATCTTTTTAAAAGATTACAATTTTTATTCCAAAAAATGCAAGTGCCAATGGTAAAATAAATATAAAAAATTTTAAAAATTTTTTCAATCCTTCACCTTTGACATATTCCGTTACTAATCCGTTAATTCCGTAAAAACCATGATACAAAGCAGAAATTAAAAAAACAATATTAAAAATCTTCCATGATGGTTCACTAAGCCTTTGTATTACAGACTGATACGAATAAGCTTCAGCTTCCATAAAATGCATCATAAAGAAATGATAAATTAAACCAAAAGTAAGAATAATTCCTGTCACTCTATGCAATAGCCAGCCCCCCATCTAAAACACCTCCTGTAAAAAGTAAAAGGCACCAACAAACCACAACACTGCAATAATTAATGCTCCAGCATAGGCAAGCTGTTTTTGATACTTTGTTGAAACACCCATCTCAAGAAGTGTAATTCTAATTCCAGCAAATACGTGTTTTAAAACTATGGCAAAAAGAACAAGTTCACCAAATTTGATAATCGGATTTTTCATCATAGACATTATTTTCTGATAAGCCTCAGGGTCTTTAAGATGGCTTAAAACATAAATATGGGCAATCAGATAAAATGTAAGAATTATTCCTGTAATCCTATGAACAAGCCATGCAATAGATCCTGTATTCCATCTGTATCTCATTTTTCACCTCCTGTGAATCCTTTTTTAACTGCCAGACGTTTTAATTTCAAAATATGCTTTGTAACATCTATCTCTTTTGGACAGACTTCAACACAGTTGAAAATTGAATGACATCTCCAGATACCATTTTCTCCTGTAATTCTTGCAAGTCTTTCATCTGTTGCTCTGTCACGGGTATCAAAAATAAACCTGAATGCTTTAAGAAGTGCACTTGGACCAAGATAATTCTTGTTAGCCCAGAAAACAGGACATGAAGTTGTACAGCTTCCACACATAATACATGTAATTGATTCAAGAATTTTGTGTTGATCTTGAGGGGATTGAATTCTTTCCCTTTCAGGTGGTGGTTCTTCATTTATTAAATATGGCAAAACTTTATCATTTTTCTCAAAAAACATTGTCATATCAACAACTAAATCCTTTATTACTGGTAAAGATGGAAGAGGTTCTATTACTATCAATTCAGGCAGATCTTTGACAAGACTCTGACAGGCAAGCTTGTTTTTACCATTTATCTTCATCGCACAGGAACCGCATACACCATGGGCACAGGATTTTCTAAAAGTAAGAGTTCCGTCTTTTGTCTCTTTAATTTTGACAAGTCCATCTAAAACTCTTTCCATGCTGTTAAGCTTAATTCTAAATTCATCCCATCTTTCAGAGGGATTTTCTTCAGGTAAATATCTTTTAATTCTGAAAGTGTAGTATTTTTCCATCAGTACTTCCTCTCCTCTGGTTTAAATCTTGTTATTTTAACAGGTTTAAATTTGAAATTAATGCCTTTATCTGTAAGAAAAGCAAAAGTATGCTTAAGCCAGTTTTCATCATCCCTTTCTGGATAATCTTCCCTGTAATGGGCTCCTCTGCTTTCTGTCCTCTGTAAAGCACTTGCAGTTATTGCTTCAGCTAAAGTAAGCATATGTCCAAGCTCTAATGCATCAAGAAGTTCTGTATTGAATCTATTTGATTTATCTTTTATGGAAATCTCTTTGTATCTTTCTTTTAGTTGTTTAATTTCCTCAAGAAGTGTTTTCAATTCTTCCTCTATTCTGAATACAGAGCATTTATCCATCATGGCTGTTTGCAAATCTTTTCTAACAGAACCTACACTTTCTCTGCCATTGGAGTTTTTAATCATATTTATACAATCAACAATTATCTGAATCCTTTCCTTTGTAACTCTCCCCTTTGTAGCTGTCCTAAGATTACTTGAAGCTGACTTGCCAGCTCTTCTTCCAAATACAACAGTATCAAGAAGAGAGTTACATCCAAGTCTATTTGCGCCATGAACAGAAACACAAGCGCACTCACCTGCTGCATAAAGTCCATAAACTGTGCTTCCATCTACATCCTTTAATACTCTTCCATCAATATCAGTGGGAATTCCACCCATTGCATAATGAGCTGTTGGAACAATTGGAATCGGAGCTTCTGATGGATCGATTCCCATGTATATTTTACAGAAAGTTGTTATCTCTGGAAGTCTTTCCTCAAGAATTTTTTTATCAACATGTCTTAAATCTAGATAAACATAATCCTTTCCATCAATTCCCCTGCCTTCTCTTATCTCTGTTAGTATAGCCCTTGATACCATATCCCGTGGAGCAAGGTCTTTTATGGTAGGTGCATAGCGTTCCATAAATCTTTCACCTTTACTATTTATCAGTATTCCACCTTCACCTCTTGCTCCTTCAGTGATAAGTATTCCTAATCCATAAAGTCCTGTTGGGTGAAACTGGAAAAACTCCATATCCTCAAGGGGAAGTCCCTGCCTAAAAAGCATGCTTAAACACTCGCCAGTGCTTGCATAGGCATTAGATGTTACTTTGAATATCTTTCCGTATCCACCACTTGCTACTATTACTGCCTTTGCTTCAAATACATGGATTGAACCATCCTTTATATTAATTGCTATTATTCCCTGAACTGCTTCATTCTCAACAACAATATCAAGAACCTGAAACTCTTGGAAAAATTTTACTCCCTTTAATTGACATTGCTCATACAAAGCAAACAAAACAGCATGACCTGTTCTGTCTGCTGAATAGCAGGCTCTACGGACAGGAGCTTTACCAAACTCACGGGTATGTCCACCAAATCTTCTCTGAGCAATTTTTCCTTCAGGAGTTCGTGAAAAGGGAACCCCCATGTGTTCAAGTTCAATTATTGTTGGAATTGCATCATAACACATAATTTCAATTGCATCCTGGTCCCCAAGAAAATCGCTTCCTTTAACTGTATCATAAGTGTGCCACTCTGGAGAATCTTCTTCTTCATTTCCTAAGGCAGCACCTATTCCACCCTGTGCTGCTGTAGAATGAGAACGAGTTGGATAAAGTTTGCTTAGCACAGCAACTGAACCATTCCCTATACACTCAATTGCAGCACGACAACCTGCTAATCCAGAACCAATAATCACTGTGTCAAAGTAGTGTTTACTAATCTCCAATTGCCTTACCTCCCTATTTGCAAAAATTATTTTATTTTGTATAATTTATAACACAATGTCAAGTATAGGAGGATAAAAATGGGATATGTACCAAGCCCGAGTTACAGCATAACAGTCCGGGTGGAAATTGAAAATCGTATTGGTATGTTTGCAAAAATTGCTTCAGCTATAAGTGGTGCTGGTGGAGATCTTGGTTCAATAGATATTGTCAAAGTTGAAAAGGGAAAGATAATCAGAGACATAACTGTAAATGCAAGGGATGAAGAACATGAAAAGAAAATAATAAGGGCTCTCAAACACATTGAAGGAGTAAAAATTCTAAGGGTTATGGATAGAACATTTTTAGTTCATGAAGGAGGTAAAATTGGAATATATAATAAAGTTAATGTAAAGGGAAGGGAAGACCTCTCCAGAGTTTACACCCCAGGTGTTGCCCGTGTATGCCTTGATATTCAAAAAAATCCAGAACATGTTTATAGGTATACAATCAAAGGAAACACAGTTGCAGTAATCACAGATGGAACAGCAGTCTTAGGACTCGGAAACATAGGTGCTGAAGCAGCAATGCCTGTTATGGAGGGAAAATGTATGCTTTTTAAAGAATTCGGAAGTGTTGATGCCTTCCCAATTGCCATAAAAACAACTGATGTTGATGAATTTGTTAATATCGTTAAGAAAATTTCAACTCCCTTTGGAGGAATTAACCTTGAAGACATCGCAGCGCCCCGTTGTTTTGAGATTGAAAAAAGACTAAGAGAAGAACTTAATATTCCAGTAATTCATGATGACCAGCACGGAACTGCTATTGTTGTTTTGGCTGCATTAATAAATGTAGGGAGGGTCTTAAAAAAAGAGATTAAAGATTTTAAAATTGTAATTGCAGGTGCAGGTGCAGCTGGGACTGCTACAGCCTATATGCTTCTTGATTACGGAGTAAAAGATATCATTGTATGTGACAGAGCGGGAACCCTTTATGAAGGAAGAAAAGAAGAAATAGACCCTTACAAAGAAGAACTCGCAAGAAAAACAAATCCAAGAAAAATTAAAGGTAAAATATCTGATGCCTTAGAAGGAGCAGATGTTTTTATCGGACTTTCAGCACCAAACATAGTAACTCCTGATGATATAAAGAAAATGAATCCTCCTCGGATTGTCTTTGCTCTTGCAAACCCAGACCCCGAAATAGCACCAGAACTTGCAATGCCTCTTGTAAGAATAATGGCAACAGGAAGGTCTGATTATCCAAATCAGATAAACAATGTTTTAGCATTTCCTGGTTTATTCAAAGGCTTACTTGAAGTTAAAGCCAGAGGCGTTGACAAAGAAATATTCTTTGCTGCCTCACACGCAATTGCTAACATAATAAAAGATGAAGAGTTAAACGAAGATTACATTATTCCAAGTATATTTAATAAAAAAGTTGCTCAGGCAGTAGCTAATGCTGTTTCAGAAAAGGCTAAAAAGCTTAAATTAGCAAGATAGAGTTGAAAAATTTAATGCTTTTTTAATAATATCATTAAAATCTTAAATAGGAGGGGCAAAATGAAACGAAGTCTATTTTTAGCAGGTTTATTTTTAATGGCATTTGCTTTCCTTGTCTTGATTGGAGACAAAACAGAGGCAGCTAAAAAAGTTTACATTAAATGGGGTGCTACCTCTGTTCGTTCTGGTCTTTATGCAAACACAGTAGCAATGGCAAAGGTTGTAAACAAAGCCTATCCAGGTGAAATTGAGGTAACTGTTGTTGAAACAGGAGGATTCCTTGAAAATTTATCAAGACTTCAGAGAAAGGCAATCCATATTGGACCAGCAGATGCAGCTGCAGGATATGCAAATTATATGGGAATTATTGATTATGAAGGTAAAGCAAATCCCAATTTAAGAACTCTGTGGGGAGGATACATTACACCAATCCATATTGTTGTAAGTGAGAAAAGTGGAGTCAAAGATGTTAGACAGTTAAGCGGTGTTGATTTTGCATCTAATCCAGGTACAACCTCAGGAAGAGCTGCTGAATTATTTTTTAAGGCACTTAATATTACACCTAATTATAAACCAATGGGTATAGGTGCAAGCGTTGATGCTATGAAATCTGGAGTAGTAAAAGCCTGGTACAAAGCTGGATTCAAAGACTCCGCAATCCTTGATCTTGAAGCTAATATGGATATAAGAATTCTTCCTGTAACTAAGGAAATGATAGATCAATTTAACAAAGTCTACCCTGGTCAAGGTTTGATGATGGAAATTCCCGCTGGACTATTTAAGAGTGTTAAAAAGCCTCAAATGAGTTTAGCCTATGTTGTTACTGACTTTGTCGATAAAGATGTTCCTGAAGATGTCGTATTTAAAATTGTTAAAGCTGTATGGGAAAACAGAAAAGAAATAGTAGGCTCTCTTGCAACATTAAAAGAGGGTAATTTTGAAGACATGTTTGGAATGGCTGTAAAATATGTAAATGTTCCTCTTCATCCAGGAGCTGTAAAATTTTACAGAGATGTTCTTAAATTAAAAGTACCTGATAAATTAATACCACCAGAGATGAAGAAAAAATAAGGAGGACTCCATGAAAACATTTCTTTCTATAATAACAATAGCCTTTTTCATAATTGTATTACCTCTTTTTGTATTTGCACAGCCAGCAGTAATTATAACTCCTTCTTCTGGTGCTCCTGCAGACGAAATAACAATCGAGGGAAAAGGATTTCAACCTGATGAGGAAGTTGATATAATCATTACCCTTGATGAAGGTGAAAAGGTGGCATTAGGCACTGTAAAAGCTGATGTAATAAAAACTGATGCTAATGGAGCATTCTCTGTTAAATCAGGCATTCCGATTAATGCAAAACCAGGCACCTATAAAGTTGATGTAATAGGAAACAAGGGAACTCAATTAGATCTAAAAATAGAAGTTAAAGCAAAGGATAAAAAATAGTAAGGAGGCTATTAAAGAATAATGCGAGAACTGAGGAGCTTCTGGAAATTTATTGTAGGAATTCTTGTTGGAATCTGGGGAGTTTTTATATTATATACAGCCCTTCTTTACGCCCTGCATCCCTTGTTGCAGGGCGGTATATCTCTATCAATAGGACTTTGTATTGTCTTTCTCGTTTATCCTTTTTCTAAACGAATGCTTAAATGGAATGTCCCTAAATTTTTTAAACTTCTTCTAACTGGAACAAAAACTTCTCCATCTTTGATTGACTTAATATTTATCATATTAAGTCTTGTCCCATGTATATATATAATGTTACACTGGGAAGAAATAGCAAGAAATCCTGGTGTATTCGAGACATATCATTTAGTTCTTGGTGGAATCCTTATTTTTGCTCTCCTTGAAGGTACAAGAAGAGCCTTAGGAATGACAATACCTCTTCTTGTCTTATTTTTCTTATTTTATACTGTATTAGGACCACACATCCCTGGAAGATTCGGTCATCCTGGATTTAACTTCACAGATATCCTCTACCAGCTTTACCTTATGACAGAAGGAGTATGGGGATTACTAACTGATATGGCAAGTAGAATAATTGCACCATTTATAATCTTCGGACCGATTCTTTTTGCAACAGGAGTTGGTAAAACAGTAATGGAGCTTTCTACCTATTTTGGTGGAAAAATAAGGGGCGGACCAGGTCATGTTGCTGTTATCTCAAGTTCTCTTTTTGGAATGTTAAGTGGCTCTTCTGTAGCAAATGCAGCTACAACTGGTTCTTTTACAATTCCACTTATGAAAAGATTCGGTTTTTCAAGGGAATTTTCATCTGCTGTTGAAGCTGCTGCGTCCTCTGGTGGACAAATAATGCCACCTATCATGGGTGCAGGATGTTTCATAATGGCAGAATTTTTAAATATACCCTATACACATATAATGATTGCTGGATTAATTCCTGCATTAATATATTTTGCTGGTATTGCTGCAGGAGTATGGATTGAAGCAGGAAGAACAGGAATGGGAAAGCTTCCTAAGGAATTTATGCCAGAGTTAAAAAAAATTCTCAGACCAAATAGAATTTTAGGTTTTGTCTTACCAATTGGAACTCTTGGTGTGCTACTTTTTATGTTCTTTCCTGCACAGGTATGTGCTGCCTGGGCAATTGTTGTATCAGTTATCTATTTCACATTTTTTGGCGGACCACTTAATAAAAAAGAAATTTGGAGAAGAATTAAATCTATATGGGGAGGGCTCTTTGAAGGAGTTGTAAAGGCTTTAGCATGGTTAATGGTAATGATGGCTTGTGTTCAGATAGCTGTAAGTCTAATCTCTCTTACTGGTTTTGGAGTAAAGGTATCGGAGTTAATAATTGAAATTTCTGGTTACAATGTTTACCTTGCATTGATTGCCACCATGCTTACAGCAATAATTCTTGGGATGGGAATGACCACAACTGCTGCCTATGTTATTGCTGCAGCTGTGCTTGTACCAGCTCTTCATCAAATGGGAATAAACCCTCTTGCAGCCCATTTATTTATCTTTTATTTTGCTATAAAATCTGGACTTACTCCACCAGTCTGTATTACTGTATTTACAACAGCAGCAATTTCTGGAGGAAACTGGCTTAAATCTGCCTGGGATTCTATGAAGCTTGGCATCGGTGGATACATAATGCCTTTTTTCTTCATTTTTGTTCCTGCTTATCTTATGAAAGGTCCTGCATGGGAAATAATTTTTATATTCATCGGTGCTTTCATTGCAATGTTTGCCATTGAGGCAGGTGTTTTAGGATACTGGCGGAAACCTTCCACTCCTATTGAAAGATTACTTTATCTTGTTGGTGGATTAATTATGATGGCACCTGGATACTGGACTTTTATTGGTATTGCTATATTTTTATTAGGAATACTTCTTGAAAAATTTGATGTCCAGATACCTGTAATAGGCAAAAGACCTGCCCAGATTGTAAGAAAAGTTTAATCAAAGCCCTGGATTGTCTCCAGGGCTTACTTTTATAATATTTTCAATCTCTTTAAAATTAATCCAGTGAAAACCTTCAACAACAAAAAATGAACAACCTTTAAAAAGGAGTTTCAAATCATAAATAGCCTTAAGTGGTAAGATTATGTCTTCTCTGCCATGAATAAATGTTAGATTTTTAAAAATTTTATTTTGATTAATAAAATCAGAATTAATTAAAAATTCTAATCCTTCGATCATTGCCTTTTTATCAATATTTTCAGGGACATATGGTTTGGCTCCTGCATTTTTAAGAAATTCCTTTATCACAGTCTGTGGTTCTTTTTCCATTTTCTGAATCATTTTTCTTATAACTCTTGGATTAACATAATCTGTAAACTTTTTAAAGCCTGAAACTATAATGATTTTATCAAATCTTTCTGAAAAAAATTCAAGATTTTTAAGAACAATATGTCCACCTGTTGACCAGCCTATTAAAAGGCTCCCTGATTTATCCGTTAAAAAATTTAATATACCCTCTTCATCAAAATCAAGGAAGGGAGTAATAAAATGCCACTCCTCTGGAATATCCAAAGCCTGCCTAAATCCTGCCCAACCTGAAATAAAAAGATTCATTAAAGATTTATTATTGCTACTGTGGGCTCAAGACATTTGTTTATAACTGCTGAACTAACACCACCGAGAATAATATCTTTTAACTCAGAACGGCCCTTTCTTCCCATAATTATTAATTTATAATTTCCTTCACAAGCTTCTTTCAAAATTTCTTCTGCAGGTATACCAACATTTATTTTTGTTTGAAGAATATCCTCAGAAATTCCAGTGTTTAGGAATCTCATCTTCGCATTCAATAGAATTTCCTCTGCCTCTATTTCTGGATCTATTCCATGTTTAACCCTTTCCAGATAAAGAGAAATGTTTATTACCCTTAATAAAACAATCTTTTTTATACCTTTGACTAATTTTGCAAGACATACAGCGTGTTCAACAGCTTTCATTGAATACTCTGAACCATCAACAGGGACTAAAATATCTGAAATCGGAGTTTCCTCTGAAATTTTCTGTCCGACAAGATATAGATTTTGATTTAAAAGACCATAGACAAGTTTATTAGATATGCTACCTAAAATAATTTTTTTAAATTTTGAAATACCCCGTCTTGCAATCATAATAGTCTGAAAGTTGTCCCTATGTGCTACTTCTAAAATTTTGTTTCCTGGGTCACCTTGTTCAACAATCTTTTTAACTTCTCCAGTAAATCCTTTATTTCTCAATATCTTTTCATAGTTATTCATAAAAGGAATGATATTATCATTAATGTACTTGTTTATAAGTTTCTCTGCAAAATCTCTATCTCTAATCATAACTAATCTAAAATCAGCATTTTTAAATTTTTCCATTAAATCATCCATTCTAATTATATGCAAGAAATTTAATTCAATCTGATTACTTATAAAAGAACTTATCAAATTTCCTACAAAATTAATTGCCCTTTTTGAATTTTCACTTTTGTCAATAGGTAATAGAATTTTTTTAAAATGTTGGCATAACATTTTATATTTCCAATATAATTTTTTTATTATTAAAAAATACATAGGAATCATGAGGAGAAATATAATTGAAATCTCCATAATGTATCTGGATACCACAAAAGAGTGCGTAATCACTGATTGAAGGATCAACTATTTTTTTTGTTAACCCTTCAATTTCATATTTTGTTATTCTCATAACTATTTTAGTAATATTTAAAAGGTCTAAAGTTTCATCTTGTTTAATTTCTTTAAAAAGTCTTTCTTTAAGATAGCTCTGTTCCCTATCCTTTTCATAATTTAGTTCTAAATTTTTTTCAGAAATATCTTTTAATAAAGATATAAGAGCTCCACAGGCAGTTGAATTGTCTATTCCTCTTCTTTTACAAAAACCTAAACTCCCCTTTTCATCAATTCCAATATGTGAAAAAACGTAAAAAATGTATCTTTCCTTTGTATTTAATCTTGGTGCATGGGAGAAAAAAGCTTTTAATCCTGTAAGCCCTGAAGTGAATAAGCCTCCAAGACTTGAAAAATTAAAAACATCACCCCACCATCTTTTAATATCTGTTAGAATTGTTTGGGCAAGTTCATCTCTACAAGTACAAACAGAGGCAATTGTATTTTCATTATTAAAACCAAAATTATTCAAAATTTTATAGGTTTTTTCTATAAAATCATCTTGCCTCTGGCATTTTCCAAAAAACTTCTCTAAGTGTGAATTGTCCATCCGATATTCCTCCTCCATAAATATTATAAATAAATATTATAAAGCAAAATAAAAAATTATTAAACATATAGTTAAAAATATTGTAGCCCATAAAACTACAGTACCAATTGGAGTGGGCATACTGTGATCTCCTGGATAGGATTCTTTTTCATCCTTTAATCTTTTTTTGATTTCATCTCTTTTTTCAGGAATAGAAAAAGCAAGAAGTAAAGTATCTTTAGCTATTTTTATTGCAAAAACAGGATTTTTTGTAAACCATACAAGAAATGAAATAACTTTTTCAAAGATGAAATTGTTAATCTTTGCCATTAACTTTGCTCCCGGATTGTTTAATAACCACATAAATGCTTTTGCTCCCTTTCTGTAAAACCAGTCAGCATCAAGATTTACAGATCTGATTTCAGGGGGATAAATTCCTGAAAGCATAAGCAAGGTAAATGCTAAAGCTGAAAAGGCAAGCAATTGAGTCTGATCTATTACATGAGCTGATGTATAGGGCTCATAATCTACTGGATAGGGAAGGATTGAATAAAGAGGTCCTGGCATTATACCTATACCAATACATAAAAAGGCAGCCAATCCCATTGCAATTAACATGTGTTTTGGAGCTTCTTGTGTTCTTATTCCTGAGTCATGACTGAAAAAGGCAAAAAAGGGAATTTTTATTCCTGAATGATGAAAAACACCTGCTGAAGCAAACAAGAGAGCAATCCATATGAGCAACATTCCACCTTCTCCTGCTGCTGAAACTATCAAAGATTTACTAACAAATCCACTTGTAAGAGGAACTCCAGAGATTGATGCTGCACCTACAATACAGAATACGGTAGTAAGAGGCATTGATTTATATAATCCTCCAAGGTCGGTTGCATTTATCTTTCCCGTTCTGTAAAGTACTGCTCCCATTGACATGAAAAGTAATGCCTTATATAGAATATGACAAAATGCATGGGCTACTGTTCCATTTAAAGAAAGTTGTGTTCCTATTCCAATTCCTGTTACCATAAATCCAACCTGATTGATAAGACTATACGAAAGAACTCTTCGTAAATTATTTTCAATAACAGCATAAAAGATTGGAAAAACAGTCATCAATGCTCCTATATATATCAATAGTTCAGTTCCTGGAAAACCTCGAGCAAGGACATAGACTGCTGTTTTTGTTGTAAAGGCAGATAAAAAAACTGTTCCTGTCTCAGTTGATTCAGGATAAGCATCAGGTAGCCATGCATGTAAAACTGGGAAAGCAGCATTTATACCGAAACCAAGAAATATCAACCATGTACTAAGTCCATTTAACCCTATATAGTTAAAATGAAGCGAACCAGTTTCATAATAATGAATAATTATACCACTGATTAGCAGTAAACCTCCCAAAATATGCACCATTAAATATCTCATTCCAGCTGAAATTGCTTTTTTTGTCTTTGCAGACCATATTATATAAGCAGCTGCAAAAGCCATAATTTCCCAAAAAATAAATAGGGTAATAAAATCTCCAGCAAAAACTGCTCCCAGAGCAGCCCCAGCATATATAAAAGCTGACATAAGATGTAAGGTATCTTTTACATGAAGGCTGTAGATAACTCCGATAAATGTAACGATTGCAAAAATATAACCAAATGCTAAGGAAAGTTTGTCAATTCTACCAAATATTAATTCATAATTCAAAATTTTTACAGTCCAGTATGTTCCCTCTGAAAGAGAGAAAAGATAAAATAAGGTCAGTAAAGGCAATATAACCATATAGAAACTTCTAACTTTACCTTTTAAAAAGGGAATTATTAAAGCACCTAAAATCAAAATTGATGCTGGTGGAATGTTAATCATCATAGTAGTCCTCCCTTCTCATAACAATTGGTCTTAAAATATACTTAGCTGCTAAAACGAGAAACACGCAAGCAACTAACCCAAAGGACCCATAAAAACTTGGATATCCATCAAAATTGAAAAAAGGATGTTTATGGATAAAGGGGTCAACAATAAAAAGTATGACAAGAAAAATAAAGAAAACTCTTAATACCTTCTTTAAACTGCCTGGTCTATCAAAAAAATGCACCTTCTCCTTTTTCATTTTTATACCCCCTACTTTAATCCCAAAACAATAATAGCTGTTAAATAAATAACACCGAGAATAAAAACTATATAGAAAACTGTTTTGTATGGCGGAATAGGTTCATGAGAAAGAATCATTCTTTCTTCATTTTTATTGTTCTTACTCATTTTAGCACCTCCTGCGCAAGTTGAATTAATAAATCTGGATAAATGCCCACTATTAAACTTATAATTGCTGTTATTGTAAGAGGTATAGCCATAAATGGATTTTCCCTAATTTCAGTATGTGATTCTCCATGGGCATGATGTACATGATTTCCCTTAAACTCCTTAAAATATGCACGATAAACAATTGGCAAAAAGTATCCTGCATTAAGTAAAGAGCTTAATAAAAGGACTATGACAATATCTATGCTTCCCTTCTCTAAGGAACCCAACAATAGATACCATTTTGTAACAAATCCTCCTGTAAGAGGAATACCAATCATTCCAAGAGCACCTATTGTGAAGGCTGCCATAGTCCACGGCATCTTTTTAGCAATTCCGTCAAGCTCACTAACCGCAGTTTTATGTGCACATACATATAAAGAACCTGCACAGAAAAAAAGAGTTATCTTCGCAAAGGCATGATTTGAAATATGTATGATTCCACCAATCATTCCGCTATAGGTTAATAGTAAAGGACCAAGAATAATATAAGAAAGCTGGCTTACTGTTGAATAAGCAAGCCTTGCTTTTATGTTGTCTTTTGTAAGCGCAATTATAGATGCCATAATTATTGTGAAAGCAGCTAAAAATAGACCTATATCAGAAAAATATAAAACTTTTAGAAAATCAACACCATATATATAAAATATCACTTTTAAAACAGCAAATACACCTGTTTTTACAACAGCTACCGCATGTAAAAGTGCGCTTACTGGTGTTGGAGCAACCATTGCAGCAGGTAACCAGCTATGTAAAGGCATTACTGCAGCCTTTGCAAATCCATAAATGTACAGGAGAAATACTATTCCAAGCAAAGATATGTATGCCTTTTGTACAGACTCTGTAAATATTCCTCCCTTCTGAAAATCAAGAGTTCCAGCAAGGTAGTAAGTAATTGCTATTGCAGTAAGTAAAAATAACTTTGCAGATATAAACAAATATAGTACATATTTTCTTGCACCTATTTTTGCTTCTTTTGTTTCATGATGTACAACAAGTGGATAAGTAGCAAATGTCAAACCTTCATAAAAAAGGTACATAGTAAAGAGATTTGCAGAAAAAGCAACTCCCATTGTTGTTGATAGGGCAATTGCAAAACATGCATAATATCTTGTCTGGTTTTTCTCGTTATGTCCTCGCATGTATCCAATTGAATAAAATGATGTTATAATCCAAAGGAAGGAAGAAGTAAGAGCAAAGAGAATTCCGAATGCATCTACTTTAAATTGTAATACCAACTCAGAGGTTATTGCTAATAGGGTATACTCAATAACTCTTCCATTTAAAATATCTGGCAACATTGAGGCAACTATAGTAAACTTAACAATTGAGGCAATAATCGTCCATGCCTCTCTTAAATTTCTTGCTTTTTCTCCTGTAATACTAATAAGTATTGTTGCTATTAGGGATACTAAAATAGCAAATAATGGTTTGGCTGATGTTATTATTTCCATGGCTTAAAATCCTCCGGGAACAGTAAACTGAATTATTGAAGAAATAATTTTTCCACTAAATAGACCAACCAGAATAACTGAAGTAGCCAATATAAGAATTGGTATTAGCATGCTAACAGGCACCTCTTTGACATTTATATCTTTTGTTGAATTACCCTTTTTAAAATATATTTTTTCAAGTATTCTAAAGAAAATTATGGCATTCACTAAACTACTAAACAAAAGAGCAATAACTGCAATCCACTGTTCTGCTTTAATTGCTCCAATTATAAGGTACCATTTACTAAAAAATCCTGCTGTAGGTGGAATGCCGATCATTGATAGGGCTACGATGCTGAAGGATGCCATACTGAGTGGCATTTTTTTATTTAATCCTACAAAGTCTTCTATATTTCTCGATTTTAGGTAATAGTAAATACCTCCTGTAACCATAAACAGACAGGCAATCATTAATGCATCATTCAATATATGCAAGACCGCACCAATAAATCCTTCTTTATTCCCAAGATTAACGCCCAAGACCATATAACCAACTTCAGCAATCAAAATATATGAGAGTGTTCTTTTAAAATCAATTTGTCCAAGAGCTAAAATACTACCAAAAATTATTGCTATCGTTGACCACCAAACAAGAATAGTTCCTGCAGGAATAATATCTTTTGAAAAATTAGGTTCAAATATAGTAAAAGAAATTCTTATGAGAACATATATTCCAACCTTTGTCATAGTTGCAGAAGCTAATACACTGACTGCTGAAGGAGCATAGGTATAAGCATCTGGTAACCATCTATGAAGAGGAAAAAGAGCAATTTTAATAGCTACGCCTACCACCAAAAATGCAAAAGCTGCAAGAGTAACCTTCGATTCATAAAGTTTAGGAAGTAATTGAGCTATATCGAGCATATTCAAAGAGCCTGTAATGATGTATATATATCCCACTCCTAAAAGATAGAAACATGCGCCAATTGTTCCCATTATTATATAATTAAAACTTGCCAAAACTGACCTATTTTCTCCAATTGCTATCAGGGCATAACCAGCCAAAGAGGCAATTTCTAAGAATACAAAAAGATTGAAAATATCCCCTGTAACCGTGATTCCTAAAAGTCCTGTAACAAGTAATAAGTAAGTTGAATAAAAATAGGGAAGTTTTGATTCCTCTAACTCCTTTTCCAGACTTCTCTTTGAATATATAGCTACCAATAGACTTATAAAAGAGACAATAAGAATAACATAAGCATTAAGATGGTCAACAACATATTCAATGCCCCACGGAGGCATCCAACCACCAAGTTTATATCTTATCGTACCATTATTAATAATATTCTGAATTAGATCAATGGATAAAAATCCACAAATTACCAATGCCAGTAAAAATAAGGGATAGCATAGAGACCTCCTCCACAGTCCAATAAAGACATTTAGAAATGAAGCAATTAAAGGAACAACAACAATCAAAATTGATGAATGTTCTGACAGATTCATTTTTTCTCCCTCAAAATTTCAATTATTTCATCTTCTTCAAGGGTTTTGTATTTCTTATAGAGCATTACTATGACTGCCAGAGCAACACCAAATGTACTTACCATAACGACTATTGCTGTGAGCATCAAAACATGGGGCAATGGATTAACATACTGTGTTACATCAATAACCTCTTGAGATTTAATCAATATCGGAATGGTCGCATTTTTTTTATAGGCTGTTGATATGAAATAAAGAATTATAGCTGTTTGAAAAATATTCATCCCTACAATTTTTTTAACTAAATTTCTTTTTGCAATCATTGCATAAAATCCTATCATCATTAAAGCAATATAAATCCAGTAATTATACTTACCTATTATAATTTCCATGGTTTAAACCTCACTTTTTTCATGTTTACCAAAGGTAGATAGATTAAGAAAAATAGACAACATAACCGCACTTACTGTAATTCCAACACCTATTTCTATTCCTAATGTTCCAAGGGCTCTTACCTTGACTGGATCAGCTGGAAGAATCTTATGAAGAATTCCATAATTAAGATATTCAGCTCCTAATATCAAGCAAAGTGCTCCAATTGCAGCATACAAAAATACACCAAAGGCTACCATAAAAGTGTTAAACTTCTCTGGAAATCTCTTTTTTACATATTCAATATCATAGGCAATCATCATTAATATGAAGGAAGCTCCTAAAATACATCCACCCTGAAATCCTCCTCCAGGACTATAATGTCCATGCGCTATAACATATAAGGCAAAAAATTGAATTAGAGGGACCATAATTCTACAAACAAACTGGATATGAAGGTCTTCAATGAGTCTTATCATCTTCAAACCTCCTTAAAAGTAAAATGCATACAACAGCAGCAGTAAAAATAACAACTGTCTCACCTAAGGTATCATAACCTCTGTAATCAGCAAGTACTGATGTTACAGCATTTGGAGTTGCAGTTTCTTCAATTGTTTTTTCAATATACCTTGGTGAAACATGAGTACTTGCAGGAGAATTTGGATCTCCCCAATCTGGCATATCAAGACTGCTATAAATTAATAAACTTCCCGTTAATATTACTATTATTAATGCCAAAACTTTCAATCTTTAGTCCTCCTTGTAGTTTGATATATAGCTCCTATAAAGAAAGCTGTGCTTATCCCTGCACCTACTGCAGCTTCGGTAAAAGCAACATCAACAGCTCCCATCTCGGTCCAAAGTAAACACATTAAGAAGCTATAAGCACCCAAGAGAATGGCAGAACTTAAAAGATCCTTAACATATATTGCGCCTATAGCGCATATTACTACGATAGTTAATAAAAGTATGTCTACTATCCATATCATTTTCTAATATCCTCCTTTGTCAAAGGTTTTACATCCGCATCTAATCCAGCCTTTGTAATAGCATGAGTTGCTACAGGATTAGCATGAAATATGAATATGATGATGAATAATATCTTTAGGCAAACAAGGAAATTATTTAAAGAAAAATCATGAAGGTTATATAAAATAACACCTAAAAGTATCAGAATCGCTCCTAAAGTATCTCCCTTACCCGTAGCCTGAAGCTTACAATAAAAATCAGGAAATCTAAGAAGTCCAACAGTTGCTGTGAAGAGGAAAAATAAACCTAAGAGAACGAGTATAATAACAAAAGCATCTATTATATACTCAACTATCATTTCTCTGCCTCCCTGTCTTTCATAAATTTCGTTCCTGGTAGAATACTCTTTCTTGTTCTAAAAAATTTTGATGCTGCTAATGTGGCAATGAAGTTCAAAAGAGCATAGGCTAAAGATATGTCAACAAACATTTCCACTCTCTTATAATAAATACCTATGAGAACTAAAATAACCGTTGTTTTGGTCCCTATAACACCAACCGCTACAATTCTATCCATAACAGTAGGACCAAAAATAGCCCTGTAAAGGCATAAAATTACAAGAATTCCTATAACAATTATTGTGAATATGAAGAAATTCTCCATGTTACAAACTCCTTTTAGTATTTTCTCGTTCAAATACATCGGCAATTCTTTGTTCCATTTCTCCTGTAAAGAGGTCATCGGCTACTTTTTTGCTGATGCAGTGAACTATAAAAGTATCGTCAACTATATCCATTGTTATAGTTCCTGGTGTAAGTATTATTGATTGAGAAAAAACAACCTTTGAAATATCTCTTTTTAATTTTGCCTTATATGCAATAATTATAGGTTCTATTGGCATTTTTGGGTGCAAAACAAGATAGGCAACATGAATATTTGCGAGAATTATTTGATAGATTAACCAAGGTAGATATTTAATAAATCTTATACCCTCTTTTATGTGATTCATCGTAAATCTTTCATTTTGAAAAATTAAATCACCTGATATTAAAGTGACAATTAAGCAAGATACAACTCCCAAAGCAAGATGAAAGGCATCAAACATTCCTGAAAATATGAGCCATAATAGAAAAAGTATCAGAAATGTTACAATTTCTCTTCTCATATATCACCTCATTTAATCCTTTAGGAGAGAGGGGGAAATGCCCTCTCTCCCTTAGGAATTATTTAATTCCCAAAAATGGTAGTTCTGGAAATACAGTCAAGGGCCAGTAAATAGCTGCACTAATTGTAACTACTATAATCATCAATATAGCCCAAGGAACTGCCACCTTTACAAATTCAAACTGACTGAAATAACCAGTACTGTATGCAATTATTGTAGGTGGGCATCCAATTACGAGCATTATAAATGATGTTGTAATAGGAGCAGATAAAGCTATAGCTGCTTCTGGAATACCAAGTGCCTGAGCCATTGGAATTGTAATAGGTAGTATAAGAGCTGTAGCTGCTGAATTAGACATAAAACTCGACATAAATGCTCCTAATAACCCGGCTCCTGCAAATACAATGGGCCAGGGTTTACCCTCAAGCATTGGTAAAAACTGGGTAGCTATCCATTTACCAGCTCCTGTATCAAGCATTGCTGTTCCTAATGATACTCCTGCTCCAAAGACAATCCATGACTCCCAGGGGAATTTTTTAAACACTTCAGAGGCACTTACAAGTCTGAATCCAAAAATAAGAGCTAAAACTAAGGCAGCAACTACGCTATAATGAACTTTTGTAATATCAGTAAGTGACCAAAGAATGAAAGCAAGGGCAAAAAATCCTATAACCCCTTTTTCCTTTTTACCCATTGGTGGCAATTTCTCTCCTAAGGCAGCCAAAGGAATCTCCTTGACTTTAGGTGGGAAAATAATGTAAACAATTAACCATGTAGCAAATCCAGTTACTAAAGCAAGAGGTAAATTGCAAACCAAAAATTCCATAAATCCCATTTTATATCCTGTAACCTTTTCTAAAACCTCAACCATTACAGGATTTCTACCACCACCAAGAAGTGTTCCAAATCCTCCTGCAGATGCAGCAAGAGGAATTAACAATATAAAGAATTTACTAAAATTATTACTTTTCTGTGGAGTAATTCCCATAGCAGTTAAAACTGGTAACATACAGAATATTAAAATTATAGTAATTGTTGCATCATGAAATACTGTTGAAAGCATGGTAGCAGATACAGCCATAAATAGACTTAATTTTTTTACATTTGTTCCAGCAGCTCTTATGATTAGAAAAAGAATTCTTTTGGCAACACCTGCTTCATTCAAAACTACACCAAACATCATAATCATCAAAACGAACATAACAGCAGGACTTGCAAAGGGCATCCATGCCTGTGGACCTGGTTGAATTTTAAAAAGTATTAAACCCGCAGCTGCAAGTAATGCTGTCACTCCTATTGGAATAGCCTCTGTAACCCACAATAAAATTACAGTTATCAGTAAGGCCAAAAATTTGTGTCCTTCTGGTGAAAGACCTTCTGGTGTTGGAAGTAAAGCTATTAGAACACCAATTCCTATTGAAATAATAACAGATAAAATAATGTTTTTCACTGGTTTTTCAGGTGCCGGAGGATGCTCCTCAACTTCTGGTGCAACTTTAATTTCAGGTGGAGGTGGTGGTAATCCTTTTGACTTATCAAAATCTTTTTCTGCCATGTTACACCTCCTCAAGAATTATTTTTGAAATCTCATTAAACACATCAAGCATGCGTATTACTCCAACGAACTTATTATTTTCAATCACTGGCAATACAGATAATTTATGATGAATCATTAAAAAACCAGCCTTAATAACAGAGGCATTGGGAGAAATGAATACTTTTGCTGAAACCATGATTTCACTCACAGGTCTTTCTACCTTTTCTTTTACTTCAGAGCTAAAAAGGCTTGCCTCTACTTCTGTTAAAGAGTTTTCGTCGTAATAAATTACATCAGCATCTTTAATAGAAACCATTTTCATCTTTGGCTCAAGTCCTTTTACAATTTCGAATGGTGTAATCGTTCCAAGCAAATCGTATTTCTCATTAAATACAAAAATAACCTGTGGTAATATTGTCTTTTCACTCTCAATAAAGGATTTTTTCATAATACTTATTGCCTGCCTAATAGTAAACCAGTAAGGTATGTGTGGATAATCAAAGACACTTACCATTAAATCTCTAACTTTCTTTTCTTCTTTCATCTTAATACCTCCTTAAATGTTATTTTAGGGAACCTTAATAAAGTTTCAGTACAATCTTAATTCTACAAATAATTTCACATCGTCATTTTTCTTAAGAGTCTGATTGTAATAAATCTTTTTGTCATAGGAATAATAAAATTGTTCAAGAGTTAAAGCAACTGGATTATCTCTGGAATTTAGTAATTCCTGCTCCCTTTCATTTAGATATGAAATACCTATATGATTATGGATATGGGTAATAGTATAGTTACATTTTCTTTCGATGATATCAATGAGAAAATTTTTTTCAAGGTCTTCATCAATAAGAGAAGGACAAATTTTATAGGGAATATAAGAATACTGTATAATAGTAGGTTCATCATTTAGGTAACATAATCTGTTTATATATATAAGATGCGTTGTAGGATCTGACAACTCAAGCTTATTAACAATTTCTTCAGGAGGTGTCATTACTGTTTTAGCTAACACTTTTGTGTAAAAAGTTCCATGTTCTTTCATGATATCTTTAAGATTAATAGTAATTGATTCTCTTGGCGTGACTTTTTTAACAACAAAGGTCCCTTTACCTTGAATTCTCTTTAAATAGCCTTCTCTTACAAGTTCTGATATAGCATTTCTAACTGTTGCCCTACTGACATCATAATTTTTACATAATTGTTCTTCTGTAGGTATCTGGATTCCTACTGTCCACTCTCCTTTTTCAATTTTCATTTTTAATATTTCATATAACTTTAGATACAGCTTTTCATGTTCATCTCTTCTTAAAAATTCTTCCATTTTTCTTATACTCCTTTTTATTGTTATAATGTTATAATGTTATTATATTATTATGATATTAAATAATAATAAAATTTTATAATTTTGTCAAAAAAAATTATGTAATAATCTCATTAAAAAAGTTTATAATTAGATATGGGTAGTATATTCTCAATTTTTTCAAAAAAAAGGAAAGAAAAACAGGAAGAAATGAAGGCTTTGCTTAGAGAAAAATATTTCCTTTTCCAAGAACTACTTAACACTAACAATGAAGTGCTTACCTTAATGGCTGAATTAAGCGAAAAATTATCAGGAGAATATTTATTTGATATTCAATTTATAAAATCAAATGTAGAAAAGACATCTGAAGGAGTTCTAAAGATTATAAAATTGTTAAATTCACTTGCAGATAACAAATACCATGGTTTATATGAAATCTATGAAAAAATTAAAGAAAAGATAGAAAACACAATCTCCCATAAAATTGAAATTCCTGTAACAGATTTTACATTGCCTCTTGAGTCACTTTCTAAGGATATGGTGACAGTTGCAGGGGGGAAAATGGCTAATCTTGCAGAAATTAAAAAAAGTCTAAATATTCCAACACCAGAAGGTTTTGTTATAACATCATATGCCTACTTAAAATTTTTAGAATTTAACGATTTAAAGAACAAAATAAATGATTTAATAGAAAAAATAAACATCAATAAATTCGATGAATTAGAGTCAACATGTCAAAAAATTAAAGAATTAATCATAAACTCCCCATTACCTGAGGAAATTGAATTATCAATTAAATCCTCCTATGAAAAACTATGTAATAAAATTAACAAAAAGTGTAATGTATCTGTCAGAAGTAGTGCTATTCACGAAGATTCCTATTTTAGTTTTGCTGGTCAGTACTCTTCTTTTCTTAATGTTCCTGAAAACGAAATAATTCAAAAGTATAAGGAAGTCATTGCAAGTTTATTTAATCCAAGAGCTGTCTTTTATTACAAAACAAAGGGATTTTCTGAAAAAGAAATGGTTATGGCTGTGGGTGTTTTACCTATGATTGATGCCTATGCGGGAGGAGTTATGTATACTAAAGACCCTAATAATCCTGAAAGTGGAAATTTATTAATAAACTCTGTGAAAGGACTTGGTAAATTAGTAGTAGATGGAGAAGTAACACCTGATAATTTTTCTATTAATAGAGATAAATTATATATCTCTGAGAAATTTTTGGGTAAACAGAACAAAATTTTAATCTGCAAAACAAATGGAGATATAGATGTAATCCCTCTTAGTGAAGAAATAAGCGAATTTTCCTTGTCCGATGAACAAGTAATTGAGTTAGCTAAGATGGGAATGACTATAGAAAATTTTTATGAAAACCCTCAAGATATTGAGTGGGCTATTGATAAGAATGGAAAAATCTTTATTCTACAGACAAGACTTCTTAGAGTATTAGAAACCTCTTTAGAATATAAAGCTCCTTTACCAACAAGACTTTCAGGATACACTGTAATACTTGACAATGGTTCTATTGCTTGTAGGGGTGTTGGCTATGGAAAAGCTTTTTTACTAAAAGATGAAGAAGATATTGCAAATTTCCCTGAAGGATATATATTGGTAGCTAAACATACTGATCCAAGTTATGTTCTAATAATGAATAAAGCCTCTGCTATAATTATAGATTCAGGTTGTCAAACAGAGCATGTTTCATCAATAGCAAGAGAATATAGAGTGCCAATGATAATTAATACTGAAAATGCAACAAAAATCATAAAACCTGAACAAGAAATAACAGTTGATGCTTACAATTGCGTTGTTTATGAAGGCAAAGTCAAAGAGCTATTAGAAATCTCGAAAAAGAGTAAAAAAGATATAGAAGAAACACAGATATATAGAATTCTACAAAATGTATCAAAATTAATTATCTCATTAAATCTTGTTGATCCAACCTCTGAAAACTTTAAAATTGAAAATTGTCAAACCTTTCATGATATAACAAGATACTGTCATGAAATGGTAATGTATGAAATGTTTACTCTCTGGGATAAATATGACAGTGAAATTCATGCTGTACCATTAATAGCTGGAATTCCCATTGGTGTTTTAGTTCTTGATATTTGCGATGGATTAAAGGAAAATATTAAAAAGGCGACTTTAGATGATATTTTTTCAATACCCTTCAAAGCAATACTAAAAGGGATGACATCTATGAAATGGCCTGACCCACCACCAATTGATACAAAAGGATTTCTTGGAATGATTGCAAACACAGCCACAATTCCTGAAGAACAACTAAGGGAGACTGGGAAAAAAAGTTTCTGCATAGTTACAAAAAATTATATGAATTTTAGCATAAGACTCGGATATCATTTTTCATTAATTGAAGCCTATGCTGGAGATAAAATTAATGATAACTATATAAAATTTTTCTTCAAAGGTGGAGGAGCTGCAATTGATAGAAGATTACGAAGAGTAAAACTTATAACAGAGATATTGAAAAAATTAGGATTTAAGGTAGTAGTAAAAGAAGACGTAATTGATGCCATAACAACAAAATATCCCTCACTTAAAATTGAGAAAAATCTTGAAGTACTGGGAAAACTTACAGCTTATACAAAACAGCTTGATATGGTTTTATTTAATGATTCAGTAGCAGAAATGTTTACTGAAGATTTCATAAGACAACATATCCCTAAGGAATAGAAAGTTTATCCTGCCGATTTAATTTTCTCTTTTAATAACTTGTTTTCTTTACATAAATTTAACCATTTAATTGCCTTTTCTATTGTAAAGAGGATATGCTCTTTTTTAAAAGGTTTGGTTATAAAGTCAAAACCACCTTTTTGCATTGCTTCCATAGCTGATTCAATAGTTCCATAGGCTGTAATGATTATTACAGGTATGTCTTCATCTTTTTTCTTTACTTCCTCTAAAATCTGTAATCCATCAATCCCAGGCATTTTAAGATCCGTTATAACAAGAGAGAAATCATTATCTTTGATTAACTGAACAGCCTCTATTGGATTATTTGTTGTATTAACTTCATAGGGAGTCTTTTCTCTAATAATCATTGAAAGCAATTTCAACATATCTGGTTCATCATCTACTATTAAAATTTTCTCTTTCATATATCCCTCCTAATTTTTTCAATTTCTTTGATTAAAATTAATTGTATAATTAATTATTAATTAATTATTCCTCCATTTTCCTCTTCAGTTACTGGCAATTTAATAACAAAAGTTGTGCCTGTTATCTCAGATTCTTCTTTAGTAGCTGTTTTAAAGGCTATTATTCCATCATGTTTTTCTATTATATTATACGAAATCCATAAACCTAATCCTGTTCCCTTTCCAACCTCTTTTGTTGTAAAGAAAGGTTCAAAAATTCTGTTTCTATACTCCTTTTTGATGCCAGGACCAGTATCAGCAATAAATATTTCTACCCAGTTTTTTTCGTGTCTTGTAGTAATAGTCAATATACCTCCATTTTGCATAGCATATATAGCATTATTAATTATATTAAAGAAAACCTGTTGCAATTCCCCTGCATCACCTTTCACAAAGGGTAAATTATCTTGTAAATTATACACAATTTTTATTTTATTTATAGAAGCGGTATTTTCTAATATTCTCATAACGGTTATAATACACTCATTGATATTTACCAATTCTGCTTTGTGTTCTTTTCTTCGTACAAAACTCAATAGATTTTCAACGCTAATTTTTGCATTCAATGCTTGTTTTTCAATTATTTTTAAAATTTCATATTGTTCAGATTCTTTAGGTGTCTTTTCAAGCAACAAATCAGTAAAACCAAGAATTACAGCTAATGGATTATTTATTTCATGGGCTACACAAGCTCCTAATGTTCCAAGAGATGCTAAAATTTCTAGATAATAACTTTGTTCTTCCATTTTTTTTCTCTCTGTGATATCTCGGGAAATTCCTAAAACTGCATATATTTCCCCCTTTTCATCATGTAACTCTTTTAATCTCGTATTTAACCAAAACTCTTTATTATTAACAATAACTTTATGAGTTAACTGTATCGGTTCTCTCTCCCTAAATACATGTTGTATATTCATAATTAATATTTCTCCCTCAGGAGAAAAAACTTCTGAAACTAATTTACCAACAAGATCTTCTTCTCTTTTAATATTAAAAAAATCTAATCCCTTTTTGTTTAATGAATTTAGAGTATATTTATTATCACAGGTAAAGATTATATCATCCGCATTTTCTATTAGTGATCTGTATCGAATTTCAGATTTTTTAACTAAATTTGCCCATTTAACAATCATTAAAGTTGAAAACCATGCGCCTAATATTATGGAGGATACAATAATAACTTGTAGCAAAATATTTTGAAATTGAATATCGCTTATTGTTCCTTGTATCTCACTTATAGGAGCCACCACAGCAATGCTCCACAATACTCCCTTTTTATTGTCAATTGTAATTGGAGTATAAGCAATTAACTTTTCTATTTCTCCGTATTCACCCCTATGCCAGCCAGAAATATACCAATCTTTACCCTCTTTCCCTTCTAACATGTTCTTTTGCAATTCATTTATTCGTTGAAAAGACATAGTGGGTTCTCTTTGATATCTGGCTTTAAATGCATTTTGACCAATAAAAGTCTTTTCAGGATGATATAGAAATATCCCTTTATTGTCTATAACCCAAGCATAGCCTGTTTTACCTGAATGAATCTTATCTGTGACTTTACTTACTAAATATGTAACATCAATTTTGAAAACTAAGACTCCAGAAAATTTGCCAGTTGCCACAGGATGAGCTTCATCAATAGAAGTTTGCCATACAGGAAAAATCATATCTATAAAGATAGATTGATTATTCGCGAAATATGTATCAGTTAAAATTAATTCTCCTCTATTTTTTTCTGAAACTACCCTTTCTAAAATCTTTCTCTCGATTTCACTTATTTTCAAAACTGTATAACCTGGTTCTTCAGAAATTTTATGGGCTATTTTTTTATTACCGTCAATGTATATGAGATCCATAACACCTAAATCTTTAACAGTTGAATATGTTATATTTAACCTATAAACTAATCCTGGAGATTCAAAATATTGAACAGAGGGGGATAAACTTAAAAGTTGAATTTCTCTTTTAATCATATTAATTAGACTCTCTATTTGAGAACTTCCATGTCTGGCAAGAATTAATTGTTGTTCATTAAAATCTTCTTTAACAGTTTCCACAATTCTTTTGTGGGTTATCATCCCAATAAAAACCACAAAGGAGACAACAATAACTACTGCTATTAACGTAATCAGTTTTAAGTATTTAATATTAAAAAAACTATAATTTTTAAAATCTAAAATCTTATCGTTAATTCTTTTAACCAGTTTTTTCATATTATTGAAGTTCCTATATTTTTAAAGTCTTTCTAATTAACATTATAATTGATTTCAAGAAAAAATAAAATAAAAAAGCAAAAAAACAATCAAACAAAAAAATATTGTAGTCAAAAAAATCATCTCAATCGCTGTTCTTAAATCAACACCAAAAGTTGTTGCAAAAATCATGCTTAGAATCATTGAAGGAGTTGCAGCCTCAATTATACAAACATTAAGTGGCATTCCTGATAATCCTATTATACTACCAAAAAATAATGCCAACAGAGGAGACAAAACTATTTTAATAAATATTGCTGGCAACAGAAGAGTAATCCTTTGAGGTTGTAATGCTTTTATTGAAAGTCCCACAATTAAAAGCATAAGATAGGTCATATAAATTGAAATTTTGGTAGTTGTATATATGAATTCCTCAGGTAAAGTTATATTCAATTCTCTGAAAATAAAACCGAATATTAAACCCCAAATTGGTGGAATTTTAATAATAGTTTTCAATGAATTTTTTAAATTAAAACTTTTAGCACTACCATATTTCATACAAACTGCCACAGCAACTGTCCATGTAAGAGGTGTGCTTGCTAAAAAATCATAGGTAAATGCATAACTCATGCCCTCTGTTCCATATAGGTTTGTCAAAATAGGCAAACCTATATAAAGAACATTTCCAAAAGCAGAACACATAATAAGAACGCCTATTACCTCAGTTTTGATATTTTTGCTTTGTGCGATCTTTTTATAAATAAACCATGAAATGGTAACACAGCTTAATATTGTAAGATTTGCAACAATTGAAATTTTTAAATGACTTAGACTAAAAGGCATTGTATAGGCTGTTTTAAAACAAACAAAGGGTATAATGTAATAAAAAACAAAATAATTTATTCTATCACGAATAAAATCAATTTTTTCAGGGGTGACACCAATAAATGTAAAAAGAATCCTTAATAACAGCCCGATTATTATAAAAGATAAGATATCAAGGAACATCCAATTTTTCTATGCATATTCATATCTCTTTTTTAACTCATTTAAGTAATAAGGAGCAAAATCATGGTATTCTCTGATTATCATATTCTGAAATTCTATTCTATATTGTCTCAAACTTTTTGCCTCATATATTAAAATCCCCTGTGAGATTATTGAAAAAAGAAGTAAAATTGAAGCAAATTTGTCAGCCATATTTAAGATGCTTATATCTATTTTTATACCATCTTTGAATAAAGTTCTTGAGATAATGTCTTCTACATGACTGATTAGAATTAAAACTTTTTCTTTATTTAAATTAGGAGCAGGCAATATGGCAATGTCTATGTCACTGTCCTTTCTAACTATTCCTCTAACTAAAGAACCATACAAATAAACAGCTTCAAGTCCTGGAATTTTTTCATTTTTTAGGGCTTTTTTTAAATCCTTTATTAACTTTTTCATAGGTTAATTATAACAGTTTCCTTTATATCTTCTCAGCCAATTTCAAAGAGTTTTCAATGCAATCATTTACACTTACACCTCTGTAAGCATTTCCTGTAAGATATAGTCCTGGATATTTTTTTAGTATTTGATCAATTTTTCTGAGCTTTTCTTCATGTCCGAGTTCATACTGTGGAATTGCTCTTCCCCAGCGGAATATTTTTATAAAATTCGGTTCTCCCTTGATTTTAAGAATTTCCTTTAGTTCTGACAAAGCTAAATCAATTAGTTTTTCATCAGGCAATAAAGCAAGCTCTGGTGCTCTTCTTCCCCCGATCATTGTCCTTAAAAGTACATACCCATCAGGAGCTCTGTTTGTAAAAATACTTGAGTCAAAAAGAGCTCCAAGAATCTTTCTTTTCTCTTTATAGGGAACAAGAAAACCATAGAGGTCTGTTCCAAAACCTATCTGATCTGTTTTAAATCCTAAAGCAACAACACTTAAAGGTGGATAGGGAATTGAGTTTAAAATATCCGAAAGCTCTTTATCAAAATCTTTGAGTATTTGAGATGTATCATGGGCTGGACAGGCAAAAATAACTTTTTTTGCTTCAATGGTTTCTCCACTTTCAAGAAATACTCTGTAAATTCCATTTTCATAATTACAACCTATAACTTTTTTACCTTTAATTATTCTTCCTTCAAGTTTGCTTTCAAGGGAATTAATAAGTTCTAACATACCTCCTTTAAAGGACATAAGCACAGTGTCTGGTTGAGCTTGTACACTTTTTCTTTCCTTTTTCAAAGCCAGCAATCCCTTTATAAGTCCTCCATACTTTTTTTCAAGAAAGTAAACCTTTGGGAAACAGCTTTTCATACTCATTCTTGAAGGGTCTCCAGCATATATACCCGTTGACATAGCATCAATAAGTTTTTCATAGAATTCCCTTCCAACTCTTCTACTTACAAACTGTTCCACTGATTCATCTATTTCTTCTTTTTGAGGTACAATGAAGTATTCACGAATCATTCTTATTTTCCCAGAAAAAGAAAGCAATGAAGATAAGAAAAACTTTAAAGGATTGGAAGAGACCTCTTTAAGTTTACCATCAATAAGAATATATCTTTTTTTTGCACTTTCACTTCCTTTTATTGGTTCTATATTTAATTCCTTTGCCAGTGCAATTGTTGATGGCTTGTTACTTAAAAATCCATTAACTCCACCTTCACAAAGAAACCCTGATACTTTTTCAGTGATAATTTTACCACCTGCTTTTTTTTCTGCTTCAATGAGTTTTAAATTGAGTTCAGGATTTCTTTTTAGTAAAAAGTATGCGAGGCTTAATCCTGAAATTCCACCACCTACAATTATTGCTTCTGCATTGTCCATTTAATTATTGCCTCCACCATGTCTTTTATTGTTGATTTTTGAGGAATAATGTCTACTTTATAACCCTTCTCTTCAATTGCCTTTGCAGTTGTATTTCCTAATGCTGCTATTGTTACATCTTTAAGCATTTCTTTTGCATCCTCCTTGAGAATATCAATCAAGTTATTAAAACTTGATGGAGAAGTAAATGTGGCAATCGTAATCTTTCCCTCTCTTAAAAATCTTGCAAGTCTTTTTCCATGATCTGTAGGCTTAACAGTTCTGTATGTAATAGGGGCATCCACTTTTACACCGAGCTTTTGCATATCTTCAACAAAATCTTTCAGTGCAATATCTGAACGGGGATAAAGGATTCGTATAGGCTCATTAATAAAAATATTTTTATCTTCCTTCTGAATACTCAATATGTCATTCTGAGCGAAGTGAAGAATCTCCTCCTTTTTAAGAGATTCCTCGGGACAAGGGCACCCCAAAAAATCATGGACTTTTTGGGGACCCCGACATTGAGTCCCTCGGAATGACAAAGAGGAATAAGAACTATGAATCATTTTTTCTTTAAACAATTTCACCAATGCGGAAGAATTAAACTCGTCAGGAACAATGTCTGCATTTATACCATAGTTTCTTAAACTTTTCGCGGTTTCTTTACCAATGGCACAAATAAGAATATCTTTAAGAGCTCTTACATCTTTAACAAGGATTAAAAATCGTTCAAAAAAGAATGTAACTGCTCTTGGAGATGGAAAAACTATAAAATTGTAACTTTCTATCTCCTTTATTGCACTGTCAAGCTCTGAAAAATCTTCTGGTGGTAAAAAATCTATTGTTGGGAATACAAAAAGCTCTGCTCCCATATCTTCGAGCTTTAGGTAATCTTCAGTTAATTGTCTTGTAATAAGAATTCTATGCCCATGTAAGGGTTTTTTTTCATACCAGTTGAGTTTATCTCTTAATTTTACAACATCACCAATTACAAGAATTGCTGGAGGAGTAATTCTATTCTGTCTTGCAAGCTCTGCTATTTCTGAAATTACTCCTGTAATTACCTTTTGTTCAGGTCTTGTTCCCCATCGAATAATAGCTGAAGGGGTTTGAGGAGTTAACCCTTCCTGTATTAACTTCTCTGTAATAGTGTCAAGATTTTTTACACACATAAGAAAAATCAAAGTTTCAGGAGCATTTGATGCCCTTATATGAGTAAAAATTCTATCCTGTTTTGACAGGTCTTCATTTCCTGTTATTACAGTAAAGGCAGAGGCAACTTTTCTATGGGTTACAGGTATACCTGCATAGGCTGGAACAGCAATAACAGAACTAATTCCTGGAACTATTTCAAAATCTATTCCCTCTTCTGCAAGAATCTCTATCTCTTCCCCTCCTCTCCCAAAAACAAAGGGATCTCCACCTTTAAGTCTACAAACAATTTTGCCTTCCTTTGCCTTTTCAACAAGAACTTTGTTTATCTCATCCTGAGTCATCTCATGATGACCACCTCTTTTACCTGCATAGATAAATTCAGCATCCCTCCTTGCATAAGTTAAAAGTCTTGGATTTATGTGAAAATCATAAACAATACAATCAGCTTGCTGAATTGCTCTAATCCCTTTAATTGTAATTAATCCTGCATCTCCTGGTCCCGCACCAACAAGGTAAACCTTACCCTTGTTCATCTGTCCTCCTTTGATATTTTCTCTTTTATGAAACATTAATAAATTTTAACACATATCTTGTTTTTTAATGTCATATGAAACTAAGCCCATAAATTTGCCGATAGAAATTTCTATTCTTGATGATTCTTTAATTCTGAAGGTATTAGCCCGAAGAATCTCATAATATTAAAAAAATGAGAGCCTTCGGCTTACGCCTCAGGGTGACAATAAAAGTACTATTTTGAAGAGTGACAATAAAAGTGTCATTCTGACCCTGAGCTTAAGCGAAGGGGAAGAATCCCTCTCTTATTCCTTTTTCTGAGAGATTTAATTCGAGGAGTTTACCCCTTCACTTCGTTCAGCGCAGTCTCAAAGTCAAGCAGAAGGGATCAGGACAACGCCTCGAAGTATTTAACCCCACGGAATTACAGTAGAAGAAAAAGACAACCTTTTTCCTATCGGCAATTTCAGGGTGACACATAAAAAATTACAATTTAAACTTATTTTTGTTATAATATAAACCATGTTTATTGGAAAGCCTATTATCTCAGAAGAGCAAATTCAGATGAAGGTAAAAGAGCTTGCGAATAGAATTTCAAGGGATTATTCTCAAAAAGATTTAATTGTCATTGGTATTCTTAAAGGCTCATTTATGTTTTTTTCCGATCTTATAAGGCATATTAAAAGTCCTCTGAAAATTGATTTTCTTATTGCTTCAAGTTATTTGAAAGATAGTTCTTCCGGTGAAGTAAAAATTCATTACTTTCCAAGAGAAAACCTAACTGGTAAAGATGTTCTTCTTGTTGATGATATTATTGATACAGGGATTTCTTTGAATTTTATAAGGGAAAAAATACTTGAAATGAACCCGGCCTCTTTGAGAATTTGTGTTCTTTTGGATAAAAAGGAAAGACGAGTTGTTGATGTTCCCATAGACTATGTTGGTTTTTCTGTTCCTAATAAATTTATTGTTGGATATGGACTTGATTATCAGGAAATGTTTAGAAACATTCCTTATCTAACAATCTTTAAAAAAGAAGCCAAATAATGTATAAGTTAAAAATTATTACTGATTTTGACGCTGCCCATCAGCTAAGGGGTTATAAAGGTAAATGTGAAAATATTCACGGACATAACTGGAAAGTTGAAATAGAGGTTATCGCAGAAAATTTAAATGAAATTGGTATTGCTATTGATTTTAAAGATTTAAAAAAAATATCCGATGAGGTTGTATCTGAATTAGACCATACCTTTATAAATGAAATTCCGCCCTTTAATCAAATAAATCCTTCAAGCGAAAATATAGCAAGATGGATATATCTTAACTTAAAATCAAAATTTGAAAAAGGTCCTGTCAAGCTTTATTCGGTTACAGTATGGGAGTCCGATAATGCTGGAGCAACCTATTTTGAGTGAACTTTATAAATTGGTTCCTCAAATAAATGCTCAATGGGAAATTTATTTTTTAAGAAAACAATCTCATATTATAGAAGGTAAAGACTTAAAAATTGACAGAAAAAAAACTTCCTTTCGGAATTCTTTCTCAATAAGAGTAGTAAAAGATTCAAAAGCTGGATTTGCAAACTGTAGAAGCATTGAAAAAATCCCTGAAGCATTCAATATAGCCTTTGAACTTTCTAAACATTCAGAACCAGATGAATTTATTCATATTCCTCAACCTTCAGAGATAAAACCTCTCAATGTTTTTGATGATAACATAGCAAAAATAAATGGAGCAATTTCAGATTTTTTAATTTCCATGCAAAGAAGTGCCTTTTTTGATAAAAGAATTAAAAAACTTAGAAATGCAGAAATTAATGTGTCTACCTATGAAATAGGTATAATAAATTCAGAGGGCTTAGCGATATCCAATCCTTTTACTTCAATATCTGCTCATATAATTTCTATAGCAGAAGAAGAAAATTCACAAATGGGTTGGGCATACAGAGCAGAGAGATTTCTGAAAAATATTAATTTTGAAGAAATTGGTAAAGAAGCATCCAAAAAAGCCCTAATGTTGCTTAATCCTCAAAAAATATCACCCTTTAAAGGCTGGATACTCTTAGAACCCTCTGTTGCATCAGAATTTCTCGAACTTATCTGTCAATCTCTTTCAGCAGAAAATTTTCAATTAGGCAAGTCAATATTCATAAATAAAATGAATGAAATTGTAATGAATGAGGCTTTAGATATAATTGACAATGGAGTAATTCCTGAAAGATTTGGTTCAACCCCTTTTGATGCTGAAGGAGTTCCTACCAATAAAAAGACTCTTATTGAAAAAGGAGTATTAAAGTCCCTGATGCATAACTCCTATACAGCAAGAAGATGGGGAATGAAGAATTCAACAGGAAATGCAATAAGAACTGAAAGGGGAATTTCAGTAGGTCCAACTAATCTTTATATTGAAAGTAATCTTCCTCAAAGTTCTTTTGATGAATTATTAAAATTCATTGATAAAGGAATTTATATCTTAGAAGTGATGGGAATGCATACTGCCAATCCTGTAAGTGGAGATTTTTCAGTTGGTATAGCAGGTGTATACATAGAAAAAGGTGCATTAAAATATCCTGTAAAAGAAGCTATAATTTCCGGGAATGTTTCACAAATATTTAAAAATATTAAAGCTTTAGGACAAGATTTAACCTTTTATGAAAATATTGGAACACCAACCCTTCTTGTTGAAGGGATAGATATATCAGGTTAAAGGAGGAAGTTGATGGATTATCTTTTAACAGAAGACCAGAAAATGATAAAGGATTTGGCAAGACAAATCGCTGAAGAACATGTTCTTCCTGTAAGAGCTGAACTTGATGAAACAGGAGAGTTTCCATGGGAAATTATGAAAATTTTAGCACAGGCTGACATGTTTAGAGTTTTTATTCCCGAAGAATACGGAGGACTTGGTACAGGAGCATTAGAATTATGTTTAGTTGTTGAAGAATTATCCCGTGTATGTCTCGGTGTCTCAACAACCTATGCGGCAAATGCATTGGGAACCTATCCCATACTTCTTTTTGGAACAGAAGAACAAAAGAAAAAATATCTTCCAGATATTGCCGATGGTAAGAGACTTGTTGCCTTTGCCCTTACTGAACCAAATGCAGGAAGTGATGCTGGAGGAATTCAAACAACAGCTGTAAAAGATGGAGATTATTACATTCTAAATGGAAGGAAACAGTGGATTACAAATGGTGGCGAAGCAGAGATTTACACTGTTATAGCATTAACTGATAAATCAAAGGGAGCTCGTGGAGCATCTGCTTTTATCGTTGAAAAGGGAACTCCTGGATTCAGTTTTGGCAAAAAAGAAAACAAAATGGGAATCAGAGCCTCTGCAACAAGAGAATTAATCTTTGAGGACTGCCGAATCCCTAAGGAAAATATTCTGGGGAAAGAGGGTATGGGATTCATAGTAGCTATGAAAACCCTTGATCAGTCTCGTGTAGGAGTAGGTGCTCAGGGAGTAGGAGTTGCTCAGGGTGCCTTCGAAGAAGCAGCAAAGTTTGCAAAACAAAGAATTCAATTTGGACAACCAGTAATAAGTTTTCAAGCTGTGCAACACATGCTTGCAGATATGGCAATTCAGATTGAGGCAGCAAGAGCTATTGTATATTCTGTAGCAAGATATATTGACAGTGGTGCAAAGGATATTACAAAAGCTTCTGCAATGGCAAAAACCTTTGCTACAGATGTTGCTATGAAAGTTACAGTTGACGCTGTTCAAGTAATGGGAGGTTCTGGATACATGAAAGATTATCCTGTTGAAAAGATGATGAGAGATGCTAAGATTTTACAAATATATGAAGGGACAAATCAGATACAAAGAAATGTTATAGGACAGGCTATTATAAAAGAGCTTACAAAAGCTGGTTTTTAATTGAAAAATTTAACATTTTTTAATTTTTTCTTGATTTTAAATTTACTGTATTTATTAGGATGCGCCTATTATCCAAATTATAGAGTTTATTCTTTTGAGCTTACTGAGAAAGAAAAGACAGAAATAATTAATGCGCACAACCAATGGCGGAAACAAGTGGGAGTTCCAAATTTAGTATGGTCAAAGGAACTGGAAAAAATTGCTCAAAATTGGGCTAATAAATTAGCTAAAAATTACAGTTGCAGAATGATTCATAGCAGTAACAGATTAGGGGAAAATATCTTTTGGTCAAACTCTCCAGTAAGGCCAAAATATGTAGTTGATTACTGGGCACAGGAAAGATTCAATTATGATTATTACTCAAATAGTTGCAGACAGGATAAAATTTGCAGTCATTATACTCAAATAATATGGAGAGACACTAAAGAATTAGGTTGTGCAAGAGCTTTATGCAGTAAAAGAGAAGAAATCTGGGTTTGTAACTATAATCCTGCAGGAAACATTGTTGGTAAAAAACCCTATTAATTAAATAATGCGAGAGGAGGGATTTGAACCCTCACGGGTTTGACCCCACTGGATTCTAAGTCCAGCGCGTCTGCCATTCCGCCACTCTCGCATTATTTAATTTTAAAAATTTTTTAAAATTTTAATCCAATGTCTTTTCTGTATTGCATTCCTTCAAAATTAATTAATCCTGCTGCTGAATATGCTTTCTGTCTTGCTTCCTGTAAATCATTGCCCAATGCTGTTACTCCTAAAACTCTTCCACCATTTGTAACAATAATACCTTCTTCGTTAAACTTGGTTCCTCCATGAAAAACGATCACATCTTTAAGTCCTTTAACAATGTCAAGACCAGTAATTGGCAGTCCCTTTTTATATTTCCCAGGATACCCCTCTGAAGCCAAAATCACACATAAAGATGCTTTATCGCTCCATTTTACATTAACTTTAGACAGTCTTTGCTCTGATATTGCCATAAAAATATCGATTATATCTGTTTCAAGTCTTGGTAGAATAACCTGTGTTTCAGGATCTCCAAATCTGCAATTAAATTCAAGAACATAGGGTTTTCCATTAACAATCATTAGTCCTGCATAAAGAATACCTTTATATATAATCCCTTCTGATTTTAAACCTTTGATAGTTGGCTTTATCACTGTTTCAAGTATTTCTTGTTCAAGCTCAGGTGTAACTGCAGGATTTGGACTAAATGTCCCCATCCCTCCTGTGTTTGGTCCTTCATCATTATCAAGGAGCCTTTTATGATCCTTTGATGTAACCATTGGAACAACACTTTTACCATCTGTAAAGACCAAATAAGATACCTCTTGACCTTTGAGACATTCTTCAATGACTACTTTATCTCCTGCTGAACCAAAAACCTTTTCTTTCATAATAATTCTTAAGGCATCTACTGCTTCGTCATAGTTCTGACATACAAAAACTCCTTTACCTGCTGCAAGTCCGTCTGCTTTTATAACAATCGGTGTTCCTTTGAGTCTAATGTATTCTTCAGCATGAGTATAGGATGTAAAAACCTTATATTCAGCTGTGGGGATTTTATGTCTTTTCATGAAATCCTTTGCAAATACCTTACTGCTTTCAATCTGCGCACCAGCCCGAGTAGGACCTATTATTCTTCTTCCTTCCTTCTGAAAAACATCAACAATTCCTTTTGCAAGGGGATCTTCAGGACCAACTACAGTTAAATCAATCCATTCATATTTCACAAAATCTACCAATGCTGATATATCTTTACTTTCAATTTCCAGACATTCAGCCTGTTCTGAGATGCCTGCATTTCCAGGGATACAATATATTTTATCAACAACTTTTGATTGGGAAAGCTTCCAAACAATAGCGTGTTCTCTTCCTCCACCTCCTATTACAAGAATTTTCATTTTCTTTCCTCCTCGGTTTTTTTAACCAACCAATAAATAACTCCAATAACAAGAACAGATACAACTAATGCTCCAATAAATTCAAGAGTATCATGTTTTAAAGTTGCAATCATAACCTCTCTTATTGTTGTAACAAGAGCTACTCCAACAAAAACACTAATTTTAAATTTACCACCCTTTTGTCGAGTTATTTCTGTATTTATAAGTTCGAGCATTACCCATAAAATTAAAATAGAACCGAGAGCAGTTATAATTGTTTGTTCTAATTTCCCTGTAAAAATTGCGTATAGATCTCTTCCACAAAGATAAATTACCGCTCCTGTAAGCATGATTAATCCAAAGATAAGTGAAAAACTTGTCAATTGAGCAAAAAACTCTCCAAATCTAACTACTTTGCTTTTTGCTTTATATGCAACTGAATACCCCTTTACTTCTTCTTCTATGTATGCAGAGATTATTATATCAAGATTCATATCGAGAATTTTATTAATTGAGATAATATATTGATCTCTCTCAATGTAATCTAATTCATCACAGAGTATGTCAACACAGGCATTTCTTATTATATTGATTGCCCTATTCATAAAATGAGGCTCTACTCCAACTTTTTCATGTCTTTGTCCAATTCTAATAAGGCTATCGTAGTAAGCATTGTCATATTTACCTGAAAATAGACTAATAAACCAGATTCGAACTAATTTCATCACATGTTTAATTAAAGATTCGTCTTTAAATAATCTTTTTGCAGCATCCGTGGCGTTTATCCATTGATACAGAGCTTCAACAACTCGGTCTACTCTCTTTTCCATGAAAGGTTTTAATCTTAAGAGTCTGTCTTCGTCTTCCTTTGTAAAATAATAATTAGCTTTTATTTCTTTAAAGGGTCTCATTTTAGTGTCTGAAGTGTCTTATTCCTGTAAAAACCATTGCAATACCATACTGTTCTGCTGCTTCTATGACTTCTTGGTCACGGACAGAGCCACCTGGCTGAATTATTGCTGTTACACCATTCTGAGCAAGTACATCGATATTATCTCTAAAGGGGAAAAATCCATCTGATGCAACCACTGTACCTTTGAGGGAACTTAATGCATGCATTGCTCCAACTTTAGATGAAAAAACTCTGCTTGTCTGTCCAATTCCAAGTCCCACTGTTCGGTCTTCTTTTGCATAGACAATAGCGTTAGATTTTACATGTTTGCATACTTTCCATGCAAATTTTAAAGCTCTCCATTCTTCCTGAGAAGGTTTTCTTTTTGTTACCACCTTTGCCTGGGAAAATTCATCTTCAAGGGCATCCCAATTTTGAACAATAAATCCACCAAGAATTCTCTTTAAATCAAAGCCCGAAGGCTTAATTTCATGGAAAAGAGCAGGAAATTTCAACAATCTCAAATTTTTCTTTGTTGAAAAAACTTGTAATGCCTCTTCATCAAATTCAGGAGCAATAATAACTTCATAAAAAGTATGAACAATCTCTTCAGCTACTGCTTTGTCAACAGTCCTATTAAAAGCAATTATGCCTCCGAAAGCACTCACTGGATCGCATTCAAAAGCCTTTTTATAGGCAAGTTTAAGATTTTCAGCAATGGCAACTCCGCAAGGATTATTATGTTTTACTATTACACATACAGGTTCTTTAAATTCTGAGGCGATGAGAACTGCTGAATGTGTATCAAGATAATTATTAAAAGACATTTCTTTACCTTGAAGGACCTCTGCATCTATCAATGAAGGAGCTTCATTAATACTGTAAAGTGCTGCCTTCTGATGAGGATTTTCTCCATATCTAAGAGTTTTTATTAATCTAAGAGGTAGTGTCCATTCAGCTTGAAAATTTTTTTGTTGAGATATTTTATCAAAATATTCTGCTATTAAGGCATCATATCTTGCAGTATGTGAGAAAACTTTCTTTGCAAGTTTAAATCTTTTTTCCTGAGAAATATCACCTTTTTTAATATCATCAATGACTGAAGAGTAATCCTCGGGATCCACGATTACTATTACATCTTTATAATTTTTAGCAGATGCTCTTAAAAGTGTAGGACCTCCGATGTCAATGTTTTCTATTGCCTCTTCAAGTTTTACATCCTCTTTTTTTATTGTTGTTTCAAAGGGATAAAGATTAACCACAACCATGTCAATTGGTTTTATTCCAAGTGAGGCAATAGCCTCTAAATCTTTTGGGTTATCTCTTCTTGCAAGAATTCCTCCATGAATAAGGGGATGAAGAGTTTTTACCCTTCCATCCATAATCTCAGGAAATCCTGTATACTGGGAGATATCAATTACATTTATTCCAGATTCTTTAAGAACTTTTGCAGTTCCACCTGTTGAAAGGATCTCTACTCCTAAATTGTCAAGTTCTCTTGCAAAATCAACTAATCCCCTTTTGTCAGATACACTTATTAATGCTCTTTTTATCACCCCGTCACCTCTCTGTGATATTCCTGTATTGATTTTACTTTAATTTCGCTTTCTTTAAGTCTTTTTATAGCCTTAACAATCGCACTCGCCCCCGATATTGTTGTAGTATAGGGAATTTTGTAATTTAAAGCACCTCTTCTTATGTACATTGAATCCCTCTGAGCCTGTTTACCGAATACTGTGTTTATTATAAAACTAATCTGTCTGTTTTTTATTAAATCAAGAACATGGGGACGCCCTTCCTGAAGTTTATTTATTGTTTCAACATTCAGTCCCTTTTCCCTTAAAAATTTAGCAGTTCCATAAGTAGCAATCACCGTAAAACCAAGATCTATAAAATCTTTAGCAATTGAAACTACAGCAGGTTTATCCTTATCTTTAACACTTATAAAAACTCGACCATTTAAGGGAATTTTACCCATTGCACTCATCTGAGATTTAGCATAGGCAAGACCAAAATCTTCATCAATTCCCATAACCTCACCTGTTGATTTCATCTCAGGACCAAGAATAACGTCAACCTCTGGGAATTTATCAAAGGGAAAGATTGCTTCCTTTACTGTTACATAGGGGATTTTGATTTTTTCAGTTAATCCAAGTTCTTTTAAAGTTTTTCCTACCATAACTTTTGCGGCAATGGCTGCAAGAGGCACCCCTATGGTTTTACTGACATAAGGAATAGTTCTTGATGCACGGGGATTTACTTCTAAAACATAGACTTCATTGTTTTTTATAGCATACTGGACATTCATCAATCCTTTAACTTCGAGTTCTTTTGCTATAGCAATTGTTTCTTCCTTAATTTTTTCAATTATTTCTTCTGAAAGAGAGAAAGGAGGAAGTGAACAGGCAGAATCTCCTGAATGAATTCCTGCTTCTTCAATATGTTGCATGATTCCTGCCACTATAACTGTTTCTCCATCACTTATTGCATCAACATCAACCTCTATAGCATCTTCCAAGTATCTGTCAATTAAAACAGGATGATCCTCTGCAACCTTCACAGCTTCTTTCATATATCTAAGTAAGGATTCTTCATCATATACTATCTCCATTGCTCTTCCACCAAGAACATAGGAAGGTCTCACAAGAATGGGATAGCCAAGCTTTTGGGCTATCTTAAGAGCTTCATCTAACGAAGTAGCTGTACCACTTGGAGGCTGTTTAAGAGCTAATTTGTCTACTAATTCTTTGAAACGTTTTCTGTCCTCAGCTCTGTCAATGGCATCAGCCTTTGTTCCGAGAATATTAACACCATTAGCCTCAAGAGCTTTGGCAAGTTTTAACGGTGTCTGACCTCCGAATTGTAAAATAACTCCAAGAGGTTTCTCTCTCTCAATAATATGTAAAACATCTTCGAGGGTTAAAGGTTCAAAATAGAGTCTATCTGATGTATCATAGTCTGTACTTACTGTTTCTGGATTACAGTTTACCATTATTGTTTCATAACCGAGTTCTCTTAAACCAAATACAGAATGAACACAACAGTAATCGAATTCTATTCCCTGTCCTATCCTGTTTGGTCCTGAACCTAAAATTATTACTTTTTTAAGATTATCTGTAGGAGGAGCATCAGAATCATGAAGGCTTGATGAAGAATCAAGTTTAAAGTAAGGTTTTTCATAGCAAGAATACATGTATGGTGTATATGCAACAAACTCAGCTGCACATGTATCAACAAGTTTATAAATGGGAGTTATATTTAGCTGACTTCTTAACTGCCTTATTTCTTTCTCTTTTTTTCCTATAAGAAAAGCTATTCTTCTGTCTGATAGCCCACTCTGTTTTGCTTCAAAAAGAAGATTTTTGAATTCATGCTCATTTAGTTTTAAGTTCTTAGCGAATCTTATATTTTCTTCAATCTCAACTATTTCTTTTATATTATTCAAAAACCATGGATCAATTCCACTTAATTCATATATTTCATCTATACTAAAACCTTTACGAATAGCTTCAGCAATGTACCAAAGTCTTTCTGCATTTGGATTTTTCAACCTCCATATTATTTCCTCTTTAGAAGCTTCAATTTCTTCAAAGCCATAGGAGCCTACTTCAAGTGAACGAATTGCCTTACTAAGAGCCTCTTTAAAAGTTCTTCCAATTGCCATTACTTCACCAACAGATTTCATCTGGGTTGTAAGTATCGGATTTGCCTCTGGAAATTTTTCAAAAGTAAATCTTGGAATTTTAACAACAACATAATCAAGGACTGGTTCAAAACTTGCAGGTGTTACCTTTGTAATATCATTTGGAATCTCTTCAAGAGTATATCCTACAGCCAAACGAGCAGCTATTTTTGCTATTGGAAAACCTGTTGCCTTAGAAGCAAGGGCTGAACTACGGGATACTCTTGGATTCATCTCTATGATAACCATTCTTCCATTTTTAGGATTTACAGCAAATTGAATATTACTTCCACCTGTATCAACCCCAATTTCCCTAATTGCTTTTATAGCGCTATCCCTCATTAACTGATATTCTCTATCTGTAAGAGTCTGTACTGGTGCTACTGTAATTGAGTCTCCAGTGTGTACTCCCATAGGATCAAAATTTTCAATAGAACAGACAATTACAACATTGTCTGCTTTATCGCGCATAACTTCAAGTTCGAATTCTTTCCATCCAAGAAGGCTTTCTTCAATAAGAACCTGACTTATTGGACTAAGTTTAAGCCCTCTTTCAAGAAGCTCTTTAAACTCTTCAATATTGTAAGCAATTCCACCTCCTGTTCCACCAAGGGTAAAGGCAGGTCTCAGAATTGCAGGAAAACCAATCCATTCAATTACTTCTAAACCTTCCTTTAAACTGTGAACAGTTGCTGAACGTGGTACATCAAGTCCAATCTTTTTCATTGCCTGTTTGAAAAGCTCTCTGTCCTCAGCTTTTTTTATAGCTTGAAGATTTGCACCAATTAGTTCAACAGAGTATTTATCCAAAACACCAGATTCACCAAGCTCTACTGCAAGGTTTAAAGCAGTCTGTCCGCCAAGAGTAGGAAGCAAAGCATCAGGTCTTTCTTTCTTTATGATAAGTTCGAGAATTTCTGCAGTTAAGGGTTCAATATAAGTGCTATCAGCCATCCTTGGATCAGTCATAATTGTTGCTGGATTAGAATTCACAAGTATAACTTCATATCCTTCCTGTTTAAGTGCTTTACAGGCCTGTGCACCTGAATAGTCAAACTCACAGGCTTGACCAATCACTATAGGACCTGAACCAATTATTAATATTTTTTTAATATCTGTCCTCTTTGGCATAATTGATAATCTCTCCTTTTTAACTAGTCAAAGATTTTTTTAAAAAGTTTTTTTATCACTTTCTTTAGAAATTTCTTAAGAGTCTTTTTTAATATTTTTTTCAGCACAATTAGATTCCTCTGATTACCCTAAAAACGAATTTTTACTTTCATAAATTCTTTCGAGTAATTTCCATAAATCTGTCAAAAACATCCAATGCATCGTTGGGACCTGGTCCTGCTTCTGGATGATGTTGAACTGAAAAAATTGGATACTCCACATGCTCCATTCCTTCTTCTGTACCATCATAAAGATTTTTATGAGTTAACCTTACCTGTCCTTTAAGGCTTGAAATATCAACACAGTAATTATGATTCTGTGCTGTAATTGCAATCCTACCTGTTTTTAAATCTTTAACTGGATGATTTCCTCCATGATGCCCAAACTTAAGCTTATATGTTTTTCCTCCCAAAGCTAATCCTAAAAGTTGATGCCCAAGGCATATGCCAAAAAGAGGCTTTTTACCAATCAATTTTTTAATATTTTCAACTGCGTAAGTAAGAATCTGCGGGTCTCCTGGACCATTACTAAGCATAATACATGAAGGATTTATTTCAAGGACAGCTTCAGCTGGCATTTTACCTGGAACAACATAAACTGAAAAACCAACTCTTTTTAAATTTTTAAGAATGTTTAATTTTACTCCGTAATCGTAAACAACACAGATAGGCGCATCTTTTTCCTCATGATAAATATAAGGTTCTTTACACATAACAGCACTTACATGGTCAATCTCTGAAATATCTGGATGGGCAAGAACTTTTTTATGTAAGCTAAATGGATCAAGATCTTCCGTTGATATAATTCCCATCTGAGCACCTTTATCCCTCAGATGTTTAGTTAGCGCTCGTGTATCAATTCCCTGTATTCCTACAACCCCGTATTTCTTGAGATATTCACCAAGACTTTCCTCTGAACGCCAGTTACTTGGATAATCTTTATACTCTTTTACAACAAAACCTTCAACTTTTGGTCCTCCATTAGATTCTATATCTTCTCTGTTCACACCGTAGTTTCCTATTTGAGTATAGGTCATTACAACAATCTGTCCCTTATAGGAGGGATCTGTAAGTATTTCTTGATATCCTGTTATTGAGGTATTAAAAACAACTTCTCCTATGGACTCTCCATGAGCTCCAAAGGAATATCCTTCAAATACTGTTCCATCTTTTAAAACCAAGATTGCTTTTTTCATTTTTCCGTCCTCATATCAAAAACTTTTTTACCTTTTAAAGTCATTAAAACCTTGCCTTTAAGATTCCAACCATCAAAGGGAGTATTTTTACCAAGAGAAACAAAATCTTCTTTTTTAACAATCCATTCTTTATTGATATCAACAAGTATTAAATCTGCCTCTGCACCTTCTTTAATTCCAGCTTTATAAATTTTTAATATCTTTGCAGGATTTACAGTAAATTTTTCAATAAGTTTATTAAGTGGCAAAACTCCATCGTGAACAAGTCTTAGGCTTAATGCCAGTGCTGTCTCAAGTCCTGAAATTCCATTTGCTGCTTCTTGGAAAGGGGTATTCTTATCATCAATGCTATGTGGTGCATGATCTGTTGCTATTACATCAATCACTTCTTCTCGTAAAGCGGATTTTATTGCTTCTTTGTCTTCATCTGTTTTAAGTGGAGGATTTACTTTAGCATTTGTATTATAATCGGATACCACATCTTCTGTAAGAGTGAAATAATGAGGACATGTTTCTGCTGTAACAGAAATTCCATCTTCTTTTGCTCTTTTTATTAACTCAACAGAGCCTTTACTTGATACATGAGCAATGTGTAAAGGTGAACGGAAATGTTTACACAAGATTATATCTCTTGCAACCATTACCTCTTCAGAAGCTCGTGGAATACCTTTTAAACCAAGATAAAAGGAGAGTTTTCCTTCATTCATTGCTCCTTTTTCACTTAAAAAAAGGTCTTCACAGTGAGATATTATAGGAGCTCCAACTGCCTTAGAATATTCAAGGGCTCTTCTCATAATTAAAGAATTCATAACAGGCATTCCATCATCTGAAAAAGCCACACATCCTGCTTCTTTAAGCAAAGCCATCTCAGAGAGTTCCTCACCTTTAAGTCCCTTTGTTATTGCTCCCACAGGGTATACATCACAACTTCCCTCTTCCTTTGCTTTTGCAAGGATATAGTAGGTTACTTCAGGATTATCATTTACAGGATTGGTATTAGCCATACAACAAACAGAAGTAAAACCACCTCTTACCGCAGCAAGAGTACCTATTTTGATTGTTTCTTTATATTCAAAACCCGGTTCTCTTAAATGAGTGTGCATATCTAAAAGACCTGGAAAAACATAAAGCCCTGAAGCATCTATTTCAATTAGTTCAGGTTTAGATTTTTGATTTTTTATTTTTTTAGGCTTTGTAAATTTTACCTCTGAAATAATTCCGTCTTCGATTACAATGTGAGCAATTCCTTCCTTATGTGTAAAAGGGTCAATTATGTATGCATTGTAAAATTTTATAATCATTTTTTACCTCTTGTTTGTCCCTTTTTATTTTTTCCTATGTTACATTTACTGTAATTCTTCCACACTTTTTGTCATTCTAAGGGCTTTAACCCAAAGAAATCTTATCCTTCTCACTGTCATTCCGAACCTCCTTTCCTTGTCATTCTGAGCGATAGCGAAGAATCCCCCATCCTTTTTTATGAAGTCAACAAATAAATAACAGCCATTCTTGTAGCTATTCCATTTGTCACCTGTCTTAGAATTATTGATCGAGAGCTATCAGCAACTTCTGTTGCAATTTCGACTCCTCTATTCATTGGACCAGGATGCATTATGATTGTATCATCCTTTAAATGGGAAAAAACCTCTTTTTTCATTCCCCATATATAAAAATACTCTTTTAAAGAAGGAATAAATGCTGCACTTTGTCTTTCAAGCTGAATTCTTAATAACATAACCACATCCACATCTTTTAACCCTTCTTTGAGGTCATAAAAAATTTTTACATTTTCTGGAGTTTCCACAGGAAGAAGAGTTGGTGGACCTACAAATCTTATTTCTGTGTCAAATTTGCTTAAGAGATACAAATTAGAACGGGCTACTCTACTGTGGATTATGTCGCCCACAATTGCGATTTTAAGTCCATCAAGTCTACCTTTAACCTCAAGAATACTAAAGGCATCAAGCAATGCCTGTGTAGGATGTTCATTTGTTCCATCTCCTGCATTTATTACTGATGCTGGAGTATGTTTTGCAACAAACTTTGCCGATCCCGAAGAGGAATGCCTGATAACAATATAGTCAACATTGTAAGCTTCTATGGTTTTTAGGGTATCATAAAGTGTTTCTCCCTTTACTACACTGCTTGTGCTTACAGAAAAATTCAAAACATCAAGACTTAGTCTTTTTTCAGCAAGTTCAAAGGATGTTCTTGTTCTTGTTGAAGGCTCAAAAAAAAGATTTATAGCTGTCTTACCTCTCAAAGTAGGTACTTTTTTAATATCTCTTCCAAGAACTTCTTTAAAGGCTTTGGCTGTATTAAGGATTTCCTCAATATCCTGCCTTGAGAGTTCTTTTATTCCAATAAGGTCTTTCATTTTTTAATTAATAACACTGAATCTTTACCTGCAATTTCTTTAAAATTAACTTTGATTTTTTCATCCCTTGAAGTGGGAATATATTTACCTGTATAATTAGCCATAATTGGCAGTTCTCTGTGACCTCTATCAATCAATACAGCGAGTTGAATTTCTGCAGGTCTTCCAAAATCCATTAATGCATCCATTGCCGCTCTTGTTGATCTCCCAGTATATAAAACATCATCTACCAGAATAACCTTTTTGTCATCTATACTAAATGGAATGTTTGTAGGTTTTATTGCTTTTCGATTTTTTGTAATATTTATATCATCTCTGTAAAAGGATATATCAAGCATACCTAATGGGACATCAATTCCTTCGGTTTCTTTTATTTTATTTTTTATCCTTTCTGCAAGATATACACCTCCAGTAACAATTCCTATTAGGCAAATATTCTCTGCTCCCTTATTCTTTTCCAATATCTCGTGGGTAATCCTTGTAAGGATTCTTTCTATTTCCTGTTCGTTAAGAAGTTCCTTTTCCATGCTCTCTTTTATTGTTGAACCATAGGGGTAATCTTAGAACCCCTAAGCTATTAGATTTTTCTCCCCTTTGGAGATTAAAACGCAAATTAATAAATTATACAAGATTTTAAAAATTTTTTCTATAACCCCTTAAGTCTGAAAATAAATGTTCCTATCAACAATGTGATATATCTTCCATCCCCTTATAGTAAGTTCTTGAGAGATAAATCTTCTGTGACATCTAAAAAAGAGTTTTTCACAGCAAAAGAAAACAGTAATTGATTTCTCTCCAATTTTTTCCAGCTTTTTAATTCCCTCTTTGAAGGTTTCTGTTTCCATATATCTTTCATATCCACCTTTTTTAAAACCACCAAGTTCCTTTCCAAGATAAACATATTTTATTCCAGCCCGTTCAAGAAAACCTGAAAGTTTCCTCTGATTAAAATGAGGAAATCTTTTTGACTGCGGAAAGCTTCTTACATCAACAGCTGTCTCAATATGATATCTCTTTAAGATTTCAATAAATTCCTCAATAATTCTACTGCTTGTACCAATTGTGTAAATCTTTTTCATTTTTAATATTAAATTCAGGATTGTGAATTAAAATACCCTTAATTTCTCTTAATTTCTGTCTCTCCCTTTCATCTTTAATCTTGCTTTCTATTTTTTTAAGGAACTTTAGATTTCTTTCATGGAGATTTAGGTATTTTTTATATTTATTAGAGTCAATCTTTATTGAAAAATCACCTGGAATAAACCACTTATCAGTAAAATAAATCCAGGAGGCAAAATCAGTCAATTCAAAACCTGGTAAAATATTAATTTTGCTATGCCAGAAATCCTTTATTCTTAATCCTTTCTCATCAGCTACAATTTTATATCCCCCTTTGAAAGGCTCTGCACCCTGAGTATCTTCATACTGCCATGTAGATACAGAAACCTGTTTATTATTATGACAACTTTTACAATCCCTTGCTTTTCCAAAGGGATGAGAAACTTCTTCAATTTGAATCCAAAGTAAATGTCTATTACCAGAGGGTAGGCCATCAACAGTTCCAACAATGTAATACATATCTCTTGTTTCACCATTTTGCCACCTATAGCGAAGACCTGATGGAGAAACTTTTTCTTTAATATTTCCTACACTGTGGGGAAATATCTTAACAGGAAACCATATTCCTTTTTGATCTTTCATAAGAATTAATGGCTTCTGAATTCCGTGATAAAGGGAATATTTTTTAAAGGGTGTTAAATTTTCTCCAATATACCCCCTACCCCATATTGTAATCTGATAACCACCTGCTTCAGTTACATGACAGGAAGTACATGTAAGATTTTTATGAATTGATTTTGCGTGAGCCCTTTCAATTTCAATATGGCAGTCCTGACAAGTTGCCTTTCGCTTCATATCTCCCATACCTTTTTTACCTGTCTGATGACAATCTATACAATGAATACCCTTTTTAAAATGGATATCTCCTTTTCTACCCTGTGGAATTGAATAAAATCCACCAATATATGTTTCTCCTCTTCTTGATTGGGATGCGCCTGTATGACATACTGAATTACCTCTACCCCTTCCCATACAACTATATGAGTCTGGTATTTTTAAAAATGCATGGGAACCCTTTTCAGGACTTGGCGCATAGTGACAGTCAAGACAACCAGCATGACAGACATTACACATCTTTTGTCTACGCATAGCCTGTTCATTGGTAAAAGAAATGTTCATTTCTTTTCTAATTTTTTCTGTATTTGTAAAATCAAAACCAACTTTTTTTAAGACTTCCTCTGGTGGAACATCAGCAAAGGAAGGACCACAATTGTGAGGGCCATAGGGTTCAAGCCAACTAACCATTGTCCTCTGTCTGAAATTTACACCCATTATGGTTGTTCTGAATTGTTTAAGTTCTTCTGTATGACAACCTCTTTTCCCACAGGTTTTTTTGATTATCTCAGGGTCAAAGTTAAAACTTTCAGGATTTCTATCATGCCAGAGAAGATTTCTTACCTTAGGATGTAAGTTAAGTTCGCTATTTTCTTTAATTTTGGGAAGCATATTAAAGAGTTCATCATCACCTTGAGGAATTAATCTATTAAGTTCAGAATCCTTTTTGTCATAAAGCTTTTTTCTTTCCTCTACATCCATTGAATCATTAACATATATTGGCTTAAGCATACCTTTGTGAGCTTTTTCCTTATCATTTGTCCTTCCATTACCAAGATGACAGTCGCTGCAGAAAACTGTTTTATGTCCTGTCTGTTTTCTTACATCTTCAAGGGTTATATAAAATTGAGGATATCCAAATTCAGCCATTTTTTCCTTTGAACCATGGCATTGGATACAACTTTCTGAAGAATCCATGTAGTATTTGTAACCAAAATAACCAATTATTAGAAAAAATTGAAGAAAAAAGACAGTTACTGTTAAAGGCTTGGCTAAATCACTGATTTTCCCGAGTTTAAAGGGCATTTAAAATTATAGCAAGAAAAAAAGGGGGAATAAGAGATCCCCCTTTTTTTTAATTTACTCTTTGATTATTTTATATTTTCCATCCTTTCTAATTTGTATATTGGCATCAAGAAACTTTGTATTATAGCCTGCTTCTTTAAGGATATTATAAGCCATTTCAGCTCTCATTCCTGTTGCGCAGTGAATGATTATTTCTTTATCTTTTGGAATTTCACCGAGCCTGTCTTTTAATTCATTGACGGGTATATTCTTGGCACCCTTAAGCATTCCCATTTGTGTTTCCTCTGGATCTCTTACATCAAGAATAAAAACATTTTTAGGAGGTTTACCAACAATCTTTTTGAATTCCTCTTCACCTATTGTACCTGGTTTTGGCTTTGGAACATAGACTATTTGTTTTTTGAATTGATCGCTTACTACTTGGCCACCAGTCTGTTTCCAGGCATTTAATCCTCCAACAACATAAGAAGTGTTAATATAACCCCATTTTCTTACTATATCGAAAGCTTGTTGGGAGAGTTTGTCCAAATCACAATAAATTAAAATTGGAGCATTCTTTTGTTTTGGGAAGAGATTCTTAGCTTTTTCAAGGTCAGCAAGGGGAATATTTACAGCACCTGGAATGTGTTCCTGTTTTGCCTTTTCAGCAGGGCGAACATCAATTAATACATGGGGTATGTCTTTTTCAATTAAGTCTTTTAAGTATTTTGGAGTTGAGGCAACAGGATAACCCTGTTTTTTCCATTCAGGTATTCCATCTACAAACTGTTTTACATTTGTATAACCAAGTGCTTCTGCTCTACGAGCAGATGAAGGAGTCAAAGCTCAGGTAGGACCTTGACAATAATATACAATTAATTCATTTTTATCTTGAGGAAGCTTGTCAATATGTTTATCAAATTCTGCATACCAAATATTTATCGATCCAGGAATATGTCCTTCATGGTATCTTCCTGGCGGTCTACAATCAATAATTAATCCTTTTTTGTCGTCAAAAATTTTCTTCATCTCACTAACTTTAATAACTTTAGCTGGATCTACTACTACTGGGGGCTTTACATTAATTAATGTTGCATACAGTTCGCCATTTTTCTCTACATAGGTAATTGTAATCTCTTTTTCTTTTGGAATCTTGTTGATTGGTTGATTCCAGTTTTTAAGTTTTGTGTTTTCATCGAATTTTACTGTCCAGAGTGCACCAGTATCAATCTGAATCATTTCAGCTTTTGCTGATACTGTTTTAAGATTTCCATATAGCTCATTTGGTTTAGCTGTGTGGCATCCTGGAAGAGAACAACTCTTTGCAATTATTGGTTTTTGCTGAGATATGCTGTTAGAGACTAGAAATGCAAAGGTCAGACAAAAAACCATGACAATCAAAAGTAAACTTCGTTTCCTTTTCATGATATACCTCCTTTTAAAAATTTTATTATATTATAACTAATTTTCATAAATTTCATCTATATTAATTAAAATTTTTATATATTTTGCCTATATTATACTCCCCTAACATTTTATTTAAACCGTTATTGACAAAATTAAATCCGACATTATACATTTTATAAGAGCATTTTATAACCCTATTTAACAGGATTATAAAAATTAATCGTGGAGGTAAAAAATGAGTAAATATCTACAAATTTTTCAAATGAGAATTTTATTAGGCATTGCTTTAACAATTTTTATTTTCTCTGGCACACTATTTGCTTATGATGTAGAATTAGCAAAAAAATTTGATGCTATGTTTTCACAGTTGAATCCTCAAGTTCTTACTATGAGACCTTGTCAGATAACCACAAAAGATATACTTGATATGATTAAGAAAAACGAAGATTTTGTAATCCTTGATATAAGAACACCGGCAGAACAGAAAATTATAGCACCTGTATGGAAAGGTAGTCTTCTTATCCCAATGCATGAACTATTTAAACCCGAAAATCTCGCAAAACTTCCAAAGGATAAAAAAATAGCGGTTATATGTCACACTGGAGACAGAGCTGCTGCAGCAACCATTGCTTTAAGAGCAATTGGTTTTTCCAATGCCTTTCAATTTAAGGGCGGTATGGTTGAGTTAGCCAGAGAGATAGGAAGAACTGCCACAGAGTACGTAAAAGATTAAATTATCAAAAAGGGAGGGATATCCCTCCCTTTCAAAGCTAACAATCCTCTTAAAAAAATATTAGCCTTACCAAACAATCCTCAAAAACACTTTTATAAAATCAATTTTGGGATAATGTGGTTACAACTATATTACTAAATTACTAAAATAAAATGTCAAAATGTATTTTAGCCTTCCCCTTATGGATATAAAAGAGAGGTACTGAGAGAGAAATATGAGATTTTCCATTATAATAATGGCTTTAGAAATAACATACAACAATAAATTCTGATATGATAAAATGGAATAAAAATCTTTTTATGGAGTAAAAAATGGATATTGATGAAGTTTATATGAAAAGAGCTTTATCTTTGGCAAGAAAAGCAAATTGGAAGACTTCTCCTAATCCGATGGTTGGTGCAGTATTAGTAAAGGACGGTAAAGTAATATCTGAAGGATATCATAAAAAAGCAGGACTTCCTCATGCTGAAGCAGAAGCAATAATGAAGGCAAAAGAATCTGTAAAGGGGGCAACTCTCTATGTAAATCTTGAACCCTGTTGTCATAGGAATAAAAGAACTCCTCCTTGCACAGATATCATTATAAATTCTGGTATTAAAAGGGTTGTGATAGCAATGAGAGATCCTAATCCAATGGTATCAGGCAAAGGAATTGAATTACTAAAAAAAAACGAGATCGAGATAAAGGAGGGAGTACTTGAAAAGGAAGCTAAAAGTTTGAATGAGTTTTACATTAAATATATAACAACAAAAAAACCTTTTGTAATACTAAAAATAGCCATGACCTTAGATGGTAAAATTGCCACACCCACTGGGGAATCAAAGTGGATTACATCTGAGGAATCTCGGCAGTTTGTTCACAAAGTCCGTTCAAAAGTTGATGCAATTCTTACTGCTTGCGGAACTGTTTTAAAGGATAATCCTCAATTTACATCAAGAATAAAAGGAGGCAAAGACCCAATAAGAGTAATTATAGATCCTGAACTTAAAATTCCTTTAAACTACCATGTATATAGTCCACCACCTAAAACAATAACAGTAGTAAAAAAAGAAAAATTAACAGAAGAAAAAGCTAAAATTTTGATAAATAAAGGGATTGATATTATTACATTTGACTCAGAAAAAGTTGACCTTTCATGGTTAATGGAGGAGTTAGGAAAGAGATCTATCATATCAGTTATGATTGAGGGTGGATCATCTTTGAATTCTTATGCAATTAAATATAATATTGTTGATAAATTAATGATTTTTATAGCTCCTAAAATAATAGGTGGTAAAGATTCTTATCCATGTATAGGAGGAAATTTTTATAAAAGGCTATCTGAAGCCTATGAAATAGAAAAATTGTCTATACGAAAATTATCTAAGGATATCCTAATTGAGGGATACTTCAAAAAAGGTTGATTTTTTAATCAATATATTATAAACTCTATTAAATTAAGTAAAAATTTCCAGAAAGGAGGTGAAAGAATATGAAAAGATTGATGGCAGTTGTATTGGCGGTAATGTTTATTTTTTCATTTGGTTGTGCCACAAAGGACTATGTAAAACAAGAAATTGACCCTATCGTTGACAGACTCGGTAAACTTGAAAACAAAGTTAATGCCCTTGAGTCAAAAGTTGATGCCCTGGGGAAGAAGGTAGATGATTGTTGTAATAAAGCTGATGATGCTGCGAAGAGAGCAGAAGCTGCTGCAAAGAAAGCAGAAGATGCAGCAAATAGAGCAGAAGCTGCTGCACAGAAAGCTGGAAAGGCTTTTGAATTACAACAAAAGAAATAATTCTTTAGCCTTTATTTTCTAAAGCCACGGGTCAGAAGTAATGACCTGTGGCTCTTTATTTTTAACAGTTACAGAAGTCGGAATACCATTTTTTTGTTTAATTACATTATAAAGTTTAAAAGTATCAACATATTTTAAAAGCCCCTTCTTAGCAAGAAGATTTATAGCAGTACCCAAATAATCGAATTCTTTTAATTGCTCATCAAGATGAACTTCAACATATACTTCATCACCGATTTTACCAACTTTTACAGGTTGTCTTGTAATTAATACCTCTGTACCAATAGGAACAATTTCAAAAAGCTTTGGAATATCTTCAGGATAAAGCCTTATACAACCATGAGTTACTTTTCTACCAACTGCCCAGGGTCTATTTGTTCCATGAATTAGGTAACTTGTACCTGACAGTCTCATTGCATGCGTTCCCAGAGGATTTTCTGGTCCGGGGGGAACTACTGCAGGTAGTTCAGGTCTTTCTTTTCTTATTGACTCTGGAACATACCATGAAGGATTAATAACTTTATGAGATATTTTAAATTTTCCCATTGGTGTTTCAAGATTATCATCTCCTATCCCTATTGGGAAGGTACTTAAAAAATTAATATTCCCTTTTTTATAAAAATAAAATAGTCTCATTTCAGATAGATTGATTAATATGCCTTGAAATTTTTCAGGTCTATCTGGAAGAATCCAAAATTTAGGAATTATAATTTTACTTCCCACAGTAGGTACAAAGGGATCAAATTCAGGATTTGCATCTACAATTTCATTGTAGCCAAGAGCATTTTGTCTTGCAAGCTCAATAAGGGATTCTCCCTTTTGAATTACGTGATATTTAATTGTTCCAACAGCAGAAGTGTTTTCTCCAATTGAAAAAGTTTCAGCTGATGAATTAGAAAAGATAGCAAATATAAAAATAATTGAAATTATAAAAAATGAAATTTTTCTCATAAATTTTAATTTAATTATAAATTTATTTAAACGGTCCCAACGGGATTCGAACCCGTGTTTTAGCCTTGAGAGGGCTACGTCCTTGACCTGGCTAGACGATGGGACCTTTTTTATTAACTGGGGAGAGAGGATTCGAACCCCTACAAGCAGATCCAGAGTCTGCCGTCCTGCCGTTAGACGACTCCCCAAATTATTTTATTGTATATCATAAAAAAGCTTATATTGTCAATTAGTTAACCAGATCCTGAAATTGTCGATAGAAAAACACTGATTTTGTCATTCCGAAGGAGCGTAAGCGACTGAGGAATCTCCTCCTTTTTCACCAGATAGATTCTTTAATGAGAAATTCCTCGGGGTATATAACCCTTCGGAATGACTGCATAAATATTATATTGCTTTTATCTCTATCGGCAATTTCAGGCCAGATGTTTGTGTTTACAACATAAAAATATTCCATATATAATTCTTAAAGATTGGACAATACTTTTTAAAGAAGATTATTTTTTAAAGAAATGTCGATAAATTGACAAAATAATTAATTAAAATTTATTTTATAAATATATTGCATGAATAAAAATTCTTGGAGGTAATAATGACAGAAGGAATTTTAGAGCTTACAACTACTTCATGGGAAAAAGAGGTATTAAACTCTAAAGGAGTAGTAATGGTGGATTTTTGGGCTCCATGGTGTGGACCTTGTAGAATAATAGCTCCTACTATTGAAGAATTAGCAAAAGAATATTCTAATAAGGTTAAAATTGGAAAACTTAATACAGATGAAAATCCAGAGATAGCAACTCGATATAGTATTATGGGTATCCCTACAATAATGTTTTTTAAGGATGGGCAAAGAGTAGACCAGATTGTAGGAGTTGTGCCAAAGTCAACTTTAAAGAGCAAATTAGATACCCTCTTAAATAATGTTTAAATAGTGAAAAAACTTTTCTTCTTAATTTCTATATGTTTTCTCTTAATTTATATCAATAATGTGCAGGGAGCTTTAAAAACCGGAGACCCTGCACCTAATTTTTATTTAACTGGTCATGATGGAAAAACTTATTCTCTCAATCAGTTTAAAAGCAAGGTTATTCTAATCGAATTTCTTTCAACTAAGTGCTTTGCCTGCGATATGGTTATTCCAGACATAAATCAAATCCATGAACAATTTTCTAATGAAAATTTGATGGTAATAGGGATTCTTTTTAACGATGAAGTTGAAGATATAAATAAACTCAAAGAATTTTCAAAAAATAAAGTGATAAAATATCCTCTATTCATAGCAGATGTAAAAGTTAAAAAACTTTACAATGTTTATGGCTTTCCAAATTTTGTTATTTTAGATGAAAAAAAACAAATAAGACAGATATACAGAGGAATAACAAAGGATACTTTTGGCTTGCTTAATAGAGAGATCGAAAAAATTCTTAATAAAGGAGGACAATAAAGGTGTTTGAAGCACTATCAGATAAATTAGAAGCAATATTTAAAAAACTTAAAGGTAAAGGAATTCTAAAAGAAGAAGATGTTGATGTTGCCTTGAAAGAGATAAGAATTGCCCTATTAGAGGCAGATGTGAATTTCAAAGTAGTGAAGTCTTTTATTGATAGAGTAAGACAAAAGTCAATAGGAAAAGAAATACTTGAAAGTCTCTCGCCTGCCCAACAGGTAATAAAGATAGTATATGATGAACTTTGTGAATTACTTGGTGGTAGCAGTGCGAAAATACAGTTAAGCCCAAATCCACCTACAGTTATTATGATGGTAGGACTTCATGGTTCAGGAAAAACAACAACATCTGCAAAGTTAGCAAGAATTTTTAAAAAGGAAGGCAGACGTCCTATGCTTGTTGCTGCAGATTTACAAAGACCGGCTGCCATAGAACAACTAATTACCTTAGGTAAACAAATAGATGTGCCTGTTTTTCATTCATTTGATTTAAAAGATCCAAGAAAACTATGTCAAGAAGCCCTAAAAAAGGCAAAAATAGATAGAATGGATCCTGTTATAGTGGATACTGCTGGTAGAATGCATGTTGATGAAGAACTTATGCAAGAACTTCAATATGTTAAAGAAATTCTTAATCCCAATGAAGTATTGTTTGTTGCCGATGCGATGACAGGGCAGGATGCTGTTAATATTGCTAAAAGCTTTAATGACAAAATTGGAATTGATGGAATAATTCTTACAAAAATGGACGGTGATGCTCGAGGTGGAGCAGCTCTTTCAATTAAAGAAGTTACGGGCAAACCAATTAAATTAATAGGAGTAGGTGAAAAATTAGATGCTTTGGAAGAGTTTTATCCAGACAGAATTGCTAAAAGAATATTAGGAATGGGTGATGTTTTATCTCTCATTGAGCAAGCTCAAAAAGCCTTTGATCAGAAGGAAGCTGAAAAACTAAAAGAAAAAATTGAAAAAGAGGATTTTACCTTTGATGACCTTAAAGAACAAATAAGAAAGATGAGAAAAATGGGTCCTCTTGAAAATATTCTTTCTATGCTTCCTGGAGCAAATAAATTATTGAAGGATATAAAAATAGATGAAAAAGAATTTGTAAAAGTTGAAGCAATAATTAACTCCATGACTCTTGAAGAAAGAAAAAATCCTAAAATTATAAATGCAAGTAGAAGAATAAGAATTGCAAAGGGTAGCGGTACAACAGTTACAGATGTAAACAGACTAATCAAACAATTTAATGAGATGAAAAAAATGATGAAAAAATTCAAACACGGTAAAGGGTTTAAACTTCCAAAAATTTTTCCATTTTAGTTATAAAAACAAATTAAATTCCCTTAAGCAACATATAGGATCTATCAATAAGGGATTCTAAAGAATCATCTTCCTTGCACTCAACAGTGGCAGTTTTTACATTTATGCTAATACCGTTTTCAAATAATGTAGTATTTGTAATATTTTCAATTTTTTTTGCCACAATTTTTGCACCTTCAATATTAGTATTAGGCAAAAGTAATAGAAAATTATCTTCTTCGTAACGAAAAACCATATCTACAATTCTTGTGTATTCCATTAATAGATTAGCATACTGTTTTAAGATTTTATCTCCTGTTGTCCTACCATAATTTTGATTAATTAGTTTAAAATTTTCAATATCAACTAAAACAATGCTCAATGGAACTTTATATCTTTTGACTTTTGCAAGTTCTCTTTCTGTTACTTCCTTAAGATAAATTCTGTTGTAGGCTCCAGTAAGCTGATCTTTTCTCATAGTTTCATTTATTTCATTTTTTAATTTTTCTATTAGATAATCTTTTTTCTGATTTTCTCTCAATAACTTCGCTATTTCATTGTTTAAATCAGATATTTTTTCATATAGTTCATGATAATTGAAATTTCTTTTTTCGAGGAAAAATAATAAAACTTCCTTTTGGGCTAAGACATAACCAGATAAGGTTATATTAACATCTGGTCTTCTACATTTTAAATGGATAATAACCTTTTCTGCCTTTCCATCCTCAGGTATTGAAATATACTTAACATAAGGGGGTAAGAAAATTTTAAAATTTTTATCTTGAACATCATCTAAGTTAATCATTTTTAAAAAGGCTTTATTAGCATGTTTTATGTTTAAATCTTTATCTGTAACTACAAAGACTATTTTGCCAAAATTTTCAATATAGTTGAATAAAAACTCTAAATTCATCTTCAAGATATCAGCAATCTCACCGGATAATTTTTTCTCTTCAATTATCTCTGTTTTTTCAAATATTTTTTTTATATATTTGTCAATCATTTTTTAAAACCTCCAGAATTTCTTTTGGGTGAGAAAATAATTCACCATATTTATTAATTCTGTAAAAATCCTCCCAATTCTCATCGGATATAAAAATTCTAATTTTAGGCGCCTTTGCTTTTATCATTTCCCAAGTTTGAATAAATTGAGGAAAGTTATAAGGTGATAATCCAAAAATTATTACGGCATTTTCTTGATTATTTAAATTAAACTTCGCAATTTCCTTAACATTTAAACAGAAGCTTCTAAATCCTTTAAAGGATAAAAGATCTGAAAAAATTTGGGCTTCTATTGCGTTGTATAAACTTAAAATTTTACTGTCTAAGATGTCCTCTTCTGGTAAATATAGAGAATAAAATTCTTTTTTATTTTTAATATCCTTTTCTATGTAAATAGAAGATAAAACCCTATTAAAAGCTGAGAGGGCTAATTTTGTTTCTGTTTCGTCAAAAATATCTCTTTCATATAATTTTTTTATGATTTCTAAGGATGGATAAAGCATATAATTATAAAATTTTTCTCTCCTTAAATCGTCGAACAAATAACTATTTATTAATACTTCTGCTTCAATTAAATCATTTTCGAATAGCTTTGATATGAAATTTGTTATAAATTCTATATTATTTTCGAAATATTTATATTGTCCTTGAGTAGAGTCAACAGAAGATAATACAAGATTAAAATTTTGAATAATCCAGGCATACAAAGTTTTAAAATCTTCTTTATATTTTTGTATCGTTGATGTAATAGAATTTTCTAATGCAATATGCAGTATTGTAAATAATTTATCTTGAACACCCTTTTTCTGGGAAAATCTATATAATCTTGAAAGTCCTTTCATTAAAATATAAACACTATCAAATTTCAAAGCGGTTGACATGATTTTTATATGATTATAGATAACATCTTCTAAAAATTTTATGGAATTATTCCCAATTAATTCATAAAGTTTTGGATTCGATAAAATTTCTGATTTGACAATATTTATGAAAGTTACACTTTCTTTTTCAAAAGAATTTATTAAATCTTCTGAAATATCAATAATTTCACTTAATTTTTTAATTTGCATAGTCAATTATATCAAAAAATTAAAAAAATTTTCTCTTGACAAAATTTTTAAAAGTGGATAAAATTAGTCAACAATAAAAATTTAGGAGGGAGGTATGGATACTGTTTTATTATTAAGCAGACTTCAGTTTGCCATAACAGCTGCCTTCCATTTTATTTTTGTTCCTCTCACATTAGGGCTTTCAATCCTTATAGCTTACATGGAAAGTAGATATGTAGCAACAGGAGACAAAGATTACTTAAGAATGGCAAAATTTTGGGGTAGGCTTTTTTTAATTAATTTTGCCTTAGGGGTTGTTACAGGTATTACACTGGAATTTCAGTTCGGAATGAACTGGGCAGAGTACTCCCGCTATGTAGGAGACATTTTTGGTTCACCCCTTGCAATTGAAGCAACTCTTGCATTTTTCCTTGAGTCAACCTTTCTTGGTGTGTGGATATTTGGATGGAATAGAATTTCACCAAAACTTCATGCACTTTCAATATGGCTTGTAGCTTTTGCAACTAATTTGTCTGCTCTATGGATTTTAATTGCCAATGGCTGGATGCAAAATCCTGTAGGTTATGTAATAAGAAATGCGAGAGCAGAAATGGTTGATTTCTGGGCAGTTGTAACAAATCCTTATGGAATATTGAAATTTTTCCATACTGTTGCATCAGGTTGGGTTGTAGCAGGATTTTTTGTTCTTGGTGTTTCAGCATACCATCTTTTAAGAAAAAATGAAACGGAGTTCTTTAAAAAGTGTTTTAAAATTGGTGCTATTTTTGCTTTAGTAAGTTCAATTTTGGTTGTTGGAGTCGGAGATTTTCATGCAAAAGAGGTTGCCAAAACTCAACCAACAAAATTTGCTGCCATGGAATCTCTTTGGGAAACCACAAAGGATGCACCAATGTATCTTCTGCTTATGCCTGATCCAGCCAACGAGAAAAATTCAGTTGAAGCTATAGGAATTCCTAAATTTTTGAACATTCTTGCAGGACAAGAAGAAATTAAAGGACTTAAAGAGTTTCCACCCCAAGATAGACCACCCGTAACACTTACATTTATAAGTTTCAGGGTTATGGTAGTACTTGGCTTTCTGTTTATCGTTCTTGCATTCTTGGCTTTGATTAAATTCAAAAAAATTGAACAAAGCACTACACTCTTAAGAATTCTTCTATGGTCAATCCCTCTTCCATACATCGCTGGACAGCTTGGCTGGATTGTTGCAGAGGTGGGTAGACAACCTTGGATTGTCTATGGATTGTTGAGAACTTCTGAAGCTGTTTCAAAAGCAGTTGAACCTGCTCAGGTTGTGGCTTCTTTTATAGGATTTACAATTTTCTATGGTGTCTTAGGGGTTATCGATATTTATCTTCTTTCAAAATATGCAAGAAAAGGTCCTGAACCAAAGGAGGTGTAAAAATGGAGTTTCAAATTATATGGTTTATTTTATGGGGGTTACTCTGGGCAGTTTATTTTGCCCTTGATGGATTTGACTTTGGAGCAGGAATTCTTTATCCTTTCATAAGTAAAAGTGAAATTGATAAAAAAGCAGTATTACATGCAATAGGTCCGGTTTGGAATGGTAATGAAGTATGGCTAATCACTGCAGGAGGGGCTACCTTTGCTGCCTTTCCAACAACCTATGCGTATATGTTTAGCTATCTTTATACTCCCCTTTTAATAATACTTTTTGCTCTCATATTCAGAGGAGTTGCTGTTGAACTAAGAGGAAAATCAACTTCTGAAGGAATGAAAAAATTCTGGGATTTTTGGTTATTTGTAGGGAGTTTCATCCCTGCATTGCTCTTTGGTGTTGCCTTTGGAAACATTTTTATGGGACTACCCTTTGATGACTCAGGCTACTATGGAACCCTTTTCAGGCTTCTAAATCCCTATGGATTGATTGTAGGCTTACTCTTTCTTTTCACCTTCATAGTCCATGGTGGATTGTGGGTTTCATTAAGAGTACCTGAGGAATTAGCTAATCGTGCCTTTGCAAGATCAAAAAAATTTTGGTATTTACAGACAATTGCTGCTGTATTATTTTTGATTTTTACAGCTGTATTTACAAATCTCTATGATAATTTTATAAAAACACCTATATGGTTTATTGTTCCAGTTTTAGCTGTAGCTTGCCTTCTTCTTACAGGGTTTTATCTTATTAAAAATAAAAATGGAAGAGCCTTTGTTTTTTCCGCTTTATTTATTATTGCATTGATTTTTAGCGGATTAGTAGGACTTTATCCTAATCTTTTACCATCCTCAATTGATCCTAAATACAGTCTTACTCTTTTTAATTCCTCATCAAGTCCTTATACTCTGAAAATCATGACAATTGTTGTAATAATCTTTGTTCCTATTGTTATTTTCTATCAGGCTTGGACATATAAAACATTTATGTATAAAATCACAGAAAAGGAACTTAAGGAGGAAGGCTATTAAAGGATTACAGATTACAAGAGAAACAGATTATGCAATAAGAACTGTGCTTTATCTTTCTGGAAAAGAAAATTTTACTGCAAAAGCTGAGAATATTTCAAAAGAAATGGAGATACCAAAGAATTTTTTAATGAAAATATTGAAAGAGCTTGAAAAGGCTGGTTTATTGAAACTTAAAAGAGGAGTATCAGGTGGGGTAACCTTGGCTAAAAAACCAGATGAGATTACTCTTTATGATGTGATTATTGTAATGGAAAAATCAATTGCTCTAAACAGATGCGTTATTAACAAAGGAATCTGCGGACTTGTCCCTCATTGTCCTGTTCATCCTATATGGTTTAAGGTAAGGAATAAATTAATTGAAGATCTAAAGGAGATTAAATTTTCTGAATTTCTAACAGAGGGGACTGCCTCTTAGGCATTCCCCTCAAATAATTTAAGCCATTCCTTGAAAATTTTTACTTTTTCTTCACCATATCTTGCAAGGTCATTGATTATTTCATCAACAGTTCTTAATCTTACAGAACCATCAGATTCCTTTGAAAAAAATTTATCTGCAAAGGCAATTATTTTCTCTTCCATACTAAGAGGTATCATATCTCTGTGAGGTAAGGGAAGATTGTTTTTTATTATTTCTTCCTTTGTAATTCCCACACCTGTGTGTCTTTCACAAACAAGGGCATGTCTGGGAAAACCCTCTTTTTCAAGAATTTCTCTTCCAAGATAACCATGACAGATATAGGGAAATATACCATGACAGTCAAATTTGGCCGTATTTGTCATAAAAATCCCTATATCATGAAGCACAGCGGACTCATAAATAAACTGTTTATCTACTTCAAACTTTTCCGCAATTTTTAAAGCCTTTTCAGCCACAGCTTTAGAATGATTGACAAGTATTTTAAATGCCATACTTTCTATTTTGTAATATTTCTTAATAATTTCTAAAGGATCCATTTTTTTATTATAATCAATTCTATGAAATCTGTATACATTGATACACCAATTGGTATTCTCGAATTGTCCTTTGATGACGAATTTAATGTTATAAAAATCGCAAAATCTGACAGATTCCTTTTAATAAATGAACAAAATTTATCCACAGAGATAATGAACTTCATTGAATGTTTAAAAGCTTATTTTGAAGATAAGACAATTACTATTGATTATCCATTTAAATTAATTAATGCTTCAAATTTTTGCAAAGCGGTATTTAATCTTACATCTCAAATATCCTATGGAGAGACTGTTTCATACAATTGGATTGCAAAAAAATTAAATACATCACCAAGGGCAGTTGGGCAGGCACTTAAAAAAAATCCCTTACCATTAATTATTCCCTGTCATAGAGTAATAAAAACTAATGGAGACATTGGTGGATACTCTTTAGGGATAGAAGTAAAAAAATGGCTCCTTGAACATGAAAAGTCTACCTTATATAAGCTTCTGTTACATAAAATCTAATCATCCTGTGAGTATTAAAATAATAAGCATTCATAGCTATTGCATTTTTCATTACTTTAATCCATATATTTCTATTTTCATAAAACATTGGCAATACATCATTCCCTAATTTAAAATATAAGTCTTCTGCATCTCTTTTTGGATCTGAAGTTTCCTCAAGAGTTCCTATTGCCCATCCTGTATATCCTTCAATCCAGCCCTCTATCCACCATCCATCAAGAACACTGAAATTGGGAACACCGTTATGGGTTGCCTTCATCCCTGAAGTTCCTGATGCTTCAAGAGGTTTAAGGGGATTATTAAGCCAAATATCCACTCCTGCAACAAGTTTCATTGCCATTGCCATATCGTAATTTGGTAAATAAACTATTTTAACTTTATCTTTAATTCGCTCCTTAATCTGAAAAATTCTCTGAATTAGTTGCTTGCCTCCTTCATCTTTTGGATGTGCTTTACCTGCGTAAATAATCTGAACTCTTCCTTCTCCAATTATTGCTAATCTTTCAGGGTCTGAAAGTAATAAATCAGCTCTTTTATAAGGTGTTGCTCTTCTTGCGAAACCTATTGTGAATGTTTCATAGTTAAAATTCATACCTGTAAGTCGATTTACATAATCAATTAAACTTTTTTTAGCCTGCATATGAGCATCCCATAGTTCCTCTTCTGGAATTTTCCATGCTCTCACAAAAATTTCAGGTTCCATTGCCCAGCCTGGTAGATGTTTATTATAAAGATTTTTAAAAGATTCTGAAACCCATGTATAGGGATGAACTCCATTTGTAATTGCGTGTATTTCATAGCCTGGAAACATTCTTTCAGAAACTTCTTCATGTTTTTTTGATACTCCGTTAATGTATTCACTAAGATTAAAACCAAGCAATGTCATGTTTAACATTCCATCTCCTGCAAGTTTTTTTATTAACCACATAGGAACAGGTTCTCCAAGAATCCTTTGAACAAGGTCATAGGGAAATCGATCATGTCCTGCCTCTACTGGTGTATGAGTTGTAAAAACACATAAATCCCTTACCTTTTGAACATCCCAAACAAGCTCTTCAGACCATACCTCTTCGATTGGCTTTTTAAATTTATTTAGTAATTCAAGAGTTAACAAACTTGAATGTCCCTCGTTCATATGATACTTTCTTATTTCAAAACCAAGCTCATCAAGAACTCTCACGCCTCCTATACCAAGTATTATTTCTTGTTTTAAACGATACTCTAAATCTCCTCCATATAAATAGTGAGTAAGAGTTCTATTTACAGGATCATTCTCTGGAATTTCTGTATCTAAGAATATAACAGGTACTTTCCCTCCTGTAGTGCTTTCAATAACATAATACCATGCTGTAATATAAACAGGCTTTCTCTCTATCTCAACAGAGACTTTAATATTAATTCTTTTAAGGTATTTTTCAATATCCCAGGGATCAGGATGTTCTATCTGTCTGCCGAAGGGATCAAGTTCTTGTCTAAAATAACCCATCCTGTGTATAAGGGTAACTCCGATCATTGGAATTCTGAGATCTGCAGCTGATTTTAAAGTATCGCCTGCTAATATTCCAAGACCTCCACTGTAAGTATGCATCTCTGGTCTAATCCCGATTTCCATAGAAAAATAAGCAATTCTTGTATCCTTTACAAATTCCTCAATCCCCATACACCCTCCTTTTCAATTTTATTCATTAAAGTTTTCATAGACAACAATCCTTTATCTGTCATATTAAATGTATAGTCATTAACATAGGTTTCTATATGAGACATGATAACTTTATCATCAAGTTCCTGAGCATAACTTCTAACAAAATTAAATACCTCATCCTTATTCTTGAAGGCATAATTTATACTGTCTCTTATTAATTCCTCTAAGACACTTTTAATCTTTAAATCTTTTTTTGAAACAATACATCCTAATGGAATTGGTGTTCCTGTTTGTTCTTTCCAAAAATCTCCCAAGTCTACAATTAATTTAAGTCCTAAAGAGGGATAAATGAACCTTCCCTCGTGTATAAGCACTCCAATATCAACTTCATCTTTTATCAACATATCAAAAATCTGATTGAAGGGTAAAAAATTCAGAATATATTTTTTATCCATGAAAAATTTTTTCCAATAAAACCACATCAAAGCAGAAGCGGTCGTTAATTTTCCTGGTAAAGCAATTCTAATTTCTGATAATTCCCCTATTCGTTCTGAATTTCTTGTAACAACAACAGGCCCGTACTCTGAAATTGCTCCACCAGCATTTAGCAAATCATACTCTTTTTTTAAATAATAAAAAGCATGGGCAGATATCTTAGAAATTGCAAGCTTGTCATTTATACATAAATTATTAAGAGTTTCAACATCTTCTATTATGAATCTAAATTTAAGATTCTTTAAATCAATCTTTTCCTTTATAATCCCGTAAAAAATAAAAGTATCGTTGGGACAGGGCGATATTCCAATTTCTAACATAAAATAATTTTACAGATATTGAAACATTTATGTAAACTATGGTATTTTAAAAAGTTAATATTTAAATTGGAGGAGGATACACTTGGCAACTAAAAGGTCAACTGTTAAAAAGAGAAGTAAATCTGTCTTGAAAAGAATTAGGCAGAACGAAAAAAGAAAAATAAGTAATCAAGCATGGCGGACAAGGATTAAAACTTCTGTTAAAAAAGTAGAAGAAGCAATTGCAAAAAATGAAAAAGAATTAATTCAAAATGTATTAAAAGAAGCCATAAAAATAATCAACAAAGCTGCATCAAAAGGAATAATTCATAAAAATACAGCATCAAGAAAAATATCAAGACTTATGAAAAAGGCAAATTCTGTTCTGTCGGTTTCTGCATCAAATAATTAAACAAATTTTTTAAGAACCCCCAGAGAGTCTATCTTTGGGGATTTTTTATTAAAAAAATTTAAATAGTTATAAATTAAGACTTTTGCCTTTATATATATTAACCTCGAGGGGAACTGAAAGAGAAAAATTGACCATTTCATTCCTTACAATTTCTTCTATTTCATCAATCTGTTCTTCAATAACTTCAAGAACAATTTCATCGTGAACCTGTAAGACAAGCTTTGCATTAAATTTACCTTTTATGATTTTGTCATATATTCTTATCATTGCTATTTTTATAAGGTCTGCTGCAGTCCCTTGCACTACTGTATTAACTGCTATTCTTTCAGCCTGCATCCTTAAAAATTGATTCGGACTGTTTATATCCGGAACAGGTCTGACCCTTCCAAAAAGTGTTTTAACATAGCCATGGACTTTTGCAAAATCAATAGTCTCTTCAATAAACTTTCTAACAAAGGGATATTTTAAAAAATAAAGGTCTATTAACTCTTGTGCTTTTTCATAAGGAATTTTTATTGATTCTGATAAACCAAAGGCACTTATACCATAGGAGATACCAAAATTTACTGTCTTTGCAATTCTTCTTTGTTCATCGGTTATTTCCTCTTCTTGCACTGAAAAAATCTCTGATGCTGTTGCTCTGTGTATATCTTTTCCATCATTAAATGCCTTAATTAATGAAGGATCATTACTTAAGTGAGCTAAAATTCTAAGTTCGATCTGAGAGTAATCGGCGCTCAGGAAAAGAAAACCTCTCTCTGGTACAAAAACTTCTCTTAAAAATTCAGCCCATTGCCCCTTTACAGGGATATTCTGTAAATTTGGTTCACTACAGGTAAGTCTTCCTGTTCCAGCAATGGTCTGTAACCATTTTGCATGAATTCTACTCGTTTCAGGATTTATATAAGCTTTAAGAGGTTGCAGATATCCTGTTAAAAGTTTATTTAAAATACGATAGTTTATAACTTCCTGAGGGAGTTCATGTTGAAAGGCAAGCTCTTGCAGTACTTCCATTTCAGTGGAGCGAGCTTTTTTACCCCTTTTTCTGCTTTTAAGACCTAATTTATCATATAAAATTTCTGCAAGCTGTTTTGGTGAGTTAATGTTAAACTCATTTCCAGCGATTTTATAAATTTTATCCTTTATCTTATCAATCTCTAAAGAGAGTTCTTTTGTTAGTCTTTCAAGTTTTTCAATATCAATCTTTATCCCTGCCTCTTCCATGTGTGCTAAGACTTCTATAAGGGGCATTTCAATCTCATAATAAAGTTTTTCAAGACTTCTTTCTTTAAGCAAATGGTTCAATTTTTCATAGAGTTCAAACATTAGCTCTGCCTCAGTCTTTTCATAATAGAGTTTTCCTAAATATTCAAAGGCGATATCACTGAACCCATACTTTCCTTTATTAGGATTTATAAGATAGGAAACAATCATAAGATCAAAATAGGGAGGAACTAAAATTATACCCTTAATTTGAAGAGTCTTTAGAAGTTCTTTAGTATTATATACTATCTTTAAACTCGGGGATGATAATATTTTAGAGGTTTCTTCAATTTCAAATTCATAGAAAGATTTTCCTGTAAAAATATGAATTTTGCTATTTTTGAGTATAACAGCAAATTTATCACTTTCTTCTATATTTGTAATATCAGATAATTCCATTTTTTTTTCTGATAATTGAAGACCTGAATGGGAATAATTTTCTTGTTTAAAAATTTCTTTTAAAAGACTGTGAAATTCAAGTTCACTGAAAAATTTTATAAGAAGTTCTGTATCAGGTTCTTTAATCTTTAATTCTTCCAGATTGAAATCAATAGGAACATCTGTTTTTAAAAGTACAAGCTCTTTACTCAACTTTAAAGTCTCTGTATTTTTTCTTATTAATTCTGCAATGCGTGATGGTTTAACTATCTCTATATTTTTGAGAATATTTTCTACGGAACCATATCTTTTTATAAGCTCTAAAGCAGACTTTTCTCCAATACCTTTTACTCCTGGAATATTGTCAATGCTATCACCTACCAAAGCCATGAAATCGGAAAGTTTTTCAGGAGATATACCATATTTTTCTATAACAAAATCTCTATCAATGACCAGATTATTAAAAGGATCATAAATCTTAATATTTTCAGAAATTATCTGAAGCATGTCTTTGTCAAGGGTTACAATATAAAAAATTGCATTGTTTATATTAAACACCGCAGATGCTATTATATCGTCTGCTTCATATCCTGGGATTTCTACTCTTTTTATACCAAAGGCATCAACAATTTCTTTTATATAATTTAGTTGCAAAAGTAAATCCTTTGGTGTTTCAGGTCTCGTTATTTTATATTCTTCATAAACTTTATGTCTTTTAGTAGGATAAGGACTGTCAAAGGCAATTAACATGTATTGAACTTTTCTTTCTTTAAGCAGTTTAAGAAGCATTCTTGTAAAACCATAAATAGCATTTGTAGGTAAACCCTTTGAAGTGCTTAATGTCCTTATGGCATGATAGGCTCTATAAACAAAACAGCTTCCATCAAGAAGATAGACCTCATTCATATCTTAAAGCCTCTATAGGATTGAGAATCGAAGCTTTATAGGCAGGATAAAATCCAAAAAAAATCCCAACAAAGGCTGAAAATCCAAAGGCAATAATTGCTGCAATGGGAGAAATGCTAACAGGCCATTGCATAATTGATGATACAATCAAAGATGTACCAATTCCGAGCAAAAGTCCAAAAATTCCTCCTATTGTTGTGAGAAAAACTGCTTCAATAAGAAATTGCAATCTAATATCTCCTGGTTTTGCTCCAACAGCCATTCTAATTCCTATTTCTCTTGTTCTTTCAGTAACTGATACAAGCATAATATTCATAATACCTATTCCACCAACAATTAAAGAAACTGAGGCAATTGCTCCAAGTAAAATTGACATTGTTCTTGTTGACTCCTCAGCAGCCTTAAGCATTTGTGTTAAATCCATGACAGTAAAATCATCTTCTTGATTAGGTCCGATTCTGTGTCTTTGTCTTAATAATGTTTTTATCTGTTCAGTTGCAGTAGGAATGGCTTCAAGACTTGCAGCCTTTGCATAAATAAGCCTTACCCTACCGGGAAGGATATTTCCAAAAAGGGTTCTTTGAGATGTAGTAATAGGAACATATATTATATCATCTTGATCCTGTCCTGTAAGGGTCTGTCCTTTTTTATCAAGAACTCCTATTACTTCGAATGGTATTTTTTTAATTCTTATTAACTTTCCAACTGGATCAAGGTCACCAAAAAGTTTTTCTGCCACGGTCTGCCCTATCACCGCCACTTTTGTTCCACTTCTTACATCCTGTTCTGTTATAAATCTTCCTGAGATAAGTTCCCATTCACGGACTGTTACCATTTCAGGAGTTGTTCCCATAACAGCAGTTGACCAGTTTTGATTACCAAAGACAACCTGAGCTGTTCCAGAAATTACAGGAGCAACTGCCACAACAGCTGAACACTCCCTTGCTATTGCTTCTGAATCTGCCATTGTAAGGGTCTGAATTGTACCATGTCCCATTCTTATTCCACCTTGGGTTGTTGCACCCGGAAGTATTAAAATTAAATTACTTCCAATGCTTGATATCTGGTTGGAAATCTTTTCACTTGCACCTGTTCCTATTGCAACCATGGTAACTACCGCACCGACTCCTATAATTATTCCAAGAATAGCAAGAAAAGAACGCATAGCATTGGCTATAAGAGATCTTAAGGCAATATTAATTATGGAAGATATAGCTATCATGTCTTTGTATCACTTAAAATTTTACCATCAAGAAACCTTATCTGTCTTCTACCAAAGGATGCGATATCTGGTTCATGTGTAACAATAATAGTTGTAAGTCCCTGTTCTTCATTTAATCTTTTGAATATCTCCATTATTTCCATACTCGATTTAGAATCAAGATTTCCTGTTGGTTCATCAGCAAGGATAATTGCGGGATTATTGACTAAGGCACGGGCTATTGCAACTCTTTGTTGTTGACCTCCACTAAGCTGTCTTGGATAAACATTTGCTTTTTCTTTCAATCCCACCCATGACAGAGTTTCCAAAGCTTTTTCTTTTCTTTCTTTTGCAGAAATTCCTGCATAAATAAGAGGAAGTTCCACATTTTCCAATGCAGTTGCCCTGGGAAGAAGATTGAATTGTTGAAAAACAAAGCCTATTTTTTTATTCCTTATTTCTGCAAGTTCATCGAGACCAAAAGTAGAAACATCTACTCCTTCAAAAAAATATTTTCCAGATGTTGGTGTATCAAGACACCCAACAATGTTCATAAAAGTTGATTTTCCTGAACCACTTGGTCCCATAATGCAGACAAATTCTCCTTTTTCAATACTTATAGAAATATTATCTAAAACTTTTAATTCATGGTCACCAAATTTATAAATTTTAACAACATTTTCAAATTTTATTTGAGTCATGTTTAAAATCTTACCGGTGGTCTTGCTGTTGTGGCACCATCTTGTTTTTTAGTTGCTATTTCAATAATTACTTCCTCTCCTTCTTTTAAATCTCCTTCAATAAGTTCTGTCCATTCTCCATCACTTATTCCAGTTTTAACATTAATTCTTACAGGTTTACCACCTCTTATAACCCATACTCCCTGTTGTTTTGAAGGTGGGCTATCTGGCATTCTAAATCTTAATGCAGAGTTTGGTATTTTAATGACATTTTCTTTACTGTTAACAACAAAAGTTACATTAGCAGTCATGCCAGGCTTAAGTAAAAGGTGGGAATTATCAAAGGATATAACAACATTATAAGTTACAACATTTTGAGTTACAGTAGGTGAAAGCCTTATCTGCGATACAATTCCTTTAAATTTTTTATCGGGATAGGCATCAACTGTAAAGTTTACTTCCATGCCTGTTTTAATCTTTGATATATCTGCTTCATCAACATTTGTGTCAACCTGCATCTTTGTAAGGTCAGGAGCTATTGTAAAAAGTGTAGGAGTTTGAAAGCTTGCTGCAACTGTTTGCCCTACTTCCACATTCTTTGCAATCACAACACCATCTACAGGAGAAACAATTCTTGTATATCCAAGATTGGTTTTTGCCTGCCTGAGCCCTGCTTCAGCTTTTTTTACCTGAGCCAAAGCAATTTCATATTGGGCACGGGCAGTATTGTAAGCTGTTTCAGCATCATCAAGTTCACTCCTTGCAATTAGATCTCTTTTAAAAAGCTCTTGTTTTCTTTTTAGTGTTCTTTCTGCATCTTTTAATGTTACTTCTGCTTTAAAAAGAGTCGCCTTTGTATTGAGAAGTTCAGCTTCTGCCTGTTTAAGTTCATTTTCAAAAGGAGTAGAATCAATCTGGGCTATAAGCTGACCTTTTTTTACCTTGGAATTGTAATCTGCATAGAGAGCAACTATTGTTCCAGAAACTCTTGTTCCTACAATAATTGTTGTTACAGGATTTACATTCCCTGTTGCTCTTACTGTCTGCGTTATCTCGCCTTTTTGAATTTTAGCAGTCTTAAACTGAATTTTTTTGGATCCCGAAAAAGCTATAATGATACCTGCTAAAACTGCCATAACCGCTATTGCTAAAATTATAAGTAACTTTTTATTCTTTTTCATTTTTCCATCCCTACTATTTTTTCTATCGATGCATATGTTACATTGTAGTCATAAATTGCCTGCCAATACTGAGTATTTATTTGTTCATAAAGAACTATAGCATCAACTACTTCTATGGAGCTTCCAATTCCTACTTCATATCTTGCCATTGCAAGATCAAGATTTTCCTTTGCCTGTCTTAAAGCCTCCTTTAATGTTTCTATTCTTTGGGATGCTTCTTTAAGTTGAACAAAAAGATTTTTTATCTGGGAGGTAATTTGCTGTTTTATTGATTCTTCTTTATATGAATAATAGGCAACATCTGCCTTAGCTTGTTTAAGTTTATATGTCGTTGACCATCCACTAAACAATGGAAAATTAATTTGAAAAAGTAGACTCCAGCCTCTGTTAAGAGGAAAATCTTCTCCGCTGTACCCATATCTTCCTGTACCAGTTAGGGTTGGGAAATACTCTTTTTTTACTAAATCCTCTGAAATCTCTGATGCCTGTCTGTTAAACTTAACTGATTGAAGTTGAGGATTTTTCTCTAAAGCAACCTTTATTGCGTCATTTTCATCAAGTTTTCTTAATGCATAATCTTCCTCTTTAATATCGAAATCCGGCATATAAACATCCCCCATTGCTATTTTTAAATTTAAAAGAGCCTGTCTGACTAATTTTTCAGCAGAAATCACAGCAAGCTTTGCATTACTTAATTCAACCTCTGCCTTAGTTACTTCAATCTTAGGTTTAAGACCTACCTCATAAAATCCTTTGGCTAAGTCAAGATGTCTTTGTGCCTGTTTAAGAACTTCCTGTGCTGTTTTTCTTTGTTTTTTTGCCTTGAGAAGATTAAAATATGCTTCCTTTACAGTATAAACAGTATTTATTTTTGTATCCTTATCTTGCCATATGCTTGAATCAAAAAGTATCTTCTGAATATCCACTTTTAATGAAGTCCTTCCAAAATCAAAGAGAGTTTGAGTAAGAACTATCTGTCCTGAATAATTTTTTGAGTATTCTTGTAATTTTTGAGCTTCTTGATAACTTCTCTGGTAACCTAAAGAAAGTTCTATCTCAGGCAAATAACCTGATTTTGCCTCTCCAATTTTAAAGTAGCTTTTTTCAACCTGCTGTTTTGAAGCAAGAATTTCGGGATTTTTTTTCAATGCTATTTCAATACAGTCTTGAAGACTGTAAATAGGCTGATTTAACTCTGATGAGTCAATGCTTAATGCTTTAGATTGCAAGATAAATAAGAAAAATATTAAAAATAAACATGTTCTCATTATTTCTTTTCCATAACATCTTTTAATTTTGCACCTGTATTAACAGTAACATCCACATAGGGAATTACTGACATTCCTGGCCATAGGGGATACTCAGGGTCAAAAGGAGAATCAATTATTATTCTTACAGGAATTCTCTGTACTACTTTAACAAAATTCCCAGTTGCATTTTCTGGTGGAAAAAGACTAAAAACAGCACCTGTACCTGGTTGAAAACTTGCAACATGACCTTTAAAAATTTTGCCAGGATAGGCATCTACCTTAATTTTTACAGGTTGACCAACTCTCATTTTTTCTATCTGAGTTTCTTTAAAATTAGCACCTATCCATATATCATGTTCATCCACAATGGCCATCAATGGTTGTCCAGGTCGAACATACTGTCCAACTTCAACAGATTTTTTTGCAATTCTACCATCTCTTGGTGCTAAAATTAGTGTTCTTTTAAAATTAATTTCTGCAATTTTTAACTCCTGTTGAGCTTTTTTAATTAAATTTTCCTGTGTTTTAAGCTTTGCTGTTAAAGTATTTATTGTAGATTTTATTTCTCTTATCTGGCTTTCTGCTGATTTTTCATGTGCCAGTGCTATCTTTAAAGTTGCCTCTGCCTGGTCATATTTGCTTTTTGAAACCAGATCTTCCTGATAAAGGCTTTTAATTCTCTCATATTCCTGCTGGGCAAGAACTTTTTGGGCACGGGCAGATTCAAGGTTTGATTCTGCTACATTAAGTCTAGCAATAGCTTCATTGAGTGATGAAGCTATTTCCTGCCTTTGTGATATAAGGGTATTAACATTAAACTTTTTTGTATCTAACTCAGCAAGATAATCATCTTTTTCTATTTCAACAAGGGGTTCTCCTTTTTTTATTCTCTGGTTATGTTCTACATAAACTTTAACCACTTTGCCTGAAACTTGCGGTGAAATAGGAACAATGGTTCCCTCAACGTAGGCATTATCTGTTCTTTCATAAACAATATAATAATATATCTCTCTTGCCATAAAAAATAAAACTATAACTGCTAAAATAATGAGTATGATAATTTTTAGTTTTTTTGAATGTTTAAATCTCTCACTCAAAGAAACAAGACTCATTTAATATCGCCTCCTGCAAACATTTCATTATTTATAAATGCTTTAAGCAATGTACCTGTTGCCTGTCTTAGCCTTATGACAGCCAGTTGATAGTTGTACAGGGCTTCCATAAGTTTTCTTTCAGCAGTAACTAAAAAAGTATTTGCATCGGTAACATCTATACTATTTGCAAGTCCGTGCTGATACTGTTTTGAAACGGAATTAAAATTATCTCTTGCATAGGTGACCTCATCTTCAAGAGATTTAATTGTGTCTTTGAAAGTTATATAGTTATGATAAGCATACTCAACATCCATGAACACCTCTTTCAATGTATCTTCATACTGAAGTTCAGCTTGTCTTAATTTTGCCTTTGCCTCTCCAACTTCTGCCCTTCTTAATCCTCCTTCAAATATAGGGAAATTTATTGAAGCGATTGCATATTTTGATTCTTTATTTGTCATCTCATTTGAAGGATCCTGGTCAAGTCTTTGATAGGTAATTGATAGACTTAAATAGGGGAAAAAAGAGCCAATCGCATAATTTACATTTTTTCTTGCTATTTCCTTTGAAATTTGAGCAATTTTTATCTCAGCTCTTTGCTCCTTTGCAATTGCCTTAATTTGGTCAAGGGTTAAATTCAAATAGGGGTCTATAATCTTTGATTCGATTATTTCAAAGTTTCCCTCAATCCCCACATCTCTTGATAGTTGAGCCTTTGCAATTTTCAAAAAATTTCTTACAGAAATTAAATCTGCTTCTGCACCACTTAACTCAGCCTCTGCTCTTAAGAGGTCTGTTTTTGTTACTTCTCCTACTTTAAGCCTTATCTTTGCCGCATCTCTATGCTTTTTTAGTCTTTCTACATTAGATTCGGCTATTTCAACTGTTCTTTTTGCCTTAAGATATGTATAAAGATCTTGAGAAACCTTTAAAAGATATTGTTCCTTAAAAGAATTTACATCATGCTCTGTTTTAATGAGACTGTCTCGTGCTACAGCATAAGCAGTAAACTCTTTACCTCCTAAAGAAAGTTTTTCCTCAATTGTTATTCCCCATATTTTACTTCTATCTGGCTGAATAATCTGATTGTTAAAAAGTTTTTCTTTGCTGTATTCAGTGTATTTGCCAAAAGCAGTAACTGTAGGAAGTAATGCTGATAGAGCTTTGTAGGTACCTTCTTTTGATATTGTAATGTTTTCTTCAGCAATTTTTACTTTTTCAGCCCTTTTAAGGGCAAGAGAAAAAATATCATTTATCGTATAATTTTCCTGTGCAAAAACTAAGCTTTGTAAAATCAACAAAAAAATAGTGATGAAAAGAAAAATTTTTCTCATTTAATCCTCCTTGTACCATCATAAAATATATCAATATAAGTTTGTACTGCCTTCTTGAAATTTATTTTTCTTTTAAGAAATTCCTTTTTTATAAACAAATTGAAAAGCATACCAAAAAATGCTGTAGATGCATAAGTGGTATCTATATCTTTTTTTAATACATTTTTTTCCTTTAAATCTTCAAGATAGGATGCAAAAACAAGATAAACTTCATGAATCATTTTACTGTTTATTTCTCTTATTTCAGCAGGATACTGAAACATTTCGGCATGCATTATGCAAATTAGATCCTTTTTATTTTTTAACAAAGCTAAAAAATATTTAGCCACAGTTTGTAATGCCCTTTTATATTCCATTTTTTTTATTTTTGGTAGAATATCTTTTAATGTAGGCAAGAAGGATTGACTTCTTAAAACTTCAATAAAAAGATTTTCCTTTGAATTGAAATATCTGAAAAGAGTTACCTCCGCAATTTTTGCTTCCTTAGCAATTTCCTTTGTTGTTGTTCCAAGAAATCCCTTTTTAGAAAAAAGTTTTAAAGCAGATTGAATAATTTTATCTCTGGTATTTTTCATGGTAGTACTTACTAACATATACTAATAAAAAAATCTAAGTCAAGGATTGAGAGTAATAAAGTTTTTGACGAACTCTATTTCTTCTTCCTTTGACATGAGTTTACCATTTAATTTTTCGTTAATTATCATTTCGAAAATTTGTTTATAAACAGGTCCTGGACTAATACCAATTTTTTTTAAATCTTCGCCTGTAATTAATGGTTTTATATCTCTGAATTTAGTAAGAAACTGAGAAATAGCCTGTTTTTGAGGCCTATTTGCATGTATCATCATCAAAATAATTATCTCAATTTTTAGAGGTTTTAACAAGTTATAAATCTCCATATTTTCTTTCGATATGTTCAGAAATTGTAAATTTTTCTTAGCAATATCAATGTTTTCAAGGAGCATTCTTTTTATATGTTCTGGAGCATTTATCCTGTCAAGAAGTTCTATTCTTTCTTTATTATCTAATTCCCAGAGAATTGCCATTAGGTATATAAATTCTCTCTCGTAATTTTCCTTAAGAAACAGTAAATCCACTCCCTGAAGGGTTTCGTGGGCTTTAAGAAGAATATTATAAATATTTTTTCCTTCCAATGAAGGATGAATCACTCGCAGTAATCCATAATCTTTAAGTCTCTTAATAGCCTGATGAGGTAATGTTTCTTTAAAAAGGAGAATAATCTCTTCATAAAGTCTTGAACCTTTTAGTTTCTCGAATATCTCCATTTTAACAGCTAATTTTATAAGATTTTCTGTATGTTTTGATATTTTAAACCCTAATTTCTCTGCGAATCTAACTGCCCTGATTGCTCTTGTTGGGTCTTCTACAAAACTTAAATTGTGAAGTACTCTGATTTTTTTATCTTTAATATCTCTCTGTCCACCAAAGAAATCAATCAAAATCCCAAAATCCTTTGAATTAAGTTTTACAGCAAGAGCATTTATGGTAAAATCTCTTCGATATAAATCTTTTTTTATAGATGAAGTCTCCACCTTGGGCATCGAAGCAGGAGATTCATAGTATTCTGTTCGAGCTGTTGCAACATCTATATTTAAATTTAAAGGCTTTCCATCTTTTTGTAATTCCTTTATAATTTTTGCAGTAGCAAATCTAAGATGGGGTGTAACTTTCCCATTTATTTTTTTTGCAAGTTCCAATGCAAATTTTATTCCATCACCCTCCACTACTATATCTATGTCTTGACTTGGAATGCGCATTAACAGATCCCTAACAGAACCTCCAACAAGATAAGCACCATAACCTAATTCATCGGCAAGTTCACCAGCTATTTTTAAAATTTCAAAGAATTCCTGTGGTAAGAACTCTCTCATTAATTTTGCAACATTTCTTCTTATCTCATCAGAAGATTCCTCCTTTGGCTGTGAAATCTTAAATTTTCTCATAAGTTCTTCATACAAATTCCTTAGTATATCCGTTCTTGTAATGACTCCCAAAACATGCTCATCTTTTAAAATCGGAACAAATCTTTGATTTAGTTCTACCATATTTTTTTCAATTTCCATTATTGGCGTTTCTTCCTCTGCTGTATAAGCATCAGTAGTTGTAAAATCAAAGACCTTTGATTTTTTTAAACCATGAAAAATCGCTTTTTCTACCACCCCTCGTGTAATAATACCAATATACTTTCTATCTTTTATAACAGGCATAGCATTTATGCCATATTTGGTCATTATTTCCTCAACTTCCTTGATAGTTTTATCCCATTGAACAGAAATTACAGGAGTGGTCATTAAATCTTTAGCTAATTTTATAGGTTTTACTTGTTCTTTAATAGCCTTTAAAAGTTCATCAATCAATAAATTTACAGGCATGTCTTTAATAGTAGCACTTCCAGCTGCCCAATGCCCACCTCCATTAAAAGATGAAAGAATCATACCAATATCAATTTCTGGGATGTTACTTCTTCCAATTATTATTAGTTTGTCTGCCATTCCAATTATGATAAAAAGAGCATCTGTATCAATAAGATCCATTACTTTATGAGCAATATGGGATATATCTTGAGATTCTTCCATAATACCATAAGCAATATGTATTCTTTTCCCTTCAATTATGTATTCTTGAAGGGAATTTAAAAGTTCATTTAAAAGAGAAATTTCCTCCCGAGAAAGGTCTTCTTTTAAAAATTGTGAAACTAAATTTAAATTTGCCCCTCTCTTAAGTAAATAAGCTACAGCCTCTACATCTCTTGGTGTAGTTGATGGAAAAAGAAGACATCCTGTTTCCTCATAAATTCCAAGACAAAGAAGAGTGGATTCAATTGGTGAAAGGAAAATATTTTTTTTACGAAAAATTTCAGTAAATAGTGATGAAAGGGCACCAATTTGTTCAATGATTTGAAAATCTGCTTTAATATCATCATCTGCTGGTGGATGGTGATCATAGAGATGAACTTTACCAGCTTTTTTTAGCAATTTTGACATTTCTCCAATTCTTTGTATACTTCTTGTATCAACAATTATTAATTTTTCAATTGGTTCAGATTCTATTTCTTTCATCTTTTTTATATCAAAGGGCTTAAAGGTATCAAAAAATAATTTAACTCTTCTTTCCATAGATCCAGGAAGTACAACATAGGCAGATGGATAAAGCTTTTTTGCTGCCATACAGGATGCTAAAGAGTCAAAATCAGCATTAAGATGAGTAGTTATTATTTGCATTTATTTAAATTTCTCAAAAGCACTATTAAAATCTAAGAGTTCATTGTAATCGTAAAGAACAGATATGGCTGAGGTATCTGTCTGTATGTTATTTTCTTCAAGGGCAGCAATAGGATTAAGACCACCAACAACTATGATTCCTACTCTATCAATTCCTACAGGAATATCAAGCAGAGGTTGATTAGGATCACCAAACATAAGAATTCCCTTGAATCCCTTTTTCTGCATAACTTTGTAAATTTCTTTAACTTTATCAAGGCAGACAACAGGGATTTCTCTAAAACTTGCAAGAATTCTTCCAAAACCATTCTTTATTGCTCCGATAACATCAGTCATTTTGCCCCTCATAAATATTTCAAGGGGGTCCAAAGAAGTTCCGTCATAACTTATTAAAGCACCAAACTTATAAGGCTGACCATCTCTTACTTCAAGAACACCACCAAATTTTGAAATTATAGGAATTCCAGCTTTAAGTAAAATAGCGTTTAAAGTTACACTGCATATTGTTCCAATGCATATGTGATCTTTTGGTACAAGAATATTTTCTGTATCTTTTTCAAGAATAAGTACTTTATGACCCATAACATAGGGAGAATTAAAAACATTTTCCATCACTTTAAAAGCTTTCTTTATTTTACTTTCATGGATGTATGTAATGTTTAAAATTAATCTTCCTTTTAAAGAATTAATATCAAAATCTGATAGATAACTCAATGACTCAATCTTATTTATAATAAAACCGACCTTTTCAACAGTGCTGGCAGTTTCAAGCTCTTTTCTGCCTTTTTCAGTGATTTTTCTTCCTTCTTTACCAAAAACTTTTGTTAATCCTCTTTCATCAAGAATTTTTAAATGATATCTAACAGTTCTCTCTGAAAGGTTTATTCCGTGCATTTTAAGTTTCTTAGAAATTTCCTTTGAACCTATAATTTTATTTTCTTTTGATAAAATTTTTAAGATAGACAAAAGTGTTCGATTCATCTTCCACTCCTTTTCGAGATTCTCTATTAAAAATTATTAATTTTAAACCTTTTAGTCTATTTACAATTATAACATGGCTTGATTTTTATCATAAAAAATAGTTTACACTATATACGTTTTTCAATTATTGTCATATTTTTTCAGGAGGGTTAAAAAGTGGATTTCTTTTTGTCTATATTTCCTATTTTAGTAGTTCTAATTGGTATGCTTGTTTTTTATCGTTCTGGAACTTTTGTTTCTGTAGTAGGATGGATTCTTGCTGTCTTATTAGCCATGTATTATTTTAAAACACCCTGGGAAGTTGTATGGGGTGCTACTTTAATGGGGGTTGTAAAAGCTCTTGGTATAACCTTGGCTGTTGTATTTACTATGTTTCTTATTTTTCTTATGAGAGAGACAGGAGCATTGAAAAAAATCATAGACTACGTTAAGGGTATTGCAAAGACAAAGGAAGAACAAACCCTTTTTATTGGAATGGGATTTGGTTCCTTAAGTACAGCTTTAGGGATGGTTACTCCTGCAATGTTTCCACCAATTTTTTTATTATTAGGTTTTTCCCCTGTTGCAGCCATAGGTGTAAGCATTCTATGTTATGATCCTCTTACTTCATTTGCCCTATTTACTATCCCTCTTACTCTTCCTTCAAAAGTTGCTATGGCTTTTGGAATTAAACCGCCTGGGATTGAAAGCCTAAATGATTTTATATGGGATTTCACCTTTAAAGTAACTGTTTTGCTACCTGTAATATCTGTAATTTTTGCCTTTTTAATGCTTAAAGTTGTTGGAGGAAAAGAAGCTATTAAGTCTAACTGGAAAGCAGCATTAATTGCGGGATTGACGTTGTCTATTTCTGCTTTGGTAATTGCTACATTTAGAATCCTACCAGTAGAAATTATTGGAATTGTATCAGGATTTGTAACAATGACAGCTGTTTATATAATTTATAAAAAGCATAATGGAGGACAATTGGAAAACAAACCTAAATTTGATAAAAAAATGCTGAATGCCTGTATGCCCTTTATTTTATTGATTATAATCTCTCTTATTGTTAACATCCCGTTCATAAAATTAAAGTTTGAAAGCCTTCTTGGACATACAGAAGTAATAAAAATTATTGCTGATAAAAAGGAAGATTTAAATATTCTTGGAAATGTATGGTTTTGGATAATGATTGTATCTTTTATGTCAATTTTTATACTTAAACCATCGACAAATCAATTAAAAAATGCAGTTAAACTTTGGTTAACAAGAATCTGGGGTCCCTTTTTAGCATACTCTTTATTCTTTGCTGTAGCCTTTATCATGGCATGGTCAGCCATGGAAGTTGCAAATGGTAAGCTTGTTCCATCTCAGTATTTTGCCCAATACAATATGGATAGAATTATCGGAATTACTCTTGCAAATGTTTTTGGACCTGCCTATCCATTTATTTCACCATTTCTTGGACTCTTCGGAGCCTTTGTTGGTGGAAGTGAGACAGCATCAAATGTTCTTTTTGCAAAAATTCAATGGGAAGCAACTCTTTCAACTGTTGGAGCAGAAGCTTTTATGTGGATTTATGCAGCCCATGCAGTCGGTGGTGGTATAGCCTCAGCAATTACACCATCAAAAATCACAAATGCTGCTGCAACAATAGGTGTTGGCGGTAGAGAAGAAGCTTACTTTATAAAAGCTGTTTTAGTTCCTGTCTTAATAATGTGTGCTATTACTGGTGCAATGGTTATGGCAATTATATATCTTTAAATAAACAATTCAAATGCTGAAGGGTTAGACCCTTCAGCATTTAATCTACAAAGGTTTTCTATCAAAGAAAATATTTTTCCCTTTAACACTTAAAGGAATACCAAGTATTATTTGTGCTTCCATTAATCCGAGTTTCCTTGCCGCAACACCAATTGAATACATTACTCTGTTGTCAACTGAAAATTCCTTTGCTACAGAAACCAGTGAACCAATTGCAATTCCAAGGTCTATAGCTCTAATTGTGCATACAGGTCCTAAATAATCAATTTCATTGGTTTTTTGCTTAAGTATAGTATTACAGTCAAAACCACAGGCACCGCAATTTACACCAACAGGCTTTTTGAAATTAAGTCCAACAAGTATTACCATCTCAGAGTCTCTTACATTTTGAGCGTCTCTTTTGAAAAACTTAAAAGCCTCTCCCCTTTCTCCTATAAAATCCATTTCTTTGGCAATCTTTTCTTTTTCTTCAGGACTAAGAATTCCTGTCACTATCTCATCTTCTCCCTTTGCTTTCGGTGCAGTTCTTGCAGAAATAAGCATTATTTTTGCTACTATTTCGATAATTTCTTTCTCTGGATTAATTTTCAATTGCACACCTCCTTATTTATACAGAGACTGTTCAAAAACTTACAGATGTTTGAAAATCAAACTTCTGTAAGCCATTATTTTTTTCTATTACCGCAAACATTCTAAATTAAAATATCTAAATTTATCAACAAAAATATCTAAATTTATCAACATTGGAGGTCAATATATGAGAAAAACTATTCAACCTTCTTTTGCTGACCTTACAATAGCAAATATGATTCCTGCCGATAACCCTCTTAAAATAATCTTTGAAAGCATTGATTTTTCTTTCATCTATGAACTTTGCAAAAACAAATACTCTCAGTGTGGAAGACAAGGATTTAATCCTAAAAGCCTCTTTAAAGCCTTGCTCCTTATTTATCTTGGCTATGCTTCTTCTGAAAGAGAACTTGCAAGAAAACTCAGGTTGACACTTTCGGCTTAGCCTCAGGAAAATGTTTCGCATTTTGATGGTAGACTCTGTTATCTTTGTGAGCTCTACCATGGAAACACTCCTAAGCATAACACCTTTCACTACTTTAGAATGAGACTTGGGGAAGAAGTATTTTATGAAATACTTCTTAATCTTATAGCCCAAGCTGTGTGCCTTATTAAAAACAAAAATCTTAAGCTTTCCATAGATTCCTCTCATATAGAGGCATTTAATACTGATAAAGATGCTAAGTGGGGATATAAATCTAAGGATTTTAGCTTTTTTGGTTACAAAGTTCATCTTGAGGTAACTCAAGGAGCATTTCCTATCCCTGTTAGTGTAAAAGTTACAGAGGGTAATAAATGGGATGGACATTATCTTGTAGAACTTACAGAGTCTGCTTGTAAACACCTTTCTGATAAAGGAAAAAATATAAAGGCAGTTATAGCAGATGCTGGATATGATAGTGTAAAGACTGCTAAGTATCTTCTTCAGAAAAACATTACACCAATTATTGCTCAGGGCAAACTGCTTTGTCCTGCAGGAGTTGAACTTTGTTACTGGGGCAGAAAGCATAAAAGAGGCAGAATTAAATTCCGTTGTAGATTTTACTGAGCTTATGCAGGTAATAAATTGATTTTTAATTAAAATAAAGATAAAAATCGGGTGAAATGAAACTTTATGAACTGAAAAATTTTTACTGAAGCCTCTTAAAATTTTTTCAACCAAGTATTTATCCATAAATCTCTCCTGTTATTGAACAGCCTCTTTGTTATTTGCCCATGATCTGCAAATACCTTGCAATACCATTACGGGTAATCAGACCTGTGATTTTATCTTCTTCCTTGACTACAAGCCTGCCTGTATCCTCTCTTATCATAGTTTCAAGGGCTTTTATTGCATCTTCTTCAGGTGATATCTCCCAATGCTTTTTGTGTTTAACATAAACATCAGAGACCTTTGTATCCTCAAAAGCATTTTTGGGGATATCTTTTATTTCTTTGAGTGTTATCATACCAAGATACTTCCCATCAGAGACCACAGGGAAGCCTCCGTAACCATATCTTAAGAAGTAGTTATTTACAGCCTCACCAATTGTGATGGATGGGCTAATTGTTACTATATCTTTTTCTCTTATCATTATGTCTTTGACCTTAATTCCTGATAATACTTCTTGAATAGTTGATTGTTGATAACTTGCCCCTGCTGCTGAATAAAGAAACCATCCTATAAGAATAAGCCATAATCCTGCAGGTATTCTTGCAAATAGAGAGAATATTCCGAAAAAGATGAAAAACAATGCTATCTTCTGTCCAATGCTTGCTGCCTTCTGTGTGGCGTAGAAAAAGTTCTTTTTCTTTTGCCATATAATTGATCTTAATACTCTACCACCATCCATCGGAAAACCAGGGATGAGATTAAAGATTCCTAATATTAAATTAATTTGGGTAAGATAAGAGAAAAGAGCATTCAAACTACCGATTGTATTTTTAGATAGGAAAAAGAAAATGATCGCAAGAAAGAAGCTTGATAATGGTCCAGCAATAGCTATCTCAAATTCTGCCCGTGGATGAGGTGGTTCTCCTTTCATTTGAGCAACACCTCCAAAGATAAAAAGCGTAATGCTTTCTATCGAGATTTTATATCTCATTGCAATCAAAGAATGGGCAAGTTCATGGAAGGCTACAGAAATAAATAGTAGAATGGCTGCAAGAGCACCTTTAATCCAGTAAGATGTCAAAGGAAGATCAGGAGCTACCATTGGAAAATAGAAAGTGGAAAGTGACCATGTGATTAAACCAAAAATAATAAGCCATGTAAAATGGACTCGGATAGGTATCCCAATTATTGTACCGATTTTCCATGAACCCTGAAATAATCCATTCATAATCTTCTCCTTTGCTCGTTTGGAGTTTTATAGGGTATTTCTATTTCAACTGCTGTTCCGTAGAAGCATGCTGCTCGAATACCAAATGTTATTAATAATGACAACGCAGAGATGTTAATTATGTAATAATATCTTTTTCTTTCAAACATTTCTATCTCAAGCAGAGGCTATTTGTTTCTTTTTCTATTATATAATATCCCACAGCAAGGGCAAGAATGATTGCCGCTATTCCGATAAGTGAAAGTCCCGATAAATCTTCAACATCAAGGATAATAACTTTACGGAATATGGCAATCATTGCAACTGCTATTACAACTTCAACATTATTGACAGGTTCAGATAGATAGGTTTTCACTATGGTTTCTAGTAATTCTATACCTATTATGACCAGCATAAATAGACTAAAAATTTCTAAAAGTTCATTAATATCGAGCAAAATAATCGCTTACTTTGTTCCTTTTTTATCAGCTATTTATTAATCTCTACAACTACCATAATAATAGCAGAAAACATAATTGTCTGCAACCACTACATAGTCAAGAGTCTATACATAATACAAGATATACAAGAGGGTGATATGGAAGTATTACGTTTTAAAGCCTTGATAAATTGGGCTTGCATTTAAGAAAACTTTTTACTTAACAGTTAAAAAAGATTTAGTCACGAAGATAAATAATTCATATGTTTACATGGTAAAGTAAAAATTTTCATGAATCAAAACAAGAAAGGAAAGAATCTTCAAAAATACGGAATAGTATCTTGGATAAAGTAAGTATCTCAAACAATGTGATATCATGTATTAAATATGATATCCTCGACAAAAATTCAGTTATATCCTCAGCTGAGTAAATAAAAATCAAAATTATTGAAGAATTAGTCAGGATTTTTACAGAAAAAAAGAGCAAGATAAAAATTCTTGAAATAAATAGTGAAAAAAATTGAACTATTTCAATTACCTAACAAGCAAACCTCTTTAATTTCTTTGTTTTTTTATAAAATTGCAGTCCTTATACTTGCTTAAGATACTAATTGTCTTTTTGGACGGAAAGACAGTGAGAGATAAAATATTTTTTATATTAAGAGATTATTACTTAATAAGGACCACTAATATAGAGATGAAGCTTTGATAAAAACAAACTGCTACAGCGGATATAAGTTTTTCTTGAGGTGTTTTATTACAAACTTATTTGAATTGAGCAATTTTATTTAAATATGTGTTAAATTAGAACAAAATTTGATAGGAAAAATTAAACTATGATTGAAGGTTTGTTAGGGATAATTTTAGCTATTGTGATCTTTATTTTAGTTTTGTTTTTTGTAAAAAGGAAACCCGATCAAAAAATTGCCTCTGAAATTAACAGGGTTATGACATCTCTTGGATTTATAAATTTAGAGCTCTCAAATCCTAAGATTAAAGAAATTAGAGAAGCTTTCAGATTAACTGCTCCTTATCCAGTTTACTTGGAACAAGTATTTCATAGAATTAAGGAAGATTTAATTGTTTGTTGGATTACCACAACCACAGAGAGCAATAATAATGCTTTAGTATCGATAATTCCTCAAAAAATCAGAACTGGGAAATGGATTCTCTCTAATATTCCATCTGTTAAGGGCAAGATTGCTAATATAATTAGCAAAAGCTATGAATTATCACTTTCATCTTTGAATTTTACTAAAGTTAATAATCATTTTTTCGGTCAATCAAATAATCATTTTACGCTTTATGTTCATAAAAATGATAATTTACCATCTTTTAAAAGTGAATTTTTCAATGTTCTCGAGCAATGTGGAGATGTGATAATTCGATCATCTGGAACAATTGTTTTAATAGAGAGAATTTCGGTTGTTAGAGATGAGCCCTTGGAGAAGGAAGCTAAAGAGCTTGTTCGTATAACGCAACTGCTGGATACAATTTTCTAACCTGAAAATATTTGAACTTTTTGTACTGAATTTTATAAAATTTACTATCCTGTCCTGAAGGACAGTTTAAAGCCATGAAGGCATAAAAGAAGCTTTCATGGTTTTTTATTTTGATGATTGTTGCAAGTAAAAATAAATTAACAAAATTTTTATTGTTATCATTGATGTTTCACTTTTTTATTTTTCTTGCCTGCTCAAGCTTTGCTTTTTTAACAAAGCAAAATCAGGAATTTGAAGTATTCATTTTTAATGATTCTGTTTCTTCAAAGGATTTCCATAAAATAGAAAAGAAACATAAATTTAAAAATACAGAGAGGCAATCAAAAATTTCTTTAAAAAATGAAAAAGAAATATCTGTTTTAAAGAGTGATATTAAAGAAACAAAATTAGAACAGTCTGTTGAAATCAATTTTTCCTCAGATTCATCTGCATCTTCTTCCATTTTTCTTCAGGAAGGTTCAAAGGAGGGGAAGGGAGAAAAAATAATTGATACGGAGTTTGGTTCAACTTATGGACCCAAATTTATATATCGAGAAATTCCTCAATATCCTCAGATAGCAAGAAGGCTCGGAAAAGAAGGAAGGGTTGTATTAAGGCTTACTTTAAATGAAAGGGGAGATTTATTAAATATTGAAGTTTTAGAATCAGCTCCGTACGGATTTACAGAATCTGCTCTGGAAGCAGTAAAAAAGTCAAAATTTGCACCTGCCCAAAGAGATGGCAAACCAATTGCTTGTAGAGCAATTCTTCCTATAAGATTTGTTCTAAAAAATTAATCAATTGACTATTTCCTTAAAAATATATTAGAAAAAACTATGACAAAGCGTTATTACTCTTTCGGTGAATATCTAAAAGAAATATTTGGCAAAAAGGTCTACAAAGTGAATGTGGATGCGGGATTTACATGCCCAAATAGAGACGGAACCTTGGGCTATGGTGGATGCATTTATTGTAATAATTCCTCTTTCAGACCTCCAAGCTGTGCTCCAGAAATTTCTTTAACTGAACAAATTTCAAGGGGTATAGACCATGTAAAGAAAAAATATAAAGCTAAAGCTTTTCTTGTTTATTTTCAACCCTATACAAACACCTACGCACCGGTTGAAAAACTTGAAAGACTTTACAGAGAAGCTCTTTCTTTTCCAGAAGTTATAGGACTTGCCATTGGAACAAGACCTGACTGTGTTGATGAAGAAAAACTTCATTTACTCAAAGAACTTTCAAAAACTCATTTAATAATTATTGAATACGGATTACAGTCAATTTACGATAAATCTCTTAAATTCATTCGAAGAGGACATGATTATCAAAGATTTCTTAAAGCAGTCTATGATACTTATGAAAAGGATATTCTTGTAGGAGCTCATATAATTGTAGGACTTCCAACTGAAACAAAAGAAGAATCCCTAAAGATGGCAGATGAGATAAATCGTCATCCAATTAAATTTCTAAAAATTCATCAACTTCAGATTGTAAAAGATACTCCTCTTGCAAAAATTTATGAGAGAGAACCTTTCAAAGTTTTCGATTACGAGGAATATCTTGATTTCGTTGTTGATTTTCTTGAAAGAATCCGTCCAGACATTGTAATTCAAAGACTTTTTGCAACCTCTCCCGATGAAATTCTAATCGCACCAAAATGGAGCAGAACAAAACAGCAGATTTTAAATGATATAGAAAAAAAGCTTGAGGAAAGAAATGCTCGCCAGGGTTCAAAGTGCGCATCTGTTAGGGATAGAGCCTTATTGGGTTGAAGTAGAAGTTGATATTGCTCAAAAGGGGCTTCCTTATTTTAGTATTGTCGGACTTCCTGATACTACTGTAAAGGAATCACGTGACAGAATTAAAGCTGCTTTTAAAAATACAGGATTCCCCTTCCCTATAAAACAGATTACCGTAAATCTTGCTCCAGCTGATTTAAAAAAAGAAGGCTCCTCCTTTGACCTTCCAATTGCAATAGGAATTCTTTCAGCAGAAGGACATATTCCAAATAAAATATTAAAAGATTATTTACTTGTTGGAGAACTCTCTTTAGAGGGAAAATTAAGACCTGTCAAAGGTGTTCTCTGTATTGCATCAAAACTTGTTGAATCGGGTATAAAGAAATTAATTATTCCAAAAGAAAATGCTTCTGAAGCATCTGTTGTAAAAGATATAGAAGTTTACGCTTTAAATGATTTAGTAGAAGTTGTAGAATTTTTAAAAGGAGAAAAGACTATAGAACCTTTTAAAAGAGAGATAGAGCTTTCTGATTCAGATTTTTACGAAGATCTTGCTGATGTTAAAGGACAGTTTTATGCAAAGAGAGCTCTTGAAATAGCAGCTTCAGGTGGACATAACATTTTATTTGTTGGACCTCCTGGAAGTGGAAAAAGTATGCTTGCTCGAAGATTACCTGGAATACTGCCTCCGATGACGCTTCAAGAAGCCATTGAGACAACCAAGATTCATTCTGTGGCAGGACTTCTTTATGAAGGAGTTGGTTTAGTTCTAAAAAGGCCTTTCAGATCTCCCCATCATTCAGCTAGTGACATAGCTTTAATAGGCGGTGGACAGATTCCAAAGCCAGGAGAAGTCTCTTTAGCCCATAATGGAGTACTTTTCCTTGATGAACTTCCTGAGTTTAAGAGAAATGTTTTGGAGGTTTTAAGACAACCCCTTGAAGATGGCTATGTTACAGTTGCTCGTAGTTATGCTACTGTGCAGTTTCCAGCAAGATTTTTGCTTGTAGCAGCAATGAATCCATGCCCCTGTGGTCATTACGGAGACACTCTAAAACCTTGCACCTGCACTCCAAACATGATTATGCGATATCGTTCAAAGGTTTCAGGACCTCTTCTTGATAGAATCGATATTCATATTGAAGTGCCAAGAGTAAATTACGATGATTTAAGAGATGACTCTCCTTCTGAATCTTCAAAAAGCATTTGTGAAAGAGTGATTAAGGCAAGACAGATTCAGCTTAAAAGATTTCAAGAGGAAGGAATTTTTTCAAATGCACATATGAAAACAAAGCATCTTAAAAAGTTTTGCAAACTTGATGAAGACTCTCACAGTCTTCTTAAAAATGCAATGGAAAAATTGGGGTTAAGTGCAAGGGCTCATTCAAAGATCATAAAGGTGGCAAGAACAATAGCTGACCTTGAAGGCTCTGAAAATATAAAATACCATCATATTGCAGAAGCAATTCAATATCGCAGCTTTGAAAGACAAATTTTTAATACTTAAGCTTTTTTCTTTTAAAGTTTAATCTCTGGTAATTTGCACAATGATTCCTTTATTTTTTCATCGGGATATTCAAAATCAATAAGTTTCCCCGATAAATAAGCCTCATAGGATGGCAAATCAAGGAACCCTATCCCGCTAAGATTAAAAAGTATAACCTTTTCCTTACCTTCTTCTTTTGCTTTTAATGCCTCATCTATGGCTATTTTTATGGCATGGGCACTTTCAGGTGCAGGAATTATGCCTTCTGTTCTTGCAAATAGTATGGCAGACTCAAAAACCGCAGTCTGTCCAACTGCCTGTGCCTCTATTAAACCATCATGATAAAGCTGGCTGACTAAAGGAGAATCACCATGATATCTAAGCCCTCCTGCATGAATTCCTGGAGGAACAAAATCATGACCAAGAGTATACATCATAAGAAGTGGAGTAAGTCCTGCAGTGTCTCCATAATCATATCTGAATTCTCCTTTTGTAAGGGTTGGACATGAGGATGGTTCAACAGCTATTACTCTTAAATCTCTTCCATGAATTTTATCATAAATAAATGGAAAGCTAATGCCTCCAAGATTACTTCCTCCACCACAGCAACCTATAACAATATCTGGATAATCTCCTATTATTTCAAATTGTTTTTTGCATTCAAGCCCAATTATTGTTTGATGAAGTAAAACATGATTAAGCACTGAACCAAGAGCATAGTTTGTATCAGGATGAGTTGCTGCATCTTCCACTGCCTCTGAAATTGCTATCCCTAAGGTGCCAGGGTGATCGGGTTCCTCAGAAAGAATTTTTCTGCCTGCTTCAGTTTTATCAGATGGTGATGGATAAACCTTTGCTCCCCATGTCTCCATCATTATTCTTCTATAAGGTTTTTGTTCATAGCTAACCCTTACCATATAAACTGTAATTTCTATTCCCATTAATGCACCTGCTAAGGACAATGCAGACCCCCATTGTCCTGCACCTGTTTCTGTTGCAATTCTTTTTATTCCTTCTTGTTTGTTGTAATATGCCTGTGGTATTGATGTGTTTGTTTTATGGCTTCCAGCAGGCCCAAATCCTTCATGTTTGAAATAAATCTTTGCAGGTGTTTTTAAAGCCTTTTCCAATCCAAAAGCTCTAAAAAGAGGTGTTGGTCTAAAACTTGCATAAATATCTAAAACTTCCTCCGGAATAGAAATCCATCTTTCAGTGCTTACTTCTTGTTCGATTAGAGACATTGGAAATATTACTTTTAAATCATCTGGTGAAACAGGTTTTTGCGTTTTAGGATTAAGTGGCAGTGGAGGTAGATTTGGCATATCTGCCTGTATGTTATACCAATGTTTTGGCAAATCTTTTTCTGATAAAACAATTTTCCGCATTTTCGCCTCCATTAGAGATATAGTTTTTTATTATGAAATAAGTTGTAAATTTTTTCAATAACTTTTTTATCCTTAGAAATCAAAGCTTGTTGATTTTGATATCATTAGCTTTTTATAAAATCATTGAAAGTTTTAGTTATTAGGAATTATTGACAAAATAGGAATAATTACTATATCATATTAATTATGAAAAAACAAAAAATGAGTACATTATTGACCAATTTTTATAACATTTGCGAAAAAAATAAAATAAAAATTACTCCTCAAAGAATCGAAATATTTAAGGAACTTATAAAAAACAATGACCATCCTTCTGTTACAAAAATTTATCAAAGAGTAAAGAAAAAGTATCCAAATATATCCTTCGATACAGTTAATAGAACATTACAAAAATTTGTTGAGATTGGTATTGCAAGGGTTGTTGAAGATTTTGAAGACCTTAGAAGATATGATGGATTGATTGAAAATCATCATCATTTTCATTGCATTAAATGTCATAGAATCATTGATATTTATGATGAAAAATTTAAAGAAGTTGAAATCCCAAAGACACTAAGGGATAGATTTAATATCTTAGAATCAAAAATTGTTTTTACAGGATTATGTGAAAAATGTAAGCCTGATGAATAGTTTTATTTGTATTACCCTTAAGGGTATTGTTTTAAAAATTTTTCGTAGGAGGTAAACGATGGAAAACATTAAAGTTAGCGAGAAAGAAAAATCTCAAGGAGAAAAGAGAAAATCCATATGGGACAAATGGCCTAAATTACTAAATCTAAAAATTCTCCATCAGAACTGCCATGAAATTAATCCATATGGGAAAGATTTTAATTATGCTAAGGAGTTTTTAAGTCTTGATATCGAGTCTGTTAAAAAGGACATTAAAGAAATAATGACTCAATCACAGGATTGGTGGCCCGCTGATTTTGGACATTATGGAGGATTATTCATTCGTATGGCATGGCATAGTGCTGGTACTTATAGAATAGCTGATGGACGAGGTGGTGCAAATGCTGGTCAGATAAGATTTCCACCACTTCATAGTTGGCCAGATAATGTTAATCTTGATAAGGCAATAAGACTTCTATGGCCTATCAAAAAGAAATATGGTAAAAAGATTTCTTGGGCTGATCTTATTATTCTTACAGGAAATGTTGCTCTTGAATCAATGGGTTTTAAAACATATGGATTTGCTGGTGGAAGAGTTGATTGGTGGGAACCCGATGAAAGTGTTGATTGGGGTCCTGAAGCTGAATGGTTAGAAGATAGAAGACATACTGAAAAAGGTGATATTGAAATGCCCTATGCAGCTGTCCAGATGGGACTTATTTATGTTAATCCTGAAGGACCAGGAGGAAAACCAGATCCTGTTGCATCTGCAAAGGATATTCGAGAAATATTTAAACGTATGGGGATGAATGATGAAGAGACTGTAGCTCTTATTGCAGGCGGACATTCATTTGGTAAATGCCATGGTGCTGCACCAGAATCCTATTTAGGACCTGAGCCAGAGGCAGCACCTATTGAAGAACAGGGATTGGGATGGAAAAACAGCTTCGGTACTGGAAAGGGTCCTGACACGATAACAAGCGGACTTGAAGTTACCTGGACAGCTACTCCTACTAAATGGAGTAATAATTTTCTACATAATCTATTTAAATACGAATGGGAACTTACTAAAAGTCCGGCAGGTAAATACCAATGGATAGCAAAAGATGCTCCTGAAATAATTCCTGATGCCCATGATCCAAATAAAAAGCATAAACCAACAATGCTTACTACAGATCTTGCTTTACGTTTTGATCCAATTTATGAAAAAATAGCACGTAGATTCTTAGAAAATCCTGAGGAGTTTGCAAAGGCTTTTGCCAAAGCCTGGTTTAAACTTACCCATAGAGATCTTGGACCAAGGTCACGTTGGCTTGGACCTGAAATACCTCAAGAGATAGAGCCATGGCATGAGCCATTACCTTTAGTTGATCATCCCTTAATTGAAAAGGATGAAATTGAAGAGCTAAAAAAGAAAATACTTTTATCAGGACTTTCAATTTCTGAGTTGGTATACACTGCTTGGTCATCGGCTTCTACTTTTCGTGGTTCAGATAAAAGAGGTGGTGCAAATGGTGCTCGTATCAGACTTATTCCACAGAAAGATTGGGAAGTCAATATGCCTGATCAGCTTAATAGAGTTCTTGCTGTTTTTGAAAATATACAAAAAGATTTCAATGCAACCCATTCTGCAAAAGATGGTAAAAAAGTATCCCTTGCAGATCTTATTGTTTTAGGAGGTTGTGCAGCGATTGAAGAAGCAGCTAAGAGAGCCGGATATAATGTAAAAGTTCCCTTTATCCCAGGTAGGGTTGATGCATTGCAGGAACATACAGATATTGAGACGTATTCATATTTAGAACCTAAATATGACGGTTTTAGGAATTATATTAAAACAAAATTTCGTGAACTACCTGAAGAATTATTGATAGATAAGGCACAGTTACTTACCTTAACACCTCCAGAAATGACTGTTTTAATTGGTGGAATGAGAGTACTTAATGCAAACTACAATAAATCTAATTATGGAGTTTTTACAAACAGTCCTGAAGTATTGACTAATGATTTTTTTGTTAATCTTCTTGATATGACAACTGTTTGGAAATCTATATCTGATGATAATTATATCTTTGGAGGTTATGACCGTAAAACAGGCGAGCTTAAATGGAAAGCTACAAGGGTTGATTTAATATTGGGGCATCATCCTCAGCTTAGAGCAATTGCAGAGGTTTATGCAAGTGATGACGGACAAGAAAAGTTTATAAAGGATTTTATATCTGCATGGAACAAAGTAATGAACCTTGACCGTTTTGACCTTTATTAAAATTTATCTTCAGTGGCTGGTATAATGCCAGCCACTGAATTATATATCTACTCAAATTAATCTTAAGGAAAACTTAATTAATTTTTGATATAATTTAAAAAAATTAGAGAAATTTTTAGAAGAGGTTAGTCTTAAATATGTTAATTAATAGAATTTCCATGATTGAAGCGGGTTCAATATGGCCACACTTATATAAAAAATTTCCTATTCCCAGATTAGGTGTAGTTCTTCTTGGCACTATACTTAAAAATCACGGCTTTGATGTAAAAATTTTTGTTGAAGACATATCTGAAATAGATTGGTCATTTGTGGAATCTTCTGACCTTGTAGGTATTTCAACTATAACTTCTACTGCTCCAAGAGCCTATGCTCTTGCAGATTTAATTAGAAAAAAGGGTATTCCTGTTATAATGGGTGGAATTCATCCTACTTTTATGCCTGAAGAGGCTCTCCAACATGCTGACTATGTTGTCAGAGGCGAAGCAGACCTTACTTTTATATCTTTGATAAATTATCTAAGAAAAGGATCTCCCAATATTAATGACATAAAAGGGATTAGTTTTAAGGATTCTTTAGGAAAAATATATCATAACCCTATACCTGACCTGATCGACAACCTTGATATTCTACCTTCTCCTGATTTTTCTTTATTAAAAGGTTTTAGATCCAATAATATATATCCAATTTCAACATCAAGAGGATGTCCATTTGATTGTAAATTCTGCTCTGTAATACAAATGTTTGGAAGAAGATACAGATTTAGATCAGTAGAAAAGACTTTGATAGATATAAAAATGGCAATTAAATCATCTAATGGCATTATATTTTTTGTAGATGACAATTTTTCAGCTCATAAAGGAAGGACAAAAGATATACTTAAGGGAATGATTGAGGAAAAGATAAAAGCAAGATGGTCTGCTCAGGTAAGGATTGATGTAGCCAAGGATGAAGAATTACTAAGGCTTATGGCAGAATCAGGATGTAGTACTCTTTATGTAGGTTTTGAATCTATAAATCCACAAACACTAAAATACTACAACAAAAAGCAAGATTTAAATGATATTGTTAATTCTATAAAAAATATAAAGAGTGCTGGTATCCATATTCATGGAATGTTTGTTCTTGGTGCTGATACAGATGATATTGAAACAATAAAAAGGACTGCTGATTTCGCTATTACTAACGGAATAGATACAGTTCAATTTATGATACTAACTCCTTTACCAGGAACACCATTCTTTTTTGAGATGCAAGATTCTGGTAGATTAATACACATGGATTGGAGTAGATATGATGGACATCATGTTGTATTTAAACCCAAGATGAATATAGAGATGTTGCAAATTGAAACAATCCAAGCAATGAAAAAATTCTATTCATGGAAATATATTATAAAAAATTTTGTTAATTTAAATTTTTATTATGCATTAATAGGACTTTACGGAAAAATACTGATTAACAAGACTTTAAAAAACATCGGGGAATATTTAGAATCCATTCATTCTCTATCCTTTGAAAAAACTGTCTAAAAAAAATATAAAATTTCATATTGAATTTTTAGTGATCTGTATGATAGAATTTTTTCAAGCCACGAAGGCTTGAAATAGCTCAGAAGAGCTGAATTTTTAAGCTTTCGTGGCTTTTTTATTTTAAAATTTTTTGGAGGTGTTTGATGAAAAAAGCTTTAATTTTATTGGTTTTTTTAATTTTTCCGAAGTCAGTTTTTTCTGCTGATGTGACCGATTGGCTTTCAGTATCAGGTTCAGCAACTGGAGTTTATCAATGGCTTAACAAAACTCAAGGTGATATTGAAAACAAAGACAGAGGTTCTACAGTTATTGATTTTAATGTATCAATCAAACCGATTGAAAATAGTGAAATTTTTTTAAGGGCAAGTTTTGCAAAGGGAAGTGGTCTTAAAGATATTAATCCTTTTATACTTTCACCAAATGCTGATGATTTATTCAGTGACTTAAAAAACATCAATGGTCATCCAAGGGATCATCTACTTGAACTATGGTATTCTCACAAGTTTCCAATTGAAAAAGAAATCTTTCTTAAATTTACAGCAGGAATAATTGATTCAACAGCTTTTATTGATGACAATATTTATGCAAATGATGAGTTAGGACAGTTTATGAATGAAGCTTTTGTTAACAATCCCCTTGCAAATTTACCAAGTTATGATGCTGGAGTATCAGTAGAGTTTGAGTGGGATAAAATTCATCTTAGATTAGTAGGGATGCGTTCAAAGAATGATTATGAGAGGAGATTCAACTGGATTGGAGCACAAGTAGGATATAAACTTGAAACAACCTTAGGAGAGGGAAATTACAGACTTTATGCTTATACAACTAACAAGAGATTTAAAAACTGGGATTCAGATGGATACAAGAGTTTAAAAGGAATTGGGTTATCCTTTGACCAGCAACTTATAAAGGATACATTGGGAGCATTCTTCCGTGCAGGATTACAGGATGACTCAGCAGTGATTGATTATAACAGAATGGTTTCCTTTGGATTTAATCTAAACGGAAGCATATGGGGAAGAAAAGATGATGAAATAGGGATTGGCTATGCTTATTTAAAGTCACCACCAAAAAATGATGCTTTTTCAAGAAGTCAGATATTTGAGTCCTATTTGAAGTTTAAGCTTTTTAGCTACAAAGCAATATCCTCTGACATAACCCTTGATTATCAATATATACAGGATAAAACTCCTCAAGAAGGTTCAATGGCAGGAAATATATATGGAATTAGATTTAGTCTGAATTTTTAATGGAGGATGGAGCCATAGGAAAGAAAGAGATTCTTCGGCACTTTTTGCCTCAGAATGACATCAAAAAGGAGGTTTGATAATGAAAGGATTTACAAAATTCTTAATTAGTATGGTTTTTGTATTGTTTCTTGCAACAACCGCTTTTGCTCATTTTGGAGTAATAATGCCTTCTGATGATATTATTGGTGAAAAGGATCAGAAAAAGATTACTTTAAAAGTTTATTTCATGCATCCCTTTGAGCAGGAATGGCTTAATATGGAAAAACCAAAGGCATTCAGTGTAATGATTGGTGATGAAAAAATCGATCTTTTATCTACCCTTATAAATAAAAAAGTAAAAGGAAAAAATACATGGGAAACTCAGTTTACTATAAAACGTCCAGGGGATTATATCTTTTATCTTGAGCCTCAGCCTTACTGGGAACCTGCAGAGGAAAAGTTCATAGCTCACTATCCAAAGGTTGTTGTTCAGGCTTTTGGAAAGGAGGAAGGTTGGGATAAAGAAATTGGACTTCCAATTGAAATAATTCCTCTTACAAGGCCCTATGGATTGTGGGTTGGAAATGTATTTCAGGGAATTGTTAAAATCAATGGAAAACCCTTGCCCTTTGCAGAAGTTGAAGTAGAGTATTTTAATGAAGGGGGTAAAGTTAAAGCACCAAAAGAGCCTTATATAACACAGGCTATAAAGGCTGATGCAAATGGTGTATTCACTTATGCAATTCCTAAGGCTGGATGGTGGGGATTTGCAGCATTAACTGAAGCTTCATATAAAATCAAAAAAGACGGTAAAGAATATCCAGTTGAAATCGGTGGTATTATATGGGTTAAGGCAAGGGAGATGAAATAATGCATATATCAGAAGGAGTTCTTTCAGCGCCAGTACTGCTTGCTGGCGCTGTTTTATCTTTAGCTGGACTTACACTCGGACTTAGAAAAATAAAAAATGAAGATATCCCAAAAGTTGCTGTACTTTCCTCTGCTTTTTTCGTTGCCTCTCTAATTCATATACCAGTCGGACCAACTTCAGCACATCTTGTTTTAAATGGGCTTGTTGGAATGCTTCTTGGATGGTCAGCCTTTCCAGCAATATTTGTAGGGCTTGTTCTACAGGCTTTACTTTTTCAATTCGGTGGGCTTACAACTCTTGGCATAAACACCTTTGCAATGTCAATGCCTGCAGTGCTTTCATATTATATTTTCAGAAAAATGCTAAAAAAAAGCAGAAATATTGCTTTTATTGGTGGAGCTTTTGGAGGAACTTCTGCTGTGCTCATCGGCACTTTATTTATAAGCATGGCTTTAATTGAAACTGAAAAAAGTTTTTTTGGAGTTGCGATAACTCTTTTTACAATGCATCTTCCAGTTGCTTTGATAGAAGGAATTATCACAGGCTTTGTTGTCCTTTATCTTAAAAAAGTAAAACCGGAGGCATTGGGATGAAAAGAATTATTTTTATGATTATAATTTCTTTTTTTATTTGCACTAATACTTTAGAGGCTCACAAAGTAAGTGCCTATGCCTATAGAGAAGGAGATAAAGTAGCTGGTGAATGCTATTTTGTTGATGGTTCACCATGTAAAAACTCCATTGTTGCAGTTTATGACAGCAAAGGGAAAAAGCTCTTACAGACTACTACAGATGAAAAAGGCAAATTTAGTTTTAAAACACAAGAAACAGGAGAGTTAAAAATAGTAATTTCCGCTGGAGAGGGGCACACAGCAGAATATAGACTTGAAGCATCAGAAAAGTCAGAAAAAAAGGAAATAAAAAAACAAGAACCTTTTAAAGAAGCTGAGAAAAAGCAAGCTCCTTCAATAAACAGAGATGAAATGAAACAAATTATTGATGAAGTAATGGATGCAAAGCTTCAAGGAATAAAAAATGAAATATTGGATTTAAGAAAACAGATGGATAAAATCAATATAAGAGACATAATTGGAGGAATTGGATACATTTTTGGATTATGGGGATTAATAATGTTAATTAAGAGAAGAAAAAATGCATCTTGAAGAGTTTTCCGAGGGAAACTCTTTTTTACATAAGGCAGACCCAAGGCTAAAAATTATTGTTTTTTCAATATTCAGTATCCTATGCGCTACTGCTCATGGATTGAAAACACCAGCTTTGTTTTTAATTTATTCTGTCTTTTCTATTTTTATTGCCCATTTAAAATTAAGAAAGCTTTTTTCAAGACTCTTTATTGCAAATTTTTTTATATTTTTTATCTGGATTTTTTTACCAATAAGTTATCCCGGTAATCCTTACATTGAGCTTTGGCAGATAAAAATCAGCCATGAAGGCTTTATTTATGCTCTTTCAATAACTATAAAAGCAAATGCAATTATTGTTGCAACAATAACTCTTTTAGGAACATCTTCTGTTAATTCTTTAGCCCATGCAATGCTTCATCTTAAAGCACCTAAAAAACTTGTAACAGTTTTTTTTCTTTTTTATCGCTATATTACGGTTATTCATGATGAATATTTGAAAATAAAAAGGACTGTCTATGCCCGTGGTTTTGTCCCAAAATCAAATCTCCACACCTATAGGACATATGCTTACATTGTTGGTGGTATGCTTATAAAAAGCTATGAAAAGGCTGAGGAAATTTACAAGGCAATGCTTTGTAGAGGCTTTCAAGGATTTTTTCCCCTCTTTGAGCATTTTCAAACAAGAAAAATTGATATAATATTCAGTGTGTTATCAATTTTTATCTTTATTTTATTCTGGTTTAAAACATGAAGAAACCACTTATAAGATTGAACAATATTTATTTTTATTATGATGGCAGAGTTGTCCTAAAAAATCTCAACCTTGATATTCATGAAGGAGATAGGGTAGGACTTATGGGACCAAATGGTTCAGGTAAAACAACTCTTTTATACATTATAATGGGACTTTTAAAACCATCATCTGGGACTGTTGAGATCTTTGGGAAAATAAGGCAAAAAGAAAAAGATTTTATTGAAGTAAGACAGAAGATAGGATTACTTTTTCAAGATTCAGACAGTCAGCTTTTCTGTCCCACAGTTAAAGAAGACATAGCCTTCGGTCCTCTTAATCTTGGTAAATCAAAGGAAGAAGCTTTAAATATTGTAAAAGAAACTTGTGATATTTTAGGTTTAAAGGGATTCGAAGACAGAGTTACTTATAAGCTTTCAGGAGGTGAAAAAAAACTTGTGGCACTGGCTACAGTCATTGCAATGAATCCATTATGCTATCTCTTAGATGAACCTTCAGCAGGACTTGATGAGAAAACAATAGATAGACTCACTAATTATCTTTTAAATAAAGCTAATACATATCTTGTAGTTTCCCATGATAAAGAATTTTTATCACGGACAACTCAAAAAATCTATTATATTCAAAATGGAACAATCTCTAAGAGTGTCGAATAGAAAATTCTAATTCTATAAAGGGAAATACAAAATTTCATTATTATGACATTTTTATTCTCTCTGAAAGGATTGTTAAATTTGTAATTTAGAATTTTCACTCAAAATTGCCGATAGAAAAACACTGATTTTGTCATTCCGAAGGAGCGTAAGCGACTAAGGAATCTCCTCCTTTTTCACCAGATAGATTCTTTAATGAGAGATTCCTCGGGGTATTGAACCCCTCGGAATGACTGCATAAACGAAATATTGCCTTTATCTCTATCGGCAATTTCAGGAATTTTCAGAATGTTATTGCTAACTTACAATAAAATTTTTATATAATATTCAAATGAAAAGATTCTGGATTGTATTGACTGTAATGCTTCCGACATTTATAGAAATTCTTGATACTACAGTTAATAATGTAGCCTTAAGACACATTCAAGATGACCTGTCTGCTGGAATAGATGAATCAACCTGGATTATTACATCATATCTTGTTGCAAATGCAATTGTAATCCCCATGGCTGGATGGTTAAGTAGAATTTTTGGCAGGAAAAATTATCTTATATTTTCAATTGCACTCTTTACTATTTCATCTTTCCTTTGTGCAATATCTTGGAATCTTCAATCATTATTGCTTTTTAGAATTCTTCAAGGAATTGGGGGAGGTGGATTACAGCCACTTAGTCAAAGTATTCTTTTAGAGGTTTTTCCAAAAGAACAATACGGAAAAGCAATGGCAATCTATGGAACGGGTATAATTTTAGCTCCTATTTTAGGTCCTATGTTTGGTGGATGGATTGCAGATAATTTTTCATGGCGCTGGATTTATTACATAAACATTCCTATTGGCATTATTTCTATATTAATGACGTATTTAGTAATTGAAGATCCACCATATTTGAAACGAGAAAAACTAAAAATTAATTATCCTGGTTTAATTTTTCTCTCTTTAGGGATAGGATGTCTTCAGATTGTTCTTGATAAAGGCGAAAGGGAGGATTGGTTTGAATCGAATTTTATTGTTACCTTATCTATTATAAGTTTTATAAGTTTAATTTTACTTGTTTGGTGGGAACTTAAAAAAGCTAAAAATCCTATTGTTGATTTAAGACTTTTTAAGGACAGAAATTTTCTATTTGGCAATATTGTCATGTTTTTTACCTTTGTTAATCTCTTTGGTAGCATAATTCTACTTCCAATTTATGTCCAAAACTTGATGGGATATACAGCTTTTCTTGCAGGACTTGTTTTAGGTCCTGCTGGTGTACTTCAATTAATTGCTTTTCCACTTAGCGGGAAAATAACCGACCGAATTAATCCAAAAATACCATTAACTTTTGGTATTATTTTTTGTGCCTATTCAACTTACCTTATGAGCTTATTCAATCTTCAAGTAGATTTCTGGAGTCTTGTTTATCCAAGAGGAGTCCTGGCTATAGGAATGGCTTTTGTAATAACTCCCCTTGCTGTTATGACCATGGCTTTTATTCCAAAGGAAAAAATGCAGGATGCCACGCCAATCAGTGCTGTTATAAGAAATATAGGAGGTTCTGTTGGCACGGCAATAGTTACTACAATTGTATCTCAAAGATCTCAACTTCACCAGCATAGATTAGTTGAAAATCTTACGCCCTATGATTTTTCATACCAGATGGCAATTGAAAAATTAAACGAATATCTCTTTTTAAAAGCTCCTGTTCCTTCAGAAGGAGTAATTTACAGAGAATTAATAAGACAGTCCCAGGCAATTGCCTTTAATGAAGCTTTTTGGATCTTAAGCGTTGCCATGATTTCAATGCTTCTTACAGTTTTATTTTTCCGGGTAAGAAAATATTCAAAGAATAAAATGTAAGCCTAAATGTATTAATGAAATTGAATATTTTGATATGATATAGTATTATAACTTATAAAATTTTAGGAGGCTTTTTATGATTGATAGGGCTAAAGTAGAAAAGGTTTTAGGTAAAATTAGAGTAGGACTTATGGCTGATGGAGGGAATATTGACCTTGTAGATATTAAAGATAATGTAATTTATGTAAAACTTAAAGGGGCCTGTGGAACCTGTCCAATGGCAACTCTTACCTTAAAAAACTGGGTAGAAAAAACTTTAAAAAGCGAGATTCCAGAAGTAAAAGAAGTTGTAGCAGTATAATCTAATGATGAAATGATAAGATTTTTCATAATTTTATTAATTTTTCTTCCCCTATCTGGTATCTGGGCAGATGAAAGAATTCAGGTAAGGGAAATAAGGTATTACGAACTTTCAAAGGGCTTCAGAACAGTAATTGAAACAAATGGGATTGTTGAGTTTACTAAAGGACAATTAAAAAATCCAGAAAGACTTTTCTTTGATATTAAAAACGCTTCGTTAAATAAAGAACTAAAAAGGGAATACATTTTAAATAGCAATATTGTTAATAAAATTAGAATTGGACAATTTGACAGCGCCACAGTAAGAATTGTTTTTGAATTAATTAAATCCAATTACGAATTTAAAGTTATTCAAATAGAAGATCCTTTCAGGTTAGTAATAGATATATATTCAGACGAAACAAAAAAACAAACAGAAAGTCAAATTGAAAAATCTCAAAATAATAAAAGTAATATAAAAAGAAAAATTGTTATTGATCCGGGACATGGAGGAAAGGATCCCGGTGCAATTGGTCCGAGAGGTTTAATGGAAAAAGATGTGGTTTTAGACATTGCACTGAAAGTAAAGGAACTCTTTAAAAAAGAACCTAATTATGAGATTATTCTTACAAGGGAAAAGGATGTTTTCATCCCTTTAAATGAAAGAACAGAGATTGCTAACAGAGTTGGAGCAGATCTTTTCCTTTCAATTCACACCAATGCATCAACAAATAATTATGCAAAGGGAATTGAGACATATATTCTTAACTGGACTGATGACGAAGAAGCAATAAGGGTTGCAGCAAGGGAAAATGCTATCTCTCTTAAAAGAATGAAAGAGTTAAAAGGTGAGCTTGGCTTTATGCTTGCATCCCTTGAAAGAGAGGCAAAGAGAGATGATTCAGTAAAATTAGCTGGATATATTCATAATTCTATGGTTGAAAAATTAAACAAGGAATTTTATAGGCATGACAATGGTGTAAAACAGGCACTTTTTTATGTTTTATTTGGTGCTCAGATGCCTTCTTGTTTACTAGAAATTTCTTATATTAGTAATCCTGAAGAAGAAATCCTTCTTTCTCAGGAAACCTACAGAATGCAAATAGCCCAAGCAATTGTTGATGGAATAAAAAATTATTTTTCAAAATCTTACCAGATCAGAGAAGTGAAATATACAAATCATTTCATTGTAAGAGAAAACAGTAAAAAAACAAACAATAAAAAAAATAAGATAAATAAATTATAAGATGGACCTATTCATTAAAAACGCCTCTATTGTTAATGGCATAGGTAAAAGTATTTTCAAGGCCAATGTTGGAATAAAAGAGGATAAAATTATTTATATTGGGCAAGAAAATTTTTCTTCTAAAATAACAATAAACGCCAATGAATTAATTCTTACGCCCGGGTTTATTGATACCCATTCCCATTCAGATTTCACCATTATTGCAGACCCTCAGGCTGAAGGCAAAATTACTCAGGGAATAACTACTGAAATAAACGGTAACTGTGGATTATCAGCTTTCCCAATGCTTGAAGAAACCTTAGAAAGAAGACTTCCTGAACTTAAAGCATTAGGCTTACCAAAATGGAATAGCATTGATGAATACATCTCTTTACTTAAAAATGTCAACCCATCGATTAATTTTGCAACTTTATGTGGACACGGTAATATAAGAGGCTCAGTCATTGGATATAAAAATGTTATTGCAGACAAAGCAAAATTATCTAAAATGAGGAATCTTCTTAAAAAACAGTTTTTCTATAAAGTTAAAGGACTATCAACAGGACTTATTTATCCTCCAGGAATCTTTGCAAACACTGAAGAATTAATAGAATTTGCAAAAGTTTTACATCCTAATAAAGGTGTTTATGCAACCCATTTAAGAAGTGAAGGAGAAAGATTAATTTCAGCTTTGGAAGAAGCAATTTTGATTGGTAAAAAGGCAAAAATACCTATTCATATATCACATCTTAAAACATCGGGTAGAGAAAACTGGTGGAAAATTGATACTGTTTTGTCTCTCATAGAGTCTGCTCAAAGGGAAGGTATAAAAATTACTGCTGATAGCTACCCTTATACTGCATCTGCAACAGATCTTGATGTCTTTCTTCCCCAATGGATAATTGAAGGCAGTAGAGAAGACATTGTAAGTAGATTAAAAAGGGAATCTATAAGAAAAGAGATAGCAAAATATATCAAAACAAGAGGGAAAAATTTTTTAGATAGTCTTTTAATATCTGAAGTTGCCTTTGAAAAAGATAGAGACTTTGAAGGTAAAAAATTAGGAGATATAACAAAATTTGAAAATGCTCACAATTTTATATGTGACCTTCTGATTCGGTCAGATTTATATGTAGCGGTAATATATTTTGGTATGAGTGAGGAAAATCTTATAAAGATTTTGTCAAAACCCTATGTAGTGATTGGTACTGATAGTTCTTCAAGAAGTACAAAGGGAATTACTGCAAGAGGCAAACCTCATCCACGAGGATTTGGTAGTTTTCCAAGGTTTATAAGAAAATATGTTTTAGAAAAAGAAATATTAAGCCTTGAAGAAGCTATAAGAAAAATAACATATTTACCGGCTAAAATTTTTAAAATCCATAAAAGAGGTTTAATAAAGGAAGGTTATTATGCTGATATTGTGCTTTTTGATCCTTCAGAAATCGAAGATACCGCAACCTTTGAAAATCCCTTCGGCATCTCAAAGGGGATAAAATACGTTATCATAAATGGTAAAATTGCCGTTGAAAATGGTTTAATTACTGATATCAGAAATGGAAGAATACTTTTATGAAACTCATTGGGATTACCTGTAGTGTTGATGAAAAAAAACTTTACTTAAACAGAGATTATATACAAGTTATTGTAAAATCAGGGTTTATACCCTTTATAATCTCACCAGAAATGGTCATTTCAGAGGATACTGTTCGTCATGATTTAATAAAAAATTTAACAAAAAAAATCTCAGGATTAATAATTTCTGGTGGAGGAGATATAAACCCTCAATTTTATGGAGAACAAAATATCTCATGTAGAGAAATTGTTCCTGATGATAGAATAAAAGCTGAATTGGCTCTAATTGAGTCTTTTTTAGTCTCAAATAAGCCATTATTAGGCATTTGTTATGGAATGCAGATTATGAATATATTTTTTGGTGGAACTCTCTATCAAGATATAAATACATCAATAAATCATAAAACAGGGGAACACGAAATAGAAGTTTTTGATAGTTTTCTTTTTAAAAAGGATACTTATACAGTAAATAGCTCTCATCATCAGGCAGTAAATAAAATTGGAGAGGGTCTAAAAGTTTTTTGCAAAGCAAAAGACGACATTATAGAGGGTTTTTATCTAAAAGGGCATAAATTTTTTGTTGGTGTCCAATGGCACCCTGAAAGAGACAATGGTATAGCCTCAAAATACCTTTGGCAAATCTTTTTAAAAAAGATAAAATAAATTATGGGCCCGTCACGGAAATATAGAATCTCCCTTGAAAGAAATTTTTATATGTGGATTTTGTTATTGTTTATAGGAATACTTGGATATCTTAATTATCAGATTTTAAAATCCTTTTTTGCCTCTGCGGGATGGGCAATAGTTATTGCTTTAGTATTTCATCCTGTTTTTGATTTTACTCAAAAATTTTTAAAATATAAAGGATTGTCTGCTCTTGTAACAATTGTTCTAGTTATAATCCTCTTTCTTTTCCCCTTTGTTTTTATTTCTTATCAAATAATTTTAGAAACAGGTGAACTTATAAAGAAAATCAACATAACAGAACTTTTAAATAAGATAACAACTAATCCTATACTCTCAAAAATACTTGAAAAACTTAGTTTTGTTACAGGAGGTGATATATCAGCCCTTGAAACTCTTATCAAAAATGAATTTGGGAATTTATTGAAAGAGGGCGCACTTAAAATTGCCCATGGTTTTGGTGATGTTTTGACATTAACAATAAATCTTGTTTTGACTTTTTTTATTGCCTTTTTCTTTTTAAAGGATGGTGATAATTTCGTAAGAAAAATTTCTGAATTTTTACCCTTTGCAGATACAGACAAAGTTTCAATAATAAATCAGATTAAAAATATCATCTATACAACCTTTTACGGTGGAATTTTAATTGCCATACTTCAAGGAACAATACTTGGTATAACCTTTTATTTTCTTGAAATTCCATCAGCTACATTGTGGGGATTTGCTACAGCAGTTGCTTCTTTTATTCCTGTATTAGGTGCTTTTGCTGTATGGGGACCTGGAGCAATATATCTTTTAGTTAATGGATATATTATCAAAGGAATTGTTCTTGCTTTAGTGGGAGCATTAATTATAAGTTCCATTGACAATGTTTTGAAACCTCTCATAATAAAGGGTAGAGTTAATTTACCACTCATATTTATTTTTCTTTCTGTTCTGGGAGGTATCAAAGTTTTCGGACTAATTGGTTTTATACTTGGTCCTCTTATATTTAGTCTTTTTGTTTCATTTCTTGAGATTCTTAAAAATTTTATAGGAGGTGGGGAAAATGTTTGACAGAAAAGATTTGGAGGAGCTTGAGAAAATTAAATGGAATGATACCCTTGTAGTAAGCCTTTTTCTTAATGTTTCGCCACAGGAAAGAAAAAAGCAGGCTTATATTTCAAAATTTAAAAATCTCGTAAAATCTATAACAGAAGAAAATTATAATACTTGCAAGGAAGATATTGAAAAAATAGAATCCTTTTTACAGAGTGATAGAGAATCTTTCAAAAAATCAATTGTTATTTATAGTTGTACTAAAAAAGATTTTTGGGTTCGATATGATCTAAATGTTGAAGTTAAGGATAATTTAATTATCGATAAAACACCATTTACAAGCCCTCTTTTTGATTTACTTGATAATTATCAGAAATATGGGGTGCTTCTTGTTGACAAACGAGCTGCAAGAGTATTTCAAGTTTTCTTAGGTGATATTGAAGAGTATGGAATGGTTGAGCATGAAGATGTCCCAGGAAAACATAAAAAAGGTGGATGGTTTGCCCTTGCAGAGAAAAGATATGAAAGACACATTGACTATCATGTAAAAAACCATCTTAAAGATGTTATTGAAAGATTTGGTGATTTTCTTAAGGATAAAAACATCCGAAGACTTATTGTTGCAGGACCTGATGAGGCAATTTCTGAATTAATGAACATTATTCCTGATGAAATAAAACAAAAAATAGTAGGAAGGGCAAATATAGAAAAGTATGCCTCAAAAGAAGAAGTTTTACAAAAGGTTCTTCCAATAATTGAGGAATATGAAAAATCTAAGGAAAAAGAGACTGTTTCTGAGCTCATTATAAAAACATTAAAAAATCAAAGTGCTGTAACAGGCATTGATGATACTTTGAAATATTTAAGAGACAGAAGGGTAATGAAACTTGTTATAGCTAAGGATTATGCTGTAGAAGGTTTTATTTGTGAAAATTGCGGATTTGCAACAACTCAACATATTGAATGCTGTATGGAATGTGGCAACTGTGTAATTAAAACTGATAACTTAATAGAAAAAGCCACAGAAATGGCAATTGAGCAGTCTGCCCTTGTTGAAGTTGTAAAGGAGGAAAAAGACAGGCAACGACTTCTTCAGTATGGTGGTATTGGTGCTTTTTTAAGGTTTTAGATATTCTCTTAAATATTTGGCAGTATAGGATTTGTTAACTTTAAGGAAGTCAGGGAGGCTTCCTTCATAAATAAGGTAGCCTCCTTCATCTCCTCCCTCAGGTCCAAGGTCAATAATCCAGTCTGCATGGTAAATTACATCAAGATTGTGTTCAATTATTATGACTGTAGCGGATCTATCAATGAGCCTTCTTATAACATTGAGAAATTTTTTTACATCTTCATGATGTAATCCTACTGTTGGTTCATCAAGAATATAAAGGAAGCCTTTTAGAGAAGATTTAGTTTTTGATGTAAGTGAATTCAAAATTTCTGCACAGATTTTTAATCTTTGAGCTTCTCCTCCTGATAGGGTCGTTGCAGGTTGTCCTAATCTAAGATACCCAAGTCCAAGTTCCCTTATAATATCTATTTTTTCTCTTAGTAAGTTTTCTTCCTCAAAGAAATCATAGGCTTCGTCAAAACTCATAGATAAAACTTCATGGATATTTTTATCTCTATATTTGATCTCTAATACTTCTTTTTTAAATCTTTTACCTTCACATTCATCACAGGGTAAAAATAAATCTTCAAAAAAATACATTTCTACTCTTACAAATCCTTCGCCTTTACATACAGGACATTGTCCTAAGGGACTATTTAAAGAGAAATGTCCTGAAGAAAATTTCCTTTGTTTCGCCTCCTTTTGGGATGCAAATACTTCTCTAATTTTGTTGTAAATCCCCAGGTAGGTAACAGGAATTGATTTAGGAGTTCTTCCAATTGGAGATTGATCGATAAGTTTCACTGTTTTTATGCTTTGTATTCCTTCAATGTTTTCAAAATATAGAGGTTCTTGAGTATCAAGACCGAGTTTTTTTGAAAGTCCTCTATATAGTGTATCAACTATTAATGAGCTTTTCCCTGAGCCAGAGACTCCTGTAACTACAGTAAGAGCATTTAAAGGAAAGGAGACAGTTATATTTTTAAGATTATGTCCCTTTGCTCCTTTAAGGGTTATAAAATTGTATTTTTTTTGAATTTCTTTGTTAAGACATAGTTTTTTATGAAAATTTATATATTCCTTTGATTTAATATAATTTGCAGTAGGTGAGATTGTATTCAAAAAATTTTCAATTGTTCCTGAGTATATTACTCTTCCACCTTCTCTTCCACCTCCAGGACCTAACTCAACAATCCAGTCTGCTTGAGATATAACATCTCTATCATGTTCGACAACTACAACTGTATTGCCATAATTGGTAATTTCTTTTAAAACTTTAATAATTTTATCTGTATCTCGAGGATGTAATCCCACTGTTGGTTCATCTAAAACATAAAGGGTTGAGGTAAGTCTGTTGGCAAGTTGATTTGAAATATTTAATCTTTGATATTCACCGCCAGAGAGAGTTTTAATTTGTCTGTCAAGGGTTAAATAACTTAGTCCAACTGTTTCTAAAAAATTAAGTTTTTGTAATATCTGTTCTATTGCTTCTTGAACCACTTTATTTTCTTCAGAGGATAAATCTAAAGATTGAATCCACTGTTTTAACTGTTTTACTGTCATAAAGTTTAGATCTCCTATATCTTTTCCATTTAATTTGTAAGTTAGAGAAGTCCCTTTAAGTCTTTTGCCTTTACAAAGGGGGCATAAAAAGGGCTTTCTTATTTTTGATAGAAAGACCCTTACATGAATTTTGTATCTTTTTCTTTCAAGTTCCTCAAAAAAATCTTTTATTCCATAAAAATACTGGTTTCCTGAAAAAATTAATTCTTTATGTTCTTTTGGTAATGATTTATAAGGAGAATAAATATTTATTCCTGAAAGAATGGCTCCTTTAATTAATTGTTTTTTCCACCATCTAAGTGCGGGTTTTTCAAATATCTCAATAGCTCCTTCATTGATAGATAACTCTTTATCGGGAATTATTAAATTTTCATCATAAGTGAGAATGTAACCAAAACCTTTGCACTCAGGACATGCTCCCTGGGGATGATTAAAAGAAAATGTAGCAGGATTTGGTTCTTCAAATTTTGTATTACAATTTGGACATTTAAGCTCCTTCGGAAAGTTTATTAAAATATTATCATCAACAATATAAACTTTTACATCCCCCATTTTGAAAGCTATTTCAAGGGAATCAACGAGTCTTGATTTATCATTAATTTTTAATCGGTCAGTAATAATTAAGAAAGACTCTATAGTTTCAGTTTGCTTAATGTAATCTTGTAAATCCTTTACATAGTGATTGTTATCTTCAATTACAAAAAGTCTTGTAAATCCCTTTGAAATAAGTTTTTCTGGATTTTCCTTTGTTTCAAACATTATGAATACTCTTTTACCATAGTATTTATTTAAAAGTTCCACTGAAACTGCAGAGGGATTCCATTTTTTTATTTCGACTTGACAATTTAGACAAAAGAGTTTTGATATCTTTGAAAAAATTATTCTCAGATAATCATAAATTTCCGTATGTGTTCCCACTGTTGCCCGAGAACCTTTTACAGGATTTCTCTGTTCAAGGGCAATTGAGGGTTTGAGATTATCAATTAGGTCTACATCAGGTCTTGGAAGTTTTTCTATAAAAACCCTTGCATAACTTGACATACACTCTATAAATCTCCATTGTCCCTCTGCATAAATTGTGTCAAAGGCAAGGGAAGACTTTCCAGAACCAGAGATACCTGTTATAACAGTTAGCCTATTATGGGGAATTAATAAATCAATATTTTGTAAATTATTCTGTCTTGCTCCCTTAATTATTAGATATTCCTCTTCTATGTTATTGGTATTTTCTATGGAAATGACCATTCTATATTGTAACCTTATGTTAAAATACATAATCAATCCTGTATAAGGAGGAGGTTATTATGAATACAGCCAAATTAATATGTATACTGGTTTTAGTAATTCTTCTCGGAATAGTTTTCATTCAAAATCTTGAGCCAATAAAAATTCATTTTCTTTTCATCACTATAGAGATGCCACATATTCTTTTGTTACTATTTACTGCAGCAGGAGGATTCGCTCTTGGCTTGCTCACTGCTTTGTTAAACAGATCCAGTAAGGACAAAAAGAATCGATAAAAATTATTTCAAATCCGATAACGCCAGCCCGAATGATTTTCATCTAATATGGGACAGTAATTTCATAAAGGTCCACTCCAAACCAAGGGCAAAGCATAAAATCCTGCACTAACCTTTAGCCACTGTTTGTTAAGGAAATCAACTGTTTCAGAATCAAAATCTATACCAAGTGGCAAGAACAACAGATTCAATAGTAAATATCCGTACTTCATGAATAATTCTATGACGGACATAAAAGCAGTAAATATCAGAGAATATAGGATGAACCTATCATTCCGAACATTTTGATTCTACCAAGGGCACTGAAAAAGAGAGGGAAAAAATTCATAAAGATGGGTATTAAATTAAAAGATAACTCTACTTAAACAGATTGCATGGGAAGCAATACCTTCTTGTCTTCCAATGAATCCCATACCTTCATTAGTTTTTGCTTTTATGTTTATTGTCAATCCTAAGGATTTAAGTTTTTCTGTCATTGCTGGAATGAATGGAGCCATTTTTGGCTTTTCTGCAAAAATTGTGCAATCAATCCATACTGGCTTTATTTGATTGGATTTCGCTATTTTTAAAGTTTCCTCAAGTAAAAGAATGCTTGAAATATTTTTATATTTTGGGTCTGTGTCTGGAAAATGTTTTCCTATATCACCTAATCCTGCTGAACCTAAAATTGCATCAATTATTGCATGGATTAAAACATCACCATCTGAATGTCCATAAAGACCTTTTTGATAAGGGATTTCAACTCCTCCTATTATTAGTTTTCTTCCTTCAACAAGTCTGTGACTATCATAGCCTATTCCAATTCTTATTGAATTAAAAAAACTATTCATTTTTTCTTGATGGCTTTTAAAAAACAACTGAATTTTTTTAAAATCATCCTTTGTTGTAATTTTAATGTTACTTTCTTCTCCTTGCACTGCTATTATTGTTCCTCCATATCTTTCAATTAGAGAAGCATCATCTGTTCCATAAAAACCTTCTTCATAGGCTTTTTTATAGACTTCCATGATTCTTTCAAACCAAAATATCTGAGGGGTCTGAACCGCCTTTAAAATATCTCTGTTGAGAGTCCCACCAATAACATTTCTTCTTTTAATCCACTTAATGGTATCATTTATAGAAATTACAGGGATAACGCCATCGATATGAGAATTAATCGCATTCAATAATCTTATTACCAATTCTTTACTTAATAAAGGTCTTGCTGCATCATGGATTAATACAATATTAGTATCCTCAGGTAAAGATTTCAATGCATTATATACAGAGTCTTGTCTTTCTAAACCACCTTCAACAATTCCTTCAACTTTTTTAAAATTAAATTTATTTAGATAGTAATTAACTTTTTCAATCATCTCTTTTCTTGTAACAATCCATAAATAATCAACTTCTTCTAATTTTTCAAAAATTTCAGCAGACCAAATAAAAAGAGGTTTTCCCTCTAACTCTATGAAAACCTTATCTGGTGAACCAAATCTTCTGCCTATTCCAGCTGAAAGGATTATGGCTCTAATCTTAGATAACTTTTTATTCATCCTCTGATTCGTCTTTATTAGTAAAATCTAATTTCGGTTTACCAAATATCATTCTGCCTGTTGAAGTCTGAAGTACACTGTGAATTACTACATCAATTGTCTTACCAATATAATTTCTTCCACCCTCAACTACTACCATTGTCCCGTCATCAAGATAAGCAACTCCTTGATCATGCTCCTTACCCTCTTTGACTATAAATAGACTTAAGGCTTCCCCTGGTAGCACAGGAGGTCTCATAGCCTGAGCTAATTCATTTAAATTCAAAACAGGAACTCCTCTAAGTTGAGCAATTTTTATTAGGTTTAAATCATTTGTAATAATTGTTCCCTTTATGCCTCGAGTAAACTCAATAAGCTTTATATCAACTTCTTTTATTTCTGGAATATCTTTTTCAATTATCTCTAATTTTAATTTGTCTGAACTTTGAATTCTTTGAAGTATATCCAGTGCTCGCTTACCCTTTGCTCTTCTTAAAGGATCAGGAGAATCAGCAATATACTGAATTTCTCGTAGTATAAATCTTGGTATTAAAATTGTTCCTTTTATAAATCCAAGTTCTACAAGGTCTGCTATTCTTCCATCAATTAATACATTTGTATCTAAAATTTTCGGCTCCTCCCAAAGAGATTCTTTTTTTATGAAAAGCAAAAGGTCTGAAATTTTTATTCTACTTCCACTTTGTAAACCAAAAATGGCACCACCATATCCAAAACTAATCATTACTATGAAGGCGATAAATTTCAGCTCCGATGACAGAATTAATAAAGGTAAACTCAAAAGAAAGCCCGTGAAAATACCTAAAAAAAGACCTATCAGGGTAAATAAAATTTGCGAGTTATTTAATTTTTTGAGTTTAAAGTATACAAAAAAACTTAATATAAGAGCACCTAAGAATATTATAGAGCCCTTTACAAAAGGTTGAAAATCAGTAACATATTTTTCTTCTACATATATACCAAAAACAAGACTTATTATAAAAAGTAATATTAAAAGATTCATGATGTTGAAAGTATTGTATAAAATTTTTTACCGCCTCTGTTTATGAGAACCAAAATATCACCTTTTGAAATTTTCTGCATAACCCTTTGAAAATCAGAAGAATTTACAATTCTCTGTCTTTCTATTTCCATTATAAGATCTCCCTTTCGAAATCCTGAATTTTCAGCAGGTGAGCCTGGTTCAATCCTGTAAACCACTACTCCTCTGTCCTCAGGCTCAACTCCAATCTGTTTTGCCATTGATGGGTCAAGGTCAATTACTGAAAGACCCTTGAAGGGATTTTCTGATTCTGTATAATTTTTTCGATAGATTTTTGATTCAATAAACTGATCTGAAGGAAGTTGTTCAATTGTAATAGGTATAATGTAGACTCTACCATCCCTCGAAATTTTTAAATTTGCTATAGTACCTATTTTACTCTGTGCAACAAGATTCCGCAAGATAGCACTCTCTGTAATTTTTTTTCCGTCAAATTCAAGTATTATATCACCTCTTTTTAAACCTGCTTTATAGGCAGGGCTTTGTTTAGTTACATCTGTGATTATGATTCCGTAAGGTTCTTTATGGTTAAACTTTTCTGCAAGTTCTGCTGTTAAGTCCTGAACCATAACTCCAATCCATCCTCTAACTACTTTCCCATCCTTTATGAGACTGTCTTTTATAATCCGCGCCATATTGCTTGGCACTGCAAAACCAATTCCCTGATATCCTCCTGTTCGGGAAAATATAGCGGTATTGATTCCAATAATTTCTCCTTTGATATTAACAAGAGGTCCACCAGAGTTTCCCGGATTTATTGCCGCATCTGTTTGAATAAAATCTTCATAATCAGCTATTCCAACATCTGCTCTTCCTGTTGCACTTATTATTCCCATTGTAACAGTATGAGTTAAACCATAAGGATTCCCAATAGCAAGGACAAAATCTCCCACTTGAAGCTTATCTGAATCTCCCCATGAAGCAATTGGTAAATCCTTTGCATCTATTTTAATTACTGCAAGGTCGGTTTTAGGATCAACACCAACGATTTTTGCTTTGAAAGTTCTTCTATCATATAATGTTACTTTAATATCCTCTGCCTGTTCAATAACATGATAATTTGTAAGAATGTATCCATCAGATGAAACCACAACACCAGAACCCATACTCATTTCTTTCCATTTTTTACCCTGTGAATTACCATAGGGAGGTAGAGATTCAAATAAATCTTCAAGAGTTGGAGGAACCTGTAATGTTCTCATCGTTGAAATATTAGCAACAGAGGGAGATACAGCCTTTACTATTTCAGAAAAACTTTTAACTGGTTCTGTAAAGTCTCTATAAATAGGAATTGACTGTTTAGGAGTTTTAACAAAATTAAAAATTATAATCCCTGAGATAATACCCAAAACAAAAAATAAAATAAAAAATGTAATCTTTTTCTTTGTCACTTCTATCCTCTTTTAACTAACTTTCTAACCTCACCAACTCTCAAGGTTATTTTATTTGAATCAAGATATTCAAGATATAAAATAGCATATCTTCTTGTAGTATTAAGCATAGTTCTGAACTCTGAAACAGTTATCTCTGTTTTTTTTGAAAAAAAATCTTTTAAAAGATTTAGCATTTTTTCATAGTTTTCCTTTGTAAGATATAGGCTATCATTTATTCTAACTATCTTGCCTTTTTTAGCAATTATTTTCAATAGGTCATCCAATCTGGTTTCCTTAATGTTAAGAATACTTGAAAGCTCATCTTTGAAAGGTGGCTGAAACTCTCTAAGGGTCAACTCTTTTAGTATTCTTTCTTCTATAACTGGGTCAATATCCTGTTTAGTTTGAGATTTTAATTTTACTAAACTCCCCTCAATAAGAATTTCATCAATCTTTGGCAGTAGCATTAAAATCTCAGGGAATCTCTCAAGAGAGAGTTTATTCTTTAACTCTTCCTTAGGTAAGCCTTCTTTAAAGGGATTATTGGCATGAAAATCTTTAAGTAAATTTAGAAGAATCTGTTTAAAATTTTCAAAAATGTCTATATGAAAAAGTCTATTTTCAACTTTTATAACTTTCTTCTTCCCTAAAAGTTTTTCAACAGCAGTGTGAATCTGACTGATATCAGTATTTATCCATCCTTCGATTTCTTCCACTGACATGCCTTTCATCCCCTTTCTTTTAATCTTAACTTCAAGACATTCAGAAAGGTCACCACTGTAAAGAATATGGAGATGTTCAGGTTCTATATCCTTCTTTTTTATTGGTGGTTGAGGGTCAAGAACTACACCTCCCCCTAAAGTCTCAAGAGGAGAAAAACGTCTTATAACAAATCTATCTTTAGCCATGGCAATTATAGGGTCTTTTAATTTTATATGAGCAAAAGCTTCCTGCCCAGGTAAAACTTCATTTTTATCAATTAGTTTAACCTTACCTACTGTCTCAGAGGTAGTTAAATAAAAATGGATGGGTGCATTATTTTTTAGCGTTGTAGCATCTTTAAGAAGTTTTATTCTTGCCTCAATAAAATATGTAGGCTTTAGTTTATTCGGAATTGTGACAATATCACCTCTTTTTAAGTCTTCCTTTGATAGTCCTTGCAGATTTATACCGACCCTTTGTCCAGCAAAGGCTTCTTTAATTGATTGTCCATGACTTTGAAGTCCTCTTACCTTTGAATTAACTCCTGTTGGAAGAACCTCAACAGGAGTATCCACAGAGATACTCCCGCTTAAAACCGTTCCTGTTACAACAGTTCCAAAACCTTTAAGGGTGAATACCCTATCAATAGGCATTCTAAATAAACCACCAGATGATTTTTCTTGAATTTTATCTGCAATTTCTCTTATTTTTTCTTTTAATAACTCAATATTATATCCTGTTTTTGCTGAAACGGGAATTATTTCTGCATTCTCAAGAAATGTATCCTTTACAGCTTCCTTTACATCTTCTTTTGCAAGTTCTAAAGTTTCTTCATCAATCAAATCTACTTTATTTAAAACAATAATTCCTGCTTTTATTTTGAGAAGATCACATATTGCAAGATGTTCCTTTGTCTGAGGCATCACTCCTTCATCAGCAGCAACAACAAGCATAACCATATCAATTCCACCTACACCTGCAAGCATGTTTCTTATTAATCTTTCATGTCCTGGAACATCAATAATTCCAACGATAAGGTCAGGATAAAAAATATTTGCAAACCCGAGGTCTATTGTAATTCCTCTTTCCTTTTCTTCTTTAAGTCTATCTGGGTCTATACCTGTGAGGGCTTTTACAACAGAACTTTTTCCGTGATCAATGTGACCGGCAGTTCCTAAAATAACTTTTTTCATCGAATTTGCTGAACAAAATTACTTAAAAGTTTTAGACCCATCTTCTGAGATTTTTCAGGATGAAACTGGGTGGCGAAAATATTTTCATATTGTATTATTGATGTAAATTCAATGCCGTAATCAGTAACACCCGCTATAACCTTCGGTTCATCCGGTATTACATAATAGGAATGAACAAAATAAAAATATGAGTTATCTAAAAGGGGATCTAAAATTTTATTTTTTTTCTTTATTCTAACCATATTCCATCCCATGTGAGGTATTTTATATTCCTTTGGTAAATTGAATCTCACAACCCTGCCTTTTAGTAAATCCATACCTTTACATATCCCAAATTCTTCAGATTCAGTAAAAAGAATTTGCATTCCAAGACATATTCCAAAATAGGGCTTACCTTTTAGTATTTCATCTTTGATAACAGAAAGCAGTTCAAGTTGTGAAAGATTTGTCATACAATCTTTAAAAGCTCCTACGCCTGGAAGTACTATTGCTTTTGCTTTTTGAATATCTTCAGCATTCTGAGTAATTAAAACCTGAGCACCGACTGTTTCAAGGGCTTTACATACACTTCTAATATTTCCCATTCCATAGTCAATTAAAGCTATCATGGCTTAATTCTACCATAAAATAAACATTTTTTTTAAATTCTCAATATCTCTGTAAGGTTTAAAACGACTTTCTTCAAAGCTTTGTATATTGATGTTGCCAAAATTGTCTTCTTTAATCTGAATGGCACCTTCAATATCTGTTCTGTAAATTCTGCATATTTTACTTAAATACTCAATAACTTCCCTGTGGGGATGTCCATAGGGATTACTCTTTCCTGCGCTGATTATGCAAATATCAGGCATAACTGATTTGTAAAAATCTTCATAAAAGGAATGCTTACTGCCATGATGGGGGATTTTCACTAAATCTGTTTTTAAATATTCAAGTGGAAGATTCTCTATAGCAGATTTCCCAGCATCTGATAAAAAAAGATATTCTCTCTTGAAACACTTAAATTTGAAAATTAAACTTAATTCATTACTATCTTTTGTTAGTGAACTGACATAAAATCCCCTATATGGATGAAGCACAGTAAACTCGCAATTGCCAACCTTTAAAACATCACCCCTTTCAAGATGTCTTAAATTCAAAGGTGCTTTTATATTGTAGATTGTATGTCCATTATCCCATATTTCATTTACATTAAATCTATTTAAAATTCTCAAAAATCCTCCTGCATGATCTCTTTGTTCATGACTAATGATTAAAGCAACTAAATCTTTATATCCCTTAGCTTTTAAAAACTGTTCAGATTCAAATCCTGTTTTGCCAGTATCAACAATAAAGACACCCGATGGAGTTTCAATGATCGAAGAGTCTGCCTGACCAACATCAAGAAAAGTTATTTTAAGAAAATTTTGTTCTTCTTTTATTTTGAGATAACCTATTAACAGAGCAAAAAAAATTAACAAAAATGAAAAAGATAACAAAATCCTTCTCTTCCATCTCTTAGCCATGTAAAAGCTTAAGACCATTATAAATAAAGAAAAATAAGACAAAAAAACTGTAAATAGCGGAAAAGCAGGTACATCGAATGCGGAATATTTAAATGAGGCAAGCAGATGCATCACATAAAATGAAAATTTAGCAATATATTCAATAAGTTCTGGGAAGGGATAAAAGCCTGTTATAAGAAATAGAATAATAAAAATTAAATTCAAAGGAAAAAGAATCATCCCTATAAGTAATCCTGCTGAAATGTTTGCAAAGGGACTGATTAAAGATAAATAGTGAAATTTATAGGCTATAATTGGTGCTGTGAATAATACCGCTGAAATACTAACAAGAAGACTTAAAAAAATATAAGAAACAAGCCTATTACTAATTTTATCTTTGAACTCCTTGAAAATGTCAGTTGCAAATCCTATCCCTGCTGTAGCAAGGAAGCTAAGCTGAAAGGAAATATCAAAGATAGCATCTGGTTCAATAATTAGGATTATAAGACATGCGATGCTGACAGTAATAAACCATAATGATTTTCTTTCTGTAAGAACTCCTATCATAAAAAATGTAGCCATAATAAATGCCCTTGAGGAAGGATAGTTTGGCTCAACTAAAAAGAAATATCCTATTACAATTGGAAAACACAAAATAATAGCTAATTGAGAAGGTTTCATATATTGGGTAAGATAAACTAAAGCCCGATATGGTAGATTCTTAAGAAAAAATCTAAAAATTAGAAAAAAGAAAGTAAAAATAAGACTAAAATGTGCTCCTGAGATACTTAAAAGATGAATAAGCCCTGTTTTCTGAAAATCCTCTCTAATTTGATTTGATATTTCATGGCGATATCCAACTGTCATAGCAATCAAAACATTTGCAGTATCACCGCTAAGTTTTTCTTTTAACTCTTTATTAATCTTATTTCTGAGACTATCAAAAAATGTAAATTTTAAATGACCCTTTTCTTCTATTTTTTGGGGAAAACAAAAAGGATTTTTACTAATCATTGAAAAAGGATTTTTATGTTCTTCAATCCTTTTACATTCAACTTCATAAACTTTTTGTTCCCTTAAAGGTTTTTCAAAGTAAATTTTTATTGTTTTTCCTTCAGTTGTTTTAAACCAGTAAAAATTGTTGCTTTGAGCGATTATGTAACCTTCGAAAATTATAGTTTTATTGTTTTCATCTGATAAAGTCTTACTTTGATGCATATTTACATAAAAAATACTCGTTAATGCAAGAATAAGACAGACAATACTTGATAAATATTTATTCTTTAAAAAGAGATACAAGGAAGGAGTGAGGGCAAAAAGAATTGAAAAGACAGGGAAATAGATGAAAAATGAACCTGAAAAAATACCAGATAAAAGGGCAAATAAATATGGCATTACATGGCAAGCAACTTTTTTGTTATATTCTCAAGTTCTTCAGAAATTTTTAATACTTTTTCTGAATCTTCTTCTTCTACCATTATTCTTATCTTCGGTTCTGTTCCAGAGGGTCTTATCACTATTCTTCCTTTCATTTGTTTTTCAAGTTTTTTTGCAATCTCTTTTATACTTTCAACTACATCATTTATTTTGTCCTTTGGGAAAGAATCTGGAATTTTGATGTTTCTTAGAACTTGAGGATATCGGGGAATATTTTTTATAAGTTCACTCAAATTTTTTTCTTTTCTTTTCATTATATATGCTATCTGAACTGCTGTAATAGGACCATCACCTGTATTTGTATAGTCAAGACAAACTATGTGTCCTGACTGTTCTCCTCCAAGAGTGTATCCACCTTTGAGCATTTCTTCAACAACATATTTATCTCCAACCTTTGTTCTTATTATTTTTATTCCACAGTTTTTTAAATAGTTTTCAACTCCCATGTTTGTCATTATTGTTGTAACAACAGTATTTTTTTTCAATCTCTTATGTTCTTTAAGTTCCTTTGCCCATACTGTAATAATAAAATCACCATCTATTATTTGTCCCCTTTCATCTACAAAGATAGTTCTGTCAGCATCTCCGTCATGGGCAATACCAAGATGAGCTCCAAATTCAACAACTTTTTTTGCTAATGATTGAGGATAAAGAGCACCACATTCTTTGTTAATATTGAGTCCATCGGGTTTGTCATTAATTGTTATAACTTCTGCGCCTAATTCATGGAAAAGGGTGGGAGTAATTTTATAGGCTGCTCCATTAGCAGGATCAATTACAACCCTCAATCCTTCAAGATTTGAATCCTTTGGTAAAGTTGACTTCACAAACTCTATATATCTACCCTGAGCATCCTCAATTCTGTATGCCTTACCTAAAAAATGGGCAGAAGGTCTATTTTCTGGAAAATTAGATTTATTAATTAAAATCTCGATATTTCTTTCAATTTCTTCAGAAAGTTTAAAACCATTGTTTGAAAATATTTTTATTCCGTTATCATAAAAAGGATTATGGGATGCTGATATTACTACTCCTGCATCAACACGCATGCTTTTTACAAGAAAAGCAACTGCTGGAGTTGGAATAGGTCCTACAAGATATACATCTCCACCCATTGAAGTTATACCAGCAGTCAAAGCTGATTCTATAGCATAACCAGATATTCTTGTATCCTTTCCTATTAAAATTTTTGGTTTATGGGAAAGTCTTTCTTTTAAGAGAAAACATAATGCCATTCCGACTTTTAAACATATTTCTGGTAACATAGGATAAAGGTTTATTGTTCCTCTTATTCCATCTGTTCCAAAAAGTAAATTTTGACTCTCCTTCATAGATGAATTAGCTATAAATTCCACTAATTCCTCCTCCTTACCTCAATTTTTACATTAATTATATCTTTATCACTTCTAAAAATCTTGCCTTCAGGGTCTATTTTAGTTTGAATGGATATATTTTCTTTAATTCCTTCAATATCAATTGGTTCTGTTTTAATAATTTGGATTCTGTCAAGCTCCTTTTTGGCTCCTTCAATATTTATTTGTGATGGCTCTAACTCAACTGAACGAATGATAAATCCTTTTTCGGGATTTCCAACAATTACTGCTTTAACAGGAACCATTTTCTGAGATTTTTTATCTAAGTGAACTTTAACTATTGAAGGTTCAATCCTAAGAATTTCAACTCCTCTTGGAATCTTTATAGATGATTTAGTGATTGGTATTGAATTTTCTCCAAGCTTTGCATTAGATAAGTCAATAATTACTCTTATGTTATTTTGTGCAATCTCTCTAATTATTCTTTCTCGCGCAGAAATTGATATGTTTATTTTTTTTACATTCTGTTTCAAAATTTCCATTCCCGCTGGAACTCCTTTAAACTCAATGGGAATCTCCACATAGGTCTCTGTCTGACCTTTAAAGGTTACAAAAAACCAAAGAAAAACAGCTAATGCAATAGAAATTAATTTAAATGTAAGATTTTCTGCTATAAGATTTTTAAAAAATTTTTTCATCTTTTTTGCCTCTCTGTTGTAAAGAGATTTGTAAGGGACTGTCTTAATTTTCCTATGTCAAGATTTATCTCAAGTTGACCATTAACTGCCAAAGAAATTGCTCCTGTCTCTTCTGATACAATTACAGCAACAGCATCGGTTTCCTCTGTAATACCTAATGCAGCTCTATGTCTTGTGCCATAGGTTTTTTTTAAATCTGCTCCAAGCTTTATGGGAAGAAAACAGCCTGCAGCTAAAATTTTATTTCCCTTAATTATTACAGCACCATCATGAATAGGGCTTGTGGGATGAAATATGCTTATTAAAAGTTCCTTTGTAACTTTTGCATCAAGGGGTACACCAATTTCAATGTATTCACCAAGGCTTACATCTCTCTCAAAAACAATTAAAGCACCTATTTTTTTGTTAGCAAGTGACTGTGCAGCTTTGACTATTTCTTCAATAGTTTTCATCTCTCCAGCAGAACTAAACCTATGGAAAAGAGGAGTTTCCCCCATCTGAGCAAGAGCCTTTCTAATTTCAGGTTGAAAAAGAATTATTAAAACAATAATAATCTGTGTCCAGAAACTCTGGATAAGCCAGTCAAGGGTGTATAATTCAAGAAATCTTGAAAAAAGAGATAAAGCAAGTAATACACCTACACCAATGAGCATTCTTGCAGCACGGGTGCCTTTAACGAGAATAAAAATTTTGTAAATAATAAAAGAAACAACCGCAATATCTATTAAATCCTGCCATCTCAGTTGACTGAAAAATTTTTCCATTCTATGAAATTGCCTCTTTATTTATCTTTATGGGAATATTCTCTTTAACTGATTTTAAAAAGGCTTTAATAAAAACTTCATCAGATATTTCATTTTTACCCTTAGCAGAAGCAATTAACTGAAGAGTTTTACCTATTGTTATTTCTCTTTTAAGATAGGCTTCATATTGAGCAGGCGTCATTCTATTCAATTTTAAGATTTGAAAATATATATCTTTTTGAAAAACACCATTTCGCATAAATCTTGGATCATTTATTATTGCATTTTGAACTTCTTTGTCAGTTGCTTCTATGTCATATTTTTTTGCAATCCACAAAAGAACTTCTTCATTAATTAAATCCTCTAAAACTCTCTCCTTTAAATCCTTATCCATTTCTGAAGCTTTCTCTCCAAATACTTCACGATAAGCTCTTCTTAGTTCTTCATAATTTCTCCAAAATTTTTCAGCATAAATCTTCTGTCCATCAACTTCTGCTACATATTCTATTTTAGGTTTGTCAACAGTTCCAACTCCCCAAAATACAAAAGTAATTATCACTAAAAAAAATAGAAAATAGAAATATTTAGCCTTTTCCCTAAGTGTTTTTAGCACATTATCCTCCTACGAAAAATTTTTATCATATTTACTTTAAAAGAATTTTTAGGTATAAGGCAAGCTATGATATAATAAAAATGCTTAAATTACTCTCTTAAAGAGGTGATAGAATGCCTATATATGAATATTTATGCAAAAAGTGTGGAGAAAATTTTGAAGTCCTCCTTTTTGGCAACAAAACAGTAACCTGTCCAAAGTGTAACTCCCATGAAATATTTAAAAAAATGTCTTCTTTTTCAATGAAAGGGGTTCAAAAGGGTAATTCTGCCTGTACATCCTGTAAATCTTCGTCATGTAGTTCTTGTAAATGAATTTTTTGCTCCAAAATTTTAATAAATCCTATGAAAAATAAAAGAGGTAAGGCATGTCAAATATTCTGAAAGTCAATATTGAAGAGGAAATGAAGGTTAGTTACCTTGATTACGCCATGAGCGTAATCATAGGTAGAGCACTTCCAGATATAAGAGATGGACTTAAACCAGTACAAAGAAGAATTCTATATGCCATGTTTAGAGAAGGACTTCTTGCTGGTAAAAAGTATTCAAAATGCGCTGGTGTTGTTGGTGAAGTTTTAAAGAAATATCATCCCCATGGAGACCAAGCTGTTTATGATGCTTTAGTAAGACTGGCTCAGGATTTCAATATGCGTTATCCTCTTATTGATGGACAGGGTAATTTTGGTTCTATTGATGGTGATCCTCCAGCAGCATATCGTTATACTGAAGCAAGGCTTACAAAAATAGCTGAAGAACTTCTTCAGGACATAGATAAGGAAACAGTTCCTTTTGTTCCTAATTTTGACGGAACAACTGAAGAACCCCTTGTTTTACCGACAAGAATTCCTAATCTTTTAATAAACGGTTCCTCAGGAATAGCTGTTGGAATGGCAACAAATATTCCACCTCATAATCTTAACGAAATTGTAAATGCCCTGATTAATCTTCTTGAAAAACCTGAGATTTCAATTGAAGAACTCACAAATATTGTCAAAGGACCTGATTTCCCAACGGGTGGAACAATTTATGGTATTGATGGTATAAAGGACCTCTACTTAACAGGTAGAGGACTTATAAAAGTCCGAGCTAAGGCAAAGGTAGAAAAAGAAGCAAAGGGTAAAAAAGCAAAAGAGCCATATCTTTTTGAGACAGATTCAGAAGGTAAGTCTTTTAAAGAAAGAATTGTAATAACAGAAATTCCTTATCAGGTTAACAAAGCAAGATTAATAGAGAAAATTGCTGAACTTGTAAGGGAAAAGAAGATCGAAGGAATCACTGAAATAAGAGATGAATCAAACAGAGAAGGCATAAGAGTAGTTCTTGAACTTAAAAAAGGTGAAATGCCCGAAGTTATCCTTAATAATCTTTATAAACATACTCAAATGGAAACTACTTTTGGAGCAATAATGCTTGCAATTGTTGATGGACAACCAAGAATACTAAACCTTAAAGAAACCTTATGGGAGTTTCTTAAACACAGAAAAGATGTTGTCCTAAAAAGAACAGCCTTTGATTTAAAAAAGGCTGAACATCAGGCACACATATTACTTGGACTTAAAATCGCCGTTGAAAATCTTGATGAAGTAATTTCAATTATCAGAAAATCTCAAAATCCAGAAGAAGCAAAAACACGACTTATGAATAGATTTCCTTTAACAGAGATTCAAGCACAGGCAATACTTGATATGAGACTACAGAGACTTACAGGACTTGAAAGAGAAAAAATAATTCATGATTATGAAGAAATGCTCAAAGAAATTGAAAGACTAAAAGCAATCCTTGAAAGTGAAGAACTTGTTAAAAATATTATTAAAGAGGAGTTGATTGAGATAAAACAAAAATATGGAGATGAAAGAAGAACTCAAATAGTTACTGAAACAAAAGAAATAAGAATAGAAGACCTTATTACTGAAGAAGACATGGTAATTACCCTTACCAATCTTGGTTATATTAAGAGAACGTCTCTTTCCGATTATCGCAGTCAGAAAAGGGGTGGTAAGGGGCTTACTCCTATGGAAACTGTTTCAGAAGATTATCTTACCGATGTTTTAGTTGGTTCAACTCACGATCATATTCTATTTTTCAGCAATTTTGGGAGAGTTTACTGCCTTAAAATTTACCAAATACCAGAGGCAGGAAGGCTCTCTCGTGGAAAGGCAATTGTAAATCTACTACCATTAAATGAAGGGGAAAAGATTACTACCGCTTTGGTATGTAAAGATCTTGAAGAAGGTTTTCTTACAATGTTTACAAAAAAAGGATTTGTAAAGAAAACATCCCTTGAAGAGTTTAAAAATATCCGAAGTAAAGGAGTTATTGCAATAGATATTGATGAAGGAGATGAATTGATATCAGTAGTAAAAACCAATGGGAAAAACCATCTTATAATTGCAACTAAAAAAGGAATGTCAATAAGATTTGATGAATCTAATGTAAGAGCTATGGGAAGAACAGCCAGAGGAGTTATTGGAATAAGATTTTCCGAATCAGGTGATGAAGTAGTCTCTGCAGATGTTGTATCTGAAGGCTCCTATGTTCTTACAATTACAGAAAAAGGAATTGGAAAGAAAACACCGATTGAAGAGTATCGACTTCAACATAGAGGAGGAACAGGAGTAAAAAACATTAAGCTTTCCCCAAAAACAGGTAATGTTGTAGCATCTTTACAGGTTAAAGATGATGATGAAATTATTATATGTAGTAGTAGCAAAATGATTAGACTTAAAGTTTCTCAAATTCGTCCACAGGGAAGAGCTACAACAGGTGTTAGATTAATTGACCTCACTCAAGATGATAAAGTAGTAAGTGTTGGTAGAATTTTAGAAGGAGAGGAAAATGTCAATTTATAATCTTGAATATTTTTTCAACCCAAGAAGAATTGCGGTAATAGGAGCCGATGACAAGCCAGGAAGCATTGGCTATACTGTTTTTAGAAATCTTATTGGTGAAGGATACAGGGGGATTGTTTATCCTGTTAATCCAAGGACAGATTCTGTTCAAGGAGTTGAAGCATACAAAAACTTAAGTGATATTTCAAAAGAGATTGACCTTGTTGTCTTAGCAGAAGAATGTGGTTCAGATGTTTTGACTGTTTTAGAAGAATGTGGGCAGAAGGCAGTAAAGGGAGTTATCCTGCTTTGTCCTGACTTTAGAACAAAGGTCAGAGAAGCAATTCACCTTGAAGAAGAAATAGAGAAAATTCATAGAAAATACGGCTTCAGGCTCTTAGGTCCGAATACTCTTGGATTTATCAGACCAGGAATTAATTTGAATGTAAGCCTTTTTAGAAGAAGACTTAATAAAGGTAATATTGCATTAATAGCCCAGAGTGCTACTCTTTCTGTTGCCCTTTTAGATAGAGCCTCTGATAAAAATATCGGATTCAGTTATTTTGTCTCTCTTGGTTCAGACATAGATATAGATTTCGCTGATCTTATAGATTTTTTTGGTGTTGATCCCTCTACAAGAGCAATTGTCATATACATGCAATCTATTAAAAATGGAAGAAAATTTATGACATCTGCTCGTTCCTTTGCTTTTTCAAAACCTATAGTCATAGTAAAATCAGGTAAATTTGTAGAATCTCTTGAAGTTGCTTTAACTCACTCAGGATTACTTGCAGGTGAAGATAAAGTTTATGATGCTGCCTTTAAAAGAGCTGGTGCTGTAAGGGTTGATGAAACCCTTGATATGTTTTACATTACAGAAACTCTTTCAAAGCAGAGAAGACCGAGAGGTAAAAGGCTTGCAATAATTACAAATGCTGGTGCTCCAGCTGTTACTGCTGTTGACAGCCTTCTTAAATTAGGAGGAGAACTTGCTGAATTTTCAGAAGAAACATTAAGGGAACTCGAAGGGAATGTACCAACTCGATTTATTAGAAATCCCCTTGATTTAGTTTCAGATGCAAAACCTGATTATTATGAAAAGGCTTTAAGCGTAATAATTAAAGATAAAAATGTAGATGCTGTTTTAGTTATGCTAACACCTTCCTTAGGAGCAGATCCTGCCATTACAGCTCAAAGAGTTATAAAAATAGCAAAAGAAAATCCCTATAAACCTGTTCTTACAAACTGGATGGGGGCAACATTGGTAGAGGAAGCAAGAGAATTATTAAATTCAAATGGAATTCCTACCTTTGTAACACCAGAACAGGCAGTAAGATCATTTATGTATATGTATCGTTATGATTTTAACCTCAAGCTTCTTCTGGAGACACCTCAAACAATTCTTAAGGATGTTAAGTTTGATACTGAAAAGGTACAAACAATAATAGAAAAAGCAATATCAGAAGGAAGATCTATTCCAACTTTCTTTGAAGCCTCTGAAATTCTTTCTGCCTACGGGATTCCTGTTATTCTTACAAAAAGAGCAAATACAATAGAGGAACTAAAAAAAGCAATCGCTGAAATAGGATATCCAGTTGTTCTAAAAATAGATACACCTAAAATAATTCACAAATTTAAAAAAGGAGGAGTAATCCTTGATGTAAGAGATGAATTAGAAGCAGTAGAGGGATTTAAATGGCTTAAAAAACTCGCTACAGAACATGGAGACCCCGAAGCCTCTATTATAGTTCAACCGATGGTTATAACATACGGATATGAAATTGCATTAGGAGCTAAAAAAGACCCAACCTTTGGCTCAGTTATCCTATTTGGGACAGGTGGGAATCTTCTTGAGGCATTGGAAGACTATTCAATAGGTCTTCCTCCATTAAATCAGACCCTTGCAAAAAGATTAATGGAAGAAACAAAAATCTATAGATATCTTAGTAAATATCCCTATTATGAAGATATTTTACGCAGACTTGAAGAGACTGTTGTAAAATTCTCTTATTTAATTTCTGATTTTCCACAGATTAAAGAGTTTGACATTAATCCAGTATTTATTACTGATTCAGAAATATTCGCCTTAGACTGTAGTATAATTTTTGATAAAACAGCACCAAAGAAAAAAGCAGTTATAAAAGGAGAGTTTTGTCCACCTCATTTAAGTATATGTCCTTATCCTATTCATCTTTACAAAGAAATGGAGTTGAAGGATGGAACAAAAGCAATTGTAAGACCAATTAAAGCTGAAGATGAAGCCCTTATAGCAGATTTGCTTGGAAGATGTTCAGAAAGAACAATAAGTTTAAGATTTTTCCAGAGAGCAATAGATTTAAGGCATGAAAATCTTGTTAAATTCTGTCAGGTTGACTATGATAGAGAATTAGCATTTATATGTGTTATTAAGGATGGAGATGAAGAAAAAATTGTTGGAGATGTAAGATTATCAAAGGATCCAGATGGTTTGGATGCTGAAATGGCAATATTAGTTGAAGATGCCTGGCAAGGTAAAGGAGTAGGAAAAGTCCTTTGCAGTTATGCCATTGAGGTAGCAAAGGACTTAGGTGTAAAAAGAATATGGATGGACATATTAAGAATCAATACTTACATGCTTGGTCTCTCAGAAAGATTAGGATTTAAAAAACATCATGTAGAAGAAGATAGTATTAAAGTATTATTAAACCTTGACAATACTTCATGAGTGAAAGAATTCTTATAGTAGATGGAGATGACTCTTTAAGGGAAAATTTAAGTAATTATCTAAAAAAACAGGGTTTTATTGTAGATTCAGTAGCAACCTTTCAAGAAGCAATAAATACTTATGCATCCTATATTCATGACTTTGTAATTGTTGAAATAGAACTTCCAGATGGTGATGGATTAGAATTTGTAAGCAAAATTAAATCTTTAAACACCGATGTAAAAGTTATTGTGACTACTTCCTATCCTTCTTTAAGTTCTGCTTTGAAAGCTTTGAAACTTAAAGTAGATGATTATCTTACAAAACCCTTTGTTTATGATGAAGTATTGACATCTTGTAGGGAACTTACAAAGAAAACAATTTTAAAGGAAACTGAAAAAATTACACAAGCCACTAAGGAGAACTTTTTTTTAATAATTGGTGAGTCATTAGAAATTAAACTTTTGCTTGAAAAAATTAAAAAAATAGCAAACACTCCGACAAACATTTTACTTCTTGGAGAAACAGGTACTGGTAAGGAGCTTTTTGCAAGAGCAATTCATGAGTCAAGTTACAGAAAGAAAAAACCCTTTGTAGCAATAAATTGTGCAAGTTTACCAGAGAATCTTCTTGAATCAGAACTTTTTGGTTTTGTAAAAGGAGCATTCACAGGTGCTACATCAGATAAAAAGGGACTTCTTGAAATAGCTGATGGAGGTACAGTATTTCTTGATGAGATTGGAGACTTACCCTTAAGTCTACAGGCAAAACTTCTGCGAGTTATTGAGGACAAGGAAATTCGTCCTCTTGGTAGTGTTATAAGTAAAAAAGTAGACTTGAGGTTTATTTCAGCTACTAATAAAAATTTGATAGAAGCAGTGAAAGAGGGTAATTTTAGAGAAGATTTATATTTCAGACTCAATGTTATTACCCTTCAAATCCCACCATTAAGGCAACGAGGGAAAGATATTGAAATCCTTGCCTATCATTTTATGAGAAAATTTGCAATAAAAATGGGGAAAAATATTAAAAAAATTGAACCCCAAGCAATACAAATTTTACTTAAATACCCTTGGCCTGGTAATATCAGAGAGCTTCAGAATGTAATAGAACAGGCAGTTGTTTTTACAGAATCTGACACAATAACTTTAGAAGACCTTCCTGAATACTTAAGAGAACCTGAAATAACTTCTGAAAAACATAAGGAAATTCCCATATTGTCAATTGAGGAATTTACCAAAGAATTTATCTTAAAATATCAATCAATGTATACGGAACAAGAACTTGCAGATATGCTTGGAATTACAAGAAAAGCTTTATGGGAAAAAAGAAAAAAATGGGGTATTCCACGACTTTCTTAGAATATTTTATTAGTTTGCTTTATTTCTCTGTTCACTTTCTAAAAACTTCTTTGCAATAGATGCAAAGGGCGAATTAGGATACTTATCTATAATCATTTTGTAATATTTCATTGCCTCCTGTCTTTTGTCTTTTTCATAAATTTTAGCAAGTTGAAACATTGCAAAATCCTTTAAAGTATCTGAATTGCCATTTATGATATCCATTAGATATTTTTCCGTTAAATCCTGTTCATTATATTTTAGATGAATCATTGCGATTTTTACCTTTGCGAGATTGGAAAAATTAGGGTCACCAGATTTAACTACTTTATTTAAAATTTCAAGAGATTTTTCTTTTTGTTGAGCCATATCATAGGCATATCCTGCATTTAAAAGATAAGAGAGATTTTTTTTCTTTTCGTAAGCTTTAAGAAAAAATTCTGCGGACTTTAAAAATCTTTGTTCCTGTGAGAGATCTGTGTTCTTTATTAATCCAAAGTAATATCTGTATGCCTCTGCCTCAAGTTCTTTTGCATCACTTTCTTGTTTTACATTGTATATGTAACTACCCATGATTATCACAACTGTAGAAATAAAAATTATAGCTATGGTTAAAAGTTTTTTTCTCTGAGACATGAGCTTTTCCTTGAAACTCTCTATGTGTTCTTCTTGTTTTTTCATACTACTTTCCTCCTTACAATTTCTTCCATGTTTTTGAAAACCTCTTCTATCTGACTTTCATTAAGTCCAGAACCTTTTAATATTTTAAAAGCAAAATTCTTGGAAATCAGATCATTAGGTGAGTGTGAATCTGTGTTTATTACTAATTTTGCACCATAAAGCAAAGCAAGTTTAGCAACATGACCATTGCTTAAAGAATGCCCCCTTCTTGATGTTATTTCAAGAAAGATATCTTTTTCTTTTGCAACTTTTACTTCATCTTCTGAGATAAGTCCAGGGTGAGCAAGGATATCTATATCAGACTGAACTGCCATAGCATTTGTCCCCTCTTTGACTGGTTCAACAAGAGTTTCTCCATGAACAATAATAATTTTTGCTCCTAAAGACCTTGCTTCCTTTGCTAAATCTGGAATAAGTTTAGGCGGTACATGGGTTAACTCAATACCAGGAATTAAAACCACTGAAGTATATGGTTGAATTTCTTTTATAATCTTTACAATTCGAGGAATAATAAAATCAATGTTTGAATGGTCAGCATGATCAGTAATTGATAATGCCCTATATCCCAATGATTCAGCTCTTCTAATAATTTCTGCTGGAATAAGCTCTCCATCGCTAAAAACACTGTGAATATGAAAATCTATCATTTTACAAACTCCAGCATTGCTTTAAATTGAGGTGTACCTGCTTTCTTTAAAATTTGAAATATAATTGTTTCAGTGCAGGTAATAATTCCGCCTGCTTCCTTTATAAGGTCAATACCTACCTTCCAGTCATCCTTCCTTCTGCTACAAACTGCATCTTTTGGCAAAAAGACCCTGTAATCTCTCATAAGAAAATCAAGAGCAGTCTGAAATACACAAACATGCGCTTCCATACCTACAAGAACAACTTGATTTCTATTTAACTGTCTTATTTTTTCTATAAATTTTTCTTCATTAAGACAGCTAAAATGAATTTTTTCAATAGCTGGTTCGTCTATCAGATTTTTAATTTCATTTAATGTTTGACCTAAACCCTTTGGATACTGCTCTGTCAATAAAATTGGAATACCGTGTATTTTAAACAAATGTATAAGTTTTAGAGTGTTTTTTAATGTAGATTCTAATACATCCCTTTTCATCGCATTTGCAAGTTTTTCTTGAAAATCAATTACTACTAATAAAGCTTTCTGTGGTTCAATTAAAAATTTTTCAATAACCATTAAACTCACCTCTAAGCAATTTCCCTTAAAAGTTTTATTATATCATCTATCTTAAATGGTTTGGTAATATACCATTTTACTCCAAGTTCTTTTGCAGTCTGTCTGTCAATCTCCTGTCCCTTTGCTGTAAGCATAATTATATTCATATCCCATGTGGGAGGTTCAGCTTTAAATATTCTGCATATTTCAAATCCATTTAGTTTTGGCATCATTATATCAAGAAATACTATATCGGGCTTTTCTTTTTTTATGAGTTCTAAAGCCTCTAATCCGTCAGCTGCCTCAAAAGTTTGAATCTCCATATCCTCTATCTCATCAATGACCTGTAAAATGAGTTCCCTTATAATTGCCTCATCATCAACTATTAATATTTTCATTATTTATTCCCTCCTTTTCGTTAAAGGAATAGTAAAGTAAAAAATGCTTCCCCTTCCATATTCACTTTTTACCCATATTTTTCCGCCATGAGCTTCAATAATCTGTTTTGAAATAGGAAGGCCCAATCCTGTGCCTTTAGGTTTATTTCTCATAATATCTCCTACCTGTTTGAATTTTTCAAATATAGTATCTATTTCCTCTTCTGGAATACCAACGCCTGTATCTTGAACTTTTACTAATAATTCATTATTTGATAGTTCTGCTGAGCATTTAATAAATCCTTTTTCAGTAAATTTTAAAGCATTTGAAAATAAGTTGATCATTACCTGAATAAGCCTTTCTCTGTCAGCGTTAATTTTAGGGAGATTAGGTTGAATTTCTAAATTAAAAAGAATTCCTTTTTGCTCAAATAAAGATGAAAGAGCTTTATAGGCATTTTCAATTACATCTTCAATAGATATTTCTTCAAAGTTCCATTTGACTGTTCCTGATTCAAGTTTTGAAATGTCAAGAATATCATTTATAAGAGATGTTATTCTTTCTCCTTCCGAAAGAATTATATCGAAATTTCGTTCAATTTTATTTATAACTTTTGTAATTTTTTGATTGTTCAAATCAATATTGGGAATAATAGTATCTTTAAACTTTCTTTCAATCATTTCAACAAATCCAAGTATTGAAGTCAGGGGTGTTCGTAATTCATGACTTACAATTGTTATGAACTCTGTTTTCAGCTTGTCTACTTGTTTTTCCTGTGTTATATCTCTTATCAGAATAACCGAGCCAAGAATTCCTTTTGCTTCAGAATCTTCAGCAAAGTACTCCTTTTTTATGCTTTTTGCAACTGCCTTACCAAATCTGTTTCTTGTAAGATTTATCTCTGTTGTGACTATCTCTTCAGTATTTAAAGATTTTCTTGATAACTCAATAAAATTTTTCCCTAATATTTCAATATTTTTACCCATCATCTCATGCTCTGCAAGCCCAAACATTTCTGATGCTGCTGGGTTTATATGATTTATAATACCATCTTTATCAACAACAATGAGTCCATCTGCCATATTATCTATAATTGTAGTTAAGTAAGCCAAAGTATCCTGAAGTTCTAAGACAGCATCTTTAAGAGCATATTCATAGCGATCAAATACTTCATTGATATTGTTTGCCATGGATTGCATTGTATTTGCTAAAAGTCCTATTTCATCTTTAGATTTAATATCCACCTTTGCACTGAAATCATGGTTAAGAAGTTTTTTAGCATACTCAGTAAGTTCATTCAACGGTTGCGATATTTTATTGACCATAAAATATGCAAGAAATACACTAAGAACAAAAATAGCTGATAACAAGGCAATCTGTCTTCCTATGACAGCCCACATTTTCTTGTTTATTATGTTTTTATTCATCCCAACATGGACAAAACCAATGGCTCCTTCTGTAATTGGTGCAACAACATCTAAAAATTCACCCATCCCATGTATTGATATGTCTTTTATTTCACTTTTATGAGTATCTGCTATTTCTAATATTTCAATGGGAATAGTTGGCGTAAAGGTATGGGAAATTATCTGCCCTGAGGAATCTCTTACAAAAACATAGGAAACCCCTTCTATCTCAAGAAATTGGTCTATCATTGCTTGGACAGTTGCAGAGTCAAGATTTAGGATTGTCTCAACAGAAGATGATGCTATACTGCTTGCTATAGCAGTACCTTTTGATTTATATTCTTCTTTTAAGTTGTCGTATAAATGCCATCCAGAAAAAATGCTTATAGTTATGAATATTATTAGAAAAAGAAAAATTATACTAATTAAAGTTTTCTGGAAAAGTTTGGACATTTTCATTTTTTCCACTCACTCCAGTCATTCAAAGGAACAAATTTGCCGTTCTTGTATGTTGTATAGTAAACTTTTTGCAAAGCCTGATGCCTTGTCTTAGAAAAACTTATTTTTTCGTCAATTCCTATATCCAAGTCTTTTATGCTTTCCACAGTTTCTTTTATTTTTTCTCTCTTTGGTTCTTTTCCTAATCTTTTAATTATTTCTACCATAACCTTTGCATTTAAAAACCCTTCGAAACTTACAAAACTGTATCTCAAAGGCTTATAATCTTTATCAGTTAAATCTGCGGGAATCTGTGGATTATATTTATCCATTAATTCCCTGTATTGTCTTACTGCTTTAAGTCCCATATCTTCGTAACTTGGAACAACCTGAGCATTTATTAAATTTTTTGTATATACATTACCTGTTTTTCTTTCTTCTTCTAAAAGAAGATTTATCATAAATTCACTACCTACAAAGGATACATTGGCAATAGGAACATCCCATCCTAAATTTCGAGCATCCCTTATGAAACCAGCACAGGCAGCATAGGCACCTACAGAAATTATTGCCTCTGCTCCAGAGTTCTTTAAAATTTCAACTTGTCTTACGAAACTGTCAGAGTACTTAGCTCCCCTTTTGTATGTAGCTTCACCAACTATTTTAAGTCCGTGTTTTGCAAGAGTTTTTCTTACACCCTCCCATCCGCTTCTTCCATAGGCATCAACTTGATAAAAATATCCAATTTTTTTTCTTCCAATCTTTAAAAAATTTTCAACTAATCCTCCAGTTTCTTGTTCATAGGATGCTCTTAAGTTGAAAACATATTCATCGTAAGGTGGTTTTCTATGAGGCATTGCACCAGTAAAGGGGAAGAAAAGATAAATGTTTCTGTCGCTGTTACTTTTCAGAATTGGTAGTATCCTTGTTACAGTTGGAGTTCCTACATAATTAAAAAGAGCAAAAACCTTATCTTCTTCTATAAATTTTATTGTATTCTTTATCGTAGGTATGGGGTTATAGCCATCGTCATAAGCTTTTATTAAAATTTTCTTACCATTAATCCCACCATTTCTGTTTATGTGCTCAAAGTAAGCCATAGCTCCCCTGTAAAGCTCCGAACCTAATCCTCCTGTAGGACCTTTAAAAGCTGCCGACATACCCAAAACAATTGTATCTTCTGATTGAGCAAAAATCGTAAAGGGGAGCAAAAGAAGAAAACAAAATAATAAAAATTTTAAAATTGTACCTGACATCTCTTTATACCATTACCTTCATCTCTTATCCATAAAAGAGTCTTGTTGTTTCTGCGACACCAGTTTTTAACATCATTTTCAAAGGTAGGACAATCAGCTACAACTTCAAGTATATCACCCTTTTTCATCTTTAATGCCTTGATCGTCATCTGAATTGTTGGTTGGGGACATTTTAAACCACAAGCATCAAATACAATAACTGCCATTGTCTAACCTCCTTAATGAACTTAGGATTCCTTCCATTTCCGATACTATCTGATCATAAGTAAAGCCCTCTAATTCAATTGCCTTTGAAGGACATGATGGTACACATGTTCCACATCCTTCGCAAATACTATCAATGATTTTTATTTCATTAATATTTAATTCTATTGCTTTGTAAGGACATTGAAGTACACAAATTCCGCAATTTGTACATATATTATAATCTATTCTTGCAATTGTAGGAGATTTTATTATTTTTTTGTTAACTTTAAGTTCTGTCATTAACCTACTACATATAGACAGAGAATCTGTTACAGCTTCTTCAACAGTCATTGCTTCTTTGGCTGAACCAGTTAAAAATACTCCATTAATTTCTTCAAATTTTGAACTTTGCTGAATTATTGCTGGACAGAGAATGATAATATCACAGGGAATTTTTTCATTTTTATATAAAATACTTAGAGATTCTTCCTTATTGACAGTCAAATCTTTAATTGATTCATAACGGATTATTTTTACATTTTTATCTTTTTTAGCATTCAAGTAAAGATTATAGGCATTTTTCCCTGGTAAAACTATCTCTCTAACAAAATGTAAAATTTCTACATCTGGTATAGTTTGTCTAATCATGCAATTAAACTTAAAGGCATATTGACAGCAGATTTTACTACAGTAGGGGTAATATTCTTCATCAAGGCTTCCTACACAATGAATTATCCCAATTTTTTTTGGAGTTTCTCCAAACTCTGTAATAATCTCTCCCTTTGTCGGTCCTTCACTGTTTAAGATTTCTTCGAAATCTAAAGCATTGTATACATTTTTAAAGATTCCGTAGCCAAGATTTGGAAATTTTCTGCAATCAATTAAACTGAATCCTGTTGATAATAATACTGCTCCAATATTTAAATTTTCTTCTCTCTCTCTATCATTAAAATTTATTGTTCCTGAAACAGGACATGCTGTTATACAAGAATCACACTCCTGTCCCTTTATTCTTAAACATTTTTCAGTGTCAATTTTTGCAATTGCTGGTAATCTCATAGGTTCTACTTTAATTGCTTTGGCTGGACAGACATCCTCACAGGCTGAACAGCCAATGCATTTTTTAGGATTCACATAAGTTGGCTTTGAAATAATATTTGCAAATAAATTACCAAAAAAACCTTTTAATTCTTTTAATTCTCCATTTAATCTAACTTCAACTTCACTATTTAAAATATCTTCAATCATTGGATTAACAAAACAAGGAGCACATGTTAAATCAGGGAAAAGTTTTTCATATCTTACTATTTTGCCACCTAATGAATAATCTTTCTCAATTAAATGAACCCTGTATCCAGCCTTTGAAAGATTAATCGAAGCTGTAATACCTGCAATACCTCCACCAACAACTAAAATATCACTTAAAACAGGAAATTCTAAATCTGAAAGAGGCTTTTGTTTTTTTAATCTCTCTAAGGCTCCTTTAAAAAGAGCATAGGCTTTTTTAGTTGCTCGATTTTTATCTTCTGTAACCCATGCAACCTGCTCTCTTATATTGACAAAATTTATCATATATTTATTAACACCAGACCGTTGGGCGATGGTATTAAAAAATGAACCTTTATTATTGGAAGAGCAACCAATAATAATTAAACCATTGGGTTTTCTTTGAATGAGGAATTCAATAAGGTCCTTCTGAGACTCCTCTGAACAAGCAAGATTAAAATTTTCAATCCATTCAACTTGATTATTAATTAATTCCTTTAATTTTTCAAAGGAAATTTTTTCAGTTATTTGCCCTGCACAACTGCAGAAAATAACTCCAATACTCAAACAAAATACCCCTTAAATGAGAAATTTTTTGAAGATATTTTAACACAGAAGGAGTTATTCTTCTACAAAAACCTCTATTGCTATTTCAGGGCAGACAACTGCACACATAGTACAGCCTATGCATTTTTCAGAATTGGAAAATTGGGCTGGGTAATAGCCTGACGAATTAAAATTTGAAGAAAGCTCTATACAACCTTTAGGGCATGTCAAAATACAATATTTGCAACCTTTGCATCTTTCTATATCTATTTCTATAATACCCTTTTTAACCTTTGTTTGCATAAAAACAATTTTAATCATTTCATTGATAATAAGTCAAATTTTAATTTTATCACTGAAATTTCTATCGGCAATTTCAGGGTTATTTTTAAATAGTTGACATAGTAAAGATAAATGTTCTATTTTAACTTACATGGCTTTCTTACGGTCATTTAATGTCCTTGTTATATCTGAAGAAGCAGATAAACTTTACAGGATTTTCGACTCCATTGGTATCACATTTAGAAAGTCAAATAAAGCTAAATCTTCTTCGAAGGATTTTTCTAACTATGACATAGCCTTTCTTGACATTGATTCAGAAGGATGGGAAAAGAGACTGAATGAACTTAAACAATACATGCCCGTGATTGCTTTTGGTAAGCAAGATATTAAAAAAGCAGTTGAAGCAATGAAGCTTGGTGCTATTGATTTTTTACAAAAACCCTTAAAAAATGATGCAGTTTTTGAAATTTTTGAAAAATTCAAAGACAAACCCAAAGTTGAAGTACCTGGACTTATAGGAATAAGTAGAATTATGGAAGATGTTTATTGTGGTATCAGGAAAGCGGCTCTTACAGATAGCAATGTACTAATTACAGGAGAGTCTGGTACGGGGAAAGAACTTGTTGCGAGAGCAATTCATAATTTAAGTGAAAGAAAAGATAATCCATTCATAGTTATAAACTGTTCAGCTATACCAGATACTCTTCTTGAATCAGAGCTTTTTGGATTTGAAAAGGGAGCCTTTACTGGAGCAAATTATACAAAAAAAGGACTTATTGAATGGGCTCATCATGGAACTCTCTTTTTTGATGAAATAGGTGATGTATCTCCTCTTTTTCAGACAAAAATTTTAAGGGTTATTCAGGAAGGAGAGTTTATAAGAATTGGTGGAGCTCAACCAATAAAAGTAGATGTTAGATTTATCGCAGCTACAAATAAAGATCTCTTAAAGGCATGTAAAGAGGGCTCTTTCAGAGAAGACCTTTTTTATAGATTAAATGTAATTCATATAGAACTTCCACCTTTAAGAAATAGAAAGGAAGACATACCATCCTTAGTAGATTTCTTTATCAAAAAACATTCATCTAAAAGAAAAGATATTTATATTAAAGGCATTACAGAAGAAGCCCTTAATTTATTGATGAATTACTCTTTTCCCGGAAATGTCCGTGAACTTGAAAATATTATAGAAAGAGCAATAGCCTTTACCAACTCAGCGGAAATAACAGTTAAAGACTTGCCTTCCTACTTAATAAAAACATCTACTACTAAAAAAACAATGCAGGGAAGCTTACGAGAAGCTGTTGATAACTTTGAAAAGGAACTCATTTGGTCAGCTTTGCAGAAAAGCAGAGGCAATATTTCAAAGGCAGCAGAGTTTCTGGGAATTCACAGACAGCAACTTCAAAGAAAACTGAAACAATTCAAAATTGCCACATAATTTTTTCATGCAATATTTTATTGCATTCAATATCCCGTTTTAAAGCTAAAAAATTTTTAAAAAGCAGTAAAATGCAATAATATGTTGCAACAAAAAAAATCTCAATAGCTTAAAAGCTTTACTATTCTTTATTTTGTATCTGGCAAATTTATTGCATAAGAACATTATAATGAAAAAACTTTGGAAGAAGATGAAAAATTTGCTTGTATCAATAACATTTTCAAAACCTAAGGAGTTTGATAGGCTTTGTGAGAAGAAAAAAAGCAAAAAGGAATCTTCAACAAGTAAAAAAACAAAATGTCATTCTGAGGAGTTTGATATCTCGAGGAATCTCAAAAAAAGAGAGGATTCTTAGTTTGCGCAGAATGACAGAATAGAGAAGTAAGATGATAAAAGGACGACCAAAATTTTACTTAGGAGAAATTAAGAGAGTAAATGAAAATTTGCAACAAAATAAAAAAAGAAGGGGGGTGAGAAGAAAAAGGGGTTAAGGGGTTTTGTTTAATGTTATGATTTTTTGTTAGAAACAAAAATTAAAAAGGAGGAGGCTGTGGAATGAGTAAGTTAAGAAAACTTTATGAACTTATGATGGCTGGTGCTATTTACCAGGCAAAGTGGGAAAAGCAGATGTCCGATAACATTCTGAAAAACAAAAAGAGGTTACTGATTTTAATTGCACTGATTTCTCCAATTCTTCTTGTATCCTTTCTTGGAGCAGCAGATTTTTTAGGTGGTAAATCAGCCTATGCACCATCTCATTACACCACAACTGTCTTTATTGCATCAATTGCAGTTGGTTTAGCAGCAGGTCTTATCACAGGATGTATAGGTGCAGGGGGTGGATTTATTATTGCACCAGCCTTAATGGCAGCAGGTGTTAAGGGAATTTTGGCAGTAGGAACAGACCAGTTTCATATTTTTGCAAAAGCAATAATGGGAACAGTAATTCATAAGAAACTTGGTAATGTATGCGTTGGATTAGCAGTTGCCTTTGTTATTGGCTCTGTATTGGGAGCTACAACAGGCGGTTATATTCAAAGAACAATATATAATTGGGATCCTGTAGCAAGTGAAGCTTTTATTAGCGTAATTTACGCTATAATACTTGGCTTCCTCGGGTTTTACGGATTAAGAGACTACATAAAACTAAGCAAAGCTCGTAAAAAAGGGGGGCAAGCAGGAGGAGATGCTCATGGAGATGCTCATGGTGGTCCTATGACAACTACTCAACTTGCACTTAATATTCAGAAAATTAAAATCCCTCCGATGATTTATTTTGATGAAGATTTTGGTGGAAGAAGAATCTCTTGGCTTTTTGTTGCTGCCTGCGGATTTTTAGTGGGGATTCTTGCAGCAGTCATGGGAGTTGGTGGTGGATTTATTACATTTCCTCTCTTTGTCTATGTTCTTGGTGTATCAACTCCTACAACAGTTGGAACTGATATTTTACAGATTATTTTCACTGCTGGCTACTCTTCAATAACTCAGTATGCAATATACGGATATGTATTTTACACACTTGCAATGGGACTTCTTTTGGGTTCACTTATAGGAATTCAGATTGGTGCTCTTACAACAAAGGTTGTTCCTGGTATGGTAATCAGAGGATTCTGGGTTTTGACAATACTTGCAGGTTTTGCGAACAGAGCCAGTGTTATTCCTGATAAATTAAGAAGTCTTGAACTTTGGTCAATATCAAAAGCAGCCTGTGACATAATAATTCTTATTGGAAATGTTGTATTCTGGGCAGCAGTAGGTGGTTTCGCAGTATGGGTAATTGGAAGTTTCTTTAAGAATTTAAAGGCGTTAAGAGAGGAGGGATAAGATGGCAGCTGATAAAAAACATCTAACTTGGGGATTGATTTTACTTGTAAGCTTTGTTGGTGTATTAATACTTATCTTTGCACCAATTTATGGAGAGGGAATGAATGGTTTGGAATACAGTGACGAATTATTTAACAAACTCTCGAAGGGCTCAGCCTATCAGATTCCTAAACTAAAGAAAGATGTAGAAAAATACAAAGGTAAACCTCTTGATGTAGTAATTGATGTTAAAAAATCTGGGGATAAACCAGGTGATGCTGAAAAGAGAGCAGAAAGGATTGCGAAGGTTATGACAATTAATGGTGCTAAGGCTGAAGTTGATGGTTCGAAGGTTCATATAACTGCAGATTTTGGAGCTCTTATGGCAGCAGCTCTTGAAGATGCTGATCAGATGTATAAAAACAATGGAGATTACATCAAGAAAAAATATGATGTTACCGACGATGAAAAAATGAAGCAGATGTTCAGGCAGTGGCATAATGCACTTTCACTTATCAACAAGAGGCTCACTCTTGACAAAAAGGCTGAAGACGCAAACTTTGTTAAAAAGATTATGACAGCAGCAATTGAGCCTGCTTACAATTTCTACGGAATTGATGCTGTTAAGATATCTGAAAAAGCAGGTTTAGCAGCAGGATTGCTTGGTTTCTATGTTTTATATACAATTTGGTATGGCTTTGGAGTTCTCTATCTCTTTGAAGGTTTAGGGCTTTCCACAAAGAAAGCAAAAGTAAAGAAGGAGGTCTAAAATGGCAATTGGAGCATGTCCATTAACCAAAGTAGATAAAATACTTTTAGCAACCGATGGATCAGAGTCTGCAAAATTTGCTGCACAAGCTGCTGTTGAACTTGCAAAACCCTGTGGAAGCACAATTTATGCAATATGCGTAGCAGAAGTTCCGATGTTTGCCGCAGAATTTGTAGAAACTCTTCCTCAACTTATAGATTCTCTTGAAAAAAGAGCAAAACAGGCACTTGATGATGTTAAGGCAATTGCAGATAAGGCAGGTGTAAAGTGTGAAACAATAAGTTATACAGGACCAGAGCCATACAAATACATAATTGATGAAGCAATTAAAAACAGCGTGGACTTGATTATACTTGGCAAAAAGGGAGTGATGCTTGGTGCAGTAGGTAAGAAAGTAATTGGTAATGCACCATGCAAAGTTCTTGTTGTTCCAACAGGAACTACTTTGAATTTTGAAAAAATTTTGATAGCCACCGATGGTTCAGTATATAGTCAGGTAGCTGTTTCTGAAGCAATTGGTATAGCAAAAAGATTTAACAGTGAACTCATTGCAGTTTCTGTTGCAAAGAGAGATACGGATGTTGCCTATTCAGAAGAAGCTGTAAAGGTAGTTAAAGATACTGCTGAACGTGAAGGAGTAAAAGTTCAAACAGTTATTGCAAAGGGAGAACCCTTTGAACAAATTGTTGATGTAGCAAACAAAAATACTGCTGGTTTGATAGTTATGGGAACCTATGGAAGAACAGGTATTGAAAAATTTTTCATGGGAAGCGTAACCGAAAGAGTAATAGGTACATCAGCCAGACCAGTAATGGTTGTAAAGAAAAAGTAATTTAAAAAGAGGAGATTCTTTGTTTTCTCTCAGAATAATAAAGATTTCATTATGGGAAGCGAAGAATCTCCTCTTAAATATTTTATTGTTATTAAAAAATGGTCAAATAGTCTTTTTACCTCCAAAATTACTGATTGAGGAAAAGCTGTCTTTCGCTTATATTGTTTATTCCGAGAGACTCAATACCCCACGAGGCGCTGTCCTTAAGCAAAGCCGAAGAAGGAACTCTTTTTTTGCCATTCCGAGGAGTTCAATACAACGCGAGGCATCATTTTGAGGCGTAAGCCGAAGGAACTCATTCCGATTATAAAAAGGGAAGGGATTCTTCACTTCGCTAATGCTTCGTTCAGAATGAGATCAAAATCAATAAGAATGAGATTCGGTCGCTTACGCTCCTACAGAGTAGCACAAAAACTCAAATTTCCAAAAACTGTTATCCCACAAATTCGAAGTATTTATGTGAGGCTTTGCCCATGCATACAATCTCTAAAATAGAGCAAGACAGCACTTTCTTTCAGATTACCGCCCCCCTCCAAAAAATCAATCTTATTAAGCTTTATAATTTTCAAAGAATCTGTTTATAAATTTTCATTCCTTTAAAGGGAGGGGATCATGACAATTAAAAGACTGCTTCATTTAACCAATGCAGTAAGCATCATAACTTTGCTTGGTTTGTTTCTGCTTTTTTATTTTACAGAAAAAAACTCTGAAAACACTATCAAGGAACTTGTTGACAGAGAAATGAAGATTCTTTTTTCTCTTCAGGAATTAAAAACGAATGCGACACAGATGGTAGCATCAATAAGAAATGTAATTTTGAATCCAAAGGACGAAAAATCAAAACAGAATGCAGTTAAATATTTTGATGAAGCACTGAAAAACATAAATGAAGCAACTACTTTAAGTAAAGAAGCTTCTCAGGAAGAGCTTAAAAAATTGTCAAAACAATGGCAAGATATTAACATAAAATTAAAGGAAATAATTGTTCTTGTAGAACAAGGTAAAAAAGAGGAAGCTCAAAGAAAATCAGAAGAGTTTACAGAAATCTGGCGAAATATAAGGGATAATGTTCTCTCTAAAATTATAAATGAAGAGCAGGCAAGTTTTAAAAAATCAGAAGAGGCTTCAATAAATTTAATGAAAAGGAATTTTTATATATTTTCAACATTGTTTATTTTTTCTGCTTTAGCAATAAACATGCTTTTATTCTTAACAAATAAAGCATTAAAAGCTATTCCAGACATGGCACAGAAGCTTGAAGAAGTTGCAAAAGGAGATTTTTCTCAGATAGGATTTGGAAAAGGTTACAGATTAAGAAAGGATGAAATTGGGGTTATTGCAAGATCCATAAGAAGTGTTGAGGAGTTCACACACAGCCTTGTTAAAAAAATAATGGATGCAACTACTATGATTCAGAAAACTGCCAACTCTCTTCAAATGAATGTTGAAACACTTAAAACAAAATCAAAGGAACAGACTTCTCAGTCCCATCAGATTGCAACAGCTGCTGAGGAGATGAGCCAAACAATAACAGATATTGCCAAAAATGCTGCTCAAGCCAGTGATTTAGCAACTGAAAGCATGAAAGTTGCTCAGGAAGGAGTTTTACTTTCTGATAAAGCTACAAATATTGTAAATAAAGCAAATCAATCAACAGAAAAATTAAAGAAGACCATTGATTCATTAAACAGCAGTATTGAAGAAATAGGAGATATAGTAACAGTAATCAAAGACATAGCAGATCAGACAAATCTTCTTGCTTTGAATGCAGCAATTGAGGCAGCTCGTGCAGGTGAGCAGGGCAGAGGATTTGCCGTAGTTGCCGATGAAGTTCGTAAATTGGCTGAAAGGACAATTAAAGCAACAGATGAAATAGCACAGAAAATAACCCGTGTTCAGGCAGAATCTCGCGAATCAATTAAAAATATGGATGAAGCAGTAGAGCAAGTTTTACAGGCTTTAAAGGCTTTAAGTGAGGTTAAGGAATCACTTGGCAGAATTGTAGATTTTTCTCAAAGGGTAAAAGATGCAATAACACAGATAGCAACTGCAACTGAGGAACAATCCTCAGCCTCTGATGAGGTTGCTCATTCTGCAGAGCGTTCAAGTGAGTTTTCACAGGATGTCAAAAATACAACAGAGGAAGTAATAAAAGAAGTTGAAAATTTAAATAATGTAATAACAAAGCTTACTGAGGCTATAAAGGGAGTCAAGGTATGAAAGAAAACATTTTAAAAAGAGTTATAAGACTACTTCCAGATGGTGTTTTTGCTATTGATTTAGCTGGAAAAGTTACAATCTGGAATAAGGTAATGGAGGAGATTACAGGAGTTAAGGAAACAGAAATAATTGGAAAAAATAATTTTGAGTATTCCATTCCCTTTTACGGATTTCGGAGACCTATGCTAGTTGATTATATTTTAAATCCTGAGATTAGCTATCCAGATGATTTAAAAATAAAAGGAGAGACTGTTGAAACAGAAACCTTTGCCCCAAATCTTTATAATGGAAAAGGTGCATGGGTAAGAATGTCTGCCCATCTTCTTTATGATGAAGCCTGTGATTTAATTGGAGCTGTCCAGATAGTAAGGGACATTACAGTGAGGAAAACTGCTGAGCAAGAACTGAGAAAATTATTCAATGTTATTGAGCATTCTCCTGTAGGTGTTGCAATCTTAGAATTCTCAGGTAAAATTACTTACTGTAATGAAGCTTTTTTGAAATATACAGGATTTCATAAGGCATTAGGCGAAAACATATTTGACATATTTCCTCAGATATCACTTTATGAAATTCATAACAGTTATTTAAAAGAAATTAAATCTGGTGGGAAAATCTTTCGTTTAAGAGGTATAAGACTTGAAAAGGAAAATGGATATGCACTTTTTTTAACTGACATAACAGAGCTAAGAAAATATGAAGAACAGATAATAATTTCACATAAGATGGAATCTGTAAGGAAACTCACATCAATCTATGCTCATGAAATAAAAAACATGCTTACAGGGATAAGAGGTTTTGTCCAGCTTGCTTTACAATCAGAAAACAATGAACAGAAAAATTCATACATTGAGAAAATTCTTTCAATAGTTGATTCTGTATCAATGAACATAAGAGAAATATTGGGAGTTGGAAGAGAAATAGGAAGAAATCCAGAACTAATAGATTTAAGGGATGTAATAAAAAACATAACTACATTTCTTAAAGCTTCTTTAAAAGAAAATATAAATCTAATTTTAGAAATCGATGAAAAGCCATTAACTGTTTTTGCAGATAAAACAGATATAGAAAAGATTATTACAAATCTTGTATTAAATTCACAGGATGCAATGCCAGAGGGAGGTGAAATTACAATTGAGGCAAAGTTAAAACAAATACCAGACAAATTTTTAACTCTTATAGGAAAGAAAGAACTTGCGGGATATTACATATGTTTATCTGTAACAGATACAGGCATTGGAATGGATAAAGAAACAAAAGAGAAAATATTTGAACCATTTTTTACAACAAAGGGAGAAAAAGGCTCAGGCATGGGCTTAACAACGATTTATCACATTGTTCAGCTTTTGAAAGGATTTATCTTTGTTGAAAGTGAACCTAATAAAGGAACAAAGTTTGAGATATATATTCCTTTAAAACAATGAAAATTTTTGATAATTTAAACATAAAAGCAAAGTTTCTATTAATAATATCATTGCCTTTATTTGGTTTTTTAGTCTTTGCATTTTTCAATTCCATCAATTATAAAAGAGAGATTGACTTGTTAAAAAGAGCTAAATATAATGCAATGCAAGTAAAAGCTCTTCAAAATCTAATCCATGAAATTCAGAAAGAGCGTGCCTTAACTCTTGCAAATCTTGAAAGAGATAAACTTCATAAACAAAGAAAAAATACAGATGATGCTTTAATACCTGAATATGTTCAGTATGAACAAAACTTAAAAATTTTAAGACAAAAGGTTGATTCAGGGTTTTCCTTACAAACCATTTCAAATTCTTATAAAGAACTAATAAGTTCATTAACAAACGAAATGCTTAAGCTGGCAGGTTATATAGGCTATGAGATGGAATTGGTGCGAACTCATACAAGGATTACGCAGATAAAAGAATCTCTGTCTGAACTTGAATATGCTGTTTTATTAGTTTTAAGAAAAAATTATCTTGACAGAGATAGTCTTTTCGAGCTCATAACAACTAAAGGTGAGCTTGAACATAATCAAAAACAGTTTTTCCAAATAGCTGATGAGGATTTTAAAACTCTATACATACAAAAAATTCTTCTTAATCCTAAAAAAGAAGTCTTAGATAAAATACTTAATAGAATTATCAACAGAAATGAAATTCAATTTTCATCTACTGAATGGCTTGCAACAGTTTCAAATCTAATTGAGGCTCAAAAAGAAATACAAACAGCTGTAATTGACAGAATTATTTTTAGCATTGATAAAGAATACGCAGGCTTTATTAGAAAATTTTATTTTCTCACTTCACTTTCTTTATTATTTGCTTTATTTGTCATTATTATTCCCCTTTATCTAAACAGAAGGATGATTTTTTCAATAAAAGCACTTCAGGATGGATTAAATAAATTCTTATGCTTTCTTGAAGGCAAGACAGATGAATACAGCATGATTCCAGTATATTCAAAGGATGAGATTGGTAAAACTTCTGAAATTTGCAATAAAAGCTTCTTAGAAATAGAAAATCTTTTTTTAAAGTTAAATGAATTCAATAGAAAAATTGAAGCAATCCTTGATGCCCAGGAAAGCATTGTGGCAATAGGAAGACCCGTTGAAGGTGTTAACTATTTAAATAAGAGATTTTTTGAGATTTTTCCATATAAAAACATTAATGATTTTCTTTCAAAGCATAAATTCCTTTCTGAGCTTTTTGTTGAAAAAGAAGGATACTTAAAAAAAGGAACTCCTGAACATCACTGGTCAGAGCAAATTTTAAGTGAAGCTGATAAGATTCATCTTGCAGTTATGATTGATAAATTTGGTCAGGAAAGAATATTTTCTGTTAATGTAAGGAAGGTTGAACTTGAAACAGAAAGTTTTTTAGTAAAGATTTTTACAGATGTAACAGAAATTGAAACACAGAGGCAGAAAGCTCTTGAGGCAGAAAAGGCGAAAACAGAATTTCTTTCAAGAATGAGCCATGAAATAAGAACTCCTATTACAGGCATTGTTGGTTTTTTTGATTTACTTTCAAAGACAAAACTTGATGATACCCAGAAAAGATACATATCAGTGATACAGAATTCAATTGAAACCCTTATGAGCATAATTAATGACATACTTGATATGGCAAAAATAGAAGCAGGAAAGATGGAGATTGAGTATTTTAATGTTAATCCCTTTGTTGAGCTTGACAGAGCAATAACACTTTTTGCACCAAAAGCACGGCAAAAAGGATTAAAATACTTTTACAGCATTGACCCGAAAATCTATGAATGCCTTACAATGCCTAAGGAAGCTTTAAAACAGGTTTTAAGCAATCTTATAAGCAATGCAATAAAATTTACAGAAACAGGACAGATAAATATTGCTGTTGATGTTGTTGAGGATTTTGAAGACAGCCAGTTTGTAAGATTTGAGGTAAAAGATACAGGAATAGGAATTCCTGAAGATAAGCAAGCTACAGTCTTTGAAAAATTTGTTCAGGCACATTCATATTTATATGGTGGAACAGGTCTTGGTCTTTCAATTTCTTATTCTCTGGTGAAGATGATAGGTGGAACCCTTGAATTTAAAAGCAAAGTAGGTGAAGGAAGTAGTTTTTATTTTACAATTCCTTTGAAGAAATGTACCCCAGAATCAAGTCTTTATAAGATGTTTGATAATTTAAAAATTTGCGTATTTAAAACCTTTGATGAAAGAAGCGAAAAAATTGCCTTAATGCTTGGCTCATGGCATATTTCTTATTCTCATATTGAGCTTTCAAAGGCTGAGAAAAGTTTTGACATTGGAATATTTTTTGATAAAGAGGACCTTGAAAGATGTCTTGAAAAATGTAAGCATCTTGTTTTGGTTTCTGAAGAAGACTATATTGAACATGAAAAAGTTATCACAATAAAAGGAACTCCGTCCCAGCTTTATATTGCAATTATGCAGACAATTTCATTTCTTTCACCAAAGAAAGAGGACACTTTGGAGATAAAAATTCCACTTAAAGTTCTTGTTGCAGAGGACAATGAGGTTAACAGAATGTTTTTTGAAGAATTACTTAAAAAATACGGTATTGAAGTTGATTTTGCATTAAATGGTGCAGAAGCAGTGGAAAAAGTAGGAGAGAAAAAATATGATGTTGTTTTTATGGATATAAGCATGCCTGTTATGGATGGAGTTGAGGCAGCAAAGCTTATCAAAAAAGATTATCCAGAATTGCCTGTTGTGGCTCTTACAGATCATGTTTTAAAGGGAGAGATGGAAAATCTAATATCATCAGGATTTGATGATTATCTTCCAAAACCTGTTCCAATTAAAGAATTTGAAAGAATTATAAAAAAATATGCAAAGATAATCTATGCTGAAAAAACCTCTAAGGTTGAAAAAACTGAGCTTGATTCATTTATTGAACGGGCTAAAGAAAAAATCAGGCTTCCTGATGAAACTCTTTTTAATCTTTATAAGAAATTTTTTGAAACCTTAGGTAAAAAAATTGAGGAAATCTCTCAATCAGCTATTAAAAATGATAGGGAATTGCTTTTAATACTTTCTCATTCTCTAAAGGGAAGTTCAGCATTGTTAGGAATTGAAAGCATCTCATTTATTTGTAAAGAAATTGAGGAGGCTACAAAGAAAGGACAAACTTCTAAGTACTTAGAACTGGTTGAGAAGCTTAAAAAAGAGTCTCAGAAATTAATTGAAGATTATAATAAGCGGGTTAAATAAGATATTGCCCCATAATCACCGATAGACTTTTAAGAAATTAAACTTCCCTTTTCAAAATGGATTTGATACATTTTTCTATTGTAAATTTTTTCCCCTTAGTTTTTGTCTTTCCTTATAGATAACAAACCTTATAATGAAGTCCCTTTCTTTTTCATTAAGTTTAATAAACTTAACTCCAATTTCAGTTTTTCCTTCTTTTTTTTCTGCTCTTACAACTTCTCCATAAGTAATGACTCCAACAGGTGTTGGCTCAGGCAAAAGCATTTTTATCTCAAGAAAATCTCCTTTATTGTAGTGTTTATCTGATATAAAACTTAATCCTCCTCCACTCAAATTAATAATTGATTCAGGTAAATTGAAAAACCCATGCTGTTGCAATAAAAACATATCTAATATAGCATCAATTTTTTCTTCAATACGATTTAGTCTTTCAGATATATTATAATTTGTATCTTCTACTGTTTTTGCCTCGTAAAGATTTATATAACCAAAAATCTTTGTTGAAAGCATCTCTAATTCCTGTGAAGAAATTAATTTTACAGAAAATGGAATTTTTACATCCTGCCTAACATGTTCTCTAAGTTTTTCATATATTTCTTTCTTTTCCATTTCTTACCTCAGTAATACTATTTCTACTCTTCTGTTTTTGGCTCTTCCTTCTTCTGTTTCATTGTCTGAAATAGGACGATATTCTCCATAGCCAGTAGCAGATAGCCTGTCAGGTGAGATACCTGAATCTTTAAAATAATAAAGAACAGAAAGTGCTCTTAATGCTGATAAATCCCAATTAGACCTTAATGTCATACCCTTTACTGGAATGTTATCTGTGTGTCCTTCTATTGAAATCTTGTTTGGTAACATTTTCAAAGCTACCACAATTTTATTAAGAACTTCCTTTGAACTTTCATTAAGTTCATATTCGCCTGATTTAAAAAGTACAGTATCCTGAACTGTTATAACATAACCCCGATGATTTTCTCTTATTGTAATTTCTGGATATTGACTCAGTGCTTTTTCAAGTTCTTTTATGACATCGGGCTTTTCAATATCTTTTTTAATCGGTGGGTCTATTATTTTGAACACTGTTTTAAGGGATACTGATAAATCCTCTGCTTTCTGTTTATCAACTGTAGATAAAGCATAGAGAGCAACAAAAAAAGTAAATAGTAGTGTTAAAAAGTCAGCCCATGAAATTAACCATCTGTCATGATTTTCTTTTTCTTCAGATTCTTTTTCATCAACTTCCAATTTCAAATTTTACCTCCATCTTTAAAACTTTCAAGAATTACTCTTAAATAATGAGGATTTATTCCTTTTTCTATTCCTGTAATCCCTTCCATAATTATAAGTTTTCTTTTTATCTCATCTTTTGCCCTCTGAAGAATTCTTTTTCCAATGGGGATAAAAACTAAATTTGCAGAGCCTACGCCATAAATGGTTGCTACAAAAGCAACTGCTATACCTTGACCAACCTTTGATGGATCTGTAACATTTTGTAGTACATGAATTAATCCCAAAACAGCACCTATTATCCCAATTGTTGGAGCAAATCCACCCGCTGCATCAAAAACTTTTGCTGCATTTTTTATTGAGTCTTCATAATTTTTTATTTCCCGATAAATAGCCTCTTTTATTACATTGATTTCATATCCATCTACGATTAACTGAATCCCTTTTGCTAACAAAGGGTCAGAAATAGAGGGAATTTCATTTTCTAAAGCCATTATCCCTCTTTTTCTTGCTATTACAAGTAAACTTATGATTTCTTCAATTAGGAGACGATCTGATTTAACAGATTTAAAAAAGGCAATTTTTAATACTTTAAAAGCATTCACCAAATCCTTCATAGGAAAACTTACAACAGTTGCTCCAAAGGTACCTCCAAAAACAATAAGTGCAGCTGCCAATTGTAGGATATGAGCAGTTGTGCCCCCTTCTACTATATTCCCTACAATTATCGAGCTAATTCCAACAATTAAACCAAAAATTACGAAAGGATCTAAAATTCGTTTCATAATCATAATATTATATTACAATTAGAATTTTAATTGAAATTTTTTATTGAAAATACTGAATTCATAAGAACAAATTCTGCTTGGGGAGATTATGTACTTTTCCATTAAGCCTCCCTCTTATATTTTTAGTCTCTATAAAATAAAGGCTAACATATATGTGACATTTTTATATTGTAACCACCGTATGCAAAAAAGCATTGAAATTTTACTTTACTTATGATATTTTATTTTATGTTCTTTTATATTAGCATTCTTTCTACAGAAATTTTCTTCTCCGTAGGAGATAATTTATTATATTCTACCCCCCCCCCCCCCCGAAAAAATCTTATAGATCAATATCTTATAACAAAAAAATTATTTAAAATTAACCAAAATAAGGTAAAAATATGTTAGACATTTTAAATAAATCGATAGAAATATACAGAATTATTGTTGAAAATGCTGGAGAAGGTATTGTAATTGCCCAGGATGACAAAATTCTTTTTGTAAATCCTAAAATGCTTGAAATATCTGGATATACACTCGAAGAAGCACTGTCAAAACCTTTTTTAGAATTTCTGTATCCTGATGACATTCCTGAAACAATGGATTTATATACAAGAATGATTAAAGGAGAAAAAGACTTACCTGAAAAACATCAATTAAGAATTATTCATAAAGAGGGATATCCTGTATGGATTGAAACTACAACGGTTCCAATAAATTGGCATGGAAGAACAGCCACGCTGAATTTTATACGGGACATTACAGAAATTAAAAAAGCTGAAGAGGAAAATCAAAAACTTCAGGAACAGCTAATTCAGTCTCATAAAATGGAATCAATTGGCAGATTTATAGCAGGTATTATACATGATTTAAATAATATACTTACACCAATTAAAGGATTTACCCAGCTTTCAATTGCAAAAACAGGTGAACATGATCCTGTCAATGAATATCTTAAAATCATATTTTCGTCAGTTGAAAAAGCTGAAGAATTTGTAAAACAGCTACTTACATTTTGTAAAAAACAACCATCCAGGCTGGAAGTATTAAATGTTAATGAATTAATTGAACATATTGAGGATATTCTTAAAAGACTACTTGGTGAAGACATTCTGCTTGTAAAAAAACTATCACCTGACCTTGGAGCTATAGAGGCTGATTCTTCACAAATCATTCAAGTTATTTTGAATATCGCCGCAAATGCCAAAGATGCTATGCCTCTTGGAGGTCAATTCATTATCGAAACTTCTAATGTGGAAATTAATGATGAACATCTGAATAAATATCACGGTTTGAAAAAAGGACATTATGTCACAATTTCTTTTACTGATACGGGAGTTGGAATACCTTCAAATTTTATAGATAAAATATTTGAACCGTTCTTTACTACTAAAGAATACTCAACAGGATTAGGATTGTCAACCGTATACAGTATAGTTAAAAAACATAAAGGAAGTATTACAGTGCATACTGAAAAAGACAGGGGAACAACTTTTAAAGTTTATCTTCCAAGAGTTGATAAAAAGATAGAAAAAGTATTCATTGAAAAAGAAGATAAAATCTATACAGGTAATGAAACAGTTCTTGTTATAGATGATGACGAAAATGTAAGAAAATTGGTAATTGAAATCTTAAAAAAACTAGGATATAAACCACTTGAGGCAGTTACAATAGATATGGCTTTATTAATGGCTCAATTTTACAATAAAACTATTCACATTGTTATATCAGATGTAGTTCTGCCGGGTATAGGAGTCTCTGTGTTGATAAGAAGAATAAAAAAATATAGACCAAATATTAAGGTTCTATACATGTCTGCCTTACCAGTAAATACTCTTAAAAAATATGGAGTTGATGAAAATTCCGATAATTTCATTCAAAAACCTTTTAGCATTGAACTTTTATCAAAGAAAATAAGAGAAGTCCTTGATAAATAAATTTTTCACTCTGTATAATTCAAATTATAAAATAATAGATAATGTCAAAAGTTTTATGAAAAAAGGATCAGTTAATATGAAAGCAGACATGAGGGGTTTAAGGAAGGAAAAAAGAATTCAAATAGATTCAGTTTAGGTAATAATTAGAGAAAATATTAACCCTTAACACCGCCTAAATTAAGTAATAGACACAAGTAAAATTTATTATCAAATTGATAAATTGTATATTTTCCTACTATATTGACAAAAAAGAATTACCAGAATGGGTAAAAAAGCATAAAACATCTGGCACACAGATTATCCAGATTGGGAGCAATTATTATTTATACAAAATAAAGTCCATATGGGATAGAAAGAAAGGAAGGGCAAGAAAAGTAACAGAGAAATATCTTGGCAAGATAACTCCGCAGGGTCTTATAAAGCCAAAACATGAAAGACTAAAAGAAGGATTAACAAACATAACAGTAAAGGAGTTTGGTGCAACAGATTTTTGTTTTTCCATCACCTCTGATATTTATGAATTACTTAAGAAGTATTTTCCTGTTTATTATAAGGAATTATATGTATTTTCCATTTTAAGATTTTTTCACTGTACAGCAATAAAAAATGTTGGACATTATTACATAACATCAGATTTAAGTGACAGAATAAGAGATTGCAAGCTTTCACCAAAAAGCATATCAGGAATACTAAAAGATATAGGGATGAAGAGAAAAACAGTAGTTGATTTTCTAAAAAAGGGGGTAGTTTTTCCATTGAAAGATTTTATGAAATACAGTATCGTTTAGGGAGTAGAGGGATGATTTAATGTTACAGGGATAGATGTTTGTTAATTTTCTTAGTCTGCTTTATTATTACAGAGTATATATGAAATTAAGGGAGGCAGAGCTTTTAAAGAAATATTCAGTAAAGGATTTAATAATTCATCTAAGGAGAATATACAAACTCAAAATAAATGATAAATGGGTTATATCAGAAATTCCTAAGACATCCAGAAAAATTCTTGAAAAACTAAATTCCAATTTACATATTACTTAAAATTTGCAGTGTTACGGTTTAATTTGTATGTCTATCAGCTACTTTAGAAGCACCAAAAGAATCTGGCTTAGTCACAGCCACATAACCTGAACCTACAATCATTTTTATCACTTCTTTTACGATATTCCTTGTTGCTCCATTCTTTCCTACATCAAGATGTATCTCAACTGGAAGTTTAGATACTCCATTTTCAGAAAGCTTCTTTTTTAAGGCTTCTGCGATTTCCAGACTCAAAGATGCTTCTGTAAATATTCGTAATTTTAAATTATCCATCTTCTCATACTTAAGTTTTCTATAAAAATATCGACCACCTGAACCTCTACGGTGAATAATTATAGCTGTCACAAAAACTGTCTCTTCTCCGGGGAAAGAGTCACTACCAACAATTAAGCTATATTTCCTCTCTGGGGCTTCCTTCACAAATTCTATAATTTTTTCAAAAACCTGTTGAAAGGAAAGACTTCCGTATGTGGGACTGTGAAAAAAAACCTTTTTTAACGACTCATTTTCCATAGTCTGTATTTTCAATGCAGGTTTTATTCCTGCAATAAAAATTTTAAATTGTTATGATAATTTTACCAAATCCTTTAAAACGTTTGCAAATAAAATTTTAAATATATAAAACCCCAATAAACAAAATAGTTTGACATTTAAAACTATCCTGTTTTATTATTCTATTTATGGAACTTACAGTTATTGATCTTATTAAACAAACAGGAATTGTTGCAAAGGTTGTTCTAATTATTCTACTTTTCTTTTCAATTTTTTCATGGGCAATTATTTTTTATAAAATTAAAGTTTACAAGGGTATGAAGCACGAAAATGAACGTTTTTTTGATTTATTTATCAATACAAACAACCATAAAGATCTCTTTTCATCGGCGAAAAGATTTGAATTAAGTCCACTTGCTTCCCTTTACAGAGGGATATTTTCAGAAATTTCAAGAAAAAATCCTTCTAATAACCCAAATAACTTTAATCTTGAATTTATTGTAAAAAAATATTCCTCTGAAGAAATTAATAAAATTCAAAGTTACTTAGGTTTTCTTGCAACTACAGCATCTACTACACCTTTTATAGGACTTTTTGGAACTGTCTGGGGTATAATGGATGCCTTCCGCAATATAGGAATAAAAGGTTCTGCCTCACTGGCTACAGTTGCACCAGGTATTGCGGAAGCATTGATAGCAACGGCAGCTGGTTTATTTGCAGCAATCCCTGCAGTAATTGCCTATAATTATTTTACTAATCAAGCAAATAAACTGATTCATGAATTAAATGACTTTTCTGAAACAATTTTGAAATATCCATGGCAGGATTAATACCTCGTAGAAAATCAGCGCTCGCTGAAATTAATGTTGTTCCATTAGTTGATATAATGCTTGTGTTGCTTATTATCTTCATGATTACTGCTCCACTTATGCAACAGGGAATTGATGTTAATTTACCAAAAGCAAAGGGAAAAAGTATTGAAGAGGCAGAAAAAATTAATATTGTTGTTACAAAAGAAGGAAAAATTTATGTTAATGAAAAATTATCAAAGATGCAGGAATTGCAATCTATTCTTTCAGCCTTTAAAGATTCTAATATAGCTGTTTTACTAAAAGCAGATAAAGATGTTCCCTATGGACTTGTAGCAGAAGTCATGGGAGAGATTAAGGCTTCTGGAATAGAAAGAATTGGAATGATAACAGAACCAAAAGAAAATCAATGACAACAAAGATTTACTCTTCTCTTTTTCTATCAATCATTTTTCATAGTTTATTTATCCTCCTTCTAATATTTGGAATAAGAAATTCTACCCATGACTTGAAAAACATTACCTATATAACCTTGATTCAAGAATCTATTAATAAAAGTATCACTAATTCAAATTTACAAAATACAGAAAAAAATGAAATTGCCAAATTAAATCCCATTGTGAAACAAAAAGAAAAAATTAATGAAAAAAAAATTAAATCAGACGAAGAGCTTCTTGAGGAAAGACTTTCTGCAATAAGAGCAAAAAAAAGAATTCAAGAAATTGCTATTTCTAATTCTTTGAAATCTAATACAGCTTCATCTACAAATAAACCTGATTCTAATGAGTTGTTGTCAAGTTATCTTGCCATTATTTCTGGACTTATAAGACAGAACTGGAACATACCTGATACTGTTCCTAAAAATCTTGAAGCGGTTGTAGCAGTAAGAATACTTTCAAACGGACAAGTAATTATTGAAGGTTTTGAAAAGAGTTCTGGAAATACAATATTTGATTCTTCTGTGATAAGGGCTATTAAAAAATCCTCCCCCCTTCCTCCTCCAAAATCTGAAGTAATTGTGGGAATGAGGTTTAAGCCATGAAAGGTATCTTTAAGACAATCAAAATTATAATAATTATTCTTTTTTTTAATCTTATATCTAACTCAACATTTGCTGAAAAAATTTATATTGATATAACACAACCTGGAATCAAAAAACTCAGCATCGCATTAGAAGGTTTTGAAGGAATTTCAAAGGTTAGTAACACCATAAAAGAAGAACTTGAATTTACAGAGTATTTTAAGATTTATGGACCTTTTCCTTATAGGGGTGAAAAATTTGACCCTCTGTTATGGAAATCAGCTGATGTGGAAATAGTTATAAGAGCTGTAAGTTTTGGCAAGATAGATGTTAAAGTTTACACTGTAACAACAGATGCTCCGATATTTACAAAAGATTACTCTTTACAAGATAATGAATACACAGGTAAAATTATCGCTTCTGATATTTATAGACTTCTTACAGGAAAAAACTCTCCATTTTTTAATCAATTTACTTTTGTAAGAAAATTTAAAAATTCAATGGGAATTTTTATAAGCAACTGGAATGGAAAACAGATTCAAGATACAGGCATTAGAAGAGAAATTATTTCAAGAGTTGTTCTCAAGGATAACAAAATTTTTTATTCATCTCTTCAAAATAAATTCTGGCATATTGAAGTTTTTGATATTTCCAATAAATCTAATAGAGAAATAATAAAAAGCAGAAATTTACTTAAACTTGGTGATGTTTCAAATAAATATGAAATTATTTATTTAGAAAGTGACGGAGAATTATCTCAAATTAAAATATCGGATCTGTCTGGAAAAAATAAAACTGTATCATCTTCAAGGTGGATTGATGCATCTCCGAGGTTTGCTCCATCTCATATTTTTCTCGTATCAAACAGAGTTGGCTCCCCTCAGATTTATCAGATGAGTTATGATGGTTTATCTATAAGAAGATTTACCTATCAGGGTAGATATAATACAGAGCCTACCATAAGTCCTGATGGGAATAAAATTGCGTTTTCTTCATTGTCAGCAGGATTTCAAATAAATGTATTAGATTTAAACTCCAATATGCAAACTCAAATAACAAAAGATGGTAATAATGAGCAACCTTCTTTTTGTCCTGATGGACATTTTTTAACGATTATGTCTGATAGATTTGACAAAAAAGAGATTTTTCTCATAAGCTCCGATGGAGCAGTGCAAAAATCATTAACTCATGGATATCTTCCCCATTGTAGTAGATAAATGGTTAAATCAGGTATAGATCTATTTGAAAAAGCTCTTGACAAAAAATTTCATGGTTTAAAAGCAGGATTACTTATTCATCCTGCATCAGTAAATAGGAAACTAATCTATACAAAAGAAGTACTTCTTAATACTAAAAAAATTAAAGTTTCTGCTTTTTTCGGTCCCCAACATGGAATATTTGGAAATACTCAGGATAACATGATTGAATGGGAAGGATTTATTGATAAATCAACTGGATTACCAGTTTATAGTTTATATGGAAAAACACGAAAACCAACTTCTGAAATGCTTAAAGATATTGATATTTTGATTATTGATTTACAGGATGTTGGAGCAAGATATTACACCTTTATCTGGACTATGGCTTTGTGCATGGAAAGCTGTGAAGGAAAAATTCCTCTGATAGTTCTTGATAGAGTAAATCCAATTGGAGGAATTATTACCGAAGGACCTTTACTTAAAAAAAATTTTACATCTTTTGTAGGTCTTCATCCTTTGCCTGTAAGACATGGAATGACAATAGGAGAAATTGCTTTATACTTTAAAGACAATTTTTATCCAAAAGTTGACCTTACAGTGATTTCTTTAAAAAATTGGAAAAGAAAATCATGGTTTAATGAAACTGGACTTCACTGGGTAATGCCTTCTCCAAATATGCCAACCCTTGATACAGCCACTGTTTATCCTGGAATGTGTTTACTTGAAGGCACAATTCTAAGTGAAGGAAGAGGAACAACAAGACCCTTTGAAATATTTGGAGCTCCCTTTATTGAGCCTGAAAAACTTGTAAAAAGATTAAATGAATTTAAGTTAAAAGGAGTTTTTTTTAGACCCCTTTATTTTACTCCAACATTTAATAAGTTTTCAGGACAGTTATGTGGCGGTGTTCAGATTCATGTTATTGACAGAAAAAAATTTAAACCCTTTAAAACAGCAGTTGCAATTTTGCTTACAATAAAAGAGATTTATCCTCAAATTAATATCTGGCGTGAGCCTCCCTATGAATATGAATTTGAAAAACTTCCCTTTGATATTCTTTCAGGTTCCGACCGATTAAGAAAGGATATTGAGGAAGGCAAATCTCTTAAGAATATGGAATATTGGTGGAATGATGAACTTGAAAGCTTCAGAAAAATAAGAGAAAAATATTTAATTTATGATTAAAGGATTTATACTTGCTGCAGGATACTCAACAAGATTAAGACCAATTTCAGAACACATACCAAAACCCTTAATGCCAATTGCAGGAGAGATTTTACTTGAACATATTTTTAAAAATTTAAGACCTATAACCCAACATATTGGTATAAATTTACATTACAAAGCAAAAGAAATTGAAGATTATATAAAAAATTATAATCTACCACTTCACACATTCTATGAAAAAAAAATTCTTTTAACTGGAGGAGCCCTTTGGAATGCAAAACAATTTCTTAAGAATTCTCACTTCATAGTACATAACGGAGATATTTACTGGGATGGAAATATTAAAGAAGCAGTTGAGTGGCATATTGAATCTAAAAATTCAATAACTCTTATTACTCATGAACACAAACCTCAAAACAAGTTAATTATCGATAAAGAAGGTAATTTACTTAGAATTGATAGCTCAAATAATCTAAGTCCAACAGAAAAAAGTGTTGCCTTTTGTGGAGTTGCAATTTATAGCCCTCAAATTCTTGAACTTTTACCTGAGGGTCCTTCATCAATAATTGATGTCTGGATTAAAGCTATAAAAAAAGGATTAAAAGTAAAAACATTTAAAGCAAATTACAATTTTTGGTTTGATATAGGAACTCCAAATGAATATGCACGAGCAGTTTTTCATAAATTAAAGAGAAATTTTACTTCCCTATTTGTGCATTCAACTGTTTCAGGATGTGAATTAATAGAATTTAATGGAAATGTGGTTATCGAAAAAAATGTAAAAATAAAAAAACCCTTTAAGGCTAAAAATATTATAATTCTTCCAGAAACTGAATTTAATCCCGAAAGCGAAAATATTTCCAATTCAATTTTTGGGAAAGATTATAGAATTCCAATTAAAATTCCTGTAAAAGAATCCTTAACCTTAAGCGGTTCTGATAGAGAATATTTCAGGAAAAATGGCAGAATTTTTTGTAAATGGAAAAAATTATTAGAAGATTTTGAAAAGAATATATCTTTAGGTAATTTTTTAAAAGAAAATAATTTCCCTGTTCCGGAAATTATTAAATTCGACAAGAATAATAAAATAATTATTTTTGAAGACCTTGGAGATTTAACACTTTATAGTTGGCTACAGTGCAAAAGAAATGATAAAGATATTGAAAAAATTTATAAAAAAATACTTGAAAAAATTGGGAAACTTCACTGGGAAATTTCCAAGGAATCAACAAATTTAAATCTTCCAGAGTTTGATTACTCCTATTTTCGATGGGAAAGTGATTATTTTTTAAAGGAATGCGTTGAAGAGGTTTTCAAAATTAAATATCAAGGATTAGAGGATGAACTCCATTGGATTGCTGATACTCTTTCAAAAACTCAAAAAGTAATAGTGCACAGAGACTTACAAAGCCAAAATATAATGTTAAAAAATGGGAAAGTTTATTTTATTGATTATCAAAGTGCAAGGATGGGTCCAGCTGGATATGATATAGCCTCCCTAATTTGGGATCCTTATGTAGAACTTAATAATGAATTAAGAAAAAGACTTGTTAATTTTTATATCAAACACTGTAATCTTCAATATATATCTTTTCTGAAGGAGCTTTCATTATGTAGAATTCAAAGACATATGCAAGCTCTTGGTGCCTATGGATTTTTAGCTTCAAAAAAAGGGAAAAAAAGCTTTCTTAAATTTATTCCTTATGGATTAACCCTACTTCTAATGGATTTGGAAGAATGTTATATTGATTTACCAAGAATAAAAAATCTTGTCCTTAAGCTCAAGAACCTTATTTACAATGGCTCTTGCAGAGATTTCTTCATAATCTAAAAGTTCTTCAGGATTTCCACTCTTTGGTATTTTTTTACAGGATAGACTATAAATCTTTTCTGAACCAACTTCACCTTTTACAGCTTCACCAATCCCTCCTGCAGGGTAATGGTCTTCAACTGTTATAATTGCATCTGTTTCAGAAGAAGCTCGTTTTAGTAACTCTGTATTCAATGGTTTCACACTGTAAAGATCGATGACCCTAATATAAATTCCTTTATTTTTAAGTTCTTCATAAGCTTTCAATGCCTCATGCAAGGTAATACCTGCTCCAACAACTGTGAACAAGTCTCTATCTGATGCTTTTAAAACTTTTGCCCCACCAATTGGAAAATCTTCATTTTCGTTATATATAACTGGTGTAGCTGCACGGGTCGTTCTGATATAAACAATTCCATTGTAATTTGCTGCTTCTCTTACAAGCTTTTCAGTAGAAACAGCATCAGAGGGATACAGAACAACACTATTTAAGATACTGCGCATCATTGCAATATCTTCAAGTCCCATCTGACTTGCTCCATCTTGTCCAATAGAGACTCCAGCATGGGAGCCCACAAATTTTATATTTACATCACTGTATTGAGCCATTCTTATTTGATCAAAGGCACGGGTTAAAAAGGCTGCGAAAGTAGATACAAAGGGAATTTTGCCTCTAAGGGAAAGTCCAACTGCCATTCCAACCATATTTTGTTCTGCAACAAAACATTCAAAAAATCTTTCTGGATAATGATTTTTAAATATTTCTGCATATGTTGAATTAGAGACCTCTGCATCAAGGACAACAATATTAGAAAACTCTGGGAAAATTTTAACAAGTGCTTCTCCATAGACTCTTCTTGTTGCAACTTTATCACCAATTGAATAATTTTTTATAAATTCTTTTGTTTGTAAAAGTTCAGGATTAGGAGTTAATGGTTCAGGTTTTTTTAAAGGAACCGAAAACTTTTTTATTTCTCCAAGTTCTCTCAGTGCTTGATTGAATTCTTCCTTAGTTAGTGCAACACCATGTCTTCCTTCTTTATCCTCAAGGAAGGATATTCCTTTTCCTTTTACTGTTTTTGCAATAATCATTGAGGGGACATTGCTACTTAATGCTTCTTCATAGGCTTTAAAAATTTCATTAAAATTATGTCCATCAATACATATAGTTTTCCATCCAAAAGAAGAAATTCTTTTTTCGTAGGCAGATAAATTCCATCCGTACATTGTTTCGCCTCTCTGACCTAATCTATTAACATCAACTATTCCAATGAGATTATCAAGCTTATAATAGTCTGCAATTTGTATTGCCTCCCATACTGAGCCTTCAGTCATTTCACTGTCACCAAGTAATACAAAAACATGGTAGGGAAGTCTATCAATATATTTTCCGTTAATAGCCATACCAACTCCAATTGAAAGTCCTTGACCAAGAGAACCTGTAGCTGCCTCAGAATATGGGAATGTTCTTACAGGATGTCCTTCTAAGGGAGAGCCGAATTTTCTTAAAGTTAAAAGCTCATCTTCTGTTAACTTTCCAGCCACTGTCCATAAAGAATAAAGAAGAGGTGCTGCATGACCCTTTGAAAAAATCAGTCTGTCATTGTTTGGATTCTGAGGGTCATCGGCATCAAAATGAAAAAAGCCTCCAAAAAGGAGGCTTGCCATTAACTCTACTGCTGAAAGACAGGTTGTAGGATGTCCAGAACCTGCCTGTGTTGTAGATGAAAGAATATAGTATCTTAAAAGTTTTGCTATTTCTTCTAAATACTTCACTTTTTTGGTTCTACAGTGTCACTGAGAAGCATCTTAAGAAGTTTTAATCTGCTTGGATGCTTTAATTTTCTTAGAGCTTTTGTCTCTATTTGTCGAACTCTTTCTCTTGTTATGGATAAATATCTTCCAACTTCTTCAAGTGTATGATCTCTGTCTTCTCCTATACCAAATCTCATTTTTATTACTTTTTCTTCCTTAGGTGTTAAGGTCTTAAGAATTCTCTGAATATGCTCACTAAGTTCTGTTCTTTCAGCTTCAGAAATAGGAGAAGGAGAAGTTTTATCTCCGATGAAATCTTCAAGCTCTGTGTCTTCATCCCCGATAGGCGTCTGTAATCCAATAGGATCTTGAATAGCTCTAAAAACTTCCTCAACTTTTCTTACAGGAACGCCAAGCTTTTCTGCAATTTCTTCGTTATTCGGTTCTCTTCCAAGCTGTTGGGTTAATTCACGGGATGCCTTTGTTACTCTATTATAAAATTCCATCATATGCACCGGGACCCTTATTGTTTTAGTTTGATCAATCAGTGCTCTTGTAATAGCTTGCCTTATCCACCATGTAGCATATGTTGAAAATTTAAATCCCTTTTCATATTTAAATTTATCAACAGCCTTCATTAAACCAATATTACCTTCTTCTATTAAATCAAGAAGAGGCAATCCTCTTCCAACATAATTTTTTGCAATATTGACAACAAGTCTTAAATTTCTGGTTATTAATTCATTTTTTGTTTCTTCAACAAGACATTTAGCCTTATATATCTTATTCCAGACATTTTTTAATTCATCAACTTTTAGTCCTGATTCATTTTCTATCTTTTTTATGTCAGCATAGACCTCTTTATATAAATTTTCTAAAGTTTTAGGACTTTCACCAGCCTTTTTTAAATCATTGATTTTCTTTCTTAAATCCTTTAAAGTACCATATTCCTTTATCTTTTGCTCTACTTTATCTAATTGATTAATTAAATCTTCTAATTTAATTATCGTGCGACTTAAAGCCTCTTCAGCCTTTTCATCTTCTGTAAGAGATTCTGATTCTTCCTCTTTATTAACTTCATCTAAAATCTTTTTATATATGGATAAACCAACAACTGTATCTTTAATTATGCTCTTTCCTTCTTGCAATTTTTTTGCAAGTTCAACTTCTTCGTCTTTTGTTAAAATTGGGATATCACCCATGGAATTAAAGTATGCTTGAACTAAATCTTCTACATGTTCCTCCTCTTCTAATTCCTCCTCTTCTTCTAAAAATAATTCTTCATCTTCATCTACAACCTTTACTCCCATATCACTTAAAACATCAATTAAATCCTCTAATTCATCTGGTGAAAAATATTCAGAAGGAAGAGCTTCATTTATTTCATCATATGTTAATTTTCCTCTTTTCTTACCTAAATTTACTATTTCTTCAAATATATCCCTTTCCTTCATATCATTGTCCTCTCAAAAAATAGTTTATATTTCAATAATATCAATTTTTGAAAAATTTTCAATCCCTAAAATTGTCATAAAAAATAAATAAAAAGAGAGAAAGGGATTAACCTTCCTCTCTTTTCTATTGAAATTAATGAAAAGAAAAATTTATTCAAGAAGAAGTAAAAGAGTAAGTCAAGACTCACGGCCTATTAGTACTGGTAAGCTAAACACCTTACGGTGCTTACACCTCCAGCCTATCAACCTGGTAGTCTACCAGGGGCCTTTAGGTCCTGGGTTTCCCCAGGAACGGGAGACCTAATCTTGGGACGGGCTTCCCGCTTAGATGCCTTCAGCGGTTATCCCTTGCGGACATAGCTACCCAGCATTGCCGCTGGTGCGACAACTGGAACACCAGAGGTCCGCCCACCCCGGTCCTCTCGTACTAGGGGCAGCCTCCCTTAAGTCTCCTACGCCCACAGCAGATAGGGACCGAACTGTCTCACGACGTTCTGAACCCAACTCACGTACCGCTTTAATGGGCGAACAGCCCAACCCTTGGGACCTACTTCAGCCCCAGGATGCGATGAGTCGACATCGAGGTGCCAAACCGGGCCGTCGATGTGAACTCTTGGGCCCGATCAGCCTGTTATCCCCGGCGTACCTTTTATCCGTTGAGCGATGGCCCTTCCACACAGAGCCACCGGATCACTAAGCCCGGGTTTCCCCCCTGCTCGGGATGTCTCCCTCACAGTCAAGCCTCCTTATGCCTTTGCACTCAACGGCTGGTTTCCGTCCAGCCTGAGGAGACCTTTGGACGCCTCCGTTACTCTTTAGGAGGCGACCGCCCCAGTCAAACTACCCGCCAGGCAGTGTCCCGGAGCCGGATAACGGCTCACGGTTAGAGTCCCAACAACACAAGGGTGGTATTTCACCGACGGCTCCACAGGAACTGGCGTCCCTGCTTCATAGCCTCCCACCTATCCTACACATGTATTGCCAGAACTCACTGCCAAGCTGTAGTAAAGGTGCACGGGGTCTTTCCGTCTAGCTGCGGGTAACCGGCGTCTTCACCGGTTGCTTAAGTTCGCCGGGTCCCTCCCCGAGACAGCGGCCCAGTCGTTACGCCATTCATGCAGGTCGGAACTTACCCGACAAGGAATTTCGCTACCTTAGGACCGTTATAGTTACGGCCGCCGTTTACCGGGGCTTCGGTTTGGAGCTTCGAGGTTACCCCCTAACTCCTCCCCTTAACCTTCCGGCACCGGGCAGGCGTCAGTGCCTATACATCCTCTTACGAGTTAGCAGGCACCTGTGTTTTTGGTAAACAGTCGCCAGGCCCTCTTTACTGCGGCCTCCTCGGGCTCGGATTTACATCCTCACCCTACTCGAGGCACCCCTTCTCCCGAAGTTACGGGGCGAGTTTGCCGAGTTCCTTGGGGAGGGTTCTCCCGAACGCCTTAGTATCTTCTACTCGCCTACCTGTGTCGGTTTGCGGTACGGGCACCTGAATGACTCCCTACGAGGCTTTTCTCGTCAGTGTGAAATCACCTGAGTTCGACCTTTACGGTCTTCCCCGTCACACCTTAGCCTTCATGAGGGAAGGGATTTGCCTCTTCCCTCAGCCTCGGTGCTTGGACCTGCAAACCATAGCAGGCTCAGGCTATCCTCCTGCGTCCCCCCTTCGGTAATAACGTCAATCAGGTGGTGCCGGAATATTAACCGGCTATCCATCAGCTACGCCTTTCGGCCTCGCCTTAGGTCCCGACTAACCCCGGGCGGATGTACCTTCCCCGGGAAACCTTAGGCTTACGGCGGGCTGACTTCTCATCAGCCTTTTCGCTACTTATGCCAGCATTGTCTCTTCTGCCTCCTCCAGTGAGCCTCGCGACTCACCTTCACAGGTTAGCAGAATGCTCCCCTACCACTGTCTTTACAGACAGTCCGTAGCTTCGGTGGGATGCTTAAGCCCCGTTAAATTTTCGGCGCAGCGCCACTCGACCAGTGAGCTATTACGCTTTCTTTAAATGATGGCTGCTTCTAAGCCAACATCCTGGCTGTCTTCGTGGTGCCACATCCTTTACCACTTAGCATCCGCTTAGGGACCTTAGCTGACGGTCTGGGCTCTTGCCCTCTCGACCATGGACCTTAGCGCCCATAGTCTCACTCCCTG
>NZ_JARZRZ010000003.1:0-32500 GCF_029946585.1 Thermodesulfovibrio sp. 1176 | reverse complement strand
TTACCCCTTCCTATAGTCCGCTCGACTTGCATGTGTTAGGCACGCCGCCAGCGTTCGCTCTGAGCCAGGATCAAACTCTCATATAAAACTTTGATACTGGCTAACTTTTGAAACTCTAAAGTCTTTTGTTATTAATAGGGGCTTACCGAACTTTTCAAAGAACTAAATGTTTTTAAAACATTAAGCACAAACTTTATAATTAAATAATATCAAACTATATAATTTTTGTCAATACTTTTTTTTCAATTTTTTACAAGAAAACATAAAACTGTAATTACTTTCAAAGAACGTTATTTTTAATTACAACATATTATGAGTGTTATTGTCAATACTCCGAAATTCCCTGAAATTGCCGATAGAAAATTCAGGGACTAATTTTTTGACTCTCAGAGCATTTTTAGTGGCGGTTTTATCTAAAATTTTCCGCTTACTTATCTTTTAATTCCATTTTTTTACCAAAATAATACGTAAGACCGTCTTAATTGCCTTGTCTTCTTAGTCAGTCACCAACTATGGATGGGTAAGGCATTATTTTTTTTCTACAAGCTCTTTTATAACCTTCGAGGGATCTTGTCCCTCAAACTCTTTTTAGATAAAAATAAAAAATTTATCTTTTGTGGATACAAAGGGGCTTTGCCCCTTGAGAACTCCAGAATAGACTGCTAAAACTGCTCTTGCTGTTATATAATCTTTTGGGCGTGATATGTTGAATGAAAATATTTTTGTTTTATCATATTTATGAGCCTCCTTTTTTTGTGTGTTTTTTCACCATTTGGGTGATATTTTATATCACCCCTAAAACTAAAATCCACAAAAAGGAGGCTCACTTTTTTATATGCCTATTGGCAATTTTAGGCATTTCTGAAATTTCTATCGGCAATTTCAGAAGTTCATCTTTCGGGGAGTTGACAAAAGTTTTATTTTTAAGGTAATTTTAAATGTTGATGGGCCTATAGCTCAGCTCGGTTAGAGCGCACCCCTGATAAGGGTGAGGTGGTTGGTTCGATTCCAACTAGGCCCATGAAAATGTGGGGGTGTAGCTCAGTTGGGAGAGCGCCTGCTTTGCACGCAGGAGGTCGTGGGTTCGAATCCCTTCACCTCCACTTTATTTTTCAAGGGTTTACAAATTCTCTCTCCTGTGACTGTGACCAAATTGTGACTAAATTGTGACCAAATTAGTATTTTCAAGGGTTTGAAAGGCATATGGGGTGTGGGGGTAAACAGAAAATCAATTGTCCACTGTGACTTAAATTGCTGGAGAATGTCTATTTTTTCTTATTTGACAGAGAGCTATCCAGAAGTGGACTGTGTCCAAAGTTATTTTCCAGTGCTTTAAGAGCCTCTTTTTTATGTGCCTGAGATAAGTGAGAATACCTGAGAGTCATGGTCAAACTTTTGTGACCAAGTAGTTCCTGCACTGTCTTTAAATCAGCTCCAGACATAACAAGATGACTTGCAAAGGTGTGTCTCAGGTCGTGAAAGTGGAAGTCTCTAATGCCTGCTTTCCTGCATGCACTGTTAAAGCTCCTCTTTAAATCGGTGTATCGTTTGCCTGTATCTGGATTTACAAAGACATAGTCGGTGTCAAGTCTCCTCTGACTGTGGAGTTGTCTGAACAGAGCTTTCAGGCTGTCAGTCATAGCTACCTCTCGGCGGTTGTAGTTTTTGGTTCTGTCAAGTAATATAATTCCGTTTTTTAAATCAATCTGACTCCATTTGAGAGCAAGGATCTCTCCTTTTCTCATGCCAGTGTGAATTGCTGTATAAATAATCGGGTAGAGGTGTTGTTCGCAGTGAAAGAGAAGTCTATTGATTTCCTCTTTAGTCAGGTATCTCAGACGCTTAGTTTCTCCCTTGAGAGACTGAACTTTTCTGATTTCTTTAAGTCTTCGTTCTGTAATCATGTTCCAGTCACAGGCTTTTGAGAATGAGGCTTTAAGTATTGATATATAACGATTACAGGTAGCGATTGAATATTTCTTTTCTATGAAGTAACTTTGTAGATATTCCACATCCTTGAGTCCTATCTGTTTGAGTTTTAGTTCTTTAAACCATTCAGGTAATACATTTAGATAGTATTTTTTCATGCTCTCATAATATGCCTGCCTTTTATAGCACCATGGAAGGTAGTGCTTTTCATAGAATTCAGCATAGCTTATGCTACTTTCAGTTGATTCAGCTGGTTTAAGTAGGTCTGGTGCAGGCTCAGATTTTGAGTTGTTGAGTTTGAGCATAACTTTGGCATAAATCTCCTCTGCTTTTTTTCTATCTGAGGTTTTAGTTGAAATGCGGTGTCGCTTTCCATTATGATAGAGACTAATCCACCAAACACCACCACGTTTATACAAAGCCATAGGAAGCCTCCTTTCCTGTGGCTTGTATGCCTGACTTGTCAATGAGCGATAAAGATAAAAAATTGTAAGGCATGGCAGGCTTTGTGGTCAACTCAGGATATTTTTGAAAGAATTTCGTTGACAGCTTCGTCAATATCAGAAGTTTTGACAAGGTGTTTCTGAATAAATTCCTCTACATCAATAGGTCTAAAGCGGACCACTTTTTTGTTAATACGAACATAAGGAATAGTTCCTTTTTCAATCCAGTAATAAATTGTACGTTTATCAACTTTGAGAATTCTGGCTACCTCATCGGGAGTAAAAAGTTCTTCATTTATAAACATACATTCTCCTTTAAAAATCACTATTTTTTATTAAAAATATTACCGTTTAAAAAAATCTTTACAATTTGAATAAAAATAATTTCTCGTTTGCAATCCTTTCAATTCAGTAATGTATTGTCTCATTTTCATAAAATCTTTATATCCATCATGCCTGACTATTTCATCATTCAGCACAACTCCATAAGGATATATTTTTTTTAATAGCTCAAGGTTTATATTAGATAACATTACAGGCTTATCTACAGAATTTATAATTTCTTTTATTTGTTCTATAAAAATGTTTTTTATTCCTTTAAAATTAAAAATAAAAGTATCTATATAAAAAGCAAATTTTAAATCAGTTTCTGAAAAATTGTTATCTGCAAGTTTTATCTCCTTAATAATTTTTAATTCTGGTTTTTTATTTTTTAGTTTTTTCAAATCATTTAAACTTAAATTTTGGTTTATCTGTATTACTGTTGTCCTGGTTTTTTCGACTAAAGAAAGAATAGCCTCTACCGAAGAAAAAGAGGTAATTATAATTGGAGTCACAAATACAGGAATGTATTTAACCAACTTCTTAAATGTTTTAATAGAAATTTCATTAGAACTTTTAGAAAATGTCTCTTCAAGAAAGAAACCTAAAGCATCAGCCCCTTCGTATGCAGCGGTTATTGTTTCTTCTATGGTTGTCACTCCAGATATCTGAATTTTCAAGGGCTACCTCCTCAAGAATCTTTATAATTTTTTCATCAAATATTCCGTTTTTCCCTTTTAAGTAAGTTATTGCAAGGTCATGATCACATGCAGACCTGTATGGTCTATTTGTTCTCAGTGCATCATAAACATCAGCCGCAGATACAATCTTAGCTGGAAGAGGAATTTCATCTCCTCTTCGGCCATATGGATAACCCGAACCATCTGCTCGTTCGTGATGATACAAAATAATATCCTTTGCAGTCTGATAAAATACGGTATTGTCTTTACATATCTTTTTTAAAAGCGTCAGCCCATAAAAAGAGTGTAATTTTATATATTCCTTTTCTGTTGAAGTATACCATCTTGGAGCGTTTATAAAACTTCTTGGCATCAGTAATTTACCTGCATCATGAAGTAACGCTGCAGAACGTATTATATAAGCTGTATTCAAAGAACAATAACATTCGGCTATTCTGAAACTTAACTCAGAAACATTAACTGAATGATAAGAAGATTCAAGCTTAACTATTTCCTCTACCACATCTGAAAAACTATATTTTTTATCTTCAATTCTTTTTATAAATTTCAAATAATAAACCACATCTTCTAAAGTCCAGAAAAAAGGAGTTCCCTTTATAGCCAGATTTTTGATTATCTGTAAACTTAAATTATCTATAATAAAACTCTCAATAAAAATTGCTGAGTGATATTGTAGGGCTAAATCAATAATTTCAGAAAATAAATCCCTACCCTCTATAACTGATGGAATGATTTGACGTCCATCTATTTCATGTTCTCCAATAAGTTCAATTTCTCCATCAAAAAAAGATAGAGTCCTTTTTCTCATAATATATGTGCCATGTAAACATAACCAGTAAAATTCCATAGAAAGATATTACTTCAACCACTGAATTCCCACCGCTTATAGAAATAGTGGTAAAACAGGTAACACTTGTGATATTAGTTTTTTTCTGGTATCTCTCTGTTTCTTTCAAAAATTAGAAAATTTTTGAAATTTTTTCAACTTCATCAAACTCAAAAATGTCTTTAATAATTCTTCCAAAAACTGAAATTTCTATTTCAAGATTTTTCTCGTTGACTTTCTTGATCATTCCACTCAGCCCCTCATAGGTTCCCTTTATAATTTGAACCACATCTCCTTCTTTGAAGGACTTTGAAGGATTTATCAACTCTGTAAAACTGTCAAATCCCTTAAGAAGCTGTTTATACTGTTTTGTTTCAGTTATCTGAATGTGAGGTTTCAGTTCCTCGGGTATATAAGGTTCCGGGTCACGAACAACCAGGATACACTCAGGAAACTCCGTATCAAAAACAGTAAGACGAGCTTTTGAAAGAATAGACTTAAGGATTTTAATATATTTTGAATGCCGGGAATAAATGAGATATGCCATGAAAAAATATTACTTAAAAAGTATGTCACGCATAGAATCACTCCACTGCCATGAAAATCTCTTCCTCTTCGGTATCCTGCATTATCTCATGTTCTACCTGAAGTTTTTCGATAATTTTATTTATAAAATACTCGTCTACGCTTCCCACAAGAGCAAACCAATAGCTATTAACCGTATTTTTCTGTCCTATCCTGTGAACTCTTCCCTCTGCCTGAAGCATTTTAGCCGGTGTCCATTCATATTCAGCAAAAACTACTGTTGAGGCTTTTGTAAGAGTTATCCCCTCTGCTGCTGCAAGTGTTGTCGCAATAAATAAAAGATACTCATCTTTGGTTTGAAATGCCTCAACCAGCTTTGCCCTTTCATCTGCAGGAGTTTCTCCTGTAATAACCAGAGGATTAAACTGCCTAAAAGTATCTCTAAAAAACTTTGCAACGTCTCTATGATGAACAAATACTATTACCGGTTCCGATTCTAAAGTATCACTGAGAAAATCAACTATAATTTCTTTCTTTTCCTCAAATGCATATCTTCTATATTCGTTCATGAGAGTAAATGCAACAGAACGAACCTGCGTTTTTTCAAGCTTCAACTTATTAAGTAAATCTCTATCTCCATTTTTCTTTGCTTCTTTAATTTTTTTATTTATTTCCCTAATTTTATCCATCATCCCTCTGGTTCTCTCTTCAAGGTCTAAGAATACCTTACCAGCATTTTTCTTTACAGGGATAACTGTTCTTATTTTTTCTGGAAGCTCTTTTAATACTTGAGATTTTTCTCTCCTTAACATAATAGTAACTCTTAATAATCTTCCAAGTTCTTCTGTGTTGGATGCACCATTAAAATCCCAGAACTCTTTTATCCCATCTCTTGTTTGTATCTGCTTTTTATGAGCTGCACAATATTTGTGGGCAAATCTAAAAAAATTATCAAACTTCTGAGGAAGCAATAAATTTAAAACAGGAAAAAGTTCCGCAGGTCTGTTAAGCATAGGTGTACCAGTAAGTGCAATGATTTTTGCTTTAAGATTAGATTTACAAATTCGTTGAACTTCCCTGGTTCTTATTGCATATTGATTTTTTATATAATGAGCCTCATCAAGTACTATACAGTCAAGATTTTTAAATTCTTTACCCTGAAGAATATCATAATTGCAAATATAAATATCAACATCAAAATTCTGTTCAAAACCGTTTCTACCCTCAAGAACTTCTATATTAAGAGGATTAATTGACCACTTATTTAATTCCTTTAGCCAATTGTATTTTACAGAAGAAGGACAAATTATTAAGGATTGGGGAGTTTTCCCTGTTTGTTTTGATTCATAATTAAGATAACCTATTACCTGAACAGTATTATGAGTAACAATTGCATATTCAGTAAGATAAAGGCAGTCAGGAGAATCAACCTGAATACAAACTGCCTCATCCACTCTTTCAAATTCTATTTTTTCTATTCTTCTTGATACTGGATATTTTACTGGAGGACTGTATCTCTGAAGTTTTCTTCTGGAGCGAAAAGGAGTAAATTCAGCCGGAAGTTTAATTCTTAATATATGACAAATTTTAATGTGTTCTTTGTATTTAACTTTTTTTACAGAATGCCTACATATGCCACCAAGAGAATGAACTATTTCTTGGACATCTTCTGCTAATCTTTGTGAAGTAGTATAAAATTCTACCACCATCCCATCTTTCGATACATACCCATCAGTGTCCAACAATCCTTGTAAAATTGCTAATCTATCTTCAATAGAAGAGTATTTATATATATCAGGTATAAATTTATCAGTAGAATTGCATCTTAATCCAAACTTTTTAAGTTCTCTTTTTAATGGATTAAAATAATTACCAAATTTTGAAACTATTCTAAATTCAAAAACATTTGCAGAACGACTTTTTATCCTTTTAAATTCAACATCTTTTAATGATAAAGCAATAGAATTAACAATATCCTCATCTGCTGCATTCATAGATAATACTAAACCGTCCTTTAATTTTCCATTTCCAATTAATACACCTAAAAAATAAGGATCAATTGGTAAATATTTTTTTCCATATATTAGTGGTTGTGTCATAGGTATTTTCCATTTAGAATTATACTTATCTCTATAAAATGTTTTTATCGTATATTTTTTGTTTTTGTTCCGACCTTTACCAAAATGATTAATAGTTGCATTCTTATCAATCAATTGTCTTGTTGATAGGACAAATTCTTCACCACTATTATTTATCACTTTCCATAAATGATTTAAACCTACAAGAACAGAACATCCATCATTAAAAGTAACCCTGTATAATTTCTTTTTCCCTTGTGGGTATACTCCTACTACATTAACAAGTTTTCCTGAAATCCCAAAAATTTTATCACCAACTTTTAAATCACCAATTCTTTTTCTGCCCTCTGGTGTCCAAACTCTATTATTTACCCATTCTTCTTTACCCAACCCCATGGCATCCGCAAGCAAAACATTCTGTTTATTTACTAAAAATTCAACTCCAGCTCTCTGATAAGGATAGAGGCTTAGTCCTTCTGGTAAGGGAACAGGGAAATCACTACTTTCTTTTCTGCTTAGTTCGATTATATTTGAAAGTCTTGAATAAAAAGAATTGACAAAATGGGCTGCATAAATAATTTCTTCTTGAGGGAAATAAGATAAAACTGTAGAAAGTCTGTCAAGGAAATCCTTTGTGTTTTCAAAATCATGTAAATCTGCATACCACGCTTTTCGGTTTTTGTCCCATTTAAGTCTTGACCCTTTAAAAGCTGAAATTAAGTTTTCATCATAGACTGAGTAAAAAAGAACATAGTTATTCAAAACACGGATAGATTTTCCAGGCAGAACCATAGTTTTCATTGTGAAAATATTACTCCAGGGTAATATTTCAATATCAAAATTCAGTTTTGACTAAGAGAGGGAGTTACCCCTCTCTTTTTTATTTGTATTTATAATTAACCTCTTCCAGAGAATGCCCTACAATGCAGTTATTACTGGGACAGATTATTATTACATGAAGATATGGTTTATCATAAATATCATATTTATCCAATCCTTTTATTAACATCAATTCAGGCTTTATAATCAAAGAAGGATGAATTTGTGACTTAAGATACAGAACAAAACGTTTAGGATCGTCCTTAAAATAACATTCGCTACATTTCGGAGGAACTTTTTTAATAAATTTCATTTTGCCATTCAATACAGTCTGTATTCTTTTATGCAATTTTTCAGATTGACACTTTATGGATTCCTCTAAATTTGTATCTTGATTTAAAAAGTTGTATGTATCCATTTTATCCTCCTTTTTTATTTTACTTTTGTTTTCAAAGATCAATTGTTATCTTGTTTAATTATATATACATTGTATATACTTTTGTCAATAAGAAGTAATATTCTATCAACTAAAATTCAGTAGACCCACCGAATAAATTTCTCTTTAATTCTCCTCATTAGAGGAGAAAATCATTTCTCTGGAGGGAATCCATGAGATTGGCAGCACAAGCTAAAGCAGGATTTTACCCAACTCCTGTTGAGATACTTAGTTATTTCGAAAAACTTCTCAACAGAGAGTTAGGAAAAGAGAAGAAAATTTATCTATTAGACCCATGTTGTGGTGATGGTAGAATCCTGAGAGACTTCAAACTTAAAGGTTTTGCAACTCAATGCTACGGTATCGAACTTGATACTGAAAGAGCTAATGAATCAAGATTTTATGGCAGGGTTCTCTGTGGAAGCATTTTTGATACAATTATAAGGCCTCTTAATTCCTTTTCAATCCTTTTTCTTAATCCACCATACGATAATGACAAAGAAGGCAAAAGAATGGAAATCACATTTCTTAAACATGCTCACAAATGGCTTAAGACTGATGGACTTTTAATTTATCTTGTTCCTGAACACATTATGCAAAGAAAAGACCTGAGAACATGGATGTCTCTTCACTACAGGGATATCCAGTGTTACAGGTTTCCTGAAGGAGAACTGTTCAATCAATTCAAGCAAGTTGCTCTTTTTGCAATCAAAAAAGATGATAAGGAGTTGAAATCATCAGAAATCCCTGAAACCTTTGAATATATTGACAGAATAAAAGAATTCCCTTTCAAATATGACAATCTTCCAGAGTCAGATGAGATTCACGTTTTTGAAATACAGGGATTAACTGATGAGGAAATAATCAATTACAAACGGACAGCTTTAGAAAATATCAAGAAAGCTACTGAACTGCAACTGCCTGATATTAAAAAACACTTCTCCCCTATTTTCCCACTTAGAAAGGGACATCTGCTTGCTTACATCACAAGTGGAGCCCTGAATGGAATTATGGTTGGGGATAAGGTTATCAAATCCTTCTCTATAAGAAACAGAATTGAATTTGAAACCGAAGAGGAAGTAATTATAAAAGATACATATCAGACAGTCTTGAGAGTTTTAGATCTTACAAAGGAGGCATGGTATGATGTCAAATGAAATTTTCACTGTCAGATACGGTGGAATTCAATTGAAAGGAGATATACTGATTACTGATAGACATGGCAAGCTAATACTGCTTAGCTGTTACGGCAGTGAATCTCACATCAAAGGTATTTTTGCCAATCTTGGTCAGGGTTATGATGTGGAAATCATAACCAGTAAAGAAAAATTAGAGGCAAGCAGATACTGGTCTCAAATCAGGTTAAAACTGATCAAAATTGGATATGGAAAGTATCACGGAGTTATATACAATCAGAAAATCAATGAATATCTGATTATATTTCCAGGGGAAACATTAGAGGAAGCATACAGCAGGTTTTTTGAAAAAAGAAGGGTTCCAATTCTCAACAAATGGATTTCTGAATTCCACAGGCTTGCAATAACAGAAAAACTGTTGGCTCCTCTTAACTGTATTGGAATTCAGGCTTACGACATTTATGTGAGTGATGACTCAATTTGTGACTTTATCGTAAAGAACATAAAAACTCTCAAAAATTCCTGTCTGCAAAAAGCAATCAATCAGTAATTAAATCTTCAAAAATTTCAATATCTGGAGGATTAAATGAGTAATATAGTCTCTTTAAAAGATTTCATAGAAAAAAACGGCAAAATACTGGGGGAGACTATAGAAAAATATCTCACTCCTGTTTGGAAACAGGGAGAAAAAATATATGAAAAAGAAATTATCAACCTACTAAGAAAACCATTTCCAGTTCAGAAAGAACTCATAAAAGGACTTGCAAAAGCAATGTATCAAGAAAACCGAAAAAAACTTTTCATTTGTGGGGAAATGGGTACCGGGAAAACTACAATTTCACTTTCAGTTGTTGCCTACTCACCAACCCCTCTCAGAACCCTTGTGGTCTGTCCTGCACATCTTGTTGAAAAATGGATAAGAGAGGCAAAACTTGTAATTCCTGATGTTACTGTTGTGGATCTTGCAGTTAAAGAGGCAATCAGTATATTGCAAAATCTCAAAGAAGCAAAAAAACCCGAAAAGCATGAAGTCTGGGTTATCAGCAAAGAGAGAGCCAAATTGAGTTTTTCATGGAGACCTGTTTTTATCACAAAGAAAAATAAAAATCTTCCTTGTTGCCCAGGATGCCATGAAGAACTCATAGACAAGGAAAAAGGCAAAATTTACATTGAAAATATGCTCAGCACTAAAAAATGCCTCTGCCCCAACTGTGGTGAATCCCTCTGGCAGGCTGTGCCTAAGCCAAGAAGATACTCAGTTGCCGAATATATCAAAAAATATCTCAAGCACAAGTTTGACTTCCTCATTCTTGATGAAATTCACGACTACAAGGCAGGCGATACGCTTCAGGGCAATGCAATGGGGATGCTGGTAGGATGTGCAAAATATTTTCTGGGTCTAACAGGGACTTTCTCAGGAGGCTATGCCTCTGATATTTTCTATCTCCTTTACAGAATTGCTCCCCATGAACTTAAAAATTATGGCTACAATGGTGCAGAAACTTTCCAGAAACAATACGGGGTGATTGAAGAAATAAGAAAGCTTGATAATGAGGAATCCTATAAGTATGGTAGAGGAAATAAAAGAAGTGTAATCATCAAAAAGCGACCCGGTATTTCTCCTGAAGTTGTAGGCAAATATCTGCTACATCGTTCCTGTTTCATAAGACTTGCAGATGTAATTGACGGACTTCCTCCTTATGATGAATATGTGGTCTCACTTGAAATGGATGGCATGCAAAAAGCAGCCTACAAGAAACTTGAAGATCAGTTAAGAGAGGCTGTAAGCCGTTACAGAATGAAAGCTGTTGCTCCCATGTTACAATCCCTGCTCTGCTATCCAGACAGCTGTGTAGTTTTTCCCGAGGAGGTAAAAATTAAAGAAAAAGACAGTTATGGTAATAAACATATAGTTGATATCATTAACGCTCCTCAACTTCCTGTGAACTTGTTACCAAAAGAAAGAGAATTATTTGAACTCTGCAAAAAGGAAAAAACAGAAAAAAGGAAAGTGCTTGTTTACATAATCTATACAGGCACAAGAGATATAAGACAGAGAATAAAATCCATTCTTGAAAAACAGGGATTCAGAGTGGGAATTCTTCCTGAGACTGTTGAACCGAAAAAAAGAGAGGAATGGATAAACAAACACAAAGACTTTGATATCCTGATAAGCAATCCTGAACTTGTAAAGCTGGGATTAGACCTCTATGATTATCCAACTATTGTATTTTTTGAGGTTGGATACAATATTTTCACGTTGAGACAGGCTGCAAGAAGGTCTTGGCGCATCGGACAGACCCAGCCCGTGCGAGTTTTTTACTACTGCTACAAAGAAACAATGCAGGAAGTAGCCCTGTATCTTACTGCCAGGAAAGTGGAGCAGGCACTTCTTCTTGAGGGTGACCTTCCTGAAGGGCTTGCAGCTGAACTTTCTGACTCAGGCTCTATAGTGGAAGAACTTGCAAGGGCTCTTGTGGAGGGAAGAAGTTACACCGGAGCTGAAACTGCATGGACTCAAATGAGAAAAAGAGAAATAGAGGCTAATCTGGGAATGAACTCTGAAGAAAGTATACTTTCTGTGACAAATTCAGGTAAAAAGGAAAATATTATTAAAGAAAAGATATTAGCAAGTGAAAATCTCACAGTTTCAGTGTGTGTTCAACAAGGTAAGAAAAAATCAGTATCAAGACTAACTGTTAAACAATCAGATATAGACTCATTAAGAAAAAAATACGGCACTTTACAATTTTGCTTGATTTAAACAAAGGGAGAGCCTTGCTCTCCCTTTTAAGAAAATTCAGTAAGGAGGTTTTTTTATGATAGTCAACAAACAAGACTTAATCGGATGTCTTTCAAAAATTGTTCCTTTGACAGGAAATATAGCAAATGATGTTTTAAGTTGCATTCTACTTGAATGCACTGGAGATAGCTTATATATTTCAGGAACCAATCTTGAATCAGCTGTAAAAATTAAAATACCTGCAAGTGGTTCTGATAAATTCAAAGTATGTGTTCATGGAAAAAAATTCCTTGAAATTGTTAAAAATCTTGGTGAAGAAATAGAAATTTCTGTCAATGGTAATCTGTTTATCAGCTCAGAAAAATCAAAATTCAAACTGAACACCATTGATTATGCTGAATATCCTGATGTTCTGAAAATCACTGATTATTCATTTATACTTTCTGTTAACAAACAGGACATTATTGATGGGATTAATAAAGTTTCGTTTACAATTCAGTCAGAACAGCAGAGTATTAGTTATAACATTGAATGTTTGTTGATTCATATAACTATAGGGGGAATGAGATTTGTTGGCACTGATGGATACAGACTTGCAATTCTGAATAAGCAAAAATATATCTATGAGACAGAGAAAAAGTTTTTGATATTCAGCAAATATTTAAAAGACATCAAGAAATTTATATCAGATTCTGAAATGGAGACTATTCAGATTTATTTTTCAGATAAAAAAAATTATGTTTGAAACTGAAAATGGATATATGCTCGTTGGAATAACAAATGGAAATTTTCCAGATTATGAGTCTGTAATTCCCAATTATAACTCTTACATAAAAATAAAAAAAGAAGCTCTTTTAAAAGCAGTTAAAAGAACTTCTATTATAAATGAAATTACCAGAATAATAACAACTCACTAAGCGTAAAGAGCATTAATCAGGAATTAGGCAGTGCTTATGAAGAAATAGAATCAGAAAATTACACTGATGATATAACTATTGGAATAAATGCCAAGTATCTTATAGAAGGATTGGAAAGGGTTGAATCAGAAGATGTGGAAATCTATATAAAAGAATCTACAAAGGCAATATATTTTGAAGACAATAACTTCAAATATATTCTAATGCCTATCCGTTTGTAAACTCTTAGCCCCTGTCTCTGACAGGGGCTTTTTTATTGTCCAGAAGTAATATATCTATAACCTTACCTCAGTAGGCTTCACCGAACACCTTTTCATAACAAAATCTAATATCTATGAAAGGAGGTTTTATGACTTTTGAGGAAATTAAAAGTCAAATTAAAAATATCTCAATTAAAGACTACTTAGAAACAGTCTATGGCTGTGAATTTCGGCGAGTTGGCGCTTCCTGGTTCTGTTTGTCTCCCCTAAGAGCAGAAAACAATCCCTCATTTTCAGTAAAAATACCCGAAGAAAATGTATGGTATGACTTTGGCATTGGAGAAGGTGGAGATATATTCAAACTTGTTCAAATACTTGAAAACTGTTCTTTTAGTGATGCTGTAAAGAGATTAAAAAACTTTATAGGAATTATAGAAGAAGTTAAAGAAAAGAAAATTGAAAAAATTTGGAACAAAAACAATCTCAATAAATCCCAGTTTGCTCAGCAGTTTTATAATTCCATCAGAAAAACAGAAAATCAGCTTCTGATAAGAAGATATTTCAAGACATTCGGTCTGCCATTTTATTCAGAAATTGGAATTACAGAATATAAGTCTACAAAGGATAATATGCAATTTATTGTCTTTCCATGTCCTAATTCTAAAGAAATTATTAGTCTTGAATGCAGGGCAATCCTAACTGTAAATGGAAACATAGAACATGCAAAAGATGAGTACGGCAAAAAGATAAAAAGAACAATAGGCAATAAATACCCGTTGATTTTTTACAGAACCACCGAAGCTCTGGTAACTGAGTCAATTTTTGACTGTCTTGCAGGGGAAATAATCTATGGTAATCACTTAACACTTATAGCTTTAAATGGAGTAGGAAACGTTAAATATCTTCCTGAGTTACTGCATAAATATCAGATTTCAAAAGTTTATCTTTCACTTGATACAGATGAGCCAGGAGAAATAACTACTAAAAAAGCAATAGACCTTATACCCCACGAAATTGATGTTCATATTTTAAAAGACTGCCACAAAGCAGGAGTTAAAGATTTATATCAACTTTTGAAAATTAAAAATCAGCAGGAGGTTAAGCAATGCTTGCAGAGTTAATTGAAAAAATAGCAGGATTTGAAGCAAGAGAGTCCTCTTTCTACCCACGTCCATCTCTTGCTGGTCCTGAAAGATGTCTGAGACAGCTTGTTTACATGGCAAAGGGCATACCCGCAAAAAAGAAGGAAGACAGATTCCATCTTGTGCTTGATGATTCAAGCTGGCATGAGGAACTTACTCTGGATTGGCTGAGAAAATCTGCATTTAAAGTTCATTCTGAACAATTAACGATTGAATGCGGAGTAGTGCAATGGCAGGGAAAATCTTTCGTGTTGAAAGGGCATATCGATGGAATAGTAACTGACCTGACAGGGAAGGATTATCTATTAGAACATAAAGCAATTAATCATTTCACTTTTTTGAGATATCTTGAAAAGGAATACCCTATGGATTATCTCGTTCAGTGCTGTCTTTACATAGTAGGACTTCAAAAACTGAATCCTGAAATCAAAGACGGAATATTGTTAATAAAAAATAAAAACACTGCTCAGTACCTGGAATTCAATCTATCCTACGATTCAAAATCAGACCTGCTCATAGTTAATGAAGTATGTGGTTCAAATGGATTTAGAAGAGAAGGAACTCAATTTGAAGGGCTATATACAGGTGCAATAGATCGTCTAAACCTGATTGAACACTATAAAATTACTGATACTTTGCCACCAAGACAATATACTCTTGATGACTGGCAATGCAGTTATTGTGGATATAACGAAATCTGCTATGAAAACTACGAAGAGGAATTCAATTCTCTTGATATAGTTGAACTTCCAGAGGAATTTCAGGAAATACTCGTTGAATACGAAATTTTTAATGAACAAAAAAAGATAGCTGAATCTCGTCTTGAAGAGATAAAAACGGAGTTAAAAAGTTACTTAATCAATTCTAAAGCTAAAATTGGCAAAGCAGGAGATTTCACTGTTTCCAGAAATCTTCAATTCAGAAAACAAATCAACAAAGAGAAAATTCCACCAGAACTTATACCTGAAATTTTTGAAGAAAAATTGATAGAAGTCTTAAGTATCAAAAAAAATAATAAAAATAATAACAAAAAATCAAAATAAGGAGGAAAAACTATGATAATTACACCAAAAATAACAAGAGTACAGGGAATTTCTGAAAAGAGAAGACTACCTCGTTTGGGTAAGATAAGATTAGGAGTTAAGGTAATCAACCCAAAGACAGGCAATGAATATCCAAAAGAGACTTCATATTTTGTTGTTCCAGAAGAAGTTGCAAAAGTATACGGTTCTCAACCAATAGAACTTGACGTTATGTTCCCTGTTAACAGCTTAGATATTGTCTTTCCACAAGCTTTTAAGTGGTACGGAGATCAAAAGGGATTAAAATGCATAGGAAATGGACAAATTGCTTACAGGCTTGATGAAAATTCTGGCGAAATGATTGAAAGAGAATGCCCTTGTAAGCTATTGGGAAATGGTTGTGCTTTAAGATGCCATCTCCTTGTTATTCTCCCAAAAGTTAATATGGGAGGAGTGTATCAAATTGATGTAGGGAGTTATAACTCAGTAGTGGATATTAATAGTGGACTTGAATATATAGAGTATCTTATTGGCAGATTCGCAATGGTTCCCTTAAAGTTACGAAGAGTTCCAAGAGAAATCCCATACGAAGGGCAAAAGAGACTGCATTATCCTCTTCAAATTGTATTTGAAGGAGATGTAAATCTTATCAATCAGTTAAGAGAAGATAATAAAAGGATTATTATAGCAACTGAATCTATAGCACTTCCTGCACCAGAGGATATAAACCCAAAACATGATCCAGAAGCTGTTATAGTTGTAGAGGATACAAATGGGGGCGGTGATGCAGAAGTTCAACAACCAGTTTCCCAGCAACAGTCAGCTCCACAATCTGTGCAAGCACCAGTTAATCAGCAGGAGTCCAAAAAGAACGTTCAGCATGGAAAGCCCTTAAATGAATCTAAACCAAAAGAACAGCAAAAACCTGTTGCAAGCTCTAAGCCACCAACGGAAGCTCAACTGAATGCGATCAGAAATATGACAAAAAGAAAGGGTTTTAACTTAGATTTAGTAGAGACTTTTATTTCAACAATTGAAAGCTCTCTAAAGGCAAGCCAGATAATAACTTCATTCGGAAAGGGCGATTATACTGAGCTTGAAAATTTCATAGCAGAAATCACAAGTGCTGAAGAGATAGAAGTACCAGAAGAAGTTACCACGCAGGAGCCATTTTAATCTCTAGAATACAACTGCCACCCCTCTATGGGGTGGCTTTTTATTATGGAGGCAATATGCTGGTAAAATTTATTAAATCTGTAAAGCTGAAATTTAAAAAAGAAGAAAAATTTATAAAAGCAGGAACTGTATTAGATTTGCCAGATATAATAGTCGATACTTTAGCAAATAAGAATAAAGTTATTAAATTCAATTCAGAAATAAATGAAAATTGCTTACAACCTTTTATGTGTGAATTCATTAGGGAAAACGGTTCATGTGAACTAATAGAATTAAGTCTAAAAAAACATTGTTGCGGACCTTATAAAGTATCCAATGAAGGGATATTCAGCTATCTTGCTATTCAAAATAAAAGGTAATATTAAATAAGAGATATATATTTCATAGTAGAAATCCGAACATTTTCAGGGAGAGTTTTTAACTCTCCCTTTTTTTATTCCCATAAAAGGAGGCTGCTATGGTTAAACCAAGAATTCCCATTGAAACAGTCATATTTCTCCGCAAGGCTCATAGAGTCGTCGGAGACAGAAGAAAAAAAGAAAGTAAAGAAAAATGCAGAAAATTTAAAAACATCAGAAGGAGGGTTTTAGATGAAAACTGTAACTGTTCTGATTAAGAAATTACCACACGCAGAGGATTTACCACTGCCTGAATATGCAACAAGATTTGCCTCAGGTATGGATCTTCTTGCATGTGTTAATGAACCTGTGAAGCTCAAACCATTTCAGAGAGTATTAATTCCAACGGGAATAAACATTCAACTTCCTCCTGAATATGAAGCCCAGATAAGACCGCGCAGTGGACTGGCACTCAAATATGGAGTTACGGTATTAAATACTCCCGGGACTATAGATGCTGACTACCGTGGCGAGGTGGAAGTGATTCTTATTAATCTGGGGCAGGAGGATTTTGTAGTTGAAAGGGGTATGAAAATAGCACAGATGGTTATTGCTCCAGTTTATCGGGCAATTTTTCTGAAAAAGAAAGAACTGTCTTCCTCTGAAAGAGGAGAGAATGGATTTGGCTCAACAGGAATTTAATTAACAAGGAGGTTTTATTATGCTATCTCAAATTTCTCAATTAATCTGGGAGAAAAAATATAAAACAGAAAAAGAATCCTCCATTGAAGAAACTTTTGCACGTGTTGCAAAAGCCATAGCAGATAATAAAGAACAGGAGAGAAAGTTTTTTGATATAATGAGTTCCCTTAAGTTTATTCCTGGTGGTCGCATACTTGCTTATGCAGGAAGAGGAAACGAAAAGGCAACTCTTTCTAATTGTTATGTCATGTCTGACCCTGAAGACAGCATGGATGGAATTATGAAATCACTCCATGAATGTGCTCTTACTATGAAAGCAGGCGGTGGGATTGGATTAAACTTTTCCAATCTGAGACCTGCAGGAGACTATGTAAGGGGAACAGACTCTAAGTCTTCAGGCCCTGTATCTTTCTTGAAGATGTGGAATGCCATGAGTAGAACTATTGCAGGAGTCGGGCATAGAAAAGGTGCAATGTTAGCTTCAATGAATATAAACCACCCTGATATAGAAAATTTCATCTCAGCTAAAAGAGAAAACTCAGTTCAAAACCCTGTTCTTGAAATGTTTAATATCTCTGTGGCAATTACCGATGACTTTATGAAAGCAGTTAAGGAAGATAAAGAATGGCAATTGAAGTTTAATGGAAAAATTTATAAAACAGTCAAAGCAAGAGACATATGGCACTTGATAGTTGAAAACAACTGGGCAAAGGCAGAGCCCGGGGTAATTTTCATAGATAGAGTTAACAGATTAAATAATCTCTGGTATTGTGAAAGAATAACAACAACAAATCCTTGTGGAGAGCAACCCCTTCCTCCACATGGTGCCTGCACTCTCGGTGCTGTTAATTTAACCCAATTCGTAGCACATCCTTTTACCCCTGATGCCTCTATTTATATTGATGATCTTGCTGATACCGTTGCAACTGCTGTTGAATTTCTGGACAACACGGTTGATAAAAACTATTATCCTCTTGAATCTCAAAAACAAGAGGCTACTAACAAAAGAAGAATAGGACTTGGTATCATGGGACTTGGTTCTGCACTTGCTATGCTGGGGGTCAAGTATAACTCAGAAGAAGCACTTAAAGTTGTAGACGTTATAATGACTGTAATCAGAGATAATGCTTACATGAAATCAGTAAAACTTGCCAGAGAAAAAGGGAGCTTTCCTTTATTTGACAAAGAAAAGTACCTATACGGTAACCCAGAAAGCTTTGCATACAATCTACCTGAAGAAATAAAGAAGGAAATTAAAAAGTACGGAATTCGTAATGGTTGTCTACTTACAGTTGCTCCAACAGGCTCTATCTCTCAGCTTGCAAATAATGTCTCAAGCGGAGTTGAACCTGTATTTTCACTTTCATATATAAGAAGAAACTACAACGAAGAATTTGAAGTTAATGACTATGCATGGGAAATGTATAAAAATATTGAAGTTGCCACAAATGGAAATAAACCCGAATTTTTTGTAACTGCTCACGAAACATCCCCAGAGTGGCATATAAAAGTGATGGCTCAAGTTCAAAAGTATGTTGATGCTTCTATATCTAAAACAATCAATCTTCCTAAAGAGATAACTGTAGAACAAATGATGGATATTTATATGTTGGCATACGAATCAGGTCTAAAAGGGTGTACAACTTACAGAGTTGGCAGTCTTGAGACAGAAATTTTATCAACCGAAAAGAAAAAAGAAGAAAAAGATAAAAAGGAAATTAAAATATATGAAAGACCATATAAATTAGGATCCACAACATATAAGGTTAAAATCCCCGGGACTCAACACGCATATTATCTTACTTTTTCATACGAAAAAACTAAAGAAGGCAAAAATAAACCAATCGAATTATTTATTAACACTAAAGACACATCCATGGAGGAGTGGACTAAACTAATCGGTCGAATGGTCTCAGCAGTGTTCAGGCAAGTAGATGACCCTACATTCCTAATTGAAGAATTTAAACAAATCTACTCCCCCTCTGGATTTTTCAGTCCTAAGAGAAAAAAATATGTCCCAAGTTTACAAGCAGAATTCGGAGAGGTTATGAAGGACTTTTTTATTGAAATTGGACTACTTGACCCTGAAATTCCAATTGACGAATATGAAAATAATCTCGGAAAATGCCCTGCTTGTGGTAAAAAGGGAGCAATTTATGAAGAGGGGTGTATAAAATGCCTGCTTTGCGGGTATAGCAAATGTGGATAATGTTAATGCAAAAAATTCTTATCAACCATTAGTGGAATATATCAGGAGCCAGCACCATGCTGGCTCCCTTTTTGCTTACATACTTCCACCGTCTTTGACGGGGAAATCAATTCCTGTCATAGGCAGGAAAAAATTCTCCCATCAGGAGGAAAAAAATGAGAACAATCTCAACAATTAAAACAATTTCAACAACTTCAGTCGCAATGGTTCAGCCTATGGCTGAAAATTATAAACCCGATAACAATGACTGCTTTGCAGTCAACCATACCAACTTTGGTTTTTCGTTTCTTTCAATTTTTTCTTTACTTGAAATTCACAGAAAACTCCCGCCATAGCCGAAAAAGCAGGTGAAGGCGGGGGGTGGTGGAAAAACGCAAATTGTTTATTTTCTTAAAATATCATTAACCTGTCTTCGGTGCATATAAACTATCCAGCCAGCTCTCAATATATCAAAATTATCCCACTTTGGCTTTAGTATCAGCTCTCGCCCTATTTTTTTGTTTGCCTGACTGAATCCTCTGTTGTCCTCAAGCTGTGCATAATCACATTTTTCTCTAATTTTTATCAGGGCATACCTTATTTTTTTTATATTTTTCCACATATCTTCTCCATAAAAATCAAAAAATTTCCTGAGCTGAACTGAAATTTTGATATCCTGATTTGAACTTATAACTTTATATGCACTTCTATAATCCTGACTCTGCCATGCTTTCCTGTCTTTTAAAAACTTGAATCTGTTCTTTTTTGCAATGTAATTTTTTTCATAAGGTAAATAAAGTAAAAAACCATTTTTAATGCTAAATTTCAAAGTGTTAAACTCGACTGATTTCTTTGTTATAGTTCTTGTTTTACTCATGTTTTTACACAGGAATCACTGCCTCAATCAGTTCAAGTTGAGACCCTGACTTACGCTTTTCAATACTTTCAAGTTCTTCAAAATACGGGTCTGCTTTTATTGCTACAAATACCTGTTGCTGTTTCTTTATCTGCATTTTCATCTTTATTTCAAACTTTCTTGAAATATATGGCTCAGATATTATGTCAGAAATTAAATTTTTCTCTCTTAATTTTTCAACTATTTTTCTTATTGCATTTTCTTTCTCAGTTTCATACAGAAAAAGCATATCAAGCACTTTTTTATCAAACATTGATTGTTTAGCTGCATCATAAAGACTTTCAGGTTTTGCATATACAATCCCTTTAAAAAGAAATACATCAACTTTTCCTTTTGCTGTTACATTAATCTTATCTTTAAATGCTTTTAAAAATTCTTCAACATTAAACCATGAGTTAAAACTTTCTATGTTATAATTCTGCGTGAATCTTACAAGCTCCATCTGCCTTGCCTGCTTGTCTGCTTCCCTTAGCATTAATGTTAAAGGTTCTTTACTTTTTAAATGATGGTCTCTTACAGCAGTTATTGCCTGTTTTGCCCAGAATATATCTTTTCCTGTAAACTGCTCTGCAAGCCAGTTACTGCTTACTATTGCATGGTCATAAGAGTTGTAAGCTCCAGATAATCTTAACTCTGGAATCTTACCCATATCATGCGCAAGAGCTATTATTATCGCTTGAGGTATAAAATTCTCAGGCTCGGAATAATTCTGCTTTACCTGTTCAACCATCGCTCTTGTTACAGCAAACACATGTTCCTTTAAAGATATTTGAGCAAGATTATCTCTTACTGAAATTAAATCAACTGACTCATTATCTTTTACATCTATTACAACAGAAGGAACTGAACCATGTTTATCAAGCATTTTTAAAATTTCAATTAATATCTCATAAGCATTCTGCTCTTTAAACTGCTTTTCATAAGGGCTGATTACCTCACTGTAAAAAGCAGTTATTGTATCTATATCAGATAAAGATTTATTATCTGATATTTCGGTTACACTATCAGCATTATTTACATCATTATTCACTTCCTGTTGCTTACTTATCTGATGCTGGTTTTTATTTTCCTCAGATTTAGACGATTTTATAAAAACCTCTAAAGTTAAATCTCCTCCCTGTAATTCTTTTTCAAATTCTTTATTGTATTTCAACCATATAGGAGCAAATTCTTTTAAATTAACTTCATATAAGGTTTTTGTATTATCATTCTTTTCTCTTCCAGATGAAAGAATTTCTCTTAAAAAATAAATTACTATAACCATAAAACCAACAATTGTAAGCAAAATAAATACCTTCATTCCCACTCCTGTCTGAATTTCTTTATTTTTTCACTCTTACTTTTTGCATACCGATAGGAAAGAAAAAGAATAAAAGCCGTTCCTGCATGTAAAAATACTGAAAATTTAACTGCAACCGGTATTATTTCTTTAAATTCTAAGAACCACTTTAAAAATTGAAAACCTGACCTTTTAAGCACATCCGGCAAAAAATTATCATTAATAATTTTTACATAAAAACTGATAATATTAGCGTCAGTTAAAAATTTGTTATATAGCATTAGGATCAGCATTGCAAGCAAAAAAGACAGGATCAGCTTAACCCCTACAAAAGTAAGAAGAAAACTCTGCACTATTGCCCTCGTGGTCTTACCGATATAAACTCTCGATGTCAGAACAAACATGATAAGAAGTGTCATTGCAAGAGTTGGAGCAGCTGCAAGAAGATAGGAAAATAATTTATCTGTAAAAGCAGGATTGACATTTCCAAATACAGGTAGAAGTTTATCGGTTACTGCAAAGCTAAAGGGCGACATAATGAAAGTATAAAAAGTTGTAATCATTGATGTTTTACCAGCTACGTCCCAGAAGGAAAACTTTGGCTGCATCGGAACAACCCCTTCAGGCAGGTCTGTTCGGTATTCAACTGCCGAAAACTGCTCTATTTCGCTTAAAGCATGAAGAAAGCTTTTGGCTCTTATATCTGCTGGCTGAGAGCTAATTACTGAACCATCTCTACCGCCCTTGCTCATTTAATTTCTCCTTTAGTTAATACATTCCTTTAAAGAAAAATCTGCCAAGATAGGCGAAGAAAAATGCTATAAAGAAGAAAAAAAAGGTCATAGATGGCGAAAACCTTCTCCTTGCTATACCATAAAGACCAAGAAACAAACAGGTCCATGAAATGGCTCTCGGTATTAATTTATTATTTTCTATGTAAGCCCAGAACTGATGAGGGTCGTTGATTAATTTTATAAACAGAATCGCAAAAACAAAAAAGGAAATTACAAATATATATTTTATTGCCTTATATATCCTGTTCAATCTTTGCTGCCCTCACATCAGGAAGTTTGATTTTTATAAGAGGATTACCCACAAAAGGAACAATGCCCTTGTAGTATTCCCCCTCATACCTGAGATAATAATACCTCGGCTTGAGCCTCTTCACTCTTTCTGAAAGTATCACCCTCTCTTCTTCCTCTCTCATCGAAAATGTAGCTTTTGCATCGGCTATGGAGGGAATTATCTTCCATATGGTCTTTTTGGGGGAACTGTCTTCTATATATTGGGCAGTATCATTATCATTTACCCTCATATATACCCATGTTGAAATGTTATCAATTATGGATTGAGTTTTCTGCTGTCCAATAGCATCTATCATCTGAGCTATACTCTGGGTAAAAAAATGTATCCATAAATTTGCACCACCACCTTTATTAAAAAGCGATTCAATTCCCCAGTAAAGAATCGTGTCTCCTTCATCAAAATAAAGACAAAGCGGAGGATTAAGTTTTCTTCCACTAAGAAGTATTCTACCTACCGCTGATTGAATAGAAGATACAAAAATTCTTGCAATGGAGTGTGCTGTAAATCTTGTTACCTGATCCCCTGTGCAGATATAGAAAATCACTGGCTGGTCATTTTCAAGCCTTTTAATTATTTCATTGGCTTTTGCTTTTCCTATAATTTTGTTAGCTACAGATGAAGTAAGAGAAGTCAGCACCGTTCTTAATGAACCTGCTACTTCACTGAAATACTGAGAACCTGAACGTAATGCTTCCTCTGCATGGAGAGATACTTCTTCTGCAAGTTCTCTTATTTCAGGATTAGGATTGTTTTTGTAAAATTTTACATTTTCAACAATCTGCTGGATCGCATCATAATCAGTTTTTTGTTTTATATCAAAGAAATTAATAAGTGCTTTCTGTTGTCCTTTCGCAAGTGCCTGTAATACATAATAACTCACTATAACTGTCGTGATTTCTCTTGCAACATCAAAAAAGAATTTTTCTTTTGTCTGAATGCCTGCTATAACATGATATATAAGCTCATCTGTAATATAATAGTAAGTTAATGGATTAATTTTCAAAGAAAGTTCAGGATGAACAGGAGATATAAAAATCAGTTCTTCCAGTCTTCCTGCCTGAACAGCTGCAGAAATGATATAACTGAGCATTTCATCGTCTCCTTTTGGGTCAAATACACCAACAGAATTTCCAGATAGAATATCCTGAGCTGCCATGTATGCTATCAGCTTTGACTTTCCTATTCTTGTTGTGCCAATACAGCCAAAATGCTGGTTTCTTTTCTTGTGCGGAATTGTTAGTTTTCTTATTTTAAAATCTTCTCGTAGCAGAGAAACGCCTTCCCCAACAAATAAGGAATCAGTTTTTCTAACCTTACCCTGTTTGTTAAGTTCTAAAATTTTCTCAAGCATATATATTTATTACTCCTCAAAAACAAAAAAGCCCGCCAGAGAGGCGGGCATTGAAAAACAAGAATTAACAATATTTTTATTTATTCTACCTCAACACTCTCAACCCCATTTGCCATAGTGTCCTCGTATATCTGAAGAAGGTCTCTTATTTCATTAACCTCTGCCATTATTTCTTTCTGAGATTTTTCGTCTATTGTTCCCCAGACTCTCGTAAGAACCTCAAGGGAGGAATTTATTAATCCTTTTGCTGATTTCAGCTGGTGTAAAATTGTCTCGGGTCTGCTGAAAGACTTAAGAAATTCCTCCTGTCTCTTCAGTTTGGACTCCAGTGCCTTTGCCTGCATCTGATAATAACTGACTTCATCTTTCTGTTTTTTCAATATATCATCAACCAGTTTTTCTTTTTCTTCAAGCTTTTTCTTTTCTTCTTCAACCCGTTCCTTTTCTTTTTTTAGGTCATCAATTTTCTTGGTAGTTTCTCTCAGGTTTTTATTAAGCTCTGAAATATTTGTTTTATATTCATCTATAATCTCTTTTAATTTTGAAATTTCTGTCTCATATTCATACTTATCCTGCTCATTTTCAGCTGCATACTGCTGTTTTATTTTTAGTTCAAGCTCTTTTTCCTTTTCAGCGAGTTTTTCCTGAACCATTTTCTGAAGCTTTTCCAGATCAACAGACTGGTTTTTTAACTCCTTTATTACAGCATCTTTCTCTCTTAGAGCTTCCTCATACTCTCTATTTTTTTCATCAATTTTTGATTTATAAATCTTTTCCATAGCTTTCCAGAAGGTTTCCTCATCTTCCTTAGAAAGTTTACTTATCACGGCAAGTTCTGCCTCTGTAAGGTCAAGATTGCTACCAATATCAATATTTTCTGATATTTTTTGTTTTGTATTCTCCAGTATCTCTCTTATTTTATTCTTTTTCTTTATCTGATAGAGCCTGATTTTATCAGGTTGTAAGTGTCTTCTTAGAAGATTTAAATCAAAAAGCAAACTGATACTTCTAACTTTATCAAATTCATAAACCTTACATCTTGCAGTCTGGTATCCAAGCCTCTTTAATGCAGCATATCTATTAAATCCGTCTCTGAGAATGTAGTTACCATCCTTTTTCTCAACAACAAGATCATAAACCATGCCATACTGCTGAATGCTGCCCTGTAGTTCATCAAGATTTATTTCTTCTTCAAATACCTGCTCCTCACAGATTATCTCATTCAAGGGTAACTGCATAATTACAAAGTTTTCCATTCTTACCTCCTTTTTGGTTTTAGTTTTTGTTGTATTCAAATTTCATAGATGCATATAAAGTTATCAACAGCACCAAAACATTTAAATGCTTATTTATTCTTATCCTCTCCCGAGAATTTAATCTTTTATCTCTTGAAAAATTTATTTTTTTAAATAATTTTTTTGCTTTTTCACTGCTATCACAAGAAATTTCTATCGTTTTTGTTCCTGAACTATTCTCAATATAAGACAGTATTGTTTTTATCTTCTCCATAGTGTCTTCAATAAATTCAGAAACATCTTTCTTTTCTCTGTCTGCAACAACCGCAATTAATTTATAAATCATATCGGGAACTACTATATTAATTTTTCGTTTTCTTTTTTCTTTGGATATATCATTTTTCATCTCACTATCATTTCCATCAACTATATACCTTCTCTTTCCTATCTTTACTGTCTTCAAGCCACCCATTCTAATCAACATATAGACATCATGTCTGTTTTTTACCAAAGGAAACTTCCCACTTTTTATAAATTCATCAATTGTAATTAAGCTCATAATTAATCTGCCTCCCATTTATTTCTTTTTATTTTTATATAATCTTCATAACTTACAGGTTCAAATTCTCTGTTTCCCTTATCGTTTTCTACATCAAGTTCAGAAAAGGAACATACTTTTTGCACTGACCTCGCATTACCATTATATTTGTGTCTGTTTTTATAGTATTCTTCTGCAGGAATTACAATGTCTCTTCCATTTTCAGAGACAATAAATTCTACATCCCCCATGTCTGCAAGTTTGTAAAGTCTTTTTTGTAAATACCAGAATGCAAAAGTTTGAAATTTCATATTGGGATTATCAGAAAGATACTTAAAAACTTCCTCGTCATCTTCCTCGAGGAAATTTTCGGAGAAACCTACTGCATATTTTCTAAACTTATTATATTTTATTACCCCAATCTGTAATGCCAGAAATGCTTCTGACCAGTAATCACTTTCTTCACAAACTCTGTTATACTGCTTTACCTGATTTATTATTTTCTGAATTATATTTCTCATGTCTCTATCCTGATACCATTTCATTGCTTCTTCTGCATAATCATCAAGATAATTACAAAGCAAACAAGTATCAACTATTTTTTCCATTTTATTCCCTCCTTTTTTTGTTTTCTATGTTTTTATAATTATAAACAAATAAATTTGTTTATGTCAATATGTCTTTTTTAAATTTTATAAAAATTTTTATATTTACTTTTAAGGAAATTTTTGTTTATACTTTTTACTAATATGTATGAAGAATTTAAAAATTTATTAAGAGAACTGAGAATTAAAAAGGGGATTAAGAAAAGAGAGCTTGCTCAAAAAGCAGGCATTACTGACATGTATATGTATGTTATTGAAAGTCCAGACAGAAAACAACTTCCTTCAGATGATATAATCCGAAGACTTGCACATGCTCTGGCTGACAATGAAGTTGAAGAAGCTCAAATTTTAAAACAACTGCTTTCTGCTAAAGCTCTTGCAAGAATTCCCGAAGAGGCTAAAGACAGCATTGAAATTGAAAAAATTGAAAAAACAATACCCCCTGAAAGCATGCCCGTTGAATTTATTGAAAGGCTTAAAAAAGATTTAAAAGACAAAGACATTGATGAAATTGCTGATAAATCAGGAATCAATAGAGAAATCTTAAACGATGTTATTCAGTATAAAAAAATCCTCTCAAGAAAAGATGTCATTTCTCTTGCTACAGTATTAAATCAACCTGTTTATGATTATCTTATAATTGCCAATTTTATTCCAGACAGTGTAAAAAAACTTATCAAACATAACAAAATTTCTGCACTTCTTAGAAGCCTCGAAGAACTGTCAAATAACGATCTTGACGCTCTTATTGATGGTATTATAAATATAATAGAAGCTTATAAGAGGAAAACCCGTGACAGAAGAAAACATAAGAGCTCTGGCAAGAGGTTTCCTGAAAAAGAATAATCTTTATAACTTCCCCGTGAATCTCAACAAAGCTGCTGATGCTATCGGAGCTGTCATTATATTTGAAAAATTATCACCAAAAATTTCTGGACTTGTAATAGAAGTTAATGATTGTGAGTTTCCGTATATAATATCTGTCAATATATTAAAGCCATTCAACCATAAACGATTTACAATTGCACATGAAATTGGACATATAGTTCTGAACCACTTAAAGAAACAAAAAATTATGTACGAAATAGGCCTTTTGAATTCAGAGTTAAAAATCAACAAATTTGAAAAAGAAGCCAATATTTTCGCATCCGAAATTCTGGTGCCAACAGATAAATTAAAACAGACTTTAAGCTGGAACCTCTCTGATAATGGTCTTTCAAAGCTCTTTCAGGTATCAAAAGAAGTCATAAAATATAGACTTAACCAATTACGATTTTAGTTTTCAGATAAGATTCCATTTATACAATTTACAATTTCAAGAATATCATATTTATGATTTTTAGAAGCATAAGCAAATGACAGAATTAAATTTTCTAACACTTCTTTGTTTTCTATGGAAATAACATATTCTTTACCGTTTTTCAATAAATCAATAGGTATACAGAAATATATCATGGGTTGAACGCCATAAGCATATTGTTGTTTTTCTGTATGAATTTCAATAAATGTGTTATCTCTATTAAATACAATGAAAAAAGGATATTTCATTTTTAATTTTACAAATGTTAAATCATTATCAGAATTTCCCAGTTTAAACAAACTCTCTTCTAATTCTGTTTCAATTTTTATTTCATCCAGAAATTTTTCAATTTTTTCTATGAAACCATATAATTCCCTTAACCTATCAGCTGTTAAAATTTCTATTCTTAAAGCATGATAAAGAATATAGCTTAATTCATAAGGTATCCTTTCCTTTCTCTTGATGTCTAAATATTTACAATCTTCAATTAACCATTCTCTTTTTGCTTTCTCTTTTTTGATGGAACTTTTATCGGCATTATAAGTAATCTGCCACTCTATATAGCAAATATTTTTACAATTTTTGCAGTCTTTGTTTTCTTTATTTGTTCTTGATTTCTCGACCAGAAACTCCACTTCACATTTTCTGATTTGATAACCAAAACTATATATGTGTGGTTCAGATTTTAATTTATATCTAATTTTTCCTTCAGATTTTGGTAAAAGGGATGCGTTTTAATTACGTAATATACCATCAACTCTTTATTTGATTCAACATAATCAATATCAACAAGAGGTGACATATTACCAAATAACCATTTATTTTTAAATTTTAAAAGTTTTTTTATTACATATAAATACGCATATTTATATAAATTTTCCAGTGTTACTACAACTGAATTCGCATACTTTTTATCTATAAAAGATGCATTTCTCAGAATTGAGTTTAAATCTCTGAAAGAATAATAATAGATATTTAATGGTGACTCCTTCATAATATCATTTTTTCTTGGTGGATATTTATTAATATAACCATCAGTAGTGGTATATCGACTAACAATGAAAGTCTTTTTTTCATCGTCCAGAATTTTAAATCTAAAATTTTTGATGTTATCATAACTCATTCCATTTTTATCCCTCAAATAAAGAGATATGGTTACTGGAAAGGCAGAGACTTCTGAGGTATCCTTAAATTTTGTGCTCGGGAATATAAAAGATTCTATAAGTTTATAATTACAAGCAAAACTCTTCAATCTTTTAAAATTAGCTTCTTTTATTAAGTATGATAAAGGGTGTAATATACAGATCACATCTGCTTTTAGCTTATTAAAAACCTTTAAAAAAGATATCCCCAAATCTCTATCATAAATATCAGGATCACTTATCACATTGCCTTTTTGGCCCTTTTTGTATTCTGATGTGGTATCATTATAGGGCGGATTGCCAACTATAATAAGAAAACTATTTTCCGGGATATTAAATTTTTTTCTGCTTACATCAGTCAATGAATTCGTTAAAATGACATTTTGATGATTAAAATAGCTTTTCAAATATTCAACTGCTTTTTCATCACAATCCGCAATTCTATAATTATAATGCTGAAAAGGCAATATGAATGCTCCACATCCTCCAGCAAGGTCGGCTATTATTAAATTATCAAAATTTAAAAATGGCTTCACCATTTCCTCAACTTTTCTGATTATGTCAGGTGGAGTATAGAACCCTCCGAGAATTATTTTTTCATGCATGGAAAGATGTTGTGCATAATATGGAGACATTTTTTTATTATAAAATATTAAAACATGCTTTTTATCTTTCTTATAAATTAGCATTTATAACCTATCAATATTTCAATTTTTTCTTTTATTTTCTTCAATAAATCTATTGCCTTTTCATCAAAGTCAATTTTATTTTCTGATAATAAACCGTCCAATAATTTCTCTATTCTCTGTAAGACTTCATTAAATTTTTTAAAATTATCTGATGTTACTTTTAATGTTTTATCCTGAGCCAGTTTAACTACAAAACCTTCAAATTGTTCCCTTGCCCTGGGAGGCATCTTCTCAATTAGTTCATCTCTCTTTTCTATATTTTCCTCTACCTCATGAATAGAATTTTCCCACTCCGTTATCTGTCTCTCCCAGTATGCCTCTGCTTCAAGCACTTTCTCTGGCTCTGGCACAGGTGTGCAATTCCTTACAAGAAATCTCCAGCTGATATGTATCCCTCTTAGCTGCAATTCTCTCTCAAGTTCCCATATTCTCTGAAGATTGCCCCTGAATGTTCTGTATACCCTTGCACACTCCCATAAAAATGAAGCATGAACCTGATAACCTTTTGCCCGGGTTAAATCTTCTGCAAGTTTTACCACTGCACTGTCTCCATATCTGGCACTGTCCTGAATTTCCGCTACAAGTTGACCAAGTTGAAAGTTTGCAACTATCTGTTCTTTTCTGGCTTTTTCTGAACGATTAAGCAATAACATAGCCCTGTTAAATATATCCTGATATGTTATTTCGATTTCCTTTACAGCCTGCACATTTGCCTCCTTTTTATCAGTGTTAATCCTTTCTCTCCTAAATAAAAAACTATGTCATGACATAGTTTTTTATTCTTGATACTGTCTGGCTGTCTTCACATACGAAAATTGTCTTAACCTTTGCCCTTGTATCCGCAACTTCTATTAAATCATCAGTAAAAAATTCCTCATTTCCGCCCATTCCATAAGGTATGTAGCATATGACATAATCATATTCAGAACCCGTTCCTTTGTGTATGGTCATGGCGTAAGCAAGAGCAATTTCTTCTTCAAGGCAATTAATCAATTTATCACCAAATCGCACAACGTAATACCGATTTTCTCTGGCAACAACCGTTCCTGTCTGACCATTGCTTGCCACAAGTATGCCATCTATCTTTAAATTCTTTAAAAACATAACCCTGTCACCAGCCTTAAAAGGTTCTTGCGAATTATTGCCCCTGAGTAAATACTGAATTCTGCTGTTTATGTCATAAGCTATCCTTTTCAACGGAGTTAGTATCTGCCAGTCATAACCCTTTTTCTCAAAATATGATGCCAGATTCAAAACCTTAAGTATTGCCCTATCCCTATCAACTGCCCTGATTATCTCTCTCTTCGTATTTACAGTTCTGTAAACTGTCTCCAGTTTTTTTACCGAACCTTCTGGCATTATTGCTATCATTTCCTTTAAAATACCAGCTCCCTGTACCGGCGAAGTCTGTTCAGGATCTCCAACAAATATTATATTCCCCTTTATCTTTGTTAATGCATGATAAAGCAATTGCCATGTGAGCATGCTTGATTCATCTATTACAACAATATCTGCATTAATTTCCCTGACCTGGAATTTCGGATAGCCAAGAAGATCATGTATTGTTGTAGCTGATTCATCAAGATTCTTGGCTGTTTTTCCTATTGTGGCTGTAAATTTTATGTTTAAAGAGGTGTGCTTGAGTTGCCTGATCAGTGTGGTCTTGCCAGTTCCAGCCTGCCCGGTAAGAACACTATACTTCCACTGTAAGATAGACTTCAATTGCTGTGGTAATCCATCAAATGCAGTTAAAGAGGGAATGTTTCTTTTTGAGAGAATTTCAAGACATTTCTGTCTCATATAATAAACTGAACTAAGATAAACTCTATCTTCTGAAAAAATAATCATTTTTCTGGGATTATTCTCAATTTCTTTTCTTAACTCTTCAGCAGAAATTTCATTTCTAAATCCTTTTAAAATTTTTTTATGCAATTCTTCAAACGTTAAAAACTCTTTACCATTCTTATATGCCTCACTGAGAATAAAATGTGCATAAGGATAAACTTTATACCTTTCTTCTACCATTAAAACTTGAGCAATCATGTCAGTTGACTGAAAATCAAGATGCTTGTTCAGGTAAAAATTATACGGAGAATAACAGTAATCCAGTATTTTTTTATCCTTCCATTTCGCAAGCTTCTTTATTAATGCCAGTTTCCCGATGACAAATAAATAAACAAGAAGGTTCAAAACGACCTGAACCTTTACAAGATTCATAGACCTGAAATTTATTTTTTCAAGTAATCTCATTACTTTATTTATTACTTCTTCAACAGCAAAAGGTTTAGGGATGGAATAATTCCTGACATAAATAAAAGGCTTACAACCCTTTTGCCGCTTGCTTTCTCCCTCAAACTCTCCCTTTGAACCCACCAGAAAAGAAGAAATTACTTCAGGAACATAAACCCAAGTTCTGCTCCTGAGTTGAAACCATGTCCCTCCCCGAGTTGTTATCTGATGAATTATAATTCCTGATATTTTTTGCATAAATATATATTCCCGAAAGGCAAAATATTACAGATAAATTGCAAAAACGGGATTTTAATTCATGTAACAAATTAAAATCCCACTTTTTTATCTGATTTGTGTAACAGATAAATTGCAAAAACGGGATTTTAATTCATGTAACAAATTAAAATCCCACTTTTTTATCTGATTTGTGTAACAGATAAATTGCAAAAACGGGATTTTAATTCATGTAACAAATTAAAATCCCA
>NZ_JARZRZ010000031.1:0-255 GCF_029946585.1 Thermodesulfovibrio sp. 1176 | reverse complement strand
CCTTTAAAAAATATACTATCAAATCCTTCGTAGCCTAAAATTCTTCCAATAGAGCTTAAAATCTTATCTAAATTTTCTCTATAATTTTCAATAAAAGTTTTAACATCCCAATTCAATAATTCTGTATCATAGTACTCATATAAAGTATCAACAACAAAGTTTTCTAAAAACGTCTTAATTCTTTGCTTTGCGTTGCTACCATGATACTCTTTTGCTCTATTCCACTCTCCCTCTACTGTTCCGAAAGGAAGAGCT
>NZ_JARZRZ010000030.1:0-255 GCF_029946585.1 Thermodesulfovibrio sp. 1176 | reverse complement strand
TTAAGGGAAAGTATAGACAACAAAGCAAATGGATATTATGAAAGACAACTTGCCTGTTTTTTAGGGAACTTAGGTATTTCAGTCCCAAGAGACAGAAAATCAGAATTTCGTCAAGCAATATTGCCTGTAGAATGGCAGAAAGCTAATGAGAGTTTTCAGGAATTTATTCTCAATCTTGTGAGTTACTCACCAAATAAAATAAAGGCACTGCTACAGTCAATGAATCTTCCCTACTCAGCAGAACAAATAGAGGAG
>NZ_JARZRZ010000029.1:0-255 GCF_029946585.1 Thermodesulfovibrio sp. 1176 | reverse complement strand
TATTTCAAACATAATTTTACAGATGGCTATATCTTCAACGGGGCAACTTCCTCAAGGGACAAACCACGAAAGCGTTGTAAATCTAATAAGTTCAGGAGTAAGATGGGCAATTGAAAAATTCGGGCAGGATGCTATGGTTGACCACATACAGATTTATCTTTCAGAGTTTCCAAAGCATTACAATGGCAAGGATATCCTTTGCGAAGGCAAAGAAGCGTGTATTGAAGACTTTAAATTATTATCCACTCATCTGGC
>NZ_JARZRZ010000028.1:0-255 GCF_029946585.1 Thermodesulfovibrio sp. 1176 | reverse complement strand
AATGTTTCTTGTGCCGGTAGCTGCACAGGCTATATCTGCACCAAGTTCTGGAAGTTTTGCATATGATGTTTATGATATTGCGATTAACAAGATTCTTAAAGGTCCTATTGGGTTTGTGTGCGGTGGTACTGCTATAGTGCTTGGTGCAGTAAACGCAATAGGCGGCAGAGTTATGTCAGCAGTTCCATGTGTGCTTGGTGGAGCAGCTATTTTAAAAGCAGATGCTATTACAACATCTTTAGGGTTGCTTTTTTA
>NZ_JARZRZ010000027.1:0-256 GCF_029946585.1 Thermodesulfovibrio sp. 1176 | reverse complement strand
TTATTTTCTCCAACAACTCAGAGTCATTAAAGAGAGTTCCACCTGATTTAGAATGTAAATTATCATAATAACGATGTTTTTCTTCAAAAAGATACAACATTCTTTTATAGTACAGATGTATAATTTTAGATACTTTTACAAGGAAACTTCCTGAACCACAGGCAGGATCAAGAATTGTTATACTATTTAAATTCTTATGAATCTCTTTTGTTTTTGAATACAATTTTTCTGGCTCTTCTGTTTCTAAGGAATTAAT
>NZ_JARZRZ010000002.1:0-394293 GCF_029946585.1 Thermodesulfovibrio sp. 1176 | reverse complement strand
AGGCAACAAACTCCATTGAGGGCTTTTATACCCAGGTGAAATGGAGTTGTCCTGCCCTGCCTTCATTGCTTTCAATGGGTAAAACCCATGCATATAAATTTTATAACAAAAAATTTTTCGTAGGAGGTGTTTTATGAAGTATCAAAAGAGTTTTATTTTGGGGGTTACTTTGCTTTTGATGACGATGATGTTATTTTTGGTGCCCCTATCTTATGCGCAGCCAATTATCAAAATTGATGGCTCATCAACAGTTTTTCCAATCACTGAGGGTGTAGCAGAAGATTTTCAGAAAGCAAAAAAAGGAGCAGTTAAGGTTACAGTAGGAATTTCTGGTACTGGTGGAGGATTCAAAAAGTTTTGCAGAGGGGAAACAGATATCTCTAATGCTTCAAGACCAATTTTGAAGAAAGAAATGGAAGAATGCCAGAAAGCAGGCATAAGGTACATTGAGCTTCCCATTGCCTATGATGCCTTAGCAGTATTTGTAAACACAAAAAATAACTGGATTAAAAATGACTGCATTACCGTTGAAGAACTTAAAAAAATGTGGGAACCCGATGCTCAAGGTAAGATTACAAATTGGAATCAGGTAAATCCATCCTGGCCAGATAGAACTTTAAGACTTGCTGGTCCTGGTGCAGATTCAGGAACCTTCGACTACTTTACTGAAGCTGTTGTAGGAAAGGCAAAGTCAAGTAGAGGTGATTATGTAGCAAGTGAAGATGACAATGTTATTATGAATGCGGTTATAAAAGATGTTGGAGCCCTTGGATATGTAGGATTAGCCTATGTAACTGAAAATAAAGGTAAGGTTAAACCATTAGCAGTCAAAAATCCTAAAACAGGTGCCTGTGTAATGCCAAGTGAAAAAACTGTCATGGATGGAACCTATCAGCTCCTTTCAAGACCTATATTTATATATGTAAATGAAAAATCTGCTAAAGAAAGACCAGAGGTAAGAGAATTTGTAGAATTCTATCTTAAAAATGCAGGAAAAATATCAAAACAGGTTGGTTATATTCCTCTCCCTCCAAAGGCTTATCCAATGGCAGAAGAAAGATTTAAGAAAATGCATGTGGGAACCGTATTTGGCGGTGAGTTACAAGTTGGTTTGACTGTTGAAGAACTTCTTAAAAGAGAAGCAAAGTATTAATTATGTTTGCTTCTTTAGGTTATAAAAGAATCTTAGACAAACTCATGCTGGCGGTGTTTTTCACCGCCGGCTTTATTACTATTTTTATAACAATCGGTATTGTATATGTTCTTTTGGCAGATACATTAGAGTTTTTTAAGGAGGTATCAATTAAAGAATTTCTAACAGAAAAAGAATGGACACCTGTTTTTGCTACAAAAAAATTCGGTATCTGGCCCCTTATTGCCGGAACATTTCTTATAGCTGCAATAGCTATGATTGTATCCGTTCCTCTTGGACTGTTAATTGCAATCTACTTAAGTGAATATGCCTCTGTTAGTGTTAAGGAAATTGCGAAACCAATAATAGAATTTTTAGAAGCGGTTCCAACAGTTGTTTATGGATATTTTACTTTATTGTTTGTAACTCCTCTTTTACAAAAAATAGTTCCTGATCTTGAAAGTTTTAATTCTTTAGCTCCTGGAGTTGTTCTTGGTTTTATGATTTTGCCTTATACTGCATCAATGGCTGAAGATGCAATGAAAGGTGTTCCTCAGCGAATAAGAGAGGCTTCTTATGCATTGGGTGCTACAAAATTATGGACTGCTATCAGAATAATTCTACCAGCATCAATTTCTGGAGTAATTGCTGGATTTATTCTTGGTGCATCAAGGGCAATAGGAGAAACAATGGTTGTTGCAATATCTGCAGGTATGTATCCTAATTTAACCCTTGATCCAAGAGAACCTATACAGACAATGACAGGATATATAGTTCAGATTGCTCTTGGTGATTTACCCTTTGGTTCTATTGAATATTTATCAATATTTGCAGTGGGGTTCACCCTTTTTATAATTGCCTTTGTCTTTAACAGTATTGCCCTTTGGTTAAAATCAAAAATAAGAGAGATGTATTAATAAAATGAAGAGTTTAGAGAAATTCGATAAAAAAAAATTAAAAAAGATAAAGCCAGACATAATATTTCCTATTTTTGGTTTTTTTGCTTTATTTTTAGTTGTTTCTTTTATGTTTACCCTCGTATTAGATGTCTTTTTAGATGGTTTCGAAAAACTTAAAGATCCCAATTTTTATACTTCTTTTCCTTCAAGATTTCCTGAAAAGGCAGGAATACTTTCTGGTTGGGTTGGTACACTACTTGTAATGGGAGGTGCTATATTTTGGTCACTTCTTATTGGTATACCTGCAGGAATTTATCTTGAGGAGTATGCTAAAAAAAGAGGATTAATAGGAAAAATCGAGAATATAATTGAACTTAACATAAATAATCTTGCTGCAGTGCCAGCAATAATTTATGGACTTTTAGCCTTAGGCATTTTTGTATACAGATTTAAGCTTGGTGAAAGTATATTAACTGCAGGTTTAACATTAAGTATTTTAATGTTACCTGTTATTGTAGTAAATACAAGGGAAGCAATAAGAAGAATTCCAAGAGACATACGTGAAGCAGCCTATGCAGTAGGTGCTACAAAATGGGATACAATTAGAGATCATATTTTCCCTTACTCCTTGGGAGGAATCCTTACAGGACTTATTATTGCTGCATCAAGAGCAATTGGTGAAACAGCTCCTTTAGTTACAATTGGAGCCTTGACTTTTATTGCCTTTTTACCGCCAAATCCAATTACTTCAGATTTTCCATATCTATCATTGACAAAGTTTTGGGAGGTTTTAATGTCACCTTTTACAGTTTTGCCTATCCAGATATTTAATTGGGTTTCCCGTCCACAGGCTGCTTTCCAGATTAACGCTGCAGCAGCAGGGTTTATATTACTTGTTTTAACGGTTTTTATGAATGCCTTAGCTTATTATATTAGGCAAAAAGTCAGGAGGAAATACATATGGTAATAGGTAGTGTAGTTATTGATAATATAAAAAATTTGATTTTTGGAACTAAAGAGAAAGTCTTAGAAGAAACAAAGGAGGCAAACTTGATTAAATCTGAAAGTGAAATCAAGATTGAGGTTAAAGAATTAAATTTTTACTATGGAGATTTTAAGGCTCTAAAAAACATAAATTTAAAAGTGCCAACAAAAAAAATAACTGCTTTGATAGGTCCGAGTGGTTGTGGAAAAACAACTCTGTTAAGATGTTTTAATAGAATGCATGATCTATATCCAGATTCAAGATACGAAGGAACCATATATTTCAATCCCTATGGAATAAACATAGTTGATAAAAATATTGATTTGCTGGATTTAAGAAGAAAAATTGGAATGGTTTTTCAAAGACCAAATCCTTTCCCAAAATCTATTTTTGAAAATGTTGCCTATGGATTAAAGGTTAATGGAATTAGAGATAAAAAATTAATCCAAGAAAAAGTTGAATGGGCACTTAGGGCTTCTGCCTTGTGGGATGAAGTAAAGGATAGATTAAAAGAAAATGCCTACTCCCTTTCTGGTGGTCAACAACAAAGACTTTGCATAGCAAGAGCTATAGCAATTGAGCCTGATGTTGTTCTTTTTGACGAACCTACCTCTGCTTTAGATCCCATTTCAACTGCTAAAATAGAGGAACTGCTTATTCAGCTAAAGGAAAAATTAACTATAATTATTGTTACCCATAATATGCAACAAGCAGCAAGAGTATCGGACTACACAGGGTTTATGTATTTGGGAGAATTGATAGAGTTTGATAAGACAGATAAAATTTTTACTGTTCCAAAAGAAAAATTAACTGAAGAATATATAACAGGAAGATTTGGATAAGATTAGTGATATATTACTTTTGTCCTTTCTGTTGGGAAGAACTAAAGGATAATTTAATAATCTGTCCAAATTGTAACTCCGATTTGAGGAAATTTTCATCAATGCCTTTTGAAGAAAAACTAATCTATGCCTTAAAACATCCTGTAAGGGAAATTCGTAAAACTGCTATTTTTATAATAGGATTAAAAAAGATGAGATCTGCTATTAAAGAATTAGAAAAAATTTTAATCTATGAAGAAGATCCAATTATGATAATTGAAATTTTAAATTCTTTAAAAAACATAGGCACTGAAGAGGCAATGGAAATAATTGAAAGATTTAAATTTCATAGTAGCTCTCTGATATCTTCCTATATTAATAAATTTCTTGTCCATAAACCTATTAATGATAATAATTAAATTGGTATAATAACAAAAGTATGAATTTAGGAGGCAGTAATGGGAATTTTAGATGCTGAGTTAAGAAAGTTAAAAGAAAAAATACTTATTTTGGGATGCCTTGTTGAAGAAGGAATAAGAAAAGCTGTTAAGGCTCTTATTGACAGAGACATCGAACTTGCTAAAAATGTTATTTCAAGAGACAATCTCATAAACGGACTTGAAGTTGAAATAAACGAAGAATGCATAAGACTAATTGCATTAAGACAGCCAATGGCTAAGGATTTGAGATTTATAACCACCGCAATGAAAATATGCACAGATCTTGAACGAATGGGTGATTTTGCAGTTAATATTGCTGAAAGAGCAATTGAACTTGCACAGGAGCCATTTTTAAAGCCCTTTGTAAATATACCTAAAATGGCTGAAATTACTGAAAGTATGGTTGAAGATGCTATTAATGCTTTTGTAAAAGAAGATGTTGATTTATGCTATGAGGTTATCAAAAGAGATGACCAGGTTGATGAACTTTTACAGAATAATCATAATGAGTTATTTGGATTGATGATAAAAAATCCTGATATTATTCCTTTAGCTCTTAAAAGAATGTTTGTTGCAAAATATCTTGAAAGAATTGCTGATCATGCTACAAATATAGCTGAAATGGTAATTTATATGGTTGAAGGTAAAATGCTAAGAGGTTCCTTTGTCACAGAAGAAGTTCAAAAACTCTGTTTAGAAGATTTTATCTCAAGGCAAAAATAGATTTATCTCATAAGTTCCTATACTTACTCTTTCAGCAATTCCTTCTTTCCAAAGTAGTTCTGTAATTTTGAGCTTTTCTTCCTTAGGAATCAAAATAATTAATTTGTTACCTTCAGATATTATTTCTTTCCATTTATTGATTTTTTCTGGCATTATTTCTTTTTCTGTAATTATGTCCATATATCCTAAAGTCATTCCATAGGTTAAAATTTTTAAATCTGGAGGCGGATTTTCCACAGGTTCTATTTGCTGCTGAAGTTTATTAAGTTTTTGTTTTAAATAGTAAGTCAAAAGTTCCTTTAAATGTTTTTCCATGTTCATTTTTTCTTCCTCAGTTTAGAAAGATCAATAATCTTCGAATCTTTCCTTTTTTGAGAATTTTCTTCTGCCCTTTCAGAGGACTCTGCATTGTTAGAAAATTTAAAAACTGGAACATTGAGTTGAACCCGTAAGTCTGGTGAAAAAACTCCTGCAATATAATTTATGGGGATGTAACATCTCTCTGGAGTGTTACCAAATACCAGAGTTGCCGTTAATGCGTCATCATTCCATTGAAAATTCATTTTTTGATTAAAGACTAAAATAAGACCTCTTTCTTTTTCTTCAGGAAGAAATCCTCTTTTGCCTATGACAACATTTTCATCGTAATCAACAATTATAAAAACTCTGCCAGCAAGATTAATTAATTCAAAAAAAGTTTGTTTTTTTAGTTCATTAAGCCTTTTTATAAGCTCTTCAGATAAATCGATCATTGTCTAATCCTGTAACTAAGTAATAAAGCACCACTAAATATCATAATCAGACATAAAATCTGTCCCATTGTGAAAATTCCCAGAATATAGCCAATTTGAGGATCTGGCTCTCGAAAGAATTCAACAAAAAAGCGAAAAATACCATAAAGAACTAAAAATAATGATGATAGAATACCAGACCTGCTAAATTTATCTTTGAAAAACCATAAAATCGTAAAAAGTACTACTCCTTCCAATGCTGCTTCATAAAGTTGGCTTGGATGTCTTGGTAGAGGACCTCCCTCTGGGAAAATCATTGCCCAGGGAACATTAGTTACTCTTCCGTAAAGCTCTCCATTTATAAAATTTCCGATTCTTCCAAGTCCAATACCGATTGGTGCTGTTAAAACAAGCATATCAGTAAGAGTGAAGAAATCAAATTTTTTAGCCCTTGTAAAAAGCCATGCTGATATCACAACACCAATAAGCCCTCCATGGAAAGACATACCTCCCTGCCAGATAGCAAAAATGTGAAGAGGATTTTCAATGTAGTAGGAAAGATTGTAAAAAATTACATATCCTAAACGAGCACCAATTAGAAGTCCTAATATTAAATAAAAATAGAGATTTTCGAGAAAATCCTTTTCAACCCGTGTTCCTTTCCTTTTTATTTCTCTCTTTACAATTAAATAAGAACATATAAAACCTATAAGATACATCAATCCATACCATCTTATTGAAAGAGGACCGACTTTAACAATTTCAGGATTTATATTTGGATAAGGAAGCATATTGTTCCTTTCTCAAATCAAAAATGAAAAATTTTTACAGTTTCTTCTGAAAACATATTCTATTTTATCACAATTTAAAATTAAAAGATTTCATGATTGTACAAATAGTCTCTAATTGACAAAAATCCTTTATGGCTTTTAAACTTAAAAGTGGATAATATTTTTTAAGGAGGGCATGTGTTAAAGGCAATCGAAGAAATTTCAACAACTAAGAAGAGGCTTAAAATTGAAATACCTGCAGAAAGAGTAGAGGAGGAAATTCAAAAAGTATTAAAAGATATTCAGAAAAAAGCAAAAATTCCAGGTTTTAGACCAGGTAAAGCACCAATCTCAATAATTGAGAAAAAATTTGGTAAAGAGGCAGAATCTGAAGTTTTAGAGAAACTTGTTTCCCAGTCCTATGATAATGCAATTAAAGAAGCTAAACTAAAACCTGTTCTTCCACCAATAGCAGAAGATGCAATTGATATAAAGAGAAAGCAACCTTTATCCTTTGAACTTATAGTAGAGGTTAGACCGGAGATTGAAAATCTTAATTACGAAAACATAGAACTGGAAGAAGTTTCAACAGAAGTAAAAGAAGAGGAAATTGAAGACGTGCTTAAGAGACTTTCAAAAGAAAGAGGCACCTATGAGCCAACAGAAGAACCAATTCAGAATGAAGATCTTGTTGTAATTGATTACACCACAGATATTGGTAAAGAGGCAAAAGATTTTGTATATAAACTTGGTGCAGGACCTTTCCCAGAAGAATTCTCCAAAGCCTTTGAAGGTAAAAGAAAAAATGAAATATTTAATATCAAAATAGACTTTCCTGAAGACTCTATTGCTGATTTTGCTGGGAAGACTGTTAATTTTGATATAACTGTTAAAGAGATTAAGAGAAGAAAAGACATTCCCTATGAAGAACTTCCAAAAGAGCTTGGTTTTGAAGATATAGAAGATCTCAAAAAATATATAAAAGAAAGCCTTGAAAGGGCTAAAAAGGAACAGGCTGAACAAAAATATAAAATAGATATTTTAAAGAAGCTTCTTGAATCCTATGATTTTGAAATTCCAGAAGGACTCCTTGAAATGGAAATAAGAAGGTTGACAGAAGAGTATGAAGCAATGGGACTTGATATAACTCAAAATATGGATAAAATAACTGAGTCAGCTAAAAGAAACGTTAAAGCCTATCTTTTACTTGAAGTTATAGGCGAAAAAGAAGGTATTTCTGTATCTCAAGAAGATTTAAAAAATGAAGTTATGAATATTGCAAAAAAATACAGTATTTCACCCCATGGAGTTGTTCAGTATTATATGTCAAAACATGGTTCTTTAGAACCACTCCGTAATAGTGTTTTTGAAAATAAAGTTTTTGACTTACTTTTGAAAAGAGTAAAATTTGTTAAAAAAGAGGAGGCACAGCAGTGAGTATAGTACCAATTGTAATAGAACAGACTGGGAGAACAGAAAGAGTTTACGATATTTATTCAAGATTACTTAAGGATAGAATTATCTTTATAGGAACAGAGATTAATGATCAAGTGGCAAATGTAGTAATTGCCCAACTACTTTTTCTTCAGACAGAAGATCCCGATAAGGATATACATATATATATCAACTCACCAGGAGGAATAGTCTCAAGTGGACTTGCCATTTATGATACCATGCAGTATGTAAAACCAGATATTGCCACTTACTGTATTGGGCAGGCATCTTCTATGGCATGTGTTTTACTTGCAGCAGGAACAAAAGGGAAAAGATTTGCTCTCCCCCATTCAAGAGTTATGATTCACCAGCCAATTGGAGGATTTTACGGACAGGCAACAGATGTTGAGATTCATGCAAGAGAGATTTTGAAGATGAAAGAACTTCTAAATCAGATTTTATCAAGACATACAGGACAGCCTATTGAGAAAATACAAAAAGATACAGAAAGAGATTTCTTCATGTCTGCCCAAGAAGCAAAGGAGTATGGAATTGTAGATGAAGTTATTTCATCTATAAAACAAAAATAGGTGAAAAATGGCAAAGAGAAGTGACGAGAATTTAAAATGCTCCTTTTGTGGAAAATCACAGAAAGAAGTTAAAAAATTAATTGCCGGCGATGGAGTATACATTTGTGATGAATGCGTTTCTCTATGTAACGAAATTTTAGAAGAGGAGAAAATTTCTAATATTGGAGGCTTAAAAACTGAATTGCCCACTCCACAGGAAATCCATAAATTTTTAAATGATTATGTGATAGGACAGGAAAGAGCAAAAAAAATTCTTTCAGTAGCCGTTTACAATCACTATAAAAGAATTTTTAAAGGTAAACCTAATGATGAAATTCAGAAAAGTAACATTATGCTTATTGGACCGACAGGTACAGGAAAAACTCTTTTAGCCCAAACGCTTGCAAAATTTCTTGATGTGCCCTTTGCAATTGCCGATGCAACAACTCTCACAGAAGCAGGATATGTTGGTGAGGATGTTGAAAATATTCTTCTTAAACTTCTTCAAAATGCAAACTTTGATATACAGCGTGCTCAAATTGGGATAGTTTACATAGATGAGATTGATAAAATAAGTAGAAAGGCTGACAGTCCATCAATAACTCGTGATGTTTCAGGTGAGGGAGTTCAACAGGCACTTTTAAAAATTGTAGAAGGCACTGTCGCAAATATACCACCTCAGGGAGGAAGAAAACATCCCCATCAGGAATACATTCAACTTGATACAACTAACATACTTTTTATATGTGGAGGAGCTTTTGTTGGACTGGAGGAAATTATAAAAAAGAGAATCGGGAAGAGAACAATTGGTTTTCTTTCGAAAACATCAAAGATGGATGAGGAAAACATCCTTACCCATGTTGAACCTGAAGATCTCATTAAATATGGTATGATTCCTGAGTTTGTTGGTAGGTTTCCAGTAGTAGCAACTCTTTGTGAATTGAATGAAGATGCCCTTGTTGAAATCCTTACAAAACCAAAAAATGCCCTTGTAAAACAATATCAGAAGTTATTCAGCATTGATGGAGTTAAGCTCACATTTACTGATGAGGCATTAAGGGCTATTGCAAAAAAAGCGATAGAGAGAAAAACAGGTGCCCGTGCTCTAAGAAGTATTCTTGAAGATATTATGCTTGATGTAATGTATCTTATTCCATCTGAAAAGGGAATAAGTGAGTGTATAATCAATGAAGAGGTTGTCGATAAAAAGGCTTCTCCTATTTTGATATATAAAGAGAAAAAAGCAAAACAGTTATAAAATATTAGTTCCCTATGACAAATACAAAGGTTAAATTAATAATCAATGGAGTAGAAATAAAAGCAGAATTCTTTGATACAGAATGCTGTAAAAGGATAATTCAATCTCTTCCAATAGAAAGCAATATTAATGAATGGGGAGATGAATTTTATTTTACTGTTGGAATTAATATGCCACTGGACAATACTGCTACAACTAAAGTAAAAGCAGGAGATATTGGCTACTGGCCACCCGGGGATGCCCTTGCTATATTTTTTGGTAAAACTCCAATAAGTAAAGGAGATGATCCTGTCCCAGCCAGTGATGTAAATATTGTTGGGAGATTAATTGATAATCCTTCAATCCTTAAAAGCCTAAAAGGAGCAAAGAAAATAAGAATTGAAAAAGAGCAAACTTAGACTTTCCTTCCCTGAAGATGAAAAATTACACATCTGGCTTCCCCTTCTTCTTAATGCCTATTCAATTATGGATGAAGGAGTAAAAAAAGATATTGAAGAGCTTGAAAAAAAAGGTAGAAAACTCGCTTGCAGAAAGGGATGCAGTAATTGTTGTGAAGCTCATAGAGATATACCTGTTTATCCAATAGAAATTGTTGGAATATACTGGTATGTTATGGAAAAAGTTAAAGAACCTATAAGGTCTGACATAAAGCTTTCTCTTATAAAACATAAAAAAGGTGATCCCTGCCCCTTTCTTATTAATAAAGCCTGTTCAATTTATCCTATGAGACCCCTTGCTTGCAGACAGTTTAATGTTTTTGGACAATCCTGTAATCATGGAGAAGATGCTTATTATACAAGGCCTCAAGATGTTCTAAAACCATCTAAAAACTATCTCGGAGAAGCCTTATATGAAACAACTCCTTTTTATAATGTCTTTGATGAAGAGGAAAAGATAGAATTTATTAATTCTGGAAAGCTTAACAGCCTTGTAAAAATTTTGCAAAATTATCCATGGATTGAACTTGCAAGAAGAATGGGATAAAAAACAGCAGGAGGAGGTAAAAATGAGTTATATAATTGTTACAGGTGGTGCAGGTTTTATAGGTGCAAATGTAGTAAAAAGATTAAATGAATTAGGTGAAGAAAAAATTTTTATCGTTGACAATCTTTCTAATTCAGAAAAGTGGAAAAATCTTGTTGACCTTTCCTTTGAAGATTATATTCATAAAGACAAATTTATTGATGAATTAAAAAAAGATAAATTTAGACTTTCAGTCAAAGCAATCATTCATTTAGGTGCAAGAAGTAGTACCACTGAAAGAGATGTGGATTTTCTCATGGAAAATAATTATGAATACACAAAAGAGCTTGCAAAGTGGTCAATAAAAAACAATGTAAGATTTATATATGCATCATCAGCTGCTACTTATGGAGATGGTAGCATAGGATTTTCTGATAATCATGATTTAATTCCTAAACTTAGGCCACTTAATGCCTATGGATATTCTAAGCAGATATTTGATTTGTGGGCATTAAAAAAGGGGCTTTTAGACAAAATTGTTGGTTTAAAATATTTCAATGTCTTTGGTCCACGGGAGAATCACAAGGGTGATATGAGAAGTATGGTTCTTAAAGCCTATGAACAAATAAAAAGAGATGGGAAAATAAGACTTTTTAAGTCCTATAATCCTCAGTATAAAGATGGTGAGCAATTAAGAGATTTTATATATGTCAAAGATGCTGTAGAAATGACTCTTTTTTTCCTTGAAAATCCTAAATTAAATGGAATTTTTAATGTGGGGACAGGAATTCCAAGATCTTGGAATGATTTAGCAAAGGCTGTTTTTTCTGCACTAAGAACAAATCCAAATATCGAATATGTCGATATGCCAGAGGAAATTAGAGGTAAATATCAATATTTCACAAAAGCTGAAATGGAAAAAATTAGGAAATCAGGATATACCAAGCCAATTTTATCATTGGAAGAAGCTGTTAAAGACTATATTTTGAATTATCTGGAAAAGAATTAATTTTTTTCTATTAATTTTATATATACATATATTTTGCTTAATCTTTCAAGGAGTTCACATATATAGAAAGCTTCATTTATACTTTTACCTACAGTAACAGCTCCGTGTTTAGCAAGAATTACTCCTTTTTTATCCTCTAAAGCTTTTACAGCCTCATAGGCAAGTTCATTTGAGCCACAGGGAGCATATTTTGCTACTTTTATCTCTCCACCTAAAACATCTTTTTGTTCATCAAGTATAAGCGGAAGAGAAATTTCTTTAGCAGCAAGAATACACGCATAGGTTGAATGGGTATGTATAATTGCCTTTACATCTTTTCTTGCTTTATAAATTTCAATATGAAGTTTTTTTTCTGATGATGGTTCTCTTTCTCCTTCAATTATTTTACCGTTTAAATCAATGAGAACTATGTCAGAGGTTTTAATCTTTTCGTAACACTTTGATTTTGGCGTAATCAGTAGATAATTATCATTTACCCTAATACTTAAATTTCCGCTAATTCCGGTTACAAATCCTTTCCGATAAATTTTTCTTGCAAAATTTACAATTTCTTGTCTTTCCTTTTTCCACTTCATAGTTTTATTATAAACATATACAGGAATAAAAATTATACCTTGGAGGTGATTATATGAAATTTTTTTTAAAGTTTTTAGTTGTTATTTTACTTCTTTTCTTATCAACCTCTGTTAATGCGTACAATATTAATGATCTTTTGAAGGAGTTAGACATTCCCCAATGGCGTGAGAAGATTTCTAACCCAAATTTTGTAAATCAGTTTAAAACACAGGAAAGATTTAAAGCTGTTGTTGATTTAGCCGATGCTCGAGGATATGATTGGAGATACAGGATAAGAGCAATCAGACTTCTTGGTCATATCGGAACACCACAGGCACAGGAAGCACTTCTTTCAATGTTTCAGGATCCCTTTTTTCATCATGAATGTCCTTCTTTAAAATCCTATGTTGCAGAAGCTCTCGGTGATTTTCCTGGAGGCAGAAGATTAGTTGATATTCTAAAAGATGGTTTGAAAGATCCTGAATTATTAGTAAGAGAGGCAACCGCTAAATCTCTTGGGAAAATTAGAATGCCTGATTCTGTAAAATACCTTAAAGAAGCTTTTGAGTCAGAAAAAAGTTTAGCAGTAAAAATTGCTATTGTTAATGCATTAAAATCTATCGGGACTGAAGAGGCTAATATATTTATTAGACAAATTGCTTCAGATGGAAAACATGAGGATCTAAAAGATGCTTTTGGAGGTTCTCTATAATCCAGAAAAAGTTCAGGAATTTGACCCCGATGAAATTATTGCTATTTTTGAATCTGCCTTTAGTATTTTAAGAGAAGAGCCTGCTTTTATAAACATTGGGCAAACAGACGGGAAAGTGACATTTGTTGGAGATACCCATGGAGACTTTTTAGTAACTAAATTTATTGTGAAGAGATTTCTTGAAGAAGAAAATGAAAATAGATACTTAATCTTTCTTGGAGATTATATTGATAGAGAACCAGAGCCAGAGGGTTCTCTGTATAACTTAATTTATCTATGCTTGTTAAAAATAAATTTTCCTCAAAAAGTATTCCTTTTAAAAGGTAATCACGAAGCTCACTATTCCATTTATTGTCATCCCTATGAATTTGACAGAGAATTGATAGATATCTTCGGAAGTTTTGGAGTAAAAATTCATAATTCAGCTGTAGAAGTTTTCAAAGAAATGCCACTTATGATTAAGACTCAGAATGGTATAATAGCATCTCATGCAGGTTTTCCCTTGCATGGACAAATTATTAATCATAAATCAAGGCAGGACCTTATAATTGATATTCTCTGGGCAGATCCTGCAATCTCTCCTGTATTCAGAGGATATGATATTCCTAAGTTTACAGAAGAAGAACTGTCTGAATATTTAAAGTCTCAAGATGCAAAATGTTTTATAAGAGGACATGATCCCTATGTAGCAAGTAAAATAATATATTCAAAAAAATGTTTAACTATCTTTACCTGTCGAAGTTATGCCTCCCGAGCAGGTATTACAATAGCAAGTACAAAGCTGTCAAAAAATATAAAAGATGCTGAAGATTTATTTTTAGAAAATCTCACTTCATACTTTGTTTCATCTGAATAAATCTGGTAATGCTTCTGTTATAGGTAGCCTCTACTTCAGGAGTAAAATAGCAGGCTGGTAGTTCTCCTCTTTTCCTGTGATAATGTAGGCATTCACAGCATATGCCTTTTTTTTCACAGGGTTCATAGGTACATGTACAGATTTTTTTGTTTTTTTCAATTTTACATTCCATTATGTCCTCCACGTAGACTCTATTACATTTTAAATATTATACCATTTTAAAACTATCTCATTGATTATTTGACTTCTTTTAGAGTTATTAATAGAAGCATCATTTTAAAGAATTCTATAAAAATCATAAATATAATCTATTGCATTACTAAATTTCAAAGGAAAATCCTATTTTACATAAATAATTAATCTATAGTAAAATTATCCAAATTTTTTAGAGGAGGGTATATGGAGGGCTTAAAGAACTTTTTTGCAACAAAAGGAGGTATTATTTTTGTTGGTTTGGTTATAGGAGTTTTAGCTCCAGTGCTTCAAAAGCTTGGGAATCCTCCAAATATGGGTATATGCGTAGCCTGTATGGAAAGGGATATTGCAGGTGCTTTAGGACTTCACAGAGCATCAGTTGTTCAGTATATGAGGCCAGAAATCATTGGATTTGTTTTAGGAGCCTTTCTTTCTGCTTTAGCTTTTAAAGAATACAGGCCTCGTGGAGGTTCAGCACCATTTATCAGATTTATTCTGGGCATTTTTGCAATGATAGGTGCTCTTGTTTTTCTTGGCTGTCCATGGAGAACCCTTTTAAGACTTGCTGGCGGTGATGGAAATGCAATTTTTGGTTTATTAGGGCTTATCTTTGGAATATGGGTTGGAACAAGATTTTTAAAGGCAGGATACACCCTTGGAAGAACTCAAACTTCAGCAAGCAAAGCCACAGGTCTTGCCTTTCCTTTACTGATGTTAGGTTTTTTAATCCTCCTACTCATTGATCCTCAGCCCGAGGGAGAGCCGAAAGGAATGCTTCTTTTTTACAGTATAAAAGGTCCTGGTTCACAACATGCTCCTTTATTTATATCCTTGGGAGTTGCCATGTTAATAGGGGTTCTTGCACAGAGAAGCAGATTTTGCACAATGGGTGCCTTTAGAGACCTTTTACTTTTTAAACAGGGACATCTTTTCTTAGGTGTAGCTGCCTTTTTCTTATCAGCATGGATAACAAATATAATACTTGGACAGTTTAACCCAGGATTTGAAAAACAACCCATTGCCCATACAATGCAAATTTGGAATTTCTTAGGTATGACCCTTGCTGGATTGGCCTTTGTTTTAGCAGGAGGTTGTCCAGGTAGACAGCTTTTTATGTCTGGTGAAGGAGATGCAGATGCTGCTATTTTTGCATCTGGTATGATAGTAGGTGCTGCAATTGCTCATAATTTTGGATTGGCAAGTTCACAAGCAGGAATTGGTCCAAATGGAGCAATTGCAACAATAGTAGGTTTAATTATCTGTGTAATAATCGGACTAACAATGAGAAGGAGGTAAAAATGGCTGAAATTGTTGATGCAAGAGGGCTTTCATGTCCTGAACCAGTTCTTTTAACTTTAGAGACTATAAAAAAGCTTGGTAAAGGAGAGATAGAAATACTTGTAGACACAGATACCTCAAAAGAAAATGTATCAAGAGCAGCTCAATCAATGGGTTGGCAGATTCTTAAGATAGTTGAAGAGGAAAAAGGATATAAAATTACTATAAAAAAGGATTAAGAAGAAATAAAATGAAAATTCTTAAAAAATTATTCAGAGAAAAAAATCCGTCTACTGATAAGGGACTTCTTATCTTTGATAATACTTCAGAGGTTATAAGGGCAGAAAATATACTAAAAAGCCATGGATTTAATGTAAAAGTTGTTGGACCACCACCCCATGTAAGAAAGGGTTGCGATCTTGCAATAGAATTTCCTATTGTTGAAACAATGGGTGTATTGAATGTTCTTGAAACTAAGGGACTTAGTCCTATTGACTGTTTACCATCAAATGATGGTAATTTAAAGCCCGTTGATCTTTTTCATATCAAAGACTACGGAAGATTTCTAATGGTAAGGGCAGCAAATATGAAAATAACCATTCACAAAAGTAGTCTAACAATTGTAAATATCTCAGGTGGTGGCTGTCCTGATGTTCCCTATCTTGCAGCTTGTCTTGTTGGCAAAAAAATTAATGAAGCACCTGAACCAAGAACACTTGGGCATACTCTTTGTGGGTATGCCCTTCAATTAGCCTATGATAAAATAAAAGAATTATGCTGGCAGTGATAGGCACAGTTCCAGAAGAAAACTTTCCGATATTATTCGGAAAAGTTGAACTTATTAATGATTTTTTATTTATTGAGGGAAGAAAAATTTCAATTCAAAGAGGCACTTCTGCATTGATTGCCTCAACTTGTAAGGTTCTTCAATTTCTTAAAAAAGACTTGCCTTATGCTTATCTTGTAGGAGATACAGGAAAGGGCTATGGAAGTAAAAGGCTTTATGAGTTTTTTACCAATGATATAAAAAAAAGAAGCTTTGATACCCTTACATTTCATTATTTGCTTCCAGATGCGGATTGGTGTAATAAAATTTTATTTGCCATTGAGGATTTACCAAAGCGTCCCTTTTTAATTGCTGATGCGGGGTTTATGTATGCTGCAAAAATGAGCGGAAATGCAACAATTTTTGACCTTTTTACTCCAGACCCCGGTGAGCTTGCCTTTTTAGCCGATGAAGAAGCCCCTCATCCCTTTTATACAAGAGGATTTCTGCTACAGGATGAAAGTAGAGCAGAAGAACTTATTCAGAGAGCCTATAAACATAATAATGCTTCAAAATATATGCTTGTTAAAGGAAAGAGAGATTATATAGTTAAAGAGGGGAAAATATTAGATATTATATCAGAGCCATGCATTGAAGCCCTTGAGCCTATCGGTGGAACAGGTGATACTTTAACAGGTATAACATCTGCTTTAATAGATTCGGGCTTTCCTGCTGAAAAAGCTATGATACTTTCTGCCCAGATTAACAGAATTACGGGTATGCTTTCAAATCCAGATCCATCAACACAGATAGTAGAGATTATAAAATTTATTCCAGAGGCAATTAAAAAGAAATATATTGAAATTTGATTTTAATCTGTAACATTAGATATAAGTCCATGCTTTATTGCATAATTTATGATTTCTGCATTATTCTGAAGATTAAGCTTTTCGAGGATTCTTGCTCTGTAGGTACTTACTGTTTTAATGCTAATTGATAAATCCTTTGAAATCTCCACAAGGCTTTTGCCTTTTGCGATCATAAGGAAAACTTGAAATTCTCTCTCAGATAATTTTTCATGAGGTAAAATATCTGATGGTTTTTGAAAGTAAGATATAAGTTTTTCTGAAAAACTTTCTGGAATATATTTTCCACCTTTTGAAATTTTTTCTATTGCTTTATTTAGCTCTTCTGGGTCTGCGGATTTTGTTATGTATCCATCAGCTCCTAATTTTAATGCTCTTGCTGCATACTGTTCCTCTGGATACATGCTTAACATTAATATTTTTACTTTGGGATTAATTGATTTTAGACGTCTTAAGGTCTCTAACCCATCAATTTTTGGCATGGCAATATCAAGAAAAATAAGATCAAAAATTTCCTTTTCTATCATACTAAATGCCTCATATCCACTATCTGCTTCCTTACATTCCTTAACTGAGGGATTATCAAGAAGTATTTCTCTTAACCCCTTTCTAAAAAGTGTATGGTCATCAACTATTAAAATTTTAAGTTTATTCATTTTTTAAAAATTTTTTCGTAATTGCAAGATTATTATATTTTTAGTTTTGATTTATAATTTGTTCCCTCAGGGGCACTGAAAGTATTACCTCTGTGCCTCCTTCTTCAGCTTTTCTAATATCTATTGTTGCATTGATTGAGTAAGCTCTTTCCTTCATAGCCATCAATCCAAAGGATTCAGGACTCTTAATTTTATCTTCACCAATACCTACTCCATTGTCTTTTACAATAATTATAAAACTTCCATCAACTCTAAAAAGTTTAATTGATACCTGAGTAGCATTTGCATGTCTTGCTATGTTTGTTAAAGCTTCTTGAAATATTCGAAAAATTGCAATAGAAGTTTCTTTTGAAAGCTGAATATTATCTTCAGATATTTCTATCTTGCATGGAATTAAAGTATTCTTCTCAAATTCCTTTACCTGCCATTTTATAGCATCTTGTAAAGTCAGATGATCAATTAAAGATGGTCTTAGTTTGTTAGCAATATTCTGAACTTGTTTTATAAGAGAGTTAATCAGGTTCATTGCTTCATCAAATTTTTCCAGAAGCGTATCATCTTTGATTCTTTTTTTAATCCATGAAAGGGATAGTTTTAAAGCGGTCAATGATTGGCCTAATTCATCGTGAATTTCTTTTGATATTTCCTTTCTTTCGCTTTCTCTTATATTTTGAAGGTATAAAGAAAGTTTTCTTAAAGCTTCTTTTGATTTTCTGAGTTCTTCTTCTATTTTTTTTCTATATGTTATATCCCTTCCGATAGTCTTAGTTTTTACAAAATTACCTTTTTCATCAACTTCAACATAAACATTTAAGGCAGCAGTAAAAACAGAGCCGTCTTTTCGAACAAAATCTCTCTCAATTTGTATGTGGCTGTACTTATGGATATTGGGAAAGAATTCCATCTGTAACTTTTTTGATTCCTCTGTCATAAAATCTGTGATGGGTCTACCAATGATTTCGTCTTTTCTGTATCCAAGCATTTTTGCCTCTGTTTCATTGCAATCAATTATTATCCCATTTTTGTCAACAGAGTGATACATATCTGGAGCGTTATCATAGAGGTCTCGATATTTTTCTTCTGACACTCTTAACTGATGTTCAATTTTTTTTCGCTTTGATATGTTTATTGCGAGTAAAAAAATTGTTAAGGTAGAGGCAATAAATATGAGAGTAAGAGTAATAAGTGTTTTTTTATATTTTATAAGAAAACTTTCAGGATAGTTCAATATAAAGCTTTCCTTTGGAACTTTTGACAAAGAAATATTAAATCTCTTTAGCTCTTTGTAGTCAAACATATACTCATTAGGGCTTTCTTTAATAACAGGAATATCCTGAGGGTTTTTCCCATTAAGAATTTGCAACACAATTTCTCCAGCTCTTTTACCCTGTAAAAAAGCACTTGTTAATTTACCACCAACAATTCCTCTTCCTAAATAAAAATCCCAAACACTATAAATAGGAGCTTTTATATGAGGGTAGAGTAAATCAAGACTTTCTTCATAGGCAAAGAAATTCCCTGTTTTATCCCTATTAACAAGTAAAAGAAGAACTATACTTTTTGGTGGTATTTGACCTACAGATTTTATCAGTTCTTTCATATCTGGATTTTCGACTATTTCAAGATTTATTTTATTCTGGATTTCTGATAGAGCTTTCATTAACTCTCTTTTCATTGCTAATCCTGTAGTTGTAATATCATTTATTACGTAAATATTTTCTGTCTGCGGATGAAGTTTCAATGCAATTTTAATTGTACCTGCAATATCTGTTTCTTCTGCTACGCCTGTAAACCATTTGCGATATTTATCTATTAATTCTTCATTAAAATTATTGATACCACAAAATACAACAGGAAGATTGTTAAATAATTCTTTATAATGTTTCAATGTAAAATTTAATGCATCGTTATCTGATACTATGACAACATCAAATTTGGATTTCTTATACTTTTCTTTAAAATAATTGAAGAATCTTTCCATTTGCATTTGTTCAGAAAATCTTTTAGTATCCATATACTCTATATAGTATTCGATTTCGCTTTCTAAAGGTTTGAGCGCCTCTTTAATCCCTTTTACAATATTATCTGTCCAGCTTAAGCCATGATGATAGGAGTTTAGAATAAGTATCTGCTTTTTATCGGTCTGAGCAAAAGAAAAAGAAGTAAGACAAAGAAAAAATATGATTGTCAATATAAACCTTTTATACATAACCTGTTTCTTTCATCCAATCATTATACCTTGCTGCCCTGGGAATTATGCTTATTCCTGAGGAATCTATATGACATTTAAATCTATCCTTATCTGGGGAAAAACCTATTTCTTCGCCTTCATAAATAATATTTTTTTTGTCAACTATTACTCTGTAAAGTTTACTATTTTTTTTGATTACAACATCATCCATTATTAATGACTCCTTTATTTCTGCATTTTTTTCTACAATTACACCGCTTCTTATAAAGGAATTTTCAATTTTCCCGCCATATATTATTGTCCCATCAGAAATTATGCTATTTTTTATTTCACCATTTAATATTTTTGCTGGAGGAGTATCATTTTTAGAAGGATAAATAGTCCAGTGTTTGTTGAAAATCTCAAAAATAGGTTTTTCTCCAAGCATGTCCATATGGGCATCGAAATAAGCCCTTATTGTTCCCACATCTCTCCAATAACCCTTTTCTTCGTAATTTTTTAACCCTGGTATTTCATTTTTAGCAAAATCGTAAGAATAGACTCTACATCCTCTTCCTACAAGTTCTGGAATTACATGAGCTCCAAAATCGTGTTGTTTTTTCTTTTCAGCTCTTATAAGGGCATCTATCAAAATATCTGTGTTAAATATATAATTACCCATTGAGACAAAAGCCATAGAAGGATTGTCAGGCATAGGTACAGGGTCTTTTGGTTTTTCCTGAAATCCAATGATTTTTTGATCAGGTTGAGTAACAATTACACCAAAAGAAGAAGCCTCATTTATTGGAACAGGTCTTGCTGCAACAGTTACCTCAGCATTTTTTCCCATGTGAAACTCTATCATCTGCCTTATATCCATTCTATATATATGATCTGCTCCAAATATTAATACAAAATCGGGTTTATGTTCTTTAATTAAACCTATATTTTGAAATACCGCATCTGCAGTACCTTGAAACCACTCAGGTCCCATACGCATCTGGGGAGGCACAACAGTAACAAAGTGGTCTCTTCCAACAGATAAAAATCCCCAGTTTTGTCTGATATGTTCAATAAGTGATTGAGATTTATACTGAACTAAAAGATAGATAGAATAAATTTTTGAATTGACAAGATTACTAAGGACGAAATCAACTATTCTGTATTTTCCACCAAAGGGTACAGAAGGCTTTGATCTGAAGGAAGTAAGTGGAAAAAGTCTTTCACCTTTTCCACCTGCCAACACTATTGCTAAAACATTAGGAAGAGCCATTTTTTACCTCCCTATATATGTAAAGTGTCCAAAAATCAGTTTTATTCCATTTATTTAAAAATTTTTCAATTTCGATTCTTTCTCTTTCCTTATCCGATGAATTTACTATTATTTCCCCTTCACTGAAACCCACCACCACCATATAATGATACTTTTTATAAAACCAAAAACCTTCATCAACCATAACAATTAAAGGATGTCCTCTTTTAATTTTATCTTTTAAATCATCTAAATTTCCTCTGTATTGTTCTACTTTTAATCCAAATTTTTTAGCATAAAAGAGCATATCAAAATCCGAAGTTCCCTTTGCATCTTTACTATAAATCTCTGATGCTATTTCTGAAGGTTTAATATTTATCCCCCAAAAATTTAAAACCATTGCTAAAGAAGTAGGACCGCATTGATAAGCCTTTGAAGGAAAAAATGGGACAGAGGATATTATAAAGTCATAGGCGTAAGATTTTGTTAAAAAAACAACGATGATAAAAATTTTAATGAGAATAATTTTCTTCATAATTAACTTCTTTTTAATATCATAACTCTTTCAATTCCTGCAAGGTCAGGGACTATTTTTATCATTTTAAATCTTAATTTTTCAGCCATTTTTTTTATTTCCTCTGCTTGACCTATTCCAATTTCAAAAAAAATTAATCCTTCTTCAATTAGATAATCTTCTGCATTGTTTAATATTTTCTCGTAATACAGAAGCCCCTTTTGTCCTCCATCTAAGGCTTCTTTAGGTTCGAAATCTTTTATTTCAGGTTGAAGATTTTTTATTTCATCGGATTCTACATAGGGTGGATTTGCAGTGATTGAAATAAAAGAGTTTTTTTTCAATGGAGAAAGTAAATCACCAACAACAAAAAAAGCATTTGAAACACTGTTGAGTATTTTATTTTTATGTGCATATTTAATAGCATTTTCTGAAATGTCTACTCCTATAATTTTAAGTTGAGGTAGATTTTTTGCAATAGAAAGGGCAATACATCCTGAACCTGTACAAAGGTCAACTACGAATCCGTCTTTTTTATTTATTATCTCCTCTCTTTTTAGAAATTCTTCAATCAAAATTTCTGTTTCAGGCCTGGGGATAAGCACTCCAGGACCTACTTTTAATTTTATATTGAAAAAATCGCATTCTCCTATAATATATTGAAGAGGTTCTCTTTTAAGCCTTCTTTGAACTAATCTATCTATTTCATATATTTGTATTGAGGTTAATTGAGGATTTTGGGAGTAAAGTTTTACTTTATCAATTTTAGCTATATGACAAACTATTTCTTGGGCTTCCTTTTGTGGGAAGGGGATTTGATTTTTTTCAAAAATTTTTTTTATTTCTTCAATTTTTTTTAAAGCATTCACATTTCTTTCAGTTTTTCAGCCTGATAATAGGAAATCAGTGAATCGATCATTTCATCGAGATTGCCATCTAAAATCTGATCCAATTTGTATAGAGTAAGTCCAATTCTGTGGTCTGTTACACGATTTTGGGGAAAATTATAAGTTCTTATTCTTTCACTTCTTTCTCCTGTGCCAACCTGTTGTTTTCTCTCTGAAGCTCTTTCTGCTTCCTTTTTCTGCCTTTCCATTTCAAGTAATCTTGCTCTAAGAACTTTCATTGCCTTTTCTCTGTTTTTAATCTGAGATCTTTCATCCTGACACTGCACAATTATTCCTGTGGGTATATGAACTATTCTTACTGCAGAATAGGCAGTATTTACAGACTGTCCACCGGGACCTGAAGAACAGAATGTGTCAATCCTTAAATCTTTCTCTTCAATTTTAATATCTACATCTTCTGCTTCTGGAAGGACAGCAACAGTTGCTGTGGATGTATGAATTCTTCCAGAAGCCTCTGTAACAGGAATTCTCTGTACTCGGTGAACACCGCTTTCGTATTTAAGTTTACTGAATGCTCCCCTACCTGAAATATTTGCGATAATTTCCTTAAAACCACCAAGTCCTGTAGGATGACTGTCGATTATTTCTACTTTCCAGCCCTTAGATTCAGCGTATTTTGAATACATTCTGAATAAGTCAGCAGCAAAAAGAGCTGCTTCATCTCCACCTGTACCAGCTCTTATTTCAAGAATAACATTTTTTTCATCTCGTGGGTCCTTAGGAAGAAGTAAAATTGTTAATTCCTGCTCAATTTGAGGTTTTATTTTTTTAAGATTTTGAAGTTCATCCTCTGCAAGTTCCTTTAAATCTCCGTCTCCACTTTTCAAGATTTCTTCTAATTCCTCTATTTCCTTAACAATTTTTTTATATTCTCTGAATTTGGTAACAATAGGTTCAAGTTCTGACTGTTCTTTTGACAATCTAAGAAATTCTTCTCGATTTGAAAAAATTGAAGGCTCTGACAGAGCTTTTGTTATTTTATCGTATTTATTTTCTACTTCTAATAATTTATCTAACATTTAATGCCTCCAAAAAATTTACTTTATTGTGCAAGAAATCCTTCGGCTTTTTAATTTTTAACTGGCATTCTACTGCAAGCACTATCCCTTAAAAGGGATGAATCATCTAAATTTAAAACAGTTTTCAATGCAGTAATTGCAACTTCAATCTGGCTTTTATCAGGTTCTTTTGTGGTTATTTTCTGAAATAACAATCCAGGAGCTATGATAATTTTGCCAAATCTGGTATTTTGCCATTTTGCCGAAAGTTTTAATATTTCATAGGAAATTCCTGCAATGATGGGTAGAAGAATAATCCTGCTGAGTGCTTTCATCATAAAACTCCAAGAAGAAGGAATCATTGAAAAAAATAAAATACTGATAATAAGGACAATAAATATGAAACTTGTTCCACATCTAACATGAAATCTTGAATACTTTGATACATTTTCAATATCTAAAACTTTTTCTGTTTCAAAGGCATTGATTACCTTGTGTTCAGCTCCATGATAGGCAAAAATTCTTCCCATTTGAGGCCACAATGCGATTCCATATACATATCCTATAAAAATAATAACTCTCAAAATTCCATCTACAAAATTGAAAAGAAAGGGATTTATCTGAACTAAATTTAAAAAGTAACCAGTTAGTTTTGTAAGATAAAGAGGAAGCACAATAAAGAGGGCTATACCAATGAAAAAAGCAAGAATTAAAGATAAAGCCATACTCCAAGGATTTGATTTTTCTTCTTTAAATACAACTTTACTGCTAAAATCTATTGCTTTCAAGCCTAACCACATTGTTTGAATTAATATAAAGAATCCTCTAATTATGGGAATTTTTGTTAAAAGGCTTTGTTTTTTAAATTTTTCAGATTGAACAATAATATCACCTTCGGGATTTCTGACCGCTACTGCCCATCCCTTTGAAGATTTCATCATTACGCCTTCAATTACTGCTTGTCCACCTATTGTTGAACTGTTCATTTTTTTAAATAAAAAAGGGTTAGAAACAACCAATCTAACCCTCCAATTTATTTTCTTAATTTACTATTTCTTTCCGTATTTTTTCATGAATTTTTCTACTCTTCCCTCAGTATCAACTATTTTCTGCTTGCCTGTATAAAAGGGATGACATTTTGAGCAAATATCCACTTTAATTAAAGGTTTTGTTGAGTGAGTAATAAATGTTTCGCCACAGGCACATATTACCTTTGCTTCCTTGTATTGAGGATGGATTTTTTCTTTCATTCTTCCCTCCGTGAGAATTTTCTTAATTTTAATTTTATCCTGAAATAGTAATTTTTAGCAAGCAAAACTATTTCCCTGAAATTGCCGATAGAAAATTCAAAGAGTGATTTTTTGACTCTAAAAGTCCTCTTAAGAGGGGATTTTATCTAAAATTTTTCATCTACCTATCTTTTACATCCATTTTTTTATCCCTTGTATCCACCTGTCTATCTTCTCCTTTGCCTCATCAAAGCTCGCAAATTCATTGCGCCAGTATAAAAACAAACAATAGTAGCTTTACTTTTGAATGAACTTATGAAGAAGGAAAGAGAGATTTATTTAAGGGAAAGTATAGACAACAAAGCAAATGGATATTATGAAAGACAACTTGCCTGTTTTTTAGGGAACTTAGGTATTTCAGTCCCAAGAGACAGAAAATCAGAATTTCGTCAAGCAATATTGCCTGCAGAATGGCAGAAAGCTAATGAGAGTTTTCAGGAATTTATTCTCAATCTTGTGAGTTACTCACCAAATAAAATAAAGGCACTGCTACAGTCAATGAATCTTCCCTACTCAGCAGAACAAATAGAGGAGACAAAAGAATTACCATCAGATATGTTTGCCCTTTTTATAGATACCTATCATACTCAGATAAAAGATGAAGAAGTAAGCGGGATAGAGAAGAATAAATGGAAAAAGTCGATTCCTTTGGTTAAGTTAGCTTTATATGAATTGAAGCAGATGTTTGTGAAAAAATTCTATGGACAGACACAATTCTCTTGGCAAGTGTCACTTTTAACAATAGCAGCAGTGTAATAAGTTTTACCTGTTTATAATTATGATAAAATATTTAAATGGTCTGGTTAATTATATTTATTTCTCTTTTGATGCCTTCTATCTTATCAGCTCAAGATGAAGCTTATGTTTTTGTCATTGACGACAATCAATTACCTTTATCAGGATATAAAGTGATAGGTACCCTTCAAGAAGATACATTCTTAGGTAGTACAAAACCATTGAAAAAATGGATACACCATACTAAATCTGAATTATTTCTATTTAAAAATGGGGTTCTATTTAAAGTAAAAGATGTTCAAATTGTAGACAAGGCAAAGGGATTAGTACTTTTTGTAATTGACTTATCAGATAAAAGAAATATATTTTTTAATCTTAAGGATGTCTCAATAGAAAAAGACATAAAAATTCTAATAAAAAATAGAGAGTGGATAAATAAAAGATTTAGAAAAAGTCTGCCTGCTCTAAAAATAGAAGAAGATCCTCTATTTTTAGCAAAGCATTATGAAAGCATTGGACAAATTGAAAAGGCTACGGTTTTCTATGAAAAAACTCTTAACAATAATCCTGGCTCTAAAGAACTTATTGAAAAATTAGCACTTCTCTATTACAAAAATGGAAAATTCAGTGAAAGCAAAAATTTTATTATGAAACTTCCGCAAAATCAAGAAAATCTCAGCAGATTAATTGGAATTCTGATAATTGAAAAAAATTTTTCAGAAGCTTTAGTTTTTTTGAATAATTCTATATATAAAGATTTACCTTACTTTCATTATCTAAGAGGAATTATTTACAGCCTCATAGAGAGAAAAGATGAAGCCTATAAAGAAGTAATTGAACTATCAAAAAAAGACTCAGTATTAGCACAGTCCCTAAGAGACTTCTTACGATAAAACAAATCCCTTGACAAGAATCATTTAAATTGATAGAATTGAAACAAATAAATATTGAGGTAATTTTAAAGTTGATTAAAAAAATAATTTTTTTACCTTCTATTGCTCCCTTCCTTTTTCTTAATCTATATCTTTATTTATGTGTTACGTTTGTGCCATCTAAGATTGCTTAAATAAAAAAAAGGAGGCAAATATGTACCGAAAATTTTTGCTACTGTTAATTGTGGTATCTTTATTCTTTTTTGCCTGTGGCAGTAAGCCATCAGGTCCTAATATGAAAGAAGGTAAATGGGAAATCACTGTTAAAATTGAAACAACTGGGAATATGCCCTTTCAAATGCCACCACAGACTTTTACTCAATGTATAACAAAAGATAAAGCTATCCCTCAAAAGGCTGAAACTGATCAGGACTGCAAAATTACAAAAAGCACTATGAGTGGAGATACTGTCAACTGGACAATTGAGTGTAAAACTCCTGAAGGACCTGTTATAAGTGAAGGTACTGTTACATACAAAGGAGACCGTTTTGATGGAGTAGTAAAAATGAAACATTTTGGAATGGACATTACACAGTATATGAACGGAAAATGGATTGGAGATTGTAAATAACCAATTCTCGATGGAGGATTTTTATGAATATTGTTGAAAGAGTAAAAAATATCCTATTTAAGCCCTCTCAAACATGGGCTGAAATTAAAAATGAACAAATCAGTATTGCTGAAATTTATCTTTCCTATGTGGTAATTCTTGCTTCAATACCTGCTATTGCTCAGTTTATTGGAAGTGCTTTTATAGGTTATTCTGTAATGGGCATGCATTTCCGAATGGGAATTGGTTCTGCCTTAGGATATGCTATTGTTTCCTACATATTTTCACTCATTGGTGTTTACATTGTTGCATTGATTGCCAATGCATTAGCTTCGAGTTTTGGTTCTGAATCTAATCTCACCAATGCTTTTAAAGCTGTTGCTTTCTCTATGACTCCTATATGGGTTGCAGGTGTTCTTTACATAATTCCGCCGCTTTCTATTCTTGTTATTTTAGCTGGGTTATATGGAATTTATCTTTTTTATTTAGGACTTCCTATTTTAATGAATACTCCAAAAGAAAAGGGATTGCTCTATGTTATTGTAGTTATAGTCATTACAATTATTTTTTACATTATACTTGGTTTTATAACATCTGCACTATTCATAGCCGGACCAATGGGTCGAGGAATGATGTGATGAAATAGAAAAATCCATAAAACAGATCGGTTGAGGTTAATTGGTCAAAGATTATTAAAAAATTATAAAGAGATTGACCAATGGAATTTTTTAAAAAGTTTATCCTTTTTTTAATCTTTCTACTTATTTTTGTTTCCAATCTAACTGCAGAAACAATTGAATTAAGAATCCTTTATATAAATGATTTTCATGGTTTTGCAAATCCCTATAAGCCACTTGGTTCTGAAAAGTTACTTGGTGGGGTATCCCACCTTGCAGAAATGGTAAAAAAACTCAGAAATGAAAAGCCTTCTATATTTCTTGCAGCAGGGGATATGATTCAAGGGGATAACTGGGCAAATCTTTTTGAAGGAAAATCTGTAATTGAACTAATGAATGCTATGGAATTTGATGTAATGGTTGTTGGTAATCACGAATTTGATTTTGGGCTGGAAGTGCTAAAACAAAGGATTTTAGAAGCCCGATTTCCCATTCTTGGGGCAAATGTGGAAGGCTTAGAATTATTAAAACCATATATTATCAAAGAAATCTCGGATATAAAAATTGCCATTGTCGGTATTGTAACAGAGGATACACCTGTATCGACTCATCCAAAAAATGTAAAAGGATTAACATTTTTATCACCTGAAAAGACAGTTGAAAAATACATAAAAGAATTAAAAAGTCAAGTTAACATTATAATTGTTCTTTCCCATATCGGGCATTATGCTGATAGAAAATTAGCAGAAAAAATAAAGGGAATTAATATAATTGTAGGTGGACACTCCCATACAAAAATTGAAAAGCCTATTTTAATAAATGAGACTATCGTTGTTCAGGCTTGGGAACATGGAAAGGCATTAGGAGTGTTGGACCTTACTTTGATGGATGGCAAAATAACAAAATTTGAAGGATATCTAAAAGAAATAAGCCCAGAAAAGATTGATGCAAAAATTTCTGTAAAAGCTATTGTAGATAAATATAATGAAATGGTTGATGCTGTTCTTAGTGAAAAAATTGGTGTAGCTCAGACTGACTTCGACGGAGAAAATGTAAGGAAGAAGGAGACTAATCTCGGCAATTTCATTGCAGACATAATAAAAAAAACAGCAAAAGCTGATATAGCAATAATTAATGGCGGGGGGATAAGGGCAAGTATAAAAAAAGGTGATATAACGGTCAAAGATATTTACTCTGTCCTTCCTTTTAATAATTATATTGTGGCCATAAAACTAACAGGAAAACAGATAAAAGAAGCATTGGAGCATGGGGTTTCGGCTATTGAAAAAGGAGAGGGTAGATTCCCTCAAGTCTCTGGAATTAAGTTTAGTTATAATCGTGATAATAAGCCAGGATTTAGAATTCAAGAAGTTTTTATTGGAGAAAAACCCCTTGAACTTGATAAAGAATACTCCGTTGCAACAAATGACTTCCTTGCTGCAGGCGGAGACGGTTATAAAGTCTTTGGGGAGGCAATAAAGGCATCAAAGGATTTTGTAATCATAGGTGGGGTAATGAAAGGTGAGAAAGTTATTTATTCTGACTCAAGTAGATATCTTAGGGATGTGGTGGTTGAATACATAAAGAATGAAAAGATTATCAATTATACAACTGAAGGTAGAATAACAGAAATTAAGGATTAATGAGAATATTTGTAAACAACAAACCTGTAACCCTTTTACCAGGCATGACTGTGAAGCATGCCTTAATAAAAGCGGAATTACTTGAAGAAATTGAGGCAGGCAAAAAGGTTTACGATGAATGGGGAAATGAACTGGGTTTAGACGGAGAGTTGGCAGAAGGAGTAAAACTTTTTGTTCGAACAAAAGAAATTAATAAATTTACTAAATAAAAAAACAGTTATGAATAGCAAAAAATCATTAACAGAAATTTTTCTTAGGAGGTATAAGCCATGAAAGGATGGGTAAAAATAATATTTGTGATTGGGTTTTTGGTAATTGCATTCGACGGGGTCGCTTTTGCACAGGAGGACAGGAAGGGGTGCAAAGACCATCCCATGTTTACGAGAATGGAAAATTTTTATATTTACGAATGCAGAGTTAGTGATTATGATCAGGCTGACTTCAGAGACGAAAAAGGGAAAACGGTTAAAGTCGAAGGTAAGTATTACTATGCTCTTTTTAAAATCAAAAAAGGCGTTACTCCTCCATCAGCTTTAAAAGTAATAAGGAATTTTCAGAATGCTATTAAAAATATTGGTGGAAAAGTTATATATGAAAATATTCCATATGGCGATTATGGTTATACCTATATGACATTATTTAAGCCAGAAATGAAGAGCTGGATAATATTAGAGTTCTGGGGCGGGGATCGTTATAAATTAATAATCGTAGAAAAAGCAGAAATGGCACAAGAAGTAGTTGCAGACGCAAAGAGCATGATGAGTGATATTCAGACAAAGGGCAGTGCCTCTGTTTATGGAATCTATTTTGATTTTGACAAAGCAGATATAAAGCCTGAGTCTGAACCGACAATTAAAGAAATTGCAAAACTTCTTCAGGAAAATAAGACTTTGAAACTTTATGTGGTAGGTCATACAGACAATGTAGGGACTATTGATTATAATCTGAAACTCTCAAAGGCAAGGGCAGATGCTGTGGTTAAAGAGTTAACAACAAAGTATAAAATTTCATCAGACAGACTGAGGGCATTCGGAGTTGCCTCTTTAGCACCAGTTGCATCGAATAAGACAGAGGATGGCAGAGCAAAGAATAGAAGGGTGGAATTAGTAGAGCAGTAGTTAAAGTTTAATGATAACCCCTTTTATTTCCTCTTAATTTAGGAGAGAAAAAGGGGTATTAATAAAAGAAAAAAACATAAACAATAAGGAGGAAAGGAAATGACAAAAAAGAACATTATTTTAGTATTTTTTATTTTTATATTTCTGCTCTCAGGCAATGCCATAGCACAAGAACCTAACCTCAAAGAGGGTCTTTGGGAAATTACTACTACGATTGAAGAGCCGGGCATGCCCAAAGAGATGATGCGACAGACCTATAAACATTGCTTAACAAAAAAAGATTATATTCCATATAAAGAAGAAGATAAAGAATGCAAAGTTACAAACTTTAATGTTAAGGGGAATACAGTTACATGGACGATAAAGTGTAAGAATGCGGAAGGGACTTCCACAGGTACAGGCAGGGTAACCTATAAGGGAGATACCTTTGATGGATTGATAAAATTCAAAGACCCAGAAGGGGAGATGACCATGACTATGAAAGGAAGATGGACGGGGAAATGTCCAAAATAGAAATTTAATTGAATTTTAAGAGGTGTCAGGATGAAGAAAAAATTAATATTTATAATTACTCTTATATATTTATTAATAGCAATACCCACTATTATATTTGCATCCTGTGACCAGGCACTGAAAGATTGCACATCAGAAGTTGAAAAAGGTTATAAAGAATGTCTTGAAACTAAACACATAGTGGTAGAAATAAACTGCCATTATATTAAAGGTTATAAACCTGATTCTTGGGATTACATGAAATGTGAAAAAGATTTTATTAAGCAAGTGCAAGAAGACTGTAGAAAACGATATCAAAAAAATACAGATGCCTGTTATTCAGCATATAAAAAATGTAGAAAAGGAGATATCTTTGGAAAAATTTTGATGGAAATTTCCTGGGCAAGTGGTCAGGAAGATAATCCTATTCATAAAGGAAGCGCCTATTTTACTATTATGGGGTTTTGGAAATATAAACCTGAAGAATCAAATGAATATGTTAAAAACTATCGACCCGAAGGTTTACAGATGATGACGCGTTTTGAAGAAACAGTTAACGAAAGATACTCAGAGAAAGGATGTCCATCATTGCTTTATAATTATCATGGTGGTGGAGCCAGAGTTCTCATGGTTGACCCTAATGTGGATTATCCGAATAATCCCATGGGAAGACTTATTATCGTTGATATGCCTTCTAAACCACCAAAGGAAGCGGCAAAATTTTTGCCGAAAGAGATTAAAAAATTATATGGACCTTTTTATAAGGTAGGATTTGGACCAGGTGATGTTATTGAAATTAAGGGAATAGAAAGAGTTGGCGATAGAAAGCCAGAATGCTCTTCTTATAAGGGAGCCAAAGTTGAAATTAGTTTTGGTGAATTTTTAATATCGGACGATTTTAAATTGGGTACAATGAGCGGATCTGAATCATGGGTAAGTTGCAGGGGAGATTGGTATGTCAGAGAGCAGATAGATTTCCAGATTGCGAAAGATAAAATCACTGTATCAGAAGAGGGAAAACCTGAATACCATCCTGATAAAGCTGAAGGTAACTGTGGTCACCCTGGTACTGAAAAAATAAGAGTTAATTGGAAATTTTATTTAATAAAGTAGCGCAAATACCATGGGAGGGTTTGAGAATGAAAAGGATATGCAAAATAAGCACTTTCGTTATTATTTTATTCATTATAAACGTATCTTTTGCCTCAGAGACCTATACTCCCTTATCTGGAAAGAATGAAAAATTACATTTCTCTGTAAAATCAGATGCTCCTTTTGATGTAGTTATTAAAAGTGAGACTTCTTCTAAAGGCGAAATCAACTATATTTTTGAAAATTTCGACTACAGTAATTACTTCCAACTTGAAAAAGGAGGGACTGCAAGCTACAGGATAAATCCCACTGAAAATGTAAAGGAGATTATCATTAAACTATCTGAGGGAGCAATCTTAATTGACCATGGTGGGAAATTGGTAAAAGCTACTGAAAAACCTCAATCTTCACCATCAAAGCCTCAACCAGAACCTCTGCCAACAGGCTCTTTTACTGCAGATACAGTTTGGGATATAAAAGGGGATATTGTTAGAGGAAAACTTTATCTTAAAGACCATATATATAGGTATGATATGATTGTTAATGGAAAAAGGGATATCAAGATTGAAAGCGTGGGCACACATGTGACAACTCAACAAACTATAGAAGTAAAGAATCTGACCATAATAGTTAACAAAAAAACAGGAAAGGAAATAGCAATAGACCATGAAGAGAAGGCTTACTATGAGACTGAAGGTCTTATGTTTTCTCCACTTTATAATCCCTTTGAAGCGTTTTATATAATGAGCAGAATGTTTAGCGAACACTATAAGGTTGAAGATAGAGGAAGTGAGAATATTGGTCAGATGCCCTGCGACAAAAAAGACCTGATGTTTGGCAAAATTTTAATTCAAACTATATGGATATCAAAAAAATACCGCTTCCCTGTAAAGACAACAAATTACATCGAAGGTAAAGAGCATATGGTCTTTGAATTGAAAAACATTAAAGAAACATCGGTTCACCCAAAAATTTTTGACATTCCAAAGGGTTATAAGAAAATGAAGCTTTAGTAGATTAAAAAAGTAATTAAAAGACCTACGAGGTCATTTATTAGTAAAAAAACTTAAAAAGGAGGTATAGACAATGAAAGGATGGGTAAAAATAATATTTGTGATTTGGTTTTTGGTAATTGCATTTGACGGGGTCGCTTTTGCACAGAAGGATAAGCCGGGATGCAAAGACCATCCATTATTTACGAGGATGCCCGAGTATTATATCTTCGATTGTAAGGAAAAGGAATTTGATGTTCATGAATTTGTTGACCCAGCTACTAAGAAGAAGGTATTAGTGGAGGGTCGCTATTCTTATATATCTTATCATCTGAAAGAAGAATTTAAGGGCAAAAAGTCTATGCTCCAGGTAGCTCGTAATTATGCTAATGCTATAGCGAAGATAGGGGGCACTTTCTTTATGGAATATCCTACTGGAAGGGATAGCACATGGATGAAGTTAAAGAAGGATGATAAAGAAATATGGGCCCACATCTTTCAGGATTATTGGGAGGGATATCGCTTTTACCTTTATATTGTAGAAAAGGCTGGTATGGAACAGCAGGTAGTTGCAGATGCAAAAGCTATGCTAAGTGATATTCAGACAAAGGGCAGTGCCTCTGTCTATGGAATCTATTTTGACTTTGACAAGGCAGATATAAAGCCTGAGTCAGAACCAGCAATTAAAGAAATTGCAAAACTTCTTCAGGAAAATAGGACTTTGAAACTTTATGTGGTAGGTCATACAGACAATGTAGGGACTATTGATTATAATCTGAAACTCTCAAAGGCAAGGGCAGATGCTGTGGTTAAAGAGTTAACAACAAAGTATAAAATTTCACCAGACAGACTGAGGGCATTTGGAGTAGCCTCTTTAGCACCAGTTGCATCGAATAAGACAGAGGATGGCAGAGCAAAGAATAGAAGGGTGGAATTAGTAGAGCAGTAGTTAAAGTTTAATGATAACCCCTTTAATCCTCTCTTAATTTAAGGGAGATAAAGGGGGTTATTAGTAAAAGAAAAAAATATATAAACAAAAGGAGTATTGAAAAATATGTCCAAAAAGAGATTATACTACAGCATTATTATTATCTGTATATCAATTTTTTTATTGAAATTTATTACATATGCAGGAACTTCAACTCTCAAAAAAGAAAATAAAAAAATTCTTAATGTTAAATATTTTGATGTTTTGAAAGCTAAAATTGGTTCAGGCTCAGATAAAATAGGTGTAACAACTCCTTCCGAAGCAAATTCTGAAGGTCCAATGAGTTTTACACTGGGTAAAGATGGCAAAATATATATTCTTGATCAAATAAATTATAGGATTCAGATTTTTAAAGAAGGTAAATGGATTAAATCAATTCCTATTCCAAAAAATAATCTTCTCGATTTTAAAGATATTGAAATCACCCCAGAAAACAAAATCGTTTTATTATCTCAATTGTATAAAGAAGGGAAAGTTACATTAATGAATATTTATATTATTGATTTGGATGGCAAAATTATAAATTCAATTAAAACAAACCCCTGCACTCCTGAAATTAACATAGTTAAAGAAGGGAATTTAGCAGGTATCTGGGTTTGCTTTCAAAGAGTTGCTTTTCTTGATGGAAAAAAAACAGAGGAAATCTTTATTCCTCAAGAATCATACCTTGGCGAAAAAAGTATTTTACGAGCTGAAATATTAGGTGATATTACAGCAATTATTTATAAGGGAAAACAGGATAAAATTTCTCAAATGCAAGAAGCTACAATTTATTTTGATATGCCAATAGTTCATATTTTAGGAACATGGGAGGACAAAGAAGGAAAAATTTATTTTGGAGCATTTCTTTCTGAAAGAAATGAAAAAGGAAAATATAAATATGCCAATGAATTTGTTGTTTTATCACCAGAACTGAGTGAATTGGGCAGATTTAGAATACATGTACAAAAAGAACCACATGAAATTTGGAGATCTATCAGAGTAACTCCGGAAGGACATATTTATCAGATGTTTATTGATGGTAAATCAATTTTAGTTAGAAAATATGAAATAAGATAGCATTCTAAAAATAGAGTTTTTAATTTGACAAATAAATGATTTTTTATTTATAATTATTTTAATAATGCCAAGAATTAAATGGACACCGCAAAGGCTTGCAATTTTGAAATATCTTGATGGAAACAAAGAGCATCCATCAGCAGAAGAAATTTATTCTGCACTGTCAAAGGATTATCCAACCATGTCAATCGCTACAGTCTACAATGTTTTAGAATTTTTAAAAAGGACTGGAAGAGTTAAAGAGATTTACATTGACCCTGAAAAAAGAAGGTTTGACCCATTTATTCAAGAACATCATCATGCAATATGTATAAAATGCAAAAAAGTATTTGATATTTATCAGGATATTAAATTGCCTGACTTAACTAAATTTTTGCCTGATTTTGAAATTCTTGATACCCATCTTAAAATTCATGTTTTATGCCCTGAATGTAGAAAAAAAGAAGATTTAAAAGTTGGGTTAAAAGAATATCAATGTTCTCACTGTGGCTCAATTAGAACAGCAAAACATAAACCTCAGAAATGTCCTGCTTGTGGAAGTCGTGGAACTTTAAAAGAATACAAATCTTCTAATTGATAAATCAAAATTAATCAAAGATGGAGGTGTCTTATGATAAGCAATGAACTTATGGAAAAACTGCAAAAAGCGGTTGCAAGAGAGCTCCAAGTAAGCATTCAGTATATGTGGCAACATGTTTTGGCAAAGGGAATAAAAGCAGAAGCAGTTGGTAAACTCTTTAAAGAATTTGCTATTACTGAGATGAAACATGCCGAAAAAATAGCTGAAAGAATAGCCTATTATGGTGGTATTCCCACAACTAAACCTGATCCGATAACAATAGGTGCAAATCTTAAAGAAATGCTTGAAATTGATAAAAAAGCTGAAGAAGAAGCTGTAACAATGTATAAAGAAATAATAAAGCTTGCAGAAAAAGAAGAAGATTATGTAACAAGAAAACTTTTTGAAGAGATTCTTGAAGAAGAAGAAATGCATCTTGATAAGTTCAGTTCTTTGCTTGAGGAGTAAAGTAAATATGAAGCCTGTGGAACTTAAAAATGGAATCTATTGGGTTGGTGCTGTTGACTGGGCAATAAGAGACTTTCATGGATATGAAACTCCTCATGGTACAAGCTACAACAATTACTTAATTGATGATGAGGAACCTACTCTTCTTGATGCAGTTCATCATAATTTTGTAGATATATCAATCGAAAATATTTCAAAAATTATTGACCTCAAAAAAATCAAACATATTGTAATAAATCACATTGAAAATGATCATGCTACAGGATTAGAAAAAATTTTAGAGATGGTTCCATCTGCAAATATTTATATGACAGATAGAGGTAAAAAAGGATTAAACAGATTCCTTGACCTTTCAAAATATAAAGTCATTGTTGTCAAATCAGGAGATACCCTTAAAATCGGCAAGAGAACTCTCCAATTTATTGAAACACCAATGATGCATTGGCCAGACTCAATGTTTACCTATATTAAAGAAGACAGAGTCCTCATAAGCCAAGATGCTTTCGGTCAGCACATAGCAACAGTTGAAAGATTTGACGATGAGTTTGTAAATAACCGTTCAATGGAAGAGCTTGAAGATGCAGTAATTGATTATTATGCAAATATTCTCATGCCTTACGGAAATGTTATCAAAGGAAAAATTGAAGAGATTAAAATGCTTGGAATTGAAATTGAAATGATAGCTCCCGATCATGGTGTTATTTGGCGTTCTCACATAGATGAGATATTATACCTTTATTCAGAAATGGTTGATGCAAAAGCTAAGCTTAAAGCAGTAATAATTTACGATACAATGTGGCATAGCACAGAACAGATGGTTTTTCCTATTGCAAGAGGAATTGAAAATGAAGGAGTTCCAGTAAAAATAATTAAACTTAGAGCAACTCCAAAGTCAGTTGCAGTAAAGGAAGTATGGAAGTCAAGGGGGGTTATTGTTGGTTGTCCTACATTAAATAATGGAGTTTTCCCATCAGTTGCAGAGTTTCTAAGTTATCTTAAGGGGTTGAAGCCTAAAAACAGACTTTTTGCTGCCTTTGGTAGTTACGGGTGGTCTGGTGAAGCAGTAAAAGAAATGTATGAAACAGCAAAGGCAATGAAACTGGAAGTCTTTGAACCTGGTATTAGAGTTTTATACAAACCATCTGAGGAGGACCTGGCTAAATGCTATGAATTTGGCATAGCCTTTGGAAAGGCTTTAAAAGAATATCATGCAAAAATCTAAAAGGAGGGTTAACGATGGGAAAAACATTTAAAAATTTAATGGAAGCCTTTGCAGGCGAATCACAGGCAAACAGAAAATATCTTGCCTTTGCAAAAAAAGCAGAAGAAGAAGGTTATCCTGCAGTTGCAAAACTTTTCAAAGCTGCTGCTGAGGCAGAAACCGTTCATGCAATGAATCATTTAAAAGCAGCAAATGGAATAAAAAGCACAAAAGAAAATCTTGAAACAGCAATTGGTGGAGAAACCTATGAATATGAAAGCATGTATCCACCGATGATTAAAGACGCAGAGGCAGAAGGAGCTACACAGGCTCAAAGAAGCTTTTATTATGCCAATGAAGTTGAAAAAGTTCACGCTGAATTATTCAAAAAAGCTCTTGAAAATCTTGATAAAAAATTAGATGCAGATTATTATGTTTGTCAGGTTTGTGGTCACACAGTAGAAGGTGAGCCTCCAGATAAGTGTCCTGTTTGTGGTTCTCCAAAAAAAATGTATAAAAAAATTGATTAACTAATAAGCCCTTCCGTATGGAAGGGCTTTCCTTTAAATTATGAAAATTCTTGCCCTATTAGGCTCGCCAAGAAAAGGAAATTCAGAAATTCTTCTCAATAAAGCAATTGAACATTGTCAAAAGGAAAAACACGAAATTCATTTAATCAAAGTCTATGAATTAAATATTTCTGATTGTACAGCCTGTGATGGATGCAAAGATACAGGAAAATGTATTATTTCTGACGACATGGATAATGTTTATCCTCTCTTAAGACAGGTACATAGAATCCTGATTGCCTCTCCCATATTTTTTTTTGGAATTCCAGGCCAGTTAAAACTTCTCATTGATAGATGTCAGTGTTTCTGGTATGAAAAATATATTTTAAAAAAGCCAATTCCAGAGGAAGAATTTAAAAGAAAAGCATTGATTATGCTTGTGGGTGGGATGAAAAAAGGACAGATAGGTATTACTTGTTCAGAGGCAACTTTAAAAGCCTTTTTGAGAACAATTAATGTGAATGAACACAGCACTATTTCCTACTTAGGATATGACGAACCAGGTTCTATATTAAAAAATCCTGATTTAAACAAAGATTTAGAGTCTGCAGTAGTTCAATTATTGAAAAATGATTGAATATGTTCAATTTTTTCCGACATTAAGATGCAATAAAAATTGTAAATTCTGCTTTAACAGAGGTAATAATTCTCAAAATTTCATTAATCAGGATTTTCCTGCTGAAAAAGTAGAAGATTTTGTAAACCTATTAAAAGAAAACAAAATCTCAAACCTTGACATACTTGGTGGCGAACCTTTTCTTTATGATGCTCTTTTTAAACTAGTTAAATTAGCTATTAAAAAGAATATGGAGGTAAACATCAGCACAAATGGAATATTTTTAGAAAAAATTGAAAAACTTATAAAACTTTGTAAAAATCCAAAACTTCATATTGGTGTATCAATCAATGATGAGGTAAATCCAAAACTTCTTAAGCTAATAAATAAAAACAAACTATGGATTAAAAGTGTAATAACAGAAAATCAACTGCCCGATGAGAAAATTCTCAATTTCACATCAAAGATGGGTATTGATTATTATTTAATTTACATGGATGCCTTAACAGAAAGGGATTTAGAAATATCAATGCCTTTTTATGAATTTATAGAATTAATTAAAAAACTGCAAATCCTATATCCCAATATAAAACCTGTTTACTGTAATGGATTTATTGGAGGTGGACAGAAATACCGCTGTCCTGCAGGAACAGAAAAGATAACTGTGATGCCAGATGGAAAAGTTTATCCCTGCTATCTTTTGTCAGGATTTAAAGATTACTGCTTGGGTAATATCTTTGAAAATTCCTTACAGGAGATTATTTCCTCAGAAAAACTTAACATTTTCAAAAAATTTTTTGCTAATATATGCAATAATAAAATATGCAAATTAAAAAAAATATGTAGTGGAGGATGCGTGGCTCACGGTATTATCCATTATGGAAATCTGAAAAAAGCAGACCCAAGGTGTGAGAAAAAGGTGTTTAATTAAATATTTAAATCCAAGAAAGGAGTAATAAAAAATGATAAAAAAATTACAAGAAGGAGGGATAAAGATGGCAGAGATGTTAAGGGTTAAAAACCTACACGTTTCAGTAGAAGGACGGAAAGTGCTTGAGGATATCAACTTTTCCATAGACTACGGTGAAATAGCAGTCCTCTTTGGTCCAAATGGTGCGGGAAAAACAACTCTTATTATGACATTGATGGGCTTCCCAAAGTATAAAATTGAAAAGGGTAAAATTATTTTTAAAGGTGTTGACATCACTCACATGGATGTATCAGAGAGAGCAAAACTTGGAATGGGAATATCCTTTCAAAGACCACCTGTAGTAAGAGGAGTAAGTCTTAGGAAACTTCTTAAAATAGTTGGCAATGGTAAAACAGATGAAGAACTCCTACATTATGCTGAAAAACTTAATCTTACAAATCATTTGGACAGAGACGTTAATGATGGTTTTTCAGGTGGCGAGGTTAAAAGAGCAGAACTGTTGCAACTTCTTATGCAGAAACCCGAACTTGTATTTATTGATGAACCAGAAAGTGGTGTTGATCTTGAAAACATCGTATTAATTGGTGAGATAACAAATCATCTACTTGGAAGAGACCAGAGAGTAAAAGATGTTAAAAGAAGCGCAATTGTAATAACCCATACAGGTTATATCCTTGATTACATCAATGCAGACAAAGGATACATTCTCTATAATGGTAAGCTTATGTGTAAAGGTAACCCACGAGACATACTCTCTGAAATAAAGAAAAATGGATATAGGAGGTGTGCAACATGCCAGTAAGCAAAAAATATATAGAGGAGATTAAAAATAAAGCCAGAAAAGCTTTAGATAAACCTGCAATTTATGGAGAAGATATAGATTTAAAAAAATTTCAAAAACATATTGAAAGAGGAAAAATTGAAAGCCTTGAACTTTTGCCTGAACTTGCAAAAGAGGCTGCATTGATGGCAGGAGTAGATGTGGAAGAAAAAGAACGCATAGGTTCCTATTTACAGATGGACCATTCAGTTGTTTATAAAAGATTAAACAAGCTTTATGAAGGAAAAGTAGAATTGATGAGCACAAATGAAGCTGTTGAAGCCTATGATTGGCTTGAAGAATACTTCTGGAGAATTGTTCAACCTGACACTGACAAATACACTGCTCAGGTAGCATTAAATCCAACTCATGGATATTTTATAAGAATACTGCCTGGACAGAAGCTTGACTATCCCCTTCAGACATGTTTAATGATTGCTGAAGGTTATATAAGTCAGAATGTTCATAATATTGTAATTGTTGAAGAGGGAGCTGAACTTCACATAATTACTGGTTGCACTTTATCAAAGACTGACGCAACAGGAATACATCTTGGAATATCTGAATTTTATATTAAAAAAGGGGGGAAGCTTTTTTTTACAATGATACACAACTGGGCTGAAAACTTCTATGTAAGACCCCGTACAGCAGTAGTTGTTGAAGAAGATGGAGTTTATGTAAATAATTATGCATTGCTTAAACCCGTAAAATCAATACAATCATTCCCTACAGTTTACTTAAAAGGTGACAGAGCTTCAGCAAGATTTAATACTGTAATTTACGGACTTAAAGACTCTTATATTGATTTGGGATCAAAAATTATTTTTGAAGGAAAGGATACCAAGGGAGAGTCCCTTGCAAGAACAATTTCTGACCATAAAAGTGTAATTTACTCTCGTGGAGACCTCATTGCAAAAACAGATGAATACTGTATGGGTAGGCTCGACTGCCGCGGAATAATATTTTCGAAAAATTCTGCTATTTATGCTATTCCCCAACTGATTTCTTATGGAGCAAATAAGGCAGATCTCTCCCATGAAGCCTCAATCGGACCAATTTCTGAAGAACAAGTTGAATACCTTATGTCAAGAGGAATGACAAAAGATGAGGCAACAAGTCTTATTACAAGCGGATTTTTAAATCTGGACATACCCTTTTTACCAGAAATGATAGATAAACACATAAAAGAAGTAATTGAGATGACATCTAAAGAATCAATGTAGATTTTTAAAGGGACAGGAGAATGCATCAGACTTTCCTGTCCCCTATTAAATGACTTCCATCACAACTCAAAGAATTATTTAATTCAGGGAAACCTTCCCTGCAGGAAGAAAAACTTAAACCAAGCTCATCACATCTTTGACGGATTTTTAATATCAATCTTTTTCTTAAATATTCTGGTAAATACCATGAATTTGAAATCTTTAAGCCTTCTTTAAAATATAAATTTTCGAATTTCTCGGCTATTTCAGGAAAGACCCTTGAAAATCTTTTCCAACTGTCCCATCTTGGTTTAAAAGTACTTGCTATAATGTGCTTTACTCCCCTTTCCTTAGCTAATATCAAAATTTTATCAATCTCTATGTCATTAATCCCTAAAATTATGGGATCAAGCCTTAAACCAGTTTTTATGCCTTCATGAGATAATTTTTCAAGAGTATTTAATCTGAGGAATGGAGAAGGTGCATAGGGTTCAAGTTCTTGATAACATTTCAAAGAAGTTATTGTTAAAGTAACAGCTGATTTCATTTCTTTAAGTAAGTCAATATCTCTTAAAACAATATCGCTTTTTGTAATTATTAAAACTCTCATTTCAAATTCTCTAAAAATTTTTAAACACTCTCTTGTAATTTTAAGTTCCTTTTCTATAGGAGGATAAGGGTCAGATGTATTGGACAATGAAATAAGAGAATCTTTTGGGATTTTTTTAATCTGTCTTTTTAAATCTTCAAGAAGGTTAGGCTTTGTCCTGCAATTAAAAAAATTTTTTATATAGGAGGAAGCATAACAATAAATACATCCATGAGCACATCCTGTATAGGGATTAAGTGAATACTTTGAAGGACAACTGCATAATTTACTTTTCCATGGATCAAAAAAGCGAAGATACATACTTTATTATGCTATAATTTTTGAATATGAAAGAACAAAAACATATAAAATCTATGTTCGATAAAATCGTAGCAAGATATGACTTCCTCAATCATTTTCTTTCCTTTGGACAGGATATTTTCTGGAGAAAAAAAATGGCAGAAGAGGCTGTTTTAAACCAAAATGAAATTATTTTAGACCTTGCTACAGGTACAGCAGACTCTGCAATTGCCTTAATAAAAAAAGGAGCAAAAGTAATTGGTGTTGATATAAGCTTTGAAATGTTAAAAACAGGGGTTTTAAAAATAAAAAATCAAATTACCAACTCCGCACTTTTTTATCCAATCAATGCCTCAGGATATCAAATTCCTCTTAGAGATAATTCTGTTGACGCTGTAACATGTGCTTTCGGAATAAGAAATATGTATGAGACAAAAAAGGTTTTAATGGAAATTTACCGAGTAATAAAAAAAAATGGTAGAGTTGTTGTTCTTGAATTTTCTTTACCAAAAAATGTGCTTCAAAAACCCTATCTGTTTTATTTAAAAAAAATTATACCTTTTATTGCATCAGTTTTTTCAGTAAAATCAGCCTATGAATATCTGGGAACATCAATTGAAGCCTTTTACAAACCCCACGATTTTACTAATTTGCTTATTGATTGCGGATTTAAAAATATAAAAGCCATACCATTAAGTTTCGGCTGTGTCTATTTGTATATAGGTATAAAGTAGTTTTATCTGAAAGAATAAAAAAACAAAGCTATAAAATTGTTGAAAAAACTGAGAAATTTTTACATAATAAATAACACTTATTTAATTTTGTTTTGGAGGAAAAAGATATGCTTATTGTTCAAAAATATGGAGGCACTTCTGTTGCAAATATTGAAAGAATAAAGGCTGTTGCAGAAAGAGTTTCAAAAACTGTAAAAGAAGGACATAAAGTTGTTGTAGTTGTCTCTGCCATGGCTGGTGAAACGGATAAATTAATTAATTTAGCCCATGAAGTTTGCCCAAATCCTGCAGAAAGAGAAATGGATCTTTTGCTTTCATCTGGAGAAAGAGTTACCTCTGCATTAACTGCAATGGCTTTACAAACATTAGGACACAAAGCAATTGCTCTAACAGGAAGACAAATGGGAATTATAACAGATGCAGTACATACAAAGGCAAAAATTGAAAAAATTATAGCTACCAGAGCAGTTAAAGCTCTGGAGCAGGGATATATTGTTGTTGTTGCAGGTTTTCAAGGGATTACAGAAGATGAAGATGTTACAACCCTTGGCAGAGGGGGTTCTGATTTAACCGCAGTTGCAATTGCCGCAGCTTTAAATGCTGATTTATGCGAGATATATACTGATGTTGATGGTGTTTTTACAGCAGATCCCAATATTGTTCCTGAAGCAAAAAAACTTGATAAAATCTCCTATGAAGAAATGCTCGAACTTGCCTCATTGGGTGCTAAAGTTTTACAAACTCGTTCTGTAGAGTTTGCAATGAAATATAATGTTCCTGTAATTGTGAGGTCAAGTTTTAACTATAATCCTGGAACTTTAGTTACAAAGGAGGATAAAGAGATGGAAAAAGTAGTAGTATCAGGAATTGCCCATGATAAAAATCAAGCAAAAATAACAATTGTTAAGGTTCCTGACAAACCAGGTATTGCAGCCAAACTTTTCAGAACAATTGCTGATTCAAACATTATCGTAGATATGATTGTTCAAAATATAAGCAGTGATGGCAAAGCAACAGATATTTCTTTCACTGTTCCTAAGACCGATGCCAAAAAAGCTCTTGATATTACAGAAAAATTATGCAAAGAATTGGGAGCTGAAAAAGTCTTATTAAATGAAGGGATTGCTAAAGTGTCAATTGTAGGAGTTGGAATGAGAACCCACTCTGGAGTTGCTGCTCAAATGTTTGAAGCTCTTGCAAATCACGGAATAAATATCATGGCAATAAGTACATCGGAAATAAAAATATCCTGTCTAATTGATGCAAAATATACAGAGCTTGCAGTAAGAGTATTGCATGATACCTTTAAATTAGGAGAACAATAATGGAGATACCTTCTCCTAAAGGTTTTCTTTTTTCTACTGCAAAGGCGGGTATTAAATATCCAGATAGAGAGGATTTAGCTTTAGTTTTCTCAAAAAAGCCTGCCCATGTTGCAGGAGCTTTTACAACTAATCAGATAAAGGCTGCTCCTGTAAAAATTTGCATGAGAAGAGTCAAAGGAGGCTTTGCTCAAGCCCTTGTATTAAATAGTGGAAATGCCAATGCCTGTACTGGTAAAAGAGGAATTGAAGATGCTATTAAAATCACTGAAACATTAGCTGAAAAACTCAACATAAACAGCGAACATATTTTGCCTCTTTCAACAGGTGTAATTGGAATGCCGATGCCAATGGAAAAAATCATTCCTGCCCTTGATAGTCTAATAAAAAATCTTGGTAAAGTAGAACCAATCAATGTTGCCCAAGCAATTATGACAACAGATACTTTTCCAAAAATAACCTTTCGGCAAATGGAAGCCTCAGGTAAGATTATTACAATTCTTGGTTTGTGTAAAGGCGCAGGAATGATAGCACCAAATATGGCAACTATGCTTTGTGTTATCCTTACAGATGCATTTATTGAACCTTCTGTTGTCAAAAATTGTCTAAGAGAAGTTGTATCTGACAGTTTTAATTCTATTAGTGTAGATGGAGACATGTCTACAAATGATACTGTAATATTACTTGCTAATGGAGAAGTTCAGAATGAAAAAATTGAAAAAAAATCTACTGTATTTAAAAAATTCAGAGAAAATTTAAATGAATTATGTGTTGAACTTGCTGAAATGATTGTAAAAGATGGTGAAGGTGCAACAAAATTTATAAAAATTCATATTTTAGGAGCAAAAACAGCCACTGATGCTAAAAGAGTAGCAAAAACTGTTGCTAATTCCCTTTTAGTCAAAACAGCCTTTTATGGAGAAGACCCTAACTGGGGAAGAATTATTGCTGCAATAGGATACTCTGGTGTACCAGTGAAAGAAGATTTAATCGAAATTTATATAAACAAAATCTGTCTTTTTAAAAACGGAATGCCTACAATGAAGGAAGAAGAACTCAAAGAGTCCCTCAAGCAAAAAGAAATAGATGTTTTAATCAATTTAAATTTGGGAAAATCAAAGGCTAAAATTTTAACTACCGATTTGACTGAAGATTATGTTCGTATTAATTCAGCCTACAGAACATAACTTGAGCTAAATCTCTTTCTTCAGTTAACATAGATATATGAAGGAAGGAATATTTCTTGAGGAAAAACAAGAAATATCCATTGACAAACCAAACCTTTATAGAGTATATCTTTTAAATGACGATTACACAACAATGGATTTTGTAGTTTATGTTTTAATGAAAATTTTTGATAAAACTCAATTAGAAGCTACAGCCATAATGTTACATGTCCATAGACATGGAAAAGGATTAGCTGGAATTTATATAAAGGAAATTGCTGAAACAAAAGTAGCTCAAGTAGAACAACTTGCAAGAAAAAACGGTTTCCCATTAAAATGCATTATAGAGAAAGATGATAAATAAAGATTTACAGATAATTATAACAGCCACTGTTGAGGACGCTATTGAAAGAGGGCACCAATACCTTACTGTAGAGCATCTTGCTTATGCTATTTTACATGATGAATATGGCGCAGAAATTATAAGAAACTGTGGGGGTAATCCAGAAAAAATTAAACTCAGTCTTGAGACCTTTCTTGAAGAAAATATTCCTAAAAAAAAGGGGAAAGGACAGGCTCATCCAACAGTTGCCTTTCAAAGAGTTATGGAAAGAACCTTGAATCATATTAAATCTGCTGAAAAAAAAGAAGCAGATGCAGGTGATTTTTTAGCATCAATTTTTCTTGAAGAAGATACATATGTTGTATCTCTTTTTAAATCCTACGGTATTTCAAGAATTGACATTCTTAATTACATATCCCACGGTATTCCAAAAACAGATTTTGATGAAACTATAACAAAGGAAGAAAAGAAATCTGATCCTCTTAAAACATTTACCATTGAACTTACCGAAAAGGCAAAAAGAGGTGAAATTGATCCAATAGTTGGAAGACATAATGAACTTGAGAGAGTAGTGCAGGTATTAAGCCGAAGAAGAAAAAACAATGTAGTTTTAGTTGGAGAACCAGGAGTTGGCAAAACTGCTATTGTTGAAGGGTTAGCATTAAAAATCGCAAAAGGTGAAATTCCCGCTCATTTAAGAAATTTCAAAATATTTTCCCTTGATATGGGTTCTCTTCTTGCCGGCACAAAATACAGAGGTGACTTTGAAGCAAGAATGAAAGCTCTTATAAACTCACTTTATAAAATAAAAGACTGTATTTTGTTTATAGATGAAATTCATACTATAGTGGGCGCAGGGTCTGCAAGTGGAAGCACCGTGGATGCATCAAACTTACTTAAACCTGTTCTTATTGAGGGAAAAATTAGATGTATTGGAGCAACAACCTATGAAGAATACAGAAACTACTTTGAAAAAGATAAAGCTTTATCCAGAAGATTTCAAAAAATAGACATAACTGAGCCAACAGAAGAAGAGACTTACGAAATTCTAAAAGGTTTAAAATCTTATTATGAAGAATATCATGGTGTCCAGTACACAGATGAGGCATTAAAATCTGCTGTCTATTTATCTGCAAAATATATAAACGAGAGGTTTTTACCAGACAAAGCAATAGATGTAATAGATGAAGCTGGTGCTATTGTAAGACTTTATCATAAAATTCCGATAGTAGATGAAAAAGTTATAGAACAAACAATATCAAAAATAGCTCGAATTCCCTCTCAGGAAATTACATCTTCCGATGTTGACAGACTTAAAAATCTTGAAAAAGAACTTAAATCGCAAATTTTTGGTCAGGATGAAGCAATAGAGTCAGTTGTAAAAGTTATCAAACTTGCAAAAGCTGGCTTAAAAGAAAGTTTCAAACCTATCGGATGTTTTCTTTTTACAGGACCAACAGGTGTTGGAAAAACCGAACTTGCAAAACAACTTGCTCAAAAATTAGGAATTCCTCTTTTGAGATATGACATGAGTGAATATATGGAAAAACATTCTGTTTCAAAATTAATTGGAGCACCTCCTGGTTATATAGGTTTTGAACAGGGGGGACTTCTTACAGAACAAATAAGAAAAAATCCACATTGTGTTTTGCTTCTCGATGAAATAGAAAAAGCCCATGAAGATATCTTTAACATTCTTCTTCAGGTTATGGATTACGGAACATTGACTGACAATACAGGAAGAAAAGCTGATTTAAGAAATGTAATTATAATAATGACATCAAACCTTGGTGCAAGAGAAATGGAAAAATCTGTAGTAGGCTTTGGTGATAGAACCAAAGATCAGATAAATAAAAGCAAAGAAGCAATTGAAAGACTATTTAGCCCAGAATTTCGAAATCGTTTAGATGCTATTGTAACATTTAATCCTTTGCCTCAATCAGTTGTTTTAAAAATAGTTGAAAAATTTATCAAAGAACTTAATGAACAACTTTCTTCTAAAAATATAGAAGTAAAAATAACTCAAGAAGCAAAAATATGGCTTGCTCAAAAAGGATTTGATTCAAAATTTGGGGCAAGACCCCTACAAAGACTTATTCAAAAGGAGATTAAAGCACCCCTCGTAGAAGAAATTCTCTTTGGAAAACTTAAAGACGGGGGTAAATTAACTGTTGACATTAAAGATGATAACATTTATTTCGTAATAGATGACAGTATTTCTATTGCATGATACTCCTTTTTTCCCTGATCCTGAATTAGCAGATCCCAATGGTTTACTTGCAATAGGAGGTGACTTAAGTACTGAAAGACTTCTTACTGCCTATAAAATGGGGATATTCCCTTGGTATAATGAACCTCCAATTATGTGGTGGTCTCCACCAAAAAGACCTGTAATATTCCCAAGACTTTTCAATCTTTCACGAAGCCTTTATCAAACTCTCAAAAAAAATCTTTATAATGTAACCTTTGATAAAGATTTTTTAGGAGTAATACATGGATGTGCTAATGCTCCGAGAAAAGATTCCTTAGGAACATGGATAAACAAAGAAATAATTGATGCCTACTACAATTTACATCAATTGGGTTTTGCTCATTCTGTTGAAGTTTGGTACAATGGAAAATTAATAGGCGGTTTATATGGATTATCAATTGGCAAAGCTTTTTTCGGAGAATCCATGTTTACATTAATGAAGGATGCATCAAAGGTTGCTCTTGCATGTCTTGTTGAATTTCTTATAAAAGAAAATTTCTATTTCATTGATTGCCAAATTACAAATGAACATCTCTTAAAAATAGGCGCTGTTGAAATCCCTCGAAGTGTTTTTCTTAAAATGCTCGATGAAGCAATTAATAAAAATTCTATAATAAAAAAATGGGTTCCCCATAATAAAGCGACTTCTAATACTGCCTTTTTTTTAAGGGAAAAACTTATACTGAGGAGAAAATATAAGTGAAATTAATATTTTTTGACATCGATGGCACATTAATAAGTGCAGGTGGAGCTGGCACTCGCTCTTTAAATAAAGCCTTCGAAGAGGTCTTAGGAATAAAAGAAGCTTTCAAAAACTTTGAAATGGCAGGAAAAACAGATATTCAAATTATCAAAGAAGGGCTTAATCTTTTAAAGATTAAGCCTTCAAATAGATTAATCAATCAAATTATTGAAAGTTATATTAATAACTTAAAGAGGGAAATAAATAACAATTCAAAACATTTAAAACCAGGAGTTAAAAACTTTCTTGAGCTTCTATATAATGACTTTGAATATCCCCTTGGACTTCTTACAGGGAACGTGGAATTAGGAGCAAGAATAAAGCTTGAACCCTTTGGTTTAAACTCCTTTTTTTTATTTGGTGCCTTTGGAAGTGATCACGAAGACAGAAACTTTTTGCTTCCGATAGGAATTCAAAAATTTATTAATAAATTTAATCTTTATGTTGATTTTCATCAATGTATAGTTATAGGAGATACACCAAGAGATGTTAAATGTGCAAAAATTTATGGAGCTAAAGTTATTGCTGTAGCTACAGGACCTTATAGTATAGAAGATTTAAAAAATACTGATGCAGATGTTGTAGTTGAAAACCTTACTGAAGTCAATAAAATACTACCTTTACTTAGTTAAAATGTCTAAATTTCCTGTATCACCCAAAAAAGAACAAGAACTTATATCTGAAATGCAAAGACTCTTAATTAAAGAATCAGATATTGAAGAAAAGTTTATCCGTTGTAGTGGACATGGAGGTCAAAAGGTAAATAAAACATCCTCTGGAGTTTTTCTACGACATATACCAACAGGGATAGAAATAAAATATACCAAAGAAAGATCCTTAGGTTTAAATAGATTCTTTGCAAGACGTTTACTTGTTGATAAAATAAAAGAAAAACTCGGAATCTCCACCCAAAAATCAAAGGAAATTGAGAAAATTAAAAAGAAAAAGCTAAGAAGTAAAAGAAGAAATAAAAAGAAGAGGGAGGAATAAACCTCCCCCTTTTTACCTTGGAATAAGTTTAGTTGCTAATTGAATTCTTATTGTAGCCCTTTCTAAGGCTGCTTGAGCCCTTGCCATATCAATATCTGTCTCGCCTGCTTGAGCTTTACGGAGTCTCTCTTCAGCTCTTGCCAATGCTGCCTTTGCTCTTTCTACATCAATTTCTTCAACTCTTTCTGCACTACCTACCAAAACCAAAACTCTGTCATTGAGAACTTCACAATATCCACGATTGATAAACAGATAATTCATTTGTCCTTCTTTTTTATAGGATAAAGAGCCAATTCTTAGAGCGGTCATAAAGGAACAATGACCAGGAAATACTCCAAAATCTCCTTCTGCACCTGTAGCATAAACTTCATCTACTTCTTCATTTATTAATTCTCCATATGGAGTTATTACTTCTAACTTCAATTTATCTGCCATTCTTCACTCCTTTAATTAAACCTGTCTTGTGTATCCCATCTTCTTCGCTTTCTCCTCAACTTCTTCAATTGGACCAACCATATAGAATGCCTGCTCTGGCAGGTCATCGTATTTTCCATCAAGGATAGCTTTAAACCCTTTTATTGTATCTTCAAGTTTAACGTATCTTCCAGGTGTTCCAGTAAAGGTTTCTGCAACATGGAATGGCTGACTTAAGAATCTTTGAAGTTTTCTTGCTCTTGCAACGGTGAGTTTGTCGTCTTCTGAAAGTTCTTCAATACCTAAGATTGCAATAATATCTTGTAATTCTTTATATCTCTGTAACACTGCCTGAACACCTCTTGCAACCTGATAGTGTTCATCTCCCACTACTCTTGGATCAAGAATTCGGCTTGTAGAGTCAAGAGGGTCAACGGCAGGATAAATTCCAAGCTCTGCAATCTGACGGGAAAGAACAACTGTACCATCAAGATGAGCAAAAACTGCTGCAACTGCAGGGTCTGTTAAGTCGTCTGCAGGAACATAAATTGCCTGCATGGATGTAATAGAACCCTTTGCAGTAGTTGTAATTCTTTCCTGTAATGCTCCCATTTCTGTTGAAAGTGTTGGCTGATAACCAACTGCAGATGGCATTCTTCCAAGAAGTGCAGAAACCTCTGAACCAGCAAGGGTGTATCTAAATATATTATCGATAAATATCAAAACATCCTGTCCCTGATCTCTGAAGTATTCAGCAACTGTGAGAGCTGTAAGTCCTACTCTTGCTCTAACACCTGGAGGCTCGTTCATCTGTCCATAAACAAGAGCAACCTGTGGTAAAACCCCTGAATGTTTCATCTCAAGATAAAGGTCATTTCCTTCACGAGTTCTTTCTCCAACACCTGCAAAAACTGAAACACCACCGTGTTTCATTGCAATATTATGAATCATCTCCATAATAACGACAGTTTTACCAACTCCAGCACCACCAAACATTCCCATTTTACCACCTCTTACGAACGGTACAAGAAGGTCAAAGACTTTAACACCTGTCTCAAACTGTTGAGTAGTTGGAGATTGTTCAGTAAATTCTGGAGCTATCCTGTGTATTGGATATTTATCCTGAGCTTGAATAGGTCCAGCCTCATCAACAGGTTCACCGATAACATTTATAATACGTCCAAGAACAGGTTTTCCAACAGGAACTGTTATAGGTGCGCCTGTATCAACAACTTTCATTCCTCTTATAAGTCCATCAGTTGATCCCATTGCTATAGTTCTTACTCTGTTTTCACCAAGATGCATAGCAACTTCCAAAACAAGATGAATTTCTGGAATACCTTTTGCTGGATCACCAGGTTCATCTATCTTTAATGCATTCAAAACCTCTGGCAACTGCCCTTCAAATTCACAGTCGACAACTGTTCCGATAACCTGTACAACTTTACCTACGTTCATAATATAAAACCTCCTTTATTCTTTATTAAAATTTTATCCTTCACTTTGTTTTAATGCTTCAACACCACCAACAATATCCATCAACTCTTTTGTAATGGATGCCTGTCTTACTTTGTTGGCTATTAGTGTTGTCTTTTTTATTAATTCATCACAGTTCTTAGTTGCATTATCCATTGCTGTCATCCTTGCTGCTTCTTCAGCTGCTTGAGATTCTAAAAGTGCCCTATAAATCTGAATTTCAATATAAATTGGCAATAACATGGCAAAAAGCTCAGGAGCTCTCGGTTCATAAGTAAATGGTATAAAAGTAGGCTGTTCTGTAGGTGTAGCATCAATTCTGCCAATAGGCAATAATCTGTTAATTACTACCCTTTGAGCTATTACTGATTTAAATTCATTAAAAATAATTACTACTTCATCAACTGCTTCAGTTACATAGGCATTTATCATCTCCTGTGCTATCATTTGAGCATGTGTATACTGAAGCCTTCCTGAAATCCCAGTCCATACATTTTTAAGCGCAAAATCTCTTCTTTTAAAGTAATCTCTTGCCTTTCTTCCAACAACTGATAATACGACATTTAATCCTTCACCTTTTAGTCTATTTATTTCTTTATGAGCAGCCCTTAAAATATTTGTGTTAAAAGCTCCACAAAGACCTTTGTCTGAGGTTATTACTAATACCTCTACTGTTTTTATTGGTCTTCTTAAAAGTATGGGGGGAACATCACCTCTTGTCTCAACAGCTCCTGATAAATCTGCAAGAACTTGTTGCATTTTTGTTGCATAGGGTCTGTATCTGAGCATGTTGTCCTGTACTTTACGGAGCTTAGCTGCTGCCACCATTTTCATGGCAGAGGTTATTTTCTTTGTACCCTGTATTGCCTTTATCTTTTTTCTTATATCTCTTAATGTCGGCATTTAACAGCTCCTAGCTTCAGTTTTTTTATTAATTAAGGCTGAAAAGTCTTCTTAAACTCTAAAATAGCATCAGTTATTTTCTGTCTGAGCGAATCATCAAGCTCTTTCTTTTCTCTAATTTCCTTTCTAAGGTCTTCTTTCTGGCTTCTTATGAAGCTTAAGAATCCCTGTTCAAAGGCTTTAATAGCAGAGACAGGTAAATCATCAAGATGTCCCTGTGTTCCTGCAAAAATTAACATAATCTGGTCTTCAACAGGCATTGGAACATACTGATCTTGTTTAAGAAGTTCAACCATTCTCTGCCCTCTTTCAAGTAATGCCCTTGTTGCTTTATCAAGATCTGCTGCAAACTGGGCAAAGGCTGCAAGTTCTCTGTACTGAGCAAGGTCTAATCTTAACATACCTGCAACCTGCTTCATTGCTTTGATCTGTGCTGCACCACCGACACGGCTAACTGAAAGACCTACATTAATTGCTGGACGGACACCAGCATAAAAGAGTTCTGGCTCTAAATATATCTGACCATCTGTAATAGAGATAACATTTGTTGGAATATATCCAGAAACGTCTCCAGCCTGTGTTTCAATAACTGGTAATGCTGTAAGAGAACCTCCGCCCTCAGCATCAGAGAGTTTTGCTGCTCTTTCAAGCAATCTTGAATGGAGATAGAAAACATCACCAGGATAAGCTTCTCTACCTGGTGGTCTTCTAAGAATCAATGAAACCTGTCTGTATGCATATGCCTGTTTTGTTAAGTCATCATAACATACTAATGCATGCATACCTTTATCTCTGAAATATTCACCCATTGCACAGCCAACATATGGTGCAATATACTGCATGGATGCTGGCTCAGATGCTGTTGCTGCAACAACTATTGTGTGATCCATTGCTCCATATTTTTTAAGAGTTTCAACAACCTGAACAACACTTTGACGTCTCTGTCCACAGGCAACATATATACATATGCAGTTTTGTCCTTTCTGGTTAATAATTGTATCAAGCAAAATAGCTGTCTTACCAGTCTGACGGTCACCAATAACAAGCTCTCTCTGTCCTCTACCTATTGGAATCATTGCATCTATTGCCTTAATACCTGTCTGGAGAGGCTCCTTAACAGGCTGTCTTTTAATAATTCCAGGTGCAATTACGTCAACTTTTCTTGAAGCTTTTGCATTAATTGGGCCTTTGCCATCAATGGGCATTCCGATGGCATTAACAACTCTTCCAATAAGCTCCTCACCAACTGGAGTTTCCATAACTCTTCCAGTTCTTTTAACAATGTCACCCTCTTTGACAAGTCTGTCATCACCAAAAAGAATAGCACCTACATTATCTTCTTCAAGGTTAAGAGCCATTCCATAAACTCCGTTTGGAAGCTCCAGCATTTCAGAAGCCATGCAGTTGTCTAATCCATAAATTCTTGCAACACCGTCACCAACAGAGGTAACAATTCCTACTTCGCTGACATCAGCCTTCTTCTCAAAGTCAGCAATCTGCTTTTTAAGATACTCACTAATTTCTTCCATCTTAAGTTCCATAGTTTCTCACCCCTTTATAAGCTTATCTCTTAAAAGACCCAACTGGCCTTTTATGCTCAAATCATACATTGTGCTTCCAATTTTAACTCTTACCCCACCTATTAATTCAGGATCAATCTCATACTGTAATTCCACATCTCTTCCTGTGATTACTTTTAAAGATTCGATAATTTTTTGCTTTATACTATCAGGTAACTCTATAGCACTTGTTACAACTCCTTTTACCTTTCTCTTAGCCTCTAAATAAAGTGCATTGATATACCTCACAATTTCCCCTAACCCAACAAGAACTCCTTCGATACTGAGAAAACTTAAAAATTTTTTCACCTCTTCAGGTAAATTCATTTTTTCACAGAGATAACTTATCACTCCAACTCTTTCCTCATCCTTAAAGGAAGGAGAAGTAAGCATGTTTCTGAATTGCTTTTCCTTCTGCATGAGAGTTGATACTGTCTCAAGTTTAACTACAATTTCTGGAACCTGGTCAAGATTCACCAGGCTTAAAAATTGTTTTGCATATTTTTTTGCCTTAGCTCCTCTAACCTTTCTCAATTTTTCCGCCCCTCTATAATTTTTATTGATTCCTGAAGGAGCTTTTCTTGCTCTTCAGGTGTTATTTTTTCTTTTAGCTTTTGCTCGCTCAATTGAATTGCTAACTCCGCAGCTTCAAGCCTCAATGCATTCTTTGCCATCTTTACCTCAAACTCTATATTAGTTTTAGCCTGTTCAAGAATTTTCTCCTTCATTCTATCGGTTTCTTGAATTATTTGTTGTTTTTCCTGTTCACCAATTTTTTTAGCTGACTCTATTATATCTTGCACATCTTTATCTTTAAGTTTTAGCTTCTCCTCAACTTCCTGTAAAGCTCTCTGAGCAAGCTCTTTTGCTTCCTGTGACTCTTTAATGCTCTTTTCAATTAGCTCTTTTCTTTGTGCAAGAAAATTTTTTATAGGTTTTCCAAGAAATTTAACAAGAATAAAAACCAATATTGCAAAATTGATTGTTTTAAATATCCAATCTTTTAAATCTCCTCCTATAGGCTCACCACCGGCAGCAGCAAAGGCATTAACAGCAGTTAATACCATAATTGATGAGGTTAAAATTATCCACTTTTTCATATCGCCTCCATCATACTTTTATCAGTTTATTGACAATCTCGTCAGATAATCTTTCAACTTCCTGTCTTAGCATCACTCTTACTCTTTCAGTTTCTGCTTTGATTTCTGCCCTTGCCTTTTCAATCATTTGAACTGCTTCTTTTTCTGCAGAGGAAATAACCTCTCTTTGGTAGGCTAATGCTTCCTCCCTAAGGGAATTAATAATTTGTTTTGCCTGTGCCTTTGCATTTGCTAAATCAGCATTCATCTGCGCAATAGCCTTTTCCTTTTTCTCATTCATGATCTGAGCTTCTTCTAGGGCACCCTTAATCATTTGTTCCCGCTGACTAAAAAGCTCAATCATTGGTTTAAAGAGAATAGCATTTAGGATAAACATTAAGACAAAAAATTGAATCATTAATACAAAAAACCAATTGTTAAACTCTAACATACCCCACCTTCTTTCTGTTAGATTTTTTGTGCTTTAAAACAACTGCATGACAAGATACCATATACAGCTTATTTTGTCAAGAAATTATCAATTTTAAATTTTTATGGTATCATTAAATTTTTCTTATAAATCTCTGTGAATCGTTGATACATCAAATAACAAGCTCTTTATGAAATCGGAAATTTCATCGGCAATTACAACTGATCGGTGTTTTCCTCCTGTGCAACCAACTGCTATTGTCAAATAGGCTCTGCCTTCCTTTTTATAGTTAGGTAAGGCAAAATTTAGAAAATTTTTAATATGTTCAAGGAATTCTTTTGTTTCTTGTTGCTTTAAAACAAAATCCCTAACTAATATATCTTTGCCAGTAAAATCCGTAAGCTCTGGAACAAAATAAGGATTTGGTAGATATCTTACATCAAATACTAAGTCTGAATTTAGGGGAATACCTTTTTTAAAACTAAAAGAAATTATTGTAATAACAGGATAAGATGTCTCTCCTTCATATATACCTCGGATAAGGGCTTTTAATTCATGTGGATTTAAATTAGTTGTATCAATTATTTTATCTGATAATTCTCTTAATGGAGAAAGCAAAATATACTCCTGCCTTATTGCCTCAATTAAATCCTTGTATTGCGAAGATAAAGGATGTGGCCTTCTTGTTTCCTTATATCTTCTAAGAATTGTTTCTTCATCAGCATGAAGAAAGAGAATTTCTGTTTTATAATTTTTTTTGATTTCTTTTATGAACTCTAAAGAACTTTCGAAAAAATTATATCCTCTGATATCAATACCAAAAGCGACCTTTTCATGATAGCCATATTCACTAATATTTTTTAAAAAATTAAAGACAAGAGGAACTGGTAAATTGTCGATACAGAAAAAACCTATGTCTTCCAAAGTTCTTAAAGTTACAGTTTTTCCTCCTCCCGAAAGCCCTGTAACAATAACTATGTTTGGACTACTAATCAAAGTAAAACCTTATCTTGCCGGTTCTATTAAACCGTAATTACCATCTTTTCTTCTATAAACTAAATTCACATCTCCTGTAAAAGAATTCAAAAAAATAAAGAAATCTTTGTCAAGAAGTTCCATTTGATCAACTGCTTCCTCTGGTGTCATGGGTCTTAAATCAAATTTTTTGAATTTTACTATCCTTTTAACTGTTTCGGCTTTTTCTTCAGAAACTGCAAGATGTTTAGTATTATCTTTCTTATTTTTATTTTGAATTTTTTCCTTATATTTAAGTACCTGTTTTTCAAGTTTTTCTACGACCTGGTCTACAGCAGAGTACAAATCTTCTGTTTTTCCCTCTGCCTGAATTAGATGTCCGTTAACTTTCAATAGAACATCTATTTTATGAGTAAACTTTTCAGTACTTATTGTAACCACTGCTTCAGATAGATCATTTAAAAATTTACTAAATTTGCTCAATCTTTTCTCAATATACTGCCTTAAGGCATCGGTAACTTCAATATTCCTTCCTTTGATATTTAACTTCATACCCGGTCCTCCTTAATATTTTTTTACCTTTCTTATTGATTTAGGTGGTATTTTAAGTTCTTCTCTATATTTTGCAACAGTTCTTCTTGCAATATCTATCCCTTGCTTTTTTAATATTTCTGATATTTCACTATCTGAAAGTGGATTTTCAGGATTTTCCTCACTAATAATTTTTTGAATTAACTCTTTTACTTTTGATGAACAAATTGCTCCCGTGCTTGAATTTAATGCATTTCCAAAGAAAAATTTAAAACTAAAAATTCCATGGTCGCAGGCAAGATACTTGTTAGAAGTAACTCTGCTTATTGTACTTTCATGTAATCCTATATCTTCCGCTATATCTCTTAAATTAAGAGGCTTTAAATGAGAGATTCCTTTGTCAAAAAATTCTCTCTGAAATTTAATAAGACTTTCTGTTACTCTGTAAATTGTTCTATTCCTTTGTTCTAAGCTTTTCAAAAGATCCACAGCATTTTTAAATTTTTCCTTAAAAAATTTTCTCTCTTCGGCAGATAACTTGTAAGACTTGACAAGTTCATTGTAAAGATTGCTTAGTCTAATTTTAGGAATGCCTTCATCATTAAGTATAATTTGATATTCATCATTAACTTTTTTAATATAAACATCTGGAACAGGTGTAAAGGAAGCTCCCTGTGCAAAATTTCTTCCCGGTCTTGGCTCAAGTTTTTCAATTATTTTTATTGCTTGAAAAATTTCATCAATTGATACATTAAATCTTTTTGCAATCTTTTCATATTTTTTTCTTTGAAGATCCTCTAAATGTTCTTCAACTATTGAATAAATGATTGTTTGTTCCAATCCTAAGTTTTTTATCTGTAATAATAAACATTCTTTTAAATCCCTTGCACCAACTCCAGGTGGGTCAAATTCCTGTACCAATGAAATTGCCTTTCTGGCAGTCTCTAAATCTGTCTCTGCAAGTTTGGCTATTTCTTCCTCAGTTGCTTTAAGATAGCCATCTTCATCAATATTCCCTATAACTATTTCTGCAACTAATCTAATCCTGTCATCAGACTTGTTTAGTCTTAACTGCCATAGTAAGTGTTCCCATAAATCTTTTGATGTGGAGTAAAAAAGTTCAAAGGAAGGTTTTTCCTCTATACCGGGGTTAAAGTAACCTAAATCTCTTCCATCATCAGCCCTTTCATTAAAATATTCATCTACAATAATATTTTCAATTTTATTAATAATGATAGGTTCATCTTCTGTTTGAGTTAATTCTGCTTCTTCTGAACTCTCTGTTTCTTCATCTAATTCAAGTAAAGGATTCTCCAGCAACTCAATTTGAAGATATTGGCTTAATTCAAGCTGAGGAAGTTGAAGTAGCTTAAGTTGCATCTGTAACTGAGGTGTTAATGCAAGCTTTTGTGTTAATCTAAGGTCTACTCTTTGCTCAAGTGCCATTATAGTTTAAAATCCTCCCCCAGATAAGCCTCTCTAACTATTTTGTCATTAATAAGTTGCTCAGGAGAACCTTCAGCAAGAAGTTCACCATTGTGAATTATAAAGGCTCTATCAGTGATAGAAAGAGTCTCTCTTACATTATGATCTGTAATTATAACACCTATACCTTTATCTTTAAGATGTTTTATTGTTTTCTTCAATTCAACTACTGCTAAAGGATCAATACCTGCAAAAGGTTCATCAAAAAGCATAAAAATAGGCTTTAAGGCAATCGCCCTTGCGATCTCTGCTCTTCTTCGTTCACCGCCTGAAAGTTTATATCCTTCTCTATCAGCAAACTCTTTTAAATTAAATTCTTTGAGAATCTCGTTCACTTCTTCGTCAATCTTAGATAATGCATCTTTATCATTTTCATACTTAATTTCAAGAACTGCTTTGATATTATCTCTTACAGTCAACTTTCTGAATATTGAAGACTCTTGAGGAAGATAACCTAATCCCAGCCTTGCTCTCTCATAAATAGGCATTGAAGAAATATCCTTACTATTAAGAAAAATTCTTCCATTGTCTGGTTTTATTATTCCTGTTATCATATAAAATGTTGTTGTCTTCCCTGCACCATTTGGACCTAATAAACCAACAACTTCTCCATTTTGTAAAGAAAAACTTATACCTCTCACTGCTTCTTTTTTACCAAAGCTTTTTTTTAGTTTTTCTATTTTTAAACTATAGCTCATTTACCTGTTTTTCTCTCTTTAAGATAGACTCTGCTTTTTTCTACCATTGCTCGCTCATCTTTCATAAAATATGTAATTTTTTCACCTGTAACTAAATTCTTTCCCTCTGTTGCCCTTGGTTCCCCTAAAAAAACAACTCTTTCCTCTGGTTCTGGGTAATATGTAGCTTTATGAGAAGTTATAACTCTATCGCCCTTTGTAAGTTTTACATTTCCTATTGCTTCAATCATTTTTATATTCCCACCCTTTTGTTCATCTTCATAATAAACTATCATTTTATTAGCATATAAAGTAACCTCGCCTCTTTTAGCTATAACATTTCCGTCAAAGGTTGCAGTCCTTGTTTTGCTGTCATTAATTAATGTTTGAGAAGTTATCACAATTGGCTGAACAATGTCCTTTTTTTCTTCTGCAGAAACATAACCAATACACAAAATAGTAAAAAACAGAATAATTAATTTACTTTTTAGGATAGACAATTGCGTTCACCCCTTTCTTTAATTCTATCAAATCAGAAGTTGCTTTACCACTGTTACCATCTATTATGAAATTTTTCCCCCGAATTTGAAGTGGCTTTTCCGAATAAAGCATGTTGTCTTTTCCGCTATAAAAGACCTCTGTAGCTATAACTTTAAAATCCTTAGATATACCTTCAACACTTTCTGTAAAAATAAAATCTCCTTTATCTGGATAGTAATATCCTTTTACAGCATTAACAGTAAAGTTTTTTTCAGGGAAATATATACTGACTTCCCTTAATTCCATCAATTTACCATCATCACTCATAAAGGTTTCCTTGGTATTAAGCATGAGCTTAACTTGATTGTCTTTCTTCTGAATATACTGAGCATCTTTAAATGTAGACCCCTCCATTGAAATTTTAACCTTTACAGAAGATTCTTTTTCCATGTTTGAAACCAACAATATTACAATAGCAGAAACTAAAATCATAGCAATAATTAGTATAACTCTCATATCTGCTTTAACTATAACATAGAATAACAGAATAAAATAACTATAGTGCTTCAACCACTTTTTTAACTATATTGGAAAAAGCCTTTGCTGGCGCACTATCGGGATAAAACAGCATAAATGGTTTACCCTCATCTCCATTTGATACAATTTGAGGGTCAATAGGAATTCTTCCTAAAAAGGGAACCTTATATTGTTCTGCAAGTTTTTCTGCTCCTCCAGTTTTGAATATTTCAACATTATTTCCGCAGTGAGGGCATATAAATCCGCTCATATTTTCAACTATTCCTAATATTGGAATTGAAGCATCCTTGCAGAATCTTAAAGTTCTTCTAACATCCGCTAATGCCACATCTTGAGGGGTAGCTACAATTATTGCTCCATCAACCTTATCTAAGATTTGAACAATTGATATAATTTCATCGCCTGTTCCTGGAGGAGAATCTATAACAAGAAAATCAAGTTCTCCCCAGCGAACATCTGTTAAAAAATTTTCAATTAATCTGTGTTTAATAGGACCTCTCCACACCACTGCTTGATCTCTTTGTTCAAGGAAAAATCCAACTGAAATTAACTTCAATGTTTCTGAATAAACCAAGGGCATAATACCTAAATCAGTTACGATTGGAGCATGTCCTTCGAGTCCAAACATATTAGGAATATTTGGACCATGAATATCAATATCTAATAATCCTACCTTATAACCCTTTACTGATAATCCTGCTGCAAGATTTGTAGAAACAGTGCTTTTACCAACTCCTCCTTTTCCTGAAAGGACTAAAAATTTTTTCTTAATTGCATTTAAATTGAACCTTAAAGCAACTTCTCTTTTTACTTGCTCTCTTTCTTCGCATTGGCAACTTTTTCTCTCCTCTGTCAATTTCATACACCTCCTTGAGACTTATTATTTTTAATATAACCCATAAAACAACATTAAATTCAAATTAAATCAAGCACAGCTAAAAAATTAAAAATTTTTGACTTAAAATACGATTTTAGTATAAACTTTTAAATGCATTTCTTCATTAAAATATTTTTATGCTTAATTTTTATTCTTGTATTATCTCCGAAATCTTTTGCATCTGAGATATTTCTTCCAATAAAAACGGAAATACTCTCCTATTTCCCCGAGGTTAAAGGAAAAGTAACAAAAATTGAAAAAGATTATATAATTATTGATAAAGGTAGAAAGGAATTAATAAAACCAGGACAAAGAATAATTCTTTTTGAAGAAACTGTTCCTTTAATTCATCCTGTTACAAGACAGGTTATTGGCAAGTCAGAAAAAATAGTCGGTACTGCAGAAGTTTTAACAGCTGAAGAAAACTCTGCAAAAGCTCTTGTAATTGAAAAAAATATTGATTTTGAAAGTAAAGAATTTCTTCTATTCAAGATACCTAAATCAAAAATAAGAATCTTATATGCTCAAGGGAATACTGAGTGGGCCGTTGGAGAAGGCTACTACAGAGATCTTAAAAGCACTGAAAGATTCGAAATAATCGATGCTCCTATAAATCTAACTGAACCAGAGAAACTTCTAAAAGATGCAAAAAATGTTGATCTTTTGCTTATACTCAATCAGTCCAAACAAGATGGAAATTTAAAACTATCTCAAGAACTCTACTGGGTTAAAGATAAAAAACTTTTTTCTCGCTCAGAAATTGAGATTCCCTCTGTTGCTCTTAGTGAACTAAGAAAAAAATATGCTTCATTAATAGTCCCTGAGGGACACACCCTTCTTTCTTATAGACTTTCAAGAAGCATTAATAGAATTGCCACGGGCAATTTTGATGGAATAAGCCAAAATCAGATTTTAATTGCCTCTGACAGTGAAATAAGTCTTTATCTTATAAATGTAGACATGAAGCTTAAAAGTAATTATATATTACCTATTAGTGGTGATATTCTCTGGTTTGATACAGGAGATATTGACAGAGATGGAAAAGATGAAATTATAACAACCATAAAAAAAGATGATCGAGTAATTTCATTGATAATCAAATGGATGGAAGACAGATTTTATGAAATTGCAAGACTTAATGATTTGTTCTTAAGAATCTATAATGGAAAATTAATTGCTCAAACCTATTCCCCTTCTTTTGGCTTTGAAGGAAAAATTTTTTATATAACTCCACAAAAAACAACCTATCAAACTGCTGAATTTTTAAATCTTCCTGTTAAAGCTAACATCTATGATTTTTATCTTTTAGGAGATATCATATTTAAATGGGAAGATGATGGTTCCCTTGCTGTGTATAATAGCAAAGGAATTCCTCTTTGGCGTTCACAGGAATCATTAGGATACGGGCTACAATATGAAAAACAAACGGGAATTTCAATGTTAAGTCTTGGAAAGTGGAAAGTTCAAAGTAGAATAAAACCTTTAAGTAATGGCGTAATTGTTATAGAAAAAAAACCTTTATTAGGGCTTGTTAATCTATCCACTTTTGGGTACAGAAGTTCAAAACTTCAACTTCTTCAATGGACAGGAATAGGTGTTGAGGAAACCGCTATTACAGAGGAAATGTCAGGAGAAATACTTGATTACGCAGTTTCCTCAGATAAACTATTTGTTCTTGTGAAACCTCCTTTTGGTTTCAATCCAAGAAGACTTCTTCAAGGAGAAAGTCCTTTCGAAACAATTCTTCATATCCTTTCCTTTAAATATTAAAAATGGGCAGATTTATAAAACATGTTGGAATAATAATGGATGGGAACGGAAGATGGGCACAAATGAGAGGACTACCTCGTTATGAAGGGCATAAAAGAGGTGTAGAAAAAGTAAAGGAAATTATACAAGCTGCAAAAAGATTGAATATTAATGTGGTTACATTTTACGCCTTTTCAATAGAAAACTGGCAAAGACCTAAAAAAGAAGTAGAGATAATTATGGAGTTACTGCAAAATCATTTAAAAAAGGAAACTCCAAGATTTATCTCTGAAGGAATTAGATTCAAAATGATAGGTAATCGAAAGATGATACCTCAACAAATTCTTAAAATAATTGAAGAAACAGAAAAAGCAACAGAGAATTGCTCTGAACTTACTGCTCATTTTGCAATAAGCTATAGTGGCAGAGATGAAATCTTAAGAGCAATAGAAAAAATCATAAAAAATAAAATAAAACCTGATGAACTTAATGAAAATATTTTTACATCAATGCTTGATACTGCAGGCACTCCTGATCCTGATCTTATAATAAGAACATCAGGAGAACAAAGATTAAGTAATTTTTTAATATGGCAGTCAGCCTATTCGGAATTTTATTTTACACAAACTCTTTGGCCTGATTTCACTGAAGAAGAGTTTATAGAGGCTATTTTTGATTTTCAGAAAAGACAAAGGAGATTTGGCAAAATAAGTGAGTTTACAGGGGCATAAAAAAAGAATTATCGTTGCTTTAATTGCCTTACCTCTATTAATTTTTATAATTGTGAAATTACCTCCTTACTTCTTTTTAGGACTACTTACCTTAATATGTGCAATAGGCATGTGGGAATTTTTAAAAATATATAAAACCCCTAATTTCTTAATATTCACTGGAGTTTTATTCTCTGTAATCCTTTTTTTGCTTAACTGTTTTTATTATAAGTTTGCCCTGCATTATTATGGATTAGCCTTTGTAGCAATAACAACGCTTCGCTTAATTTTTAAAAAGGACCCCAAGAATTCTCTCTATGAAATATCACCTGTTTTAATAGGAATTCTTTATATTCCTGCTTTACTTTCCTTTCACTGGTTTTTACGAATTGATGGATGGCAATGGATTATATATCTTTATGCTGTTGTATGGATAGCAGACTCCTTTGCCTATTATATTGGAAAAGGATTTGGCAATCGTAAACTTTATCCAGAAGTAAGTCCTAAAAAAACTTGGGCAGGTGCTTATGGTTCAGTTATTGGTGGAACATTAGCATCTCTAATCTCAGGTTATTTTTTGTTATCTATACCATTCTATAAACTTGTTATAACAGGGTTATTAATTGGTATCATTTCAATATTTGGAGACCTTGTAGAATCAATGTTTAAAAGGGATGCAGGAGTAAAAGATTCAAGCTTACTGTTTCCAGAACATGGTGGATTGCTTGATAAAATAGATAGTATGCTTTTCGGAGGAATTCTCCTTTATTTTTCTATGAAGTTTATGTAGGAGGAAATATTGAAAAAAGTTGTAATATTAGGTAGTACAGGTTCTATTGGAAAAAGTGCTCTTGATGTAATCAGACAGTTTCCTGAAAAATTTGAAGTCTTAGGAATTGCAGCAAAAAGTAGCATCAACATTCTTAAAGAGCAAATTAAGGAATTTAAACCTAAATATGTGGCAGTCTATGATGAAAAAGCCTGTGAACAATTAAATAAAGAAATAAAATCAGTAGAAATACTTAGAGGGATAAAAGGAATTTGTGAAATTGCAAAACTTAAAGAAGCCAATATTATTCTTTCAGCCATTGTTGGTGCTGCAGGGCTTCTTCCTACTTATGAAGCTATAAAGGCTGGAAAAACTATAGCACTTGCAAATAAGGAAAGTCTTGTTATGGCTGGAAATTTATTAATGAAAGAAGCTGAAAAAAGCGGAGCTAAAATAATTCCTGTAGATAGTGAACATAGTGCTGTTTTCCAGTGCATAAATGGATGTAACAAACCTTATATAAAACAAATCTGGCTAACAGCCTCTGGAGGACCCTTTAGAGGCAAAAAAATACATGAGATAGAAAATGTAACTCCTCAGCAAGCTCTAAATCATCCTAAATGGAAAATGGGGAAAAGAATTACTATAGATTCAGCAACACTTATGAATAAAGGATTTGAAGTGATTGAAGCTCATTACCTTTTTAACATGCCTGTGGAAAAAATAGGAGTATTAATTCATCCACAAAGCATAGTCCACTGCCTCGTTGAATTTATTGATGGAACCTATCTTGCTCAGATGAGCAATCCTGATATGAAAGCACCCATTGCACTGGCACTTTCACTTCCTGAGAGACTCTCAAATGTAATTCCATCAATAGATTGGAACATACTAAGAGAACTCAATTTTGAACCTCCAGATTTTAATGTTTTTCCATGCCTTGCCCTTGCTTACGAGGCAGCAAAGCTTGGAGGAAGTATGCCAACTGTTTTGAATGCCGTTGATGAAATAGCTGTTGAAGCTTTTATTTCAGGAAAGTTAAAATTTAATGATATATACAGAGTGATTAAAAAAGTTATGGATACCCATAGGGTTTTTTATCCTAACAGTATAGAAGAAATTTTTGAAGCTGACAGCTGGGCAAGAAAAAAAGCATTGGAGGAAATAAAAAAATGAGCCTTATTTACGCGGTCATTCTCTTTGGTTTTTTAATATTTATTCATGAACTTGGTCATTTCTTGGCTGCAAAACTAAGTGGAGTAAGAGTTCTTAAATTCTCGATTGGTTTCGGACCTAAAGTAATCGGGAAAAGAATCGGAGAAACAGAATATCTTATAAGTGCTATTCCTCTTGGTGGATATGTAAAAATGTATGGAGAGGAAGTTGGAGATGAAATAATTGATGAAAAGAAATCTTTTAAACATCAACCAGTTTATAAAAAGATTTTTATTGTTCTTGCTGGTCCTCTTTTTAATATATTCAGTGCTGTTCTTCTTTTCTGGATTATATTTGTAAGCGGAGTACCTGTCCTTAAACCAGTAATTGGTGAAGTTATGGAAGGCTCCCCTGCTTATTCTGCAGGACTAAAAAGCGGAGATACAATATTAGAAATAGAAGGACAAAAAATTACAAATTGGTTTGATATGGCTCAGTTTATTCAACAGAATCCCAACAGAGATCTAATCTTTAGAATTCAACGAAATAACGAGATTTTTCAGCTTCAAATAACTCCTCAAGCAAAGGAATCTAAAAATCTTTTTGGAGAAAAGATAGTTGTTGGACAAATCGGAATAAAACCTGATGAAGGAGCAGTTTTTATAAAAAAGGAAGAACCTGTCTCTGCTTTAAATAAATCTATTCAAAAATGTTACGAGATTGTTGAACTTACCTATCTTACCATTGTAAAAATATTTCAAAGAGTTGTCTCAACAGAAGTCATAGGAGGGCCTATCCTCATATTTCAAGCTGCGAGTAAAACAGCTGAGCAAGGGGCAATAAGTTTCTTAAGCTTTGCTGCGATAATAAGTATAAATCTTGGAATTCTTAATCTTTTACCAATTCCTATTTTGGATGGTGGTCATATTTTGTTCTTCTTAATTGAAGCAATAAGGAGAAAACCATTAAGTGAAAAATTCATTTTAGTTTCTCAAAAAATTGGAATAGTCTTTCTTGTAGCATTAATGATGCTTGCCTTTTATAATGACATTTTAAGACTTCTAAATCCAGGAAGGATGCCTTAATGAAAAGAGTCTCTTCTGCTGGAGGAGTTGTTTATAAATTTGAAAATACTGATTTAAAAATACTTCTTATTTCTACGAAGGATAGTAAAGTATGGGCTTTACCAAAGGGATTGATAGAAAAAGGAGAAGAACCCAAGGAAACAGCACTAAGAGAGATAAAAGAAGAAACAGGTATAGAGGGTAAAATAATTGATGAAATTGGAGAAACCTCTTACTGGTTTGTTTTAAACGGAGAAAAATATTTTAAAACCGTAAAATATTTTCTTGTTGAATACACTAATGGACAAATAGTTCCTCAATGGGAAATTGACTCTGCAGAATGGTTTAGCCCTGAGGAGGCTATACAAAAAATAACCTATTCAACAGACAAAGAAATCTTAAAGAAAGCTTTAGAGAAAATTTATGCCCAAAATTTTAAATCCTGAAGAACTCAAAAAAGAAATAGATAAATTAAAAAAGGAAGGGAAAAAAATTGTTTTCACAAATGGATGCTTTGATATAATCCATGTAGGACATATAAGCTATTTAAAAGAAGCAAAAAAGCTTGGTGATATTTTAATAGTTGCCATAAACTCTGATATTTCAGTAAAAAAAATAAAACCCCTAAGACCAATTAATCCAGAACATGAAAGGGCAGAAGTGCTTTCCGCCCTGGAAGTAGTCAATTTTGTAACATTTTTTGATGAAGAAACACCGTATAATTTGATTAAATATCTTCAACCTGATGTTATTGTTAAAGGAGGAGACTGGAAGGTTAATGAAATTGTAGGAGCAGATCTTGTAAAAGAAGTCTATAGCCTTCCATACATGGATGGAATTTCAACAACTGAAATAATAAATAGAATAATAAAGAAATATACCAAATCCAATACAAGCTTTATCCATCAGTCGTCAGCCTCTTTAATTGAAAAAGCAAAAAAAATAAAATTTCTCATTCTTGATGTCGATGGAGTATTAACATCTGGTGACATTATTCTTGATGATGAAGAAAACGAACTCAAAATTTTTAATGTAAAAGACGGACATGGACTTGTAATGCTTCATAAAATAGGAATCAATATTGCTGTGATTACTGGAAGACAATCAAAGGCACTTCAAAGAAGGATGAAAGAACTCGGAATTACAGAGGTTCATCAAGGAATAAGGGAAAAATTGAGAGTTTTTAATGGAATAGTTGAAAAATATAATTTAAAAAAAGATGAAATTGCTGCAATGGGTGACGATATTATTGACTTATCAATTCTTAGCAGAGTTGGATTATCCTTTGCTCCAGCAGATGCCCACGAAGAAGTAAAAAAAAGGGTTGACTACATAACTGAAAATAAAGCTGGACAGGGAGCTGTAAGAGAGATCTGTGATATAATTTTAAAGGCAAAAGAACTCTGGTACAAATTTATAGATGAATATACGAACTTTTAATCTTCCTACAACATTAACAATTTTAAGAATATTTATTATTCCAATTTTTATAATAGAAGCACCTACAAATCCTCAATTTGGGGCATTCTTGTTCTTAATTGCCTCTGTAACAGATTTTCTTGATGGTTATTTAGCAAGGAAATTTAAACAAATAACAAAGTTAGGTATTATTTTAGACCCCATAGCAGATAAACTTCTTGTGATTTCTGCCCTTATAATTCTCGTTGATTTAGCAAGAGTTCCTGCTTGGATAGCAACAGTTATAATTTTAAGAGAATTTATCATTACAACCTTACGTTTTTATGCCTTATCGCATGGAGTTGTTATTCCTGCTGAAACAGCTGGTAAAGCAAAAACAGTCATCCAGATGATATCAATTCTACTTCTGCTTGTTGCAGAAGAAATATATGGGGTTGATCTATACGATTTAGGACTTCTTTTAATATACATTGCAACTTTTGTAGCTTTATTTTCTGGTTTTCAATATATCTTTCATTTTTGGAGGAACATAAAATGAGTTTTCTTTTTTGCCTTTTTGCCTTTTTCTTTGGCTCTATTCCCTGGGGATACCTTATTGGTAAAGCAAAGGGCATTGATCTAAAAAAAGTTGGCAGTGGAAATATTGGTGCAACCAATGTAATGAGAATTATTGGTAGAAAAGAAGCTTTAATTACTTTAATACTTGATATATTAAAGGGATTCGTTCCTGTTTTAATTGTAAAAATATCGCCATACAGTGAAAATTTAATTTTAATTGGTGTAGTTGGATTACTTGCCATACTTGGACATTGTTTTACACCTTTTCTTAAATTTAAGGGAGGCAAAGGAGTAGCAACATCTTTAGGAGTTCTCTTAGCCTCTATGCCCTTAGTTGGCTTTATTACTGTACTTATCTGGATAGTCACTGTCAAAATCAGTAAAATTTCCTCTTTAGGAGCGCTCTTATCATTTGCTTTACTTCCATTAAATGTTATAATTTTAGGATATCCGAAAGAGTTTTTAATTTTTACATGGCTCTTTACAATTATTATTTATTTAAGACATATTTCAAATATAAAAAGATTAATTAAAGGTACAGAACCAAAGATTGGAGAAACCAAATGAAAAAGGCTGTAGTACTTCTAAGTGGAGGCATTGATTCTTCAACTACTCTTGCATTAGCAAAAAATGAAGGATTTGAATGTTATGCTATATCTTTTGATTATAAACAAAGGCATTCAATTGAGCTTGAATTTGCTAAAAAAGTCGCAAAACATGTTGGAGTAAAAGAACATTTAATAGTTTCCTTTGATTTAAGAAAAATTGGGGGTTCTGCATTAACATCAAAAATTGAAATACCTAAAGATACTCAAGAAGGAATTCCTGTTACCTATGTTCCAGCTCGTAATACTATATTTCTAAGTTTTGCTCTTGCTTGGGCAGAAGTACTACAAACACCATACATTTTTATTGGAGCTAATGTTGTTGATTATTCAGGATATCCAGACTGTAGACCTGAGTATCTTTCAGCCTTTGAATATATGGCAAACCTTGCAACCAAAGCCTCGGTAGAAGGTACTATAAAATTTAAAATTCAAGCACCTCTTCTTTATTTAACAAAGACAGAAATAATAAAAAAGGGAATTGAACTCGGACTTGACTACTCTCTTACTTGGAGTTGCTATTATCCACAAGGTGAGCCACCAAAACCATGTCTTAAATGTCCAAGTTGTATATATAGATTAAAAGGCTTTGAAGAAGCTGGGATAAAAGATCCTTTACTAAAATGATTACACTTAAACTTCATACTAATGTAATAAAAAAAATTGTTTTAAGTGCAATTAAAGCAAACAAAGGTCAATACAATTACGAAGAATTGGTCATAGATGGCTTAAAAATTCTTAATATGATGAGAGATGTAGGCTGTAAAATTACAATTAAAGGCACAGAAAACCTTAAAAATTTAAAGCCTCCTTGCGTTTTTATCGCAAATCATATGAGCACCCTTGAAACCCTTGTTCTTCCTGGAGTAATTGGCAGAGAGTTCAGAGTAACCTTTGTAGTAAAAAAATCTCTTCTACACTATCCCTTTTTTGGGAAAGTTTTGTCTGCTTTAAATCCAATTCCAGTTACAAGAAAAAATCCAAAGGAAGATTACAAAATCGTCATGAATGAGGGACTAAAGAGACTTAAAGAAGGAATCTCAGTAATAGTTTTTCCTCAGGCAACCAGGGAAGTTGTATTTGATCCAACAAAATTTAATACCCTCGGAATAAAACTTGCCAAAAAAGCTCAGGTTCCCGCTATTCCTGTAGCCTTAAGAACAGATGCCTGGGGTATTGGCAAAATTTTTAAAGATTTCGGTAAAATTGACCCATCAAAACCTATATGTTTCTTTATTGGAACGCCTCTTTATATTGAAAATAAAGGACTTAAAGAGCATCTTCAGATTATTCAATTTATCGAAAACTCTCTTAAAAAATGTTATAATTAAGCATGCAAGTAAAAGCAAATGATAAAATTGATACCTTTCAAGATCTTGTTAGGATTCTCAAATCTCATCCTGAATGGCTTGAGGAACTAAGACAACTTATTTTGACTACTGAACTCTTAGAGCTACCAAAAAAATTCGAACAATTCTTAGTAAATGAATTCAGACCTTTAAAGAAAAAAGTTGATACTCTGGAACAAGATGTGGCGGGGCTCAAACAAGATGTAAAAATATTAAAAGATGATGTCGGAATTCTTAAAGGTGACATGTTTGAAATAAAATTAAAAGATAAAGCACCTTCACGTTTTGGTAGTATTATAAGAAGATGTAAGGTTTTAAATCCTGAAAAATATGTTGAAATACTGGATGATGCCCTCGATGAAAACAAAATCAATTTTGCTGAAAGAGAGGATGCTCTTGATGTTGATCTTGTTGCAACAGGTGTTCTTACAAAAGATCCTACAAAAAAAGTTTTACTAATTGCAGAAGCCTCTGTAAAGGCTGATAAAAAGGATGTAGAAAGAGCTTATAAAAGAGCCCAAATTTTTAAAAAAGCCTCTGATATTGAAACATTAGCTGTTGTAGTTTGTAAAGAAAAAACACAGGGTGCCATAAAAAAAGCTCAGGAACTGGGTGTAATTTTAGTAGATGTTTTACGCTGATCTTCATATTCATTCTAAATTCTCCCGTGCAACAAGTAAAGACATGTCTCTTGAAACAATTGAACAATGGGCTCAACTTAAAGGTATAAAATTAATCGGAACTGGTGATTTTACCCATCCACAATGGCTAAAGGAAATTGAATTAAAACTTAATGAAGAAGGGAATGGACTTTTAACTCTAAAAAAAGAGTATCGACTTGATGTTCCCGATTCCTGTAAAGAAGAAATATTTTTCATCCTTTCCTCTGAAATAAGTTGCATTTATCAAAAAAATGGCAAACTCAGAAAAATTCATCTTGTTATTTTATCTCCTTCTTTAAAAGATGCTACAAAGATAAATTATGCTTTATCTCAAATAGGAAGTCTTGGTTCAGATGGAAGACCTATTCTCGGAATCGATGCAAAGGAAGCGATGAAAATCATCCTTGAGATTTCACCTGCTACAATGATTATCCCAGCCCATGCATGGACTCCCCATTTTTCAGTTTTTGGTTCCCAGTCAGGATTTGACAGCCTTGAAGAATGCTTTGAAGATTTAACTCCTTATATATATGCAATAGAGACAGGGTTAAGTTCTGACCCACCAATGAACTGGCGTCTTAGTGAACTTGATAAAATATCCCTTATTTCAAATTCTGATGCTCACTCGCCAGCTAAAATTGGCAGAGAAGCGAATATTTTTGATATCGAATTGGATTACAAGACAATCACTGAATCAATAAAAACAGGCAAAGGATTTCTTGGTACTGTGGAATTTTTTCCTGAAGAGGGAAAATACCATTATGATGGACATAGAATTTGTGGAGTAAGGCTTTCACCAAAAGAATCAATAAGAAGAAACTATTTATGTCCTGTATGTGGTAAAAAGGTTACTATTGGCGTTATGCACAGAGTTGAAACATTGGCAGACAGACCTGAAGGATTTAAACCTTCAAAGACTCTTCCATTTAAATCCATTATTCCTTTACCTGAGATAATTGCTGAAATAAAAAATACCTCTACACAGTCTAAATCAGTTTTTGATACATACATGAAGATTCTTTATAAATTTGGAAGCGAATATGCTATACTTTTACATAAAGATTTAACAGAAATTGAAAAATTTGATTCAAAGCTGGCAGAAGGAATTGATCGAATGAGAAGTGGAAAAGTTTTTGTAGAAGCGGGATATGATGGAGAATATGGCAAAATAAAAGTATTTGGGGAACCTGCCAAATCTAACTTTAAAGGACAAACAATTCTCTTTTAAATGAAGCTTAATAAAAACCAAAAAATAGCCTCAGAAAGTTCAAATAAAATCTGCTGTGTTTTGGCTGGACCTGGAACAGGGAAAACACTAACCATTACAGCAAAAATACTTCATCTTTTAAATGAAGGAATCAATCCAGATGAAATTGCTGCGATTACTTTTACACAAAAAGCAGCAGTTGAAATGAAACAGAGAGTTATCAATAGTTTACAGAAAAAAGAAAATTTACCTTTTATTGGAACCTTTCATCTTCTATGTTTAAGACTTTTAAGAGAGTTCTTACCAGAAAAGGAAAAACACTTTCAAATATGCACCAGAGCAAAACAAAGAGAAATAATTTCTTCTTTAAATGAAAAAAACATCGATAAAATTATTGAAAAAATAACAAAATTCAAAAATACAAACACCCCATTTGATGAAAAGACTTTAATTGTTTATGAAAAATATGAAGAAAAAAAGAAGGAACTTAATCTTTTTGACTTTGATGATCTACTTTTGAAGACTTTACAACTTATAAAGAATAAACAAATTCCTCCTCTTTTTTCTTACATTATTGTTGATGAATTTCAGGATATAAACAAAATTCAGTATGAACTTATAAAAGGACTTCTAAAAAAAGAAGGGTCTCTTAGTATATTTGGTGATCCTGATCAGGCTATCTACTCTTTTCGGGGATCAGAAATTGATCTTTTTTTGAATCTTCCTAAGGATTTTCCAGATTTAACTCTTATAAACTTATCTCTTAATTATCGTTCTCAGGCAAATATAATAGAAGCTTCAAATAAATTTATCACTGCCAATACTAAGCGATTTTCAAAAAGAATTGAGCCTACAAAAGAAAAAAAATCTCTAATAACTCTTTTCGAAGTTGAAGATGAATACGAAGAAGCAAAAACAATTATCAAAGAAATAAAATCAAGACTTGGCGCAACAGATTTTACAGAACTTTATGAAAACAAAGAAGAAACTCAATATAGCTTTTTAAGTTTTGCTGTCCTTACAAGAACAAACAATCAGTTAAAAATTATCAAGGATTTTTTGGCTAAAGAAGGAATTCCTGTTAAAACAATAATAAAAGATCCAGAATCTTGGACATCATCTTTCATAAAAAAACTTACGGAAACTATGTATAGCCAATCAAAAAAATTAATTTCTAATATACCATTGTTTGAATTTCTCCAGTCTTCTAATATATATAATGGACTGACAGATACAGAAATTTCTATGTTAAACAATATGGCTAAAACATACCATAATGGAAAATTAATAGAACAGATTCAAGCATTCATTGATGAACTTTCTGGACTAACACCTTTTGACTTATTTCCAGAAAACCTGAATGCAGTAAGCCTTCTTACTCTTCATTCTGCTAAAGGTCTTGAATTTCCTATTGTTTTTATTGCAGGGTTTGATGAAGGTTTAATACCATACACAATTTCTAATACAGATATAGAAGAAGAAAGAAGACTTTTTTATGTTGGAATGACACGAGCAATGGATGATTTAATACTTATCCATGCTAAGCAAAGATTTATAAATGGGAAAAAAATGTCGCTTTCTGTTTCCTCTTTTTTAAAAGATATTCCCGAGGAATATATAAAAATAAAAAAAGTCCGGTCAACACAGACCGGACCAAAGCAGAAAGGACTATTTTAAGCTTCTATTTTTGTTCCAAGAAGTTCTAAAAACTTCCTAATCCACTCAGGATGAGCAGGCCAGGCAGGAGCAGTTACAATATTCCCATCAACGCAGGCATTTGAAAATGTTTCATTTACATCACACCACTTCCCACCGGCAAGTATGATTTCTGCTTTTACTGCTGGATAAGCAGTAAGAGTTCTTCCTTTTATTACATTTGCAGCTGTTAAAAGCTGAATTCCGTGACAAATGGCAGCTACGGGTTTTCCTGATTCTACAAAATGTTTTACTATATCCAACACCCTATCATTAAGTCTCAAGTATTCAGGGGCTCTCCCTCCTGGAATAATTAAAGCATCATATTTTGCAGGGTCAACCTTTTCAAAATCTGCATTTAACATAAAATTATGGCCTCTTTTTTCAGTATAGGTCTGATCTCCTTCAAAATCATGGACTGCTGTTTTTACGGTATCTCCTGCCTTTTTCCCAGGACATACTGCATGAACAGTGTGTCCTACCATTTTAAGCATCTGAAATGGAACCATTGCCTCATAATCTTCTACGAAATCTCCAAGGAGCATTAAAATTTTTTTAGGCATACTCCACCTCCTTAATTTTTTGTTTATTTTATTATAAAATTTTTATGTTAAGATATTGTTAAGTTTTATGAATGCGGGTAATCAAATAAAAAAGACATTGGCAGATTTACAGGATTTCTACCTGCTTTCAATAAACTCTATTTTAAAACTTTTTAAAAGACCTCTTTACTTTGATGATATAATTGAGCAGATGGAATATGCAGGCTCTGCATCTGTTTTCATTGTTTCTTTGGTATGTCTTTTTGTAGGAATGGCATTAAGTCTACAATTAAGTGCTGAACTTAGCGGACTTGGATTAAAAATGTATACAGGTAAAATCGTAGGGATTGCGGTAATTAGAGAAATCGGACCTCTTGTAACAGCATTGGTTTTCATCGGTAGAGTTGGTGCTGGACAGACTGCAGAAATTGGTTCAATGATTCTTGGACATCAGATTGACACATTAAGAGTTTATGGTATTGACCCAATTAAAAAAGTTGTAATTCCAAGGGTTATTGCATCAGTGGTGATGCTACCCTGTCTTACAATAATTGGAGATCTTGTATGTCTTATTGGAGGCTACTACATAGCAGTTTTTGTGAGCAATCAGAGTGGTTCCTTTTATTGGTCAAGCATTATTGAAGAATTAACCTTTCAAAATGTTTTTTCAGGCACTATCAAACCCTTTATATTTGGATATCTTATATCTTGCATAAGTTGTTTTTACGGACTTACAACTCGTGGAGGTGCAAAAGGGCTCAGAACATCAACAACTAAGGCTGTTGTTATCTCAATTATAACAGTAATTGCAACAGATTTTATACTTACAAGAATTTTATTTTATGCACTAGGATTCAATGTATGATAGTATTCGACAATGTTTGGTTTTCCTATGGAGACAGAGAGGTTCTAAAAGGAATCAGTTTTACAGCAAACTTTGACGAAAGAATAGCAGTCCTTGGTGAAAGCGGTGGAGGAAAAACAACAATTTTAAAATTAATCTTAGGCTTAATCAGTCCAGATAAAGGAAAAATTATAATTGATGGTGTTGATATAACTCAATTAAATGAAGAAGAACTTATTCCAATAAGAAGAAAATTTAGCATAGTTTTTCAAGAAGGTGCTCTTTTTGATTCTTTACCTGTAAAAGAAAATGTGGCTTTTTTCATGAGAGAACTTTTAAAACTTCCCGATGAAGAAATTTATCGACGAGTAAGAGAGTTACTCCGACGTGTTGGAGTTGAGGACGCAGAAGAACTTATGCCTGAGGAGTTAAGTGGTGGAATGCACCGCAGAGTAGCTATTGCTCGTGCTTTAGCAGTTGGCAAGACAAAGATGTTTCTTTATGATGAACCAACAGCAGGATTAGACCCTATAAATTCTGAAAGAATTATGACTCTTATTAAAGATCTTGCAGACAAAGAAAATATAGGATTTATGATAATAACACATGTTGTATATGTAGCCTGGCAACTCTGCAATCGTTTTATCTTTCTTAAAGAGGGGCAAATTGTCTTTGACGGCAACAAAGATGAACTTATTAAAAGTAATATTTCTGCTGTTAAAGATTTTATAAAGGAACTTTTTTTCAGAATTTAATATTTTTTGTTTATAAAAATCTCTTTACGAAAATTTGTATCTAATTAGCAACATAAATCTTCTCTTAGGAATCATATAAAAAATTTTCTTTTTAAGTTTAATTAATTTTTTATTGACAAATGAAAATGATTTTCATTAATATAAAGAATAATTAATTTGGGGAGGTGATTAAATATGCTTTGTTGTGACAGAACAGGACCTTTTGGAGCAGGTCCAAAAACAGGTAGAGGATTTGGATATTGTGGACGTTTTAATGCCTCAGGATACATGAATTCTGAACCAGGTAGAAGTTTAGGAAGAGTTAGAGGATGGAGATGTTCTGGATTGTTTAGAGGTTTGAGAAGAAGATTTAGAGGCTTTTGGAGAATGCCATTTTTTGAAGAAGCCCCTTTTAGAGAAGAAGCTGAACTACTTAAGCAGGAGGCAGAAATTCTAAGGAAAAATCTTGAAATAGTTGAAAAACGCTTGAGCGAAATTGAAAAGGAGAAGTAATCTCAAACCGGAGGCTTTGCCTCCGGTTAATTTTTTTGGAGGGATAGAAAATGAAAAGAATTGCAATTCTATCATGTAAGATGATTAGAGAACAAAATTTATGTCCTGGTGATGCAAAATGTCTTGTAGCTTTTTCCCGCAAAGAAGGTGAATTTGAAAGATACAAAAATGAGGATGTTGCTATTGTTGGAATTATGGATTGTGGTGGCTGTGAAGGAAATAAAACAAGAGCAATATGCAGCCTTCTTCTTTTAAAAACTCAGCTTTCTGCCTTAAAAGAAAATATAGATGCCCTTCATATTGGAACATGTATGATAAAGTTTTGCCCAAGAAAAGACGACATCATCGCAGCAGTAAAAGAAAAAGCAGGAATTGAAATTATTGAAGGAACTCATAAGTATGCACCACCAACAATTTTTGGAATTTAAATAAAATTTAATAAAAAATCAGGAGGCTTAAAATGAAAGTTGCAATAGCAACAGAAGGAGATTTTGTTGCTCATCATTTTGGAAGATGTCCAGGTTTTACAATATTTGATATCAAAGATAGTGAAATTTTAAGCAAAAACTTTATTGAAAATCCTGGTTATAAAGCTCATCAACCAGGTGCTGTTCCAATGTTTCTGAGAAATCAGAATGTTAATTGCATTATTGCAGGAGGCATGGGTCCAAATGCAGTTATGAATCTTCAAGCTTTTGGGATAAAAGTAATTGTTGGAGTTACAGGAAAAGTTGAAGAAGTAATTGATAAATTTATCAAAGGTACACTAACTGATGGCGAAAGCATTTGTGATCATGGTGATCATGAGTGCAAACATTAAACCTTAACACCGCCTAAATTAAGTAATAGACACAAGTAAAATTTATTATCAAATTGATAAATTGTATATTTTCCTACTATTTAGTAAACAAAGATGTATCAACAGAAAGAATAAAAGAAGCTTTAAGGAGCATAACATTTACAGAGTTTAGTATAGATGGCAAGGAATACTATTTAAAGAATAAGATGGATAAGATAGGAAAGACTCTATTTAGGGCATTAAAAATATCAGAACCAGCCCATATAACAGCCAAGGAAGAATTCGGAATCTAAAAATACAGGAAAAATCAAAGAATTACCCATCTTGTTGTATAAAAATTTACATTTTTAAAAAATAAAATTCAATTTTTTCAATGACTTACAAGATTAAATTGATAAACTCAGTAAAAGCAGGCATGCCCTATTTGACATTTTCAAAAGACAAATTGGCAAACAAAATTATTTGAGATTAACTTCTACCATATGGACTGAACAAGATATGCATGGATCATAGGCTCTTACGAGCATCTCGAGTGCAAGTGTTATTTCTTCCTGAGACTGATTAATAATTTCTGGAATAAGTTTTATCATATCAAGCTCTATATTGTGGGTATTCTGATTTGTTGGTATAACACAGTTTGCGTTTTTAAAAACTCCTCTTTCATCAATTTCATAATGATGAATTAAAAGTCCACGAGGGACTTCAACTGCTCCCACACCCTCTCCAGCACGCTGTGGTAAATTGCCATTCTGATTTAAGTCTGGGACAACAATCTCATCATAGTTAATACCTTGATGCCAGAGTTTTTCTATAATTTGTATAGCATCCTCTATACAATGAACACACTCAACAATCTGAGCAACTGTGTTTAGATAGGGATTTATACATTTTGGCTTTAAATTCAATGCATTAGCAGCTTCCTTTGCTTTTGGATGAAGCTTTTCTGAATTAAGATTAAATCTTGATAAAGCACCAACTGCATAAGAATCCCTGTGCCATTTTGTTCTTTTTGCAGAAGCATAGGGCACAATGAATTCATTTGTAACATTTTTATATTCATATTTGCTTACCCTATATCCATCTGTTGAGCCTATATCTCCATAAAGAAGAGGATATTCATCTTCATCATTTACTAAAGCCACATATTCAGTATCTCTTTCAAACTCAGGAAATTTTAGCTTACTGAATAGTTCTACCGTTGTTTCCATATCTTTTCTTAATTCTATAAGTCTCTTACGCATTTCCTCAAGGTCATTGTGGGAAGGAAGCTTTGTAAAGCCTCCAACAACTGCACTTATTGGATGAACATGTCTTCCTACAAGAATATCGCAAAGTTCGTTACATAGTCTTTTCATCTTCAAAGCACGCCTTACAACATCCTGATGACTTTTTATTAGAGGAACAAAACTTGTTACTCCTAAAAGGTCAGGGGCAACAAGAAGATAAATGTGAAGAATATGGCTGTCAAGATGTTCGTAATGAAGCAAAAGTTTTCTTAATAAAGTTGTCTGCTCTGTTGGTTTTATTCCAAGAGCATCCTCTGCTGATTGAATTGATGCCAAGGTATGTCCACAAGCACAAATTCCGCAGATTCGCGATGTAATGTGTGGTGCTTCAAAGATTGAGCGACCTCTTAAGAAAGCTTCAAAAAATCTTGGAGATTCAACAATCTCAAGCCTACATATTGCTATCTTTCCGTCCTTCACTTCAACAGTAATATTTCCGTGACCTTCAACTCTTGTTAGATAATTAACATTAATACTAATATTTTGACTCACTGCTTATCCAGCTCCTTACATTTGTTATACATATCAATTTTCTTCATAAGAAAGTCTTCAGGAATTTTATAATTTTTTAAAACTTCTTTAAATCCCTCAATATTTGGATTTATTGTAAGTCCCCTACAACCATAGCAAATATTTCCATTGTTTATACACCAGGAATTACAACCTGCTTTTGTAACAGGACCCATGCAGGTAAGTCCTCTGTCATACATGCATACATTTTCATTAAGCTTACATTCAACACATACAGGATATTCAGGAACATAATAAGGGATTCCCTGTAAAATGGATTTAAGAACCGTAACAAACTCCGGGATATAAATTGGACAACCATTTATAAAATAGTCTACCTTTACAACCTGATGCACTGCCTTTGTATGAATTGTTGGGAAAAATTTATAGAACTCACCATATACATATCTTCCGACTTCTTCAAGCTGAAAGGAGTTTTTCATTCCATTTACTCCACCAATTGTTGCACAAGAACCAAGAGCTACGAGTATTTTGCTCCTTTCCCTTATTTTTTTAATCCTTTTTACAGCATGTTCATCAGTAATACTTCCTTCAACAAAGGCAACATCAAATTCACCATCCCATTTTTCAGACATAACCTCTCTGAATTCAACAACCTGAATGATATCAAGAACATCAATTAAAAGCTCTCCAATATTTGCAACCTGAAGCTGACATCCTTCACAGCAGGCAAAATCAAAAAAAGCAACCTTTGGTTTACTCATTACAATGCCTCTGCCATATCCATTATTTCTTTAAAGGTAAAAACAGGACCATCCTTACAGCAATAAAGATTTTGAATCTGACATCTTCCACATTTTCCCATGCCACATTTCATATGTCTTTCAAAGGAAAGAAGAATCTGGTCAACAGGTAGTCCCTTTGCAAGTAACTCTTTTATTACAAATTTATACATGATTGGTGGACCTACAACTGCTGCATAAGTTCTTAACGGATCAATATCAACTCCTGGGATTAGAGAGGTTATCAATCCAACATTTCCTTTCCAATCAGGATCCGCTCTGTCAACAGTACAGGCAAAATGAAGATCCATTCTTCTTCTCCATTCCTCTATCTCATCAACAAAAAGAAGCTCCTTAGGAGTTTTGCATCCCAAAAGCATATGAATTTCTCCAAAATCTCTACGATTGTCAATTGCATAAAGGATAAGTGACCTAAGAGGTGCTAATCCCAACCCTCCTGCAATAATTAAAAGGTCATGTCCCTCTATCATTTTAATTGGAAATCCGTTTCCATAGGGACCTCTGACTCCAATAATGTCACCAACATTTAATCTATGAAGAGAATTTGTTACTTTTCCAACAGCTCTTACACATATTTCAAAATAGTGTCTGTTTAAAGGCGAAGAACAAACTGAAATCGGAATCTCTCCTATTCCAGCAAGAGATACCATTATGAACTGTCCAGGTTCAAAATCAAGCCATGAAAGGTCTTCAAAAACAATTTTGAAAAGTTTTTCTTTTTCAGTAAGGGACTTTATGTCTAAAATTTTAGCTCTTTTTACATTGTATGGAGAATCTTTTATAACCACTTTCGCCATATCTTTGCCTCTGATTCCTTAATTAATGATGTAAGAACTTCCTTTAAATTAATTTTTGCCATGCATGTACGGGAACATCTTCCACAGCCTGTGCAGAAAACCATACCATAACGGTCAATGTGATAACGGAATTTTCTGTAAAAGCGATGTCTTTGTCTTGCAGAACGCTCTTTGCGAAAATCTATACCACCTGCAACTTTTGCAAATGGGTCAAGCTGACAGGAAAACCAGATTCTGTATCTTTCTCCTACTTTAAGAGTCAAATCAACATCATCTTTTATGTCAAAACAATAACAGGTAGGACATACAGCTGTGCAGTTACCACAACTAAGGCACTTTTGTTCTAATTCTTTCCATACTGAAGCATTAAAGGAGCGATCAAAGAGATCTGGAAGATATCTTCTTTCAGTTGGAACTTCATTGTTAAATATTTTTAATTTTTGAGCTCTCAGGTTTCTAAGCTCTTCTATGTTGTTGTCCTTTGCTGGCTTAAAAATTCCTGTTTTTTCAATAATATCTGTTCCCTTTGATGAATGAATATGGACAATAAAGTAATCCCCGAGGTCTGTGAACATTAAATCATAACCAGTGGTAGGAATGTGAGCTCCCACAAAAGAACAACTTGCGTATTCATCACAGTAGTCATTACATTCAAGTCCTATTATGGTGATGTGCTTTTTTCTTATAAGATAGGCTGTATCTTTTGGTTTATCAGAAAGTACCATGTTGAGACATTTAATACCAGCAATATCACAAGTGTGAACACCGAAAAGGACTAAATTTTCATATTCTACAATAGGTTCTACTTTTAATTCATTATTTACATCAAACTGTAAAATTGTTTCTCTCTGTGGCATAAAATATTTTTTCGGTGGAATTATGGTGGGAATGTATTTAAGGCTTACTTGTTCTGCAGATTTTATTTCCTGAAAAATATAATTTTTAAATCCTTTATAAACGGGTGCTACAACTTTTGAAAAAGTTATTAAGGAGTTTATAAAATCATCAAATTTTGATTTTTCAATTATCCTATATTGTTCAATTTTCATTTATGCCCCAAAAAGTAATAAAGTAAATCATTATAGTTTTTTTAAAATTAATTTGTCAACAGACGGCATAGGGTAACCGTATTAATTTTATTAAAAAGACTAAGATTAGAAAAGAGCTAAATAAGACAATATAAAAAAGGGAGAGGGAAAAAATCCTCTCCCTTAAGTATTAGTCTAAAAGAATTTTCTGTGCTTCCTCCATATCAGCTTCCATTACATAAGGAATTCCTGTTACTTCGGAAGCTTCTTTTGTAAGTGCTACAATATCGTTTCTGTCAAGATATTCAATGGAGAACTTTCTTGCACCAGCCATGAGTTGTTTGAGTCCAAGAATTAGTCTGTCAACAAAGGTGTACATGGCAATCGCACCCCATGGAAGTTTTTTAAAGGCTTTTCCGTATTTATTTTTTAAAGTTTCTGAAGTGATGAATATTTCCTCTACTGTTGAACCATACTTGCTAATATCAGCTGGTAACTTTCCATCCTCTGCCCATTTTTGAATATGTTTTCCTACAAAAGCTGGAATCATGAGAGCTCTACCCATACAAACTGCCTTAAAATAGGGAGCACCAAGTGAAAGAGCTTTAAATATATGATCTTCAAGAGAAAAACCACCGGCTATTGCAAGATCTGGCACATATTTTTTCTTTTCAGCAAGCTGTTTTGCAAAGTTATAAGCAATAGATTGTAAATAAATAGTTGGAATACCCCATTCATTCATCATTCTCCATGGGCTCATTCCTGTTCCTCCACCGGCACCATCAATTGTAACAAGGTCAATTCCTGCATCTGATGCAAAGCGCAAGGCTCTTGCCAGATCTGTAATTCTGTATGCTCCTGTTTTCAATGATAAAAATTTTGCACCAGCTTTTCTATAATGCTCTACAGATTTCAGGAAATCTTCATAATTTACCATACCAAGTCTTGAATGTCTCTCAAACTCCTTAAATTCTCCTGCCTTGTAAGCTTTTTGAACAACGGGGTCTTCAGGGTCTGGAAGAACTATATAGCCTCTTTTCTTTAATTCAAGAGCTCTTTCAAGACTTTTAAGTTTTACCTCTCCTCCAATATTTTTTGCTCCCTGACCCCATTTAAGCTCAATGCAGGTAATCCCTAATTTTTCTATTGCATACTCTGCAGAAGCAAGCCTTGTATCTTCAACATTTTGTTGAAGAATTATTTCACCGTAACCATCATACCAATCTTTAAAAAATTTTACTCTTCTTTCCATTTCAGGAGATTTAACAACTTTACCATCCTTAAACTCTGCCTTAGGGTCCATTCCAACAATATTTTCACCAATAACAATTATGATTCCAGAAATAGCAGCACCAATTGCTAATCCTTCCCAGTTGTCTTTTGCAATATCTGTAGAACCAAGAGCACCTGTAAAAATAGGAATTCTTAATTTAATTTTATAATCTTTGCCAATCTCTCTCTCTGTGTTAACTGCAGGAAATGTTGCTTTGTCTGGATCAGCTTCTACTCCAATAGCTCCAACACAGGTTCCCTGAATGTTCAAGTGAGAATAATCTACTGGATATTTTTTCGTAGCACCTGCTGTAACCTTTCCAAAAGGACTTGGATAAAGAACTTCTCTGCCTCTGAAAGACGACTTTCCAACTTCACAAAAACCTGGGCATCCATCAAGACATACTGAACAAATTCCCGAATAAGGTGCTGGATCAGAAACTCTGTTACGAGTTCCTGTTGCTGAACTTGCATTTGGTTGTCCTGGAATAACGCTCATGATTAACCTCCTTAATGTTAATTAATACTAATTTTAAATTCTTAAAAATTTAGCAATACTAAAACAAATTGACAAAAAAATACAATCTACTCCTTCGCCAGATTAAATAAGCCTAAAAACTACATATTGATTTTATTAATAAAATCTCAGTATTCTCACCCCCTTTGTTTTCTAACTTTAAAGATACTGCTTTTCTTAGATAGAGACCATCTCCTGTCTGGAGATTGAAGTTAGAATTCCCGATATTTAAAAATACTTTACCTTTTAAAATATATATAAAATTAGGCTCTAATTCGTAAAAAAAATCCTGCCTAACTGATTGACTGGTTTCTTCTCCTTTAAATTTAACTAAAAATGCCTTTAATTCTTCATCTGAAACAATTTTATAAACACTTATAACTGAATTTTTTTTATAAAGTTGAGATAATGTTTTTTCCCTTTTGATTATACATAAATCTTTCTCAAATACTTCATTCAATAAGTCGCTTATTTTAACACCAAGGGCATTACAAATTTGTATGAATGAAATAATAGATGGAACTATTTGATTATTCTCAATTTGAGAAATTGAACCAGGGGTGAGATTAACCTTTTGAGCTAATTCCTTCTGGCTCATATTTTTTAAAATCCTTAATTCTCTAATTTTTGAACCAATATCAAAGGGAAAATCCTGCTCCTGTGATTTAATTATAATATCCCCATTCACAAACTCATAGGTATGTGGTTTAAAGGCTTCACGATTTGCTCTTCTTGAAAGCTTCAATGCCTTTATAAAAAACTTTTCTTTTCTTCTATATAGCTCTAATACCACCTGAGTAATATGTCTTAAATTTGCTTTGAATTTTTGGCTATGAGCATCTTTTTCTAAAATCCAGTAAGCAACACTATCAAGGTCAAAAAGTCTTGGACACATATATGTAAAAAATCCATAAGTAGCGGTTTCATCTCTTAAAAAATCTTGCATACCTGTAAGACTATCAAAAATATATACTGGTAAAGATTTTATTCTATTTTCCACAGAATTTATTGCACTAATCAATTCATCTAAATTAGATGGGTTTAAAACTTTAATAATATCAAACTGTTCTGGTTTCTCACTGTAAGACTTTAAAAAAGTTATGTCATTTTTCCCCTTTCCTGATGTAAAACAGTCAATAATATGAAAATTTTTATTAACATATCCTCCATATTCCTTTAAAAGGCTTTGTACAGATTTATTAAAGTTGATATAAACTACCTCTCTTGATTCCTGTATTGATTTTTCAACAAACTTTTTAATAAAAATATCATAAAAAGTTCCTGCATCAACTTCCCAGACAACATTATCTCCTAAGTAAAGATAATCAATGAGTCTATCAAGTCCTATTATGCCTGAAGATATTTTTTGCACGGTAAACGGTTACCTCACAGTTTTAGACTTTAAAATATTAGCGTATTTTTTGTCAATTCTGAGGGAACAATGTTTTATTAATGAGATTATTTTTTGAGGAATGTGGACTAATTGACATTAAAAAAATTTAATGATAAAATTACTGAAAAAAAGGAGTTTAAAATGTTATATCTAATTCCATTAATTATTTTTATTTTAGTCCTTTTATGGCTAATTTTTACTTATAATAAACTCGTTAGATTAAAAATCATGACCGAGCAGGCTTGGTCTGATGTGGATGTTCAACTAAAAAGAAGACATGACCTTATCCCAAATCTTGTGGAAACTGTAAAAGGATACGCAACTCACGAGAGAAAAACTCTTGAAGAAGTAGTAAAGATCAGGAATACAGCGATTTCAGCAAAAACAACAGAAGAAAAAATAGAAGCAGAAAATATGTTAACTCAGGCATTACGTCAACTTTTTGCTTTAGCAGAAAATTATCCTGATCTTAAAGCAAGTGTAAACTTTCAAGCACTCCAAAATGAACTTGCAAAAATTGAAGAAACAATAAGTATGGCAAGAAGGTATTTTAATGCAGTGGTTCGAGATTACAATACTTCTATATCAATTTTCCCAAATTCTCTTATTGCAGGAATTTTAGGTTTTACCCGTAAAATATTTTTCGAAATGGATGAAACAGAAAGAGTGGTCCCTCAGGTTAAATTTTAAGAGGTAAAATTGAAAAAATTTATATTTGTTGTTGTATTATTCATAATATTTTTCTCTTCTCAATCATGGGCATGGTATATTAAATCCTACGATGTAGAATTAAAAGTTGAGCCAAACAGTGAATTAAAAATTATAGAAAAATTAATCGTTGATTTCGGCTATGACAATAAACATGGAATATATCGTCATATTCCCTTAGATTTTAATGATCCTTCAGGTAAAAAACATAAAATAGAAATCAAAGATATTTTTGTAACAGATCAGAACCTGAATTCCTATCAAACTAAGATTTCTAAATATGGAAATAATTTGAGAATTCGCATCGGAGATCCGAATAAATTTGTAAGCGGAATCCAAAAATACATTATTCGATATAAAGTAAGATATGCCCTTTATAACTTTGGTAACATAGATGAACTTTACTGGAATGCCATTGGAACAGGGTGGGCTGTTCCAATAACAAATGCAACGGCTAAAGTAATTTTACCATTTGATGATAGCTCTATTCAGTTTGCCTGTTATACAGGTGCTTTTGGCAGTATTGGTAAAGATTGTAATATCAATAAAGAGAAAAATGAAATCCTATTTACCCTTACCAAACCTTTATCTGCCCATGAAGGAATGACTGTAGCTGTTGGATGGAAAGCAGGTTTAATAACAATATCTAAAGGACCACCATGGTGGAAAAATCCCTGGATATATACTTTTTTATATATAATTTTATTTTTAAGTTTTATGATATGGTTATGGTGGAACAAAGGACGCGATATCGGAGGAAAAGGAATCATACAAGTTCAGTATTATCCACCGGAAAATTTAACTCCCATTGAAGCAGGAACATTAATAGATGAAAAAGTTGATGCTCGTGACATAGTTGCTGAAATTATAGATCTGGCAAGGCGAGGATATTTAAAAATAATTGAAATTGAAGAATCAAGGTTTTTATTCGGTAAAAAAAGAGATTATATTTTGGAAAAAATAAAAAAATTTGATGATGCTATTCAGAAAAATAACTTTGATCTTCAGATTTTATCAGGCATTTTCGAAAATAAAAGAAGAGTTAAACTTTCAGAACTTAATAAAAAATTCTATCGTTTTATTCCCTTAATAAAGAAAGATATTTTTTCCTCCTTAACATCCAAAGGCTTTTTCTTTAAAAATCCCCTTAATATTAGAAATTCCTATAGTGGGCTTGGAGTAATAATTTTTATCCTAACAATCTGGTTCACAATTGGTTCACAGTTTTTATTTTCCATTTCTCCTTTCCCCTTTTTATTGTCAGGATTAGTCACTGCCTTTAGTCTTTTTATTTTTGGACAGTTTATGCCAAGAAAAACATCCAATGGGACTGAAATGATGGAATACTTAAAAGGTTATGAGGAGTTTATTAGTAGAGTAGAAAAATCTGTAATAGAAAAACTTTTCCCACCAGAAAAAATTCCCGAAGTCTTTGAAGTCACTCTGCCCTTTGCAATTGCCTTTGGAGAAGCTGAGAGGTGGTCAGAAGCTTTTGAAGGATTATTTACTGAACCACCAAGATGGTATGAAAGCAGAGGAAGTTTTTCAACTATTTACTTTGCCAATTCCCTGAATACATTCACAAGTCAAGCAACACATGCGCTTACAACCCAGCCACGCTCCTCATCTTCTGGAAGTAGAGGAGGTGGATTTTCAGGTGGTGGAGGAGGTGGTGGAGGCGGAGGCTCTTGGTAACAGATGTTATTTATTAATAATTTTTACATCTCTCACATATCCCAAAAAATTTAATATCTGATCGTTCAATTGAAAAATTAAATTTATCTATTAGGGATTTTTTAAAATCGAACAGAGGGTCTTCAGTATTTTCAGTATCTATTTCATAATCTATTATTTTTCCACATACTTTACATACAAGGTGATAATGCTCAACTTTTTCCTTCCCAGCAATAAATTCATATCTTGATCTTCCATCCTTGAAATCAAATTCTCTAACAAATCCGAGTTCACAAAGAATTTCAAGGGTTCTATAGACAGTAGCTAACCCTATACCAGGAAGAATTTTTTTTACTTCAAAGAAAATTTCTTCTGCACTAAGATGACCACCCTTAGAGGCAAGAATATCAATAATAGCACCTCTTGTTTGTGTCCATTTTAATCCCCATTTTTTAAATCTTCCCTTACAACCACATCCATGACCAAATGACATTATAAGTTCCTTTGCTTTTTATTTCAATTATAACGAAATAAGATCCTTTTGGACAAATATAAAAAATTAATATTGAACTGAAAGAATATCATTATTTAAAATTTAAATAGATGGGACTAAGAAATTTTTCTTTAACCACAAAATTCACTCTTTCTATCATTTTAATCCTGCTGGTCTTTTGTGTAATTTTTTCCTTTCTTCTTTACTACCATTTAAAACAAAAAGTAATTGAAGATGCCAATGAAAAAACAAAAATAATTTTAACTCAAATAGATGCACTGGGGAGCTATGTAAAGGAGGAATTAAGACCTGCTATTTTTAAACTATTAGAAGAAACAGGACAAAAAGACAGATTTATTATTAAAGGAATGTCAACAACCCATGTAAGACATAGCGTGATGAATAGATTTAATAATAAATTTTCATCATACACTTACAAGAGAGTATCAACAGAACCTATCAATCCAAACCATAAGGCTGATGGAGTTTATCTAAAATTAATTCACTTCTTCAGGAATAATAACGGTAAAGAATTATGGAGTGGAATTTTAAAAGTAGATAATGAAGAAATTCTAATAATGGCAAAACCTGTTATTGTAGAAAATGGTTGTTTAGTGTGCCATGGGAAAATAAAAGATGCACCACAAGCCTTATTAGAGATGTATCCAAGAAGCAGGGATTTTCAGTGGAAAGTAGGTGATATCATGGGAGTAGAGGCTGTTTCAGCACCAATTGCTTCCACGTTAGTAGAAATAAAAGGCATAGCGGTATCAACCTTTTTATTTGGAGCAACCTCTTTAATACTTCTTTTTATAGCTTTACAGGGTATTTTCTGGAATTTTGTCGTAAAACCATTAAAGAATTTAAGCTCATTGTTTAAAGGTATAGTAGAGGGGACAGAACCATTAAATCAAAAAATAGAAGTTAAAACCAAAGATGAAATCGGTGAACTTATTTTTTCTTTCAATCAGATGGCTATACATCTATATGAAGCTCAGGAAGCAACTAAAAAATATGCAGAAACTCTTCAAACAATTTTCGAAGGTATTACCGACCCTCTTGCTCTTGTAAATTCAAATTGTTCTGTAGAAATGACGAACCAAGCTTATAGAAATTGGATAAAAGAACATAGAGCTGCTGTCTTCAATGCTCCTTGCAACTTAGAAAAGCTTGATGCTGACACATTCTGTCCTATTTATTTTCTTAAAAAAGTCATTGAAAATAAAACTCCTCTTTCAGAATTCTGGGAAGGTGAAGATGGAAAACATTATTTTATGCATTTCTATCCAATTTTTGATGAAAAAAATGAGGTAGTAAAGGTTGTCCACTATGTAAAGGATATAACAGAAAGAAGAAAAATTGAAGAACAAATGCGAATTACAGAAAAATTAGCTGCTATAGGTCAACTTTCAGCTGGATTAGCCCATGAAATTAATAATCCATTGGGAGGGATAAAATTATGTTTTAATAATTTAACCTCAACTGAAATGGATGAGGAAACTAGAAAAATTCATATCGAAGTTATAAATAACGGATTAAACAAAATTCAAGAGATAATAAAACAATTACTTGACTTTGCTAAGCAAACAGAATTATTTATATCACCTGCTGACATTAACAATTTAATTGAGAATGTGCTGAAATTAACTGATTATCTAATTTCTAAACATCAAATTCAGGTTGTCAAAAAGTTAAAAACTAACTTACCAAAAATAATGGTTGACCAAAATAAAATAGAACAAGTATTCTTAAACATTATATTAAATGCCATCCAAGCAATGAAAGGAAATGAAAAAATTCTTATCATTGAAACTGATATAAAGAACCAAAACTTTATAATTTCATTTACAGATACAGGACCTGGAATCCCTGATGATATATTACCCAAAATCTTTGATCCTTTCTTTACAACAAAACCTGTTGGACAGGGAACAGGACTTGGACTTTCAGTTAGTAAATCAATAATCGAGCAACATAATGGAAAAATTTGGGTAAAAACTTCTTCAAAGGGAACTACTTTTACAGTAGAACTTCCAATACAACCATGAAAGAAAAAATATTAATCGTTGAAGATGACCTTGCAATGAGAATTGGAATGAGTCATTTTCTTAGTAGTTCAGGATATACAGTAAAAATTTGCGATGATGGATTAAAAGCTCTTTCAATAATTGATTCTGAAAACTTTGATATAGCCATATTCGATCTAAAACTTCCAGGGATGGATGGACTTAGTTTACTTAAAAATATAAAAAATAAATATCCCAATACCGGAGTAATAATCATTACAGCCTTTGCTGAAGTAAAGACTGCTGTTCAGGCAATCAAAGAGGGTGCCTTTGACTATATTGCAAAACCTTTCTCCAATGAAGAGTTACTGCTTACTATTGAGAGATTTCTGAAGTTTCGAAATTTAGAATTAGAAGTAGAATATTTAAGAAAATCTATCGGAAAAAAAGAAGGGTTTGAAGGAATAATAGGTAACAGCCCAGCAATGAGAGAAATTTTTGAAAAAATTCAGGTAATAGCAAAGACTGATGTACCTGTTTTAATTTATGGAGAAAGCGGAACAGGAAAAGAATTAATCGCCGATGCTATACAAAGACTTAGCTTAAGAAAAGGCAAACCTTATATAAAAATAAATTGTGCTGCCATCCCTGAAACATTATTTGAATCAGAACTTTTTGGATATGAAAAAGGAGCTTTCACAGGTGCCACAGAAACAAAAAAAGGAAAACTCGAACTGGCAAACGATGGAACAATTTTTCTTGATGAAATTGGTGACATGCCCTTTTCTCTTCAGGCAAAATTGTTAAGAGTCATAGAGGATGGCTTAGTATACCCTTTAGGTGCTAAAGAGCCTTTAAAAATAAATGTTAGATTTATATATGCCACATCAAAGAATTTGAAGGAATTAATAAAGGCTGAAAAATTTAGGGAAGATCTTTTTTATAGAATTAATGTAGTCCCAATTAATATTCCACCTCTTAGAGAAAGAAAAGAAGACATTCCCTTGCTGATAGAATACTTTGTGGATTACTTTTCAAAAAAATATCATAAATCCAACATTAAAATTTCACCATCAGCATATGAAGCTCTTCTGTCCTATCATTATCCTGGAAATGTAAGAGAGCTAAAACACGCAATAGAGAGAGCTGTACTTTTATCAAAAGATGGAATAATAGATTTAAAAAATCTGCCTGAAGAACTCTCTCATATTAGCTCTTTTGAAACAAATTGTTTTGTAAATAATTTTTCTTTAAAAGAATGCATGGAAAAATTTGAAAAAAATCTTATTCTAAAAACTCTTGAAGAATGTTCATGGAAAAAAACAGAAGCTGCAAAAAAGCTCGGTATAAGTAGAAAGGCACTTTGGGAAAAATTAAAAACCTATGGAGTAGATGATAACGGAGGGGGAGGGATTTGAACCCCCGGTAGGGTGTAACCCTACAGCGGTTTTCAAGACCGCCGCCTTAAGCCACTCGGCCACCCCTCCAAATTTTTTTATTATAACAAATAAATTTTACATTATGCAGTATCTTAAAAATCCCCCAACCCAAAATGAAAAATGGAAATTACAACAAAAATAGGAGTAATATAATTATAAGGTTTTGATTTTAATATAAATTATCGAACATTCTCATTTTTAACAACAGCAGGAGGATAAGATGAAAGCATCTGATATATGGAGAGAAATATTAAGCAAACCAAATAATAACAAAATTTTGTTAAAAAAGATAGAAAGACTCGCACAGGAAAATACTGCTCCTACAGAGATTCATTTCGGAACTTCTGGTTGGCGTGGTGAGATAGGCTCTGACTTTACAATGCAAAATGTAAGAGTTCTTACTCGAGCAATTATTGAAACAGTAAAAAGTGAGGATAAAAAAATTTTAAATGCAATGGGAGTAAACTCATACAATGAATTTAGAGAAAGAGGAGTTATTGTTGGACATGATACAAGAATCCTTGGACAAGATTTTGCTTATGAAGTAATAGGAATTTTACAATCTGAAGGTATAAATTGTTACTACGCAGGCGTTGCTTGTACACCAGAGTTTTCAGCAGCTGTGGTTGAGCTTAATGCAGCAGCCGCGATAAATCTTACTCCAAGTCATAATCCAGCAAACTACGGAGGATTCAAACTGAACCCTTCAGATGGAGGACCTGCCCCTGAAGAACTTACAAAGCCTATTGAAACCCTGGCAAATGAAATAATGAAAAAAGCTTCAGAAATAAAAAGCCTCCCACCAAAAGATATCAAAAAAATAGACCTTACAGAGTTTTATATAAAATTTTTGAAAAAAAGACAGGTCATTGATTTAGAAAAAATTAAGAATTTTATAGAAAAACAAAAACCATTATGCGCAATTGATCATATGTATGGAACAAGTAAGGGTAAACTTGCAAGAATTCTTTTTTTAAAACCAGGAACATTTATATGTTTAAGAAATGCTGAAGACCCCCTTTTTGAAGGATTATCACCAGAGCCAAGTGAGTCTAATTTAAAATTAGCTTTGTCTTATCTGAAAAAAGATTCGATAGGATTTGCTGCAATAATTGATCCAGACAGCGATAGAGTCCGTTTTGCTGACTTAAAAAGGCAAATTCCTATGAATTATTTTGGTGCAATGGTTTTTCATTATCTATACACTTATAAAGAGAGGCGCGGAATAGTGGTAAAAAGCGTTGGCACAAGCAATTTTGTTAATGCCATTGCAAAGGCTTTGGGGGTTTCTGTTTTAGAGACTAAGGTTGGATTTAAGCATTTTAGACCCTATCTTTTACCAGAAACAAAAGAAAAAGCAATTGTTGCTTTTGAAGAGTCAGACGGAATTTCAGTTCAAAATCATACCCTTGAAAAGGACGCAATATTCGGAGTTTTACTTGCCTTAGAAATGATGGCTACATTAAGGAAAAATCTGAGTGATTATCTTGAGGAAATTGAAGAAAAATATGGTAGATACTTCCCGGAAAGAACAGGAATAGAACTACCCCGTGAATCCTTCGGACCTCATATAAAAGAAAATGTATACGCCTTTGCAAAAAAATTCAAAAAAGGGGAAATTCTGGATTTAGGAGAATTAAAAAAAGAGATTTCAGAAATAATAACAATAGATGGAGTAAAAATCGTCTTTAAAGATAACTCATGGATAATGATTCGACCTTCAGGTACAGAGCCTAAGATAAGAATTTATATTGAAGCTTTATCTTCTGAAGAAAGGGAAATTCTAATAGAAAGAACAAAAAAATTAACAAACCAGATTTGTACAGGCAATATAATTTGTCTTTAAACTAATGAGCTGATATAATTTTCAAAAAGCTTTAAGCTCTCCTTATGTTTTTCTGTCAAATTATAATCCATGTTCTCTTTCCAGTAAAATAAGATTTCCTCTTCTGTCATAAACTTCCTCAAATAGTAATTTTTTATCATCTCCTGAGTATATTCTGTCCAGCGGTTTCTTGCATAAATAAGCCTGTCTCTGAATTTTGTATATATTCCATAAAGTTCGCTATCAGGTCTTGTAATTTCCTTTCTTACAATCCATAAAGCAAAAACAAAGGGAAGTCCTGTATACTGATACCATAGGTTAGCAAGGTCATAAACTTTTTTATTGTTTAAAATTTTTCTGTATCGCAAAGCATCATCCCCAATTAATAAAAAAGACTCACCCTTATAGGGTGCTGACGAAATATCGTACTTTGGTTTTAATCCTAAAAACTTTTCCAGTATAACTCTTAAAAGAATATGGGATGTGGCAGACTGGTCTGTAATTAAAATTTTTTTGCTATCAAGGGCTTTTAGCTGATTTTCTGTAAAAAAAAGAACGCTTCCTACATATTCCTTTGAACTTATACAAATTCCATCAACATAATCATAAAGTTCTTGATTAAGAAGATACTCAACAGAGGAAGAAGGACTTAAGTCAATTAGCTCATTTCTCAATGCCCAGTTAAGCTGAGAAGGTACTCCCTTTACAAGATGAATATCTTCAGTAAGTAAACCCTCTTTTTCAAGAACATAGAATATTGGATAAACATTAGCATATTGAATCCATCCAACTTTTAGTTTCATCCCTTTATAACTCCTAAAGGTCTTAGTTTTACAACTTTACGGGCAATTCCTGCATTATGAACAACATCAACAACATTTGATACATCCTTGTATGCATCTGGCATCTCTTCAGCAAGGGTTTCTTTACCAGCAGATCTTACAATTATCCCTTTTTGAGCCATTTCCTCTTTAATTGATCTTCCCTTTGCCTGCTTAATTGCCTGAGTTCTGCTAAGAAGTCTTCCAGCTCCATGACAAGTTGAACCAAAGGTCTCTTGCATTGCCCTTTCTTCTCCCACTAAAACAAAGGAAACCCTTCCCATATCGCCTGGAATTATTACAGGCTGTCCAATATTAAAGTAAACCTGAGGAAGCTCTGGATGACCTTTTGGAAAAGCCCTCGTTGCACCTTTTCTATGAACAACAAGTCGAACTTTTTTCCCATTTACTGTATGAATCTCTTCTTTTGCAATATTATGGGCTACATCAAAAACAACTGTCATTGCAAGATCCTTCGGTGAAAGTTTAAAGAGTCTAAGAAAAACTTCTCTTGTCCAGTGCATTAAACATTGCCTGTTTGCCCATGCATAATTAGCTGCCCCTTTCATTGCTGCAAAATATTTTTGTCCCTCTTTACTACGGAATGGAGCGCAAGCAAGCTCTTTATCAGGAAGTTCAATTCCGTATTTTTTTGCTGCCTGTAACATTTCTCTTACATAGTCATCACATATTTGATGACCAAAACCTCGTGAGCCACTATGTATCATTACTGTAATCTGATTTTTAAATAATCCCATAGTCTCAGCTATTTCAGGCTCATAGACCTCATCAACATACTGAACTTCAAGAAAATGATTGCCAGAGCCAAGAGTTCCTAATTGGTCTTTACCACGCTCGTAGGCTTTTTTGCTTATCACTTCAGGATCTGCACCTTCAAGACATCCATTTGATTCAATTTTTTGAAGGTCATCGGCTTCTCCATAGCCTTGTTCTACTGCCCATATTGCACCTTTACGAACAACCTTTTTTGCATCCTCAGGTGAAAGCTTGATTTTTCCCGTTGAACCAACTCCAGAAGGTATATGGGTATAAAGAAGATCAATAAGTTCTCTTATTTTTGGTTCAACTTCCTCTTTTGTAAGATTACTTTTAAGAAGCCTTACTCCACAGTTATGGACTACAATTCCATTTGCAATAAAGTTATGGGCATGATGCCTAACTCCCAAATCGTAAAGATGGCTGTAATTAGGAATATTTTGTTCTATCTTTATAATCCTATCCTTAACAAAACCGCCATTTAATCCAAAATTATTTATGTATTCTTTAAAATCCATAAATTTTTCAGGAATCCTCACTTCTTTTATGTCGCTGTATATCACTCTTTCTACAAATCTTTTGTTTACGATATCACTGACACTTTCATATGCCTTCTTTAAACTCTTGCTATCTCTATACGAAAGAATAGCTTTGGTCAGAGCATTTTGACGAACTTCTTTAACCTTTTTTTTCTTTTTAAGATAAGCATAGGCAAAGAGTGCCTGTTGTTTTTTCTTTAGATCATACTCGTAATTGATTTTTCCTGCAAAAATTCTTATATTTTCTTCTCCTACAATGGAAAGTCTATAAGTTATATTCTGCTTAGATTTAATTTTATAAATTACTGAATTGATACCAAATTCTTTTAGAATATTGGCAATATCATAAAGAAAATCCATAAGATTCTGTTTAAGTTCTTTCTTCTTTGTTTGAGTAATGTTTACAGGCAAAGGTGTACAGCTTTTAAATGTCAAAATACTTCCATCAGCGCCAAAGAATCCTGCTAAAAAGTTTCTTTTAATCCATAATGGAGCTTGTTTAATCCAATCAGGAATTCTATAGGAAAGTTCTGTTTTTTTGCCTAAAGGTAATCCAAGATTTTGTAGCAACACGGCAAAAGCTCTTGATGAAATTCTCAACTCAGCTGATTCAGTTTTCCCAGTATATTTGCCGCTAACTGTTTCAATTGAGTATTTTTTTTGCCTGATGTGTATGTTAGATGAAATTCCTAATTTATCAAGATCTTTTTTTAGTTCTCTTAGATTCTCTTCTTTTCCGTAAAAACTTAATGAAATTCGTCCCTGCATTTTTCCAAGATGCCCATCTCCTAAAGCAAAACCGAAAATTCTTGATAAAATACCCAATCTGTGGTCATTCCATTTAAGAGGCAAAAGATCCCTTTTTTTAAGATATTTAATAATTTGAGGATTTTTATCTGAAAAAATTTTTTCATCTAAAAGTATGCCTTCTTTTTCTTCATATTCAACCCCCTCAAAAGGATAGATAATCACATAATCATTTTCTTTTAAATCTGCTAAATTCATATATCCATGAGGTGTTAAAACTGGATGATCAAAACTTCCTTCAATTTCTTTCCCCATCTCTGTATAAATTTTAATTACAGATTCTTGCTCTTTCACAAATCTTTTAGTGGCAAGTAAAATCTCTGAAGAATCATTATGTCCTTCTGATAAATTATAGAGCTTCAATCTTTCTCCCTTAAATTTTTCAGGAATATTTTTAATTCTAATCCAGTAGCCATGTTCAGTTAAAATTTTTGAATCAGGACTTAGACAGTTTATATCGTAACCGACACCTCCAGGAGAGATAACCCCTTCCTCAGCATCAAAGGCAGCAACTCCGCCTATCGGGAAGCCATATCCTGTGTGAATATCTGGCATGGCAAGAGATTTTCCAACAATTCCAGGAAGGGTTGCAACATTTGCTACTTGACGGACTGAATCAAGTTCAAGGTCAGATTCAAGAACCTCATCAAGATAAATTATACCCTCCGTTTTCATTCCTTGAACAAAACCTTTAGGAACTTGAATTCTGTATGGATCTAATCTTATTGTTCCCTCAATTTTTGGCATAATCCACCTCCTTTTGTATTAAAATTTGTTCCAATCCTTATAATAAATTATAACAGGGTCTAAGTCCATTTTATTAAGATTTTTCAGTACTTCTGCCTCAGAATGATAAAAAAAGACATTGTAATGTCAGTTCAGAATATTTCATTAAGCATATATTATTAACATTTTTGTTAACTTTTCAAATTTTTCAAATATCAAAGATTATCTCGGCAATCCAGTGAGTGTTTTCCTGTTTTATGATTAGATTATGATAGGTAGCTGCTTTTATCAGAAGTCTACGCTCATGTTTTTTAGGATCAAAAGTTTCTCCATAAACTAATGCTTTAAGAGTATTTCTTTCAATTGTTAAATCAATAGCATTTCCAATAAACCCATAGGCATCAAATTGAAAAATCAATTCATTTAAATAACTAACAAGTAAAATTTCAATACTTTCCTCTGCAATTTCGATCTCTATTTGCTGTTTCTGCTTTATCTGATTTAAGTCTGTTATAAGACTATAAAGTCCTAATCCTGCATTAACAAAGCATTCCTGAAGAGTTCTACCTTCTGCTCTTAATCCTATATCACCTGCAACATCAATAACTCTATAGCTCATTTTAAACTTCTGATTGCATCTTCAATAAATTCCTTAACCTGCGGGTCTTCTTCTTTTTGTAAAGCTTCAATAAGTGCGGGCTTAGCTTCAAGAGAGCCAATTATTTCAAGAGCGTAAGCTGCATCACCACGAATATTTTTCTCTACTGAATTTAAAAGTTTAGTAATTTCTGGGATAATTTTATTTAGGCTTTCTGGATTTTTTTCCTTAATTTCCTCAATTATTGCAAAAGCACCAACCTTTACCCTTAATCTTTCATCTGCTAACATCTTAGGTATAAGAAAAATCTGCTCAGGTTCATGTTTAAAAAAGGTAATAATACTTTCAAGATAACCATTGTCAAGATAATCAAAAAGCATATCTTCAAAGGCTTTACCTTCCCAGTTTCCACCATTTCCATTCATAGAATCACCCATGCCAGTCTGATTTTATTTGCTTTCTTCCTCTCAGGTACTTTTCTGCACTTAAAGCAGCAATTGCTCCCTGTGCACAGGCAATTACAACCTGCCTTGCATAGGGACTTGCCACATCACCTGCTGCAAAAACTCCAGGTATATTTGTTTGCATAAAATTGTCTACTACAATAAAGCCTCTTTCATCAACTTTTATAGCTTCACCAAGAAAATCTGTTACTGGTTGGAAGCCTGCCATATAAACAAAAACTCCTGAAATTTCAATGTCTTTTTCAACCCCTTCTTTATCCTTGACAGTTATTCCTGTTACAAAATCCTGCCCATTAATTGTTTTTATTGAATAAGAAAGCATTATCTCAATCTTTTTATTTGAATATAATGGGTGGTCTCCTTCTACTTTTAATCGAGAAGAAGGAGTTATTAAATAAACCTTTTCTGCAAACTCTGTTAAATAATTCGCCTCTTTTACTGCTTCTTCGCTGTCACCAAGCACTGCAACATTTTTCCCTCTAAAAAAAGGAGCATCACAGACTGCACAATAACTTACACCTCTTCCAAGAAATTCTCCTTCACCAGGAATTGTAGGTTTTCTTCCCATAGCTCCTGTTGCTATTATAACTGTCTTGCCTGAATAAGAACCCTGCATTGTTATTACTTCCTTTGTTTCAGAGATTAAATTTACCCCCACCACTTGCTCTTCTTTATATTGAACTCCAAAGGATAATGCCTGATTAAGCATTATTTTGAGAAGTTCTTTGCCAGGAAGAGGTTTTTCAAGTCCTGGATAGTTTTCAATTAAAGAGGCATATGCAAGAGCTCCAGCAGTTTTTGATTTATTAATAATTAGAGTTTTTAAATTTGCCCTTGCAGAATAAATTCCTGCCGTAAGTCCCGCTGGACCTCCGCCAATTATTATTAAATCATAAATTTCAGACATTATTACCTCCTCCATCAAAAAAATTTCAAAATATTATAATATGTATCTCTCTGGGCAGGTTTAAAACCTACACTTTTTATTGCTTCAATTATTTCATTCATAGTTACTCTATAGGAAACTCCTGCTGATCTTACAACATTCTCTTCAAGCATTGTTGAACCAAAATCATTTGCGCCAAAGCGTAATCCTACTTGAGCAATCTTTATTCCCTGTGTTACCCATGAAACTTGAATATTTTTAAAGTTATCAAGATATATTCTGCTTAAAGAAAGTACCCTTAAATACTTTACTGAGCCTGCTGGCTGAAGCTCAGGATTTTCTTTTTTAAGTTCTGTATTTAAAGGCTGAAAACTCCAAGGAATAAAAGCTGTAAATCCACCTGTTTCATCTTGAAGCTCTCTTATTGCATCTAAATGTTCAATTATGTCTTCCTCTGCTTCTATGCTTCCAAACATCATTGTTGCTGAAGTTCTCATCCCCAGTTTGTGAGCTTCTCTCATCACATTTAACCATTCTGCTGAATTAATCTTATTTGGTGACTGAATCCTTCTTACTCTATCACTTAAAATTTCTGCTCCACCACCAGGAATTGAATCAAGCCCGGCACACTTAAGTCTCTGAAGCACTTCTTTTACCGTAATGCCCTCTTTTTTTGCAAGAAAAGAAATTTCAGGCGGAGAAAACCCATGAACATGAATATTAAAACTACTTTTTATAAATTTAAGCATATCAATATAAAAATCAAGAGCTAAATCTGGATGAACACCACCCTGAAGAAGAATCTGAGTTCCTCCTAATGCAAGGGTCTCTTCAATCTTCTGAGCAAGTTCATCTTTTGAAATAATATATGCTTCAGGATGCTCCTTTGGTCTCCAAAAAGCACAGAATTTACACTTATTAATGCATATGTTTGTATAATTTATGTTCCTGTCTACAACAAAAGTAACAATTCCTTGTGGATGAAGTTTTTGTCTTATTTCATCCGCTCTTTGAGCAAGCTCATAAATTGATAATTCTTTAAGCATCTCAACTGCTTCTTTTTTGCTTACTCTTACCATAGCTTTACCACATTATAAAAACTGTCTCTTTCAACAGGAATTTTACCAACTTCCCTTATCATACTTATTATCTCCTTAAGTGTTAAACCCCTTTTAGAACGAGCACCTGCTGAGTGGGCAATTTTTTCTTCTATAACTGTTCCTTCAAGACAATCAGCACCATAAAGCAAAGAAAGTTGGGCAAGTTTTTCACCAAGCATTATCCAGTAAGCTTTTATGTGAGGAATATTGTCAAGAAAAAGCCTTGATATAGCAATTGTTTTTAAATCATCAATTCCACTTGGGTAAAGAACCTTAATCTCTGTGTTTTGAGGTTGATAACTAAGAGGAATAAAAGCAAGGAATCCGCCTGTTTCATCCTGAAGTTCTCTAAGCTTTAATAAATGGTCAACCCTGTGTTCAAAGGATTCTAAATGTCCGTAAAGCATCGTAGCATTTGTCTTTATACCAAGGCTGTGAGCAGTCTTTATAATTTCAAGCCAGCGTTTACCTGATATTTTTTCAGGACATATTATGTTTCTTATTTCAGGATTAAATATTTCTGCTCCACCACCTGGCATTATATCAAGCCCTGCGGATTTAAGTTTTAAAAGGGTTTCTTCAATACTAAAATTTGCAATTTTTGAAAAATAATCAATCTCCACAGCAGTGAAAGCTTTTATGCCTATATGTGGAAACTCCTTTTTTATTGACTGAAGCATGTCAAGATAGTATCGGAAATCCCATTCTGGATGTAAGCCTGAAACAATGTGAACCTCTTTAACATATCCTACTGACTGTGAAACCTCTTTAAGCCTGTCTATAATTTCTTTAATTGTCATTTCATAAGCATCTGGATCACCCTTTGAGCGAGAGAAAGCGCAAAATTTACAACGATTAACACAAATATTCGTAGGATTTATGTGTATGTTTATGATAAAATAAACTTTGTCATTATTTATCTTTCTTGATACATAATCAGCTAACTTTCCAATATTATGAATTTCTTCTGACCGAAAAAGATATAAAGCATCTTCTTTTGATAGCCGTTCGCCAACTATTATTTTTCTTTCAATATCAGAAAACATAACTTATTATAGCACTGCTCATTGATTTATTTTAAGAATTCATTTAAAATTTTAATAATTTACCTTTAAAGGGGTTTATATGTTCAGAAAAGTTTTAATTGCAAATAGGGGAGAGATTGCATTAAGAATTATAAGAGCCTGTAAAGAGCTCGGAATTCGTACAGTTGCAATATACTGTGAACCCGATGCAACATCAAGATATGTTAAAAAAGCTGATGAATCCTATCTCGTAACTCCTGGACCTCTTAGAGGCTATCTAAATATCTATGGAATAATAGAACTTGCAAAAAATGTTGGTTGTGATGCCATTCATCCAGGCTATGGGTTTCTTTCGGAAAATCCTCAGTTCGCCGAAGCATGCTTTCAGGCTGGAATGACCTTTATCGGTCCAAATCCAGAAGCAATAAGGAAAATGGGACTGAAAGATGAAGCCCGTAAAATTGCTGAAAAGATAGGAATTCCATTATTGCCTGGCACACCTCCTTTGAATAACATAGATGAAGCAGTAAGTGCAGCCAGAGAAATTGGTTATCCAGTAATGGTTAAAGCTGTTGCAGGAGGTGGTGGAAGGGGTTTGAGGATCTGCTATGATGAAGAGGCTTTACGCAGACAAATACCAATTGCCATGTCAGAGGCAAAAAAAGCCTTTGGAGATGACAGAGTTTTCATAGAAAAATATCTTCAAAGACCCCATCATATTGAAATTCAGATAATGGCGGATAAATATGGAAACATAATTCATCTTGGAGAAAGGGACTGCTCAATTCAGAGAAGGCATCAGAAGCTAATTGAAATCGCTCCCTCATTGCTACTCACAGAAAAAGTAAGGGCTCAGATGGGCGAGGCAGCTAAAAAACTTGCCTACGAAGTTGGCTACGATAATGTTGGAACCGTAGAATTTCTTGTTGATGAAAATCTTAATTTTTACTTCCTTGAGATGAATACAAGAATTCAAGTTGAACATACAATTACAGAAGAAATTACAGGCATTGATCTTGTACAAAATATGATAAAAATTGCCTATGGTGAACCCCTTGAGATAAAGCAGTATGAAATAACTCTAAATGGATATGCTATACAGTGCAGAATTAATGCTGAAGACCCTCTGAATGATTTTCTTCCCTCCACAGGTATTATTACTGCTTATTATTCTCCAGGCGGTTTCGGGATAAGAATTGACGGACATGTAACTGAGGGTTACAATGTTCCTCCCTATTATGATTCCCTCTTAGCAAAGCTTATAGCCCGAGGAAGAACATGGGATGAAGCAGTAAGAAGGATGCATCGTGCCTTAAGTGAATATATTATAAGAGGTGTAAAAACAACAATCCCTCTATATATCAAAATTATGGAAGATGATGACTTCCGTAAAGGTAATTTCAGCACAAAATATATTGAAGAAAAGCTTAATAGTCTTCTTTATACTGAAGAAAAAGAACCCTTTGATATAGCAGTAATTCTTAGCGCTGCAATTGTTGCTCATAGCAGGGTTTAATATAAATTTGTGAGGTGTGATATGAATCAAGTAAAAATAATGGATACTACATTGAGGGATGCCCATCAGAGCCTCCATGCAACAAGACTTAAACTTGAAGATATAGTGCCAATTGCTGAAAAACTTGACCAGGTTGGCTTTCATTCTCTTGAAGTATGGGGTGGAGCTACCTTTGACAGTTGCCTTAGATTCCTTAGGGAAGACCCTTGGGAGAGATTAAGGACTCTCAGGGCACTCATTAAAAATACAAAATTACAAATGCTTCTTAGGGGACAAAATCTTGTTGGATACAGACACTATCCTGATGATGTAGTGGAAAAATTTGTTGCAAAAACCATTGAAAACGGCATTGATATACTTAGAATTTTTGATGCTCTAAATGACCTTAGAAATATGGAAAAATCAATTTCTGCCACATTAAAGTATAGTGGAACTGTTGAAGCAGCCTTTTGCTATACAATTGGACCAATTTACACAATTGATTATTTTGTTGATCTTGCAAAAAAACTTAGAGACATGGGTGCTCACATTATTTGCATCAAGGATATGGCAGGACTTCTTGACCCTTATACTGCTTACGAACTTGTAAAAAGATTAAAAGAACAAATTGATTTACCAATTCACTTACATACCCATGACACAGCTGGCATGGCTGTAGCTACTACAATCAAAGCAATTGAGGCAGGTGTTGATATTGTAGATACAGCAATTTCAACAATGGCAGGGGGTACGTCTCAACCACCTCTTGAAACAATATGCCACATTTTAAAAGGCACCGAAAGAGAGCCTCGTTTTAATATGGAACTTCTTGATGAGATTGCAGACTACTTTTATGAAACAAGGAAAAAATATAAACACCTTGAAAGTGAATATATAGGACCAGACCCAAAAGTCATTGTATATCAAGTTCCTGGCGGCATGTTAAGCAATCTTGTTAATCAACTTAGAGAGCAAAATGCCCTTCACAGAATAAAAGAAGTAATGGAAGAAATTCCACGTGTAAGAGAAGACTTCGGTTATCCTCCCCTTGTTACTCCGTCAAGTCAGATTGTAGGAACGCAGGCAACTTTGAATGTTTTAACTGGCGAAAGATACAAAATGGTTACAACAGAGACTAAAAACTACTTTAAAGGTTTATACGGTAAACCCCCTGCACCTGTAAATGAAGAAGTCAGAAAAAAAATTCTTGGGGATGAAGAATTTATAACCTGTAGACCTGCAGACCTTCTTCAGCCTGAGTTTGAAAAGGCAAAATCTGAGCTTAAAGATAAAGCTAAATCCGATGAAGATGTTCTTAGTTACTGTCTATTCCCTAAGATCTTCCTTGAATTTCTTGAAGCAAAGGAAAAGGGAATTAAAGAAGAGATTACACCAGCTAAAAAAGAAGATATTAAACCTGCACCAAGCCTTGCACCAACTGAGTTTCTAATAAATCTTTACGGTGAATCCTATCATGTTAAAGTTGGTGGTAAAGGGCATAAAGTTGATGGTAAAAGACCCTATTTTCTCTATGTTAATAATCAGCTTGTAGAAGTCATCGTTGAGCCACTACAGGAAATTGTCCCAAGTGAAGAAGGAAAGGTTGAAATTAAACCAAAGGAATCTGTAAGACCAAGACCATCAGAGCCTGGAGATATTACAAGTCCAATGCCTGGTACAGTTGTTAAAATTAAGGTTAAAAAGGGTGATAACGTCAATGCAGGGGATACAGTTGTCATAGTTGAGGCAATGAAGATGGAGAATGAGATTCATTCGCCTATAAATGGAGCAGTGGAAGAAATTTACATAAAAGAGGGTGACATGGTCAACCCAGATGAAGTAATGATAAGGATAAAATAATGGAATTTACAGGTATTTTAAGACAGATTTTAATTTCAGCACCTGCAATACTTATTGCAATTGTTTTTCATGAACTTGCCCATGGATGGGTAGCCTACAGACTTGGTGATAACACAGCAAAACTTTCAGGAAGGCTTACTTTAAATCCAATATCGCATATTGATCCTTTTGGAACAATAATAATGCCCTTTATGTTACTTATACTCACAAGCGGACAATGGGTTTTTGGATATGCAAAGCCTGTCCCTGTAAATCCATATAATTTCAAAAATCCCAAAACAGGAATGGCACTTACAGCTGCAGGAGGTCCTGTAGCTAATATCTTGGTTGCCATATTTTGCACAATTTTGCTTAAATGGATTGTTTTACCTTTTACAGGATTAATACCACATTTCATTTTTGACCCTCTAATACTAATTCTTAAAGCCACAATAATGATAAACATTATTCTTGCAGCCTTTAATCTTATCCCAATTCCACCTCTTGACGGAGGAAGAATACTTATGGGAGTTTTACCTCTTAGGTATTCTCAAATGATGGAGAAAATTGAGCCCTTTGGCTCTTTAATTGTTATATTTATGATAATCACAGGATTAACAAGCATTTTTGTATGGCCATTAGTGAAACTTTTTTTTAATATTCTCTCATTTTTTTAATTGGAGGAAGAATGGACAGAGTATTAAGCGGGATGCAACCAAGCGGACCACTTCATCTTGGAAACCTTATTGGTGCTCTTTCAAACTGGGTAAGGCTTCAAGATAAATATGACTGCTACTTTTTCGTAGCAGACTGGCATGCCCTTACCACAGGATATGGAAATCCTTCAAAAATAAAAGATTACACAATTGACCTGCTTATGAACTTTATATCAGCTGGCCTTGATCCTGAAAAATCAACAATATTTATTCAGTCACAGGTTCCTCAACATGCAGAATTACATATATTTTTAAGTATGATAACACCTCTTGGATGGCTTGAAAGAGTTCCCACCTACAAAGAAAAAAAGGAACAAATAAAAGATAAAGACCTTGATACCTATGGATTTTTAGGATACCCAGTGCTTCAAACAGCCGATATTATTATTTATCGAGCAAAGTATGTTCCTGTTGGAATTGATCAGGTACCCCATCTTGAGATTTCCCGAGAGATTGCGAGAAGATTCAACTATCTTTATGGAAAGGAATTTTTCCCTGAACCTGAAGCACTCCTTACAGAGTTTCCAAAGGTTCCAGGTGTAGATGGAAGAAAGATGTCAAAAAGCTATGGAAATGCCATATATTTAAGCGATGATGAAAAAACAGTAACTGAAAAATTAAGAACAATGGTTACAGACCCGGCGCGTAAAAGAAGAACAGACAAAGGAGATCCAGCAAAATGTCCTGTCTTTGATTTACATAAAATTTTTTCAAATGATGTTGAGAAAAAAGAAGTAACAGAAGGATGCACAACAGCATCAATTGGATGTATTGACTGTAAAAAAATACTTATAAATCATGTAATTGAAACATTAAATCCAATCTGGGAGAAAAGACAACAGTTGATTGATAATCCTTCTAAGCTTATTGAAATTGCTTCTGAAGGCTCAAAAAAGGCAAAAAAAGTTGCAAAAGAAACTCTTAAAGAGATGAAGGAGGTCATTGGTTGGATTTCTTGAGATATGCCCGTCAGATGCTCATTGATGGATGGGGTGAGCAAGGTCAAAAAAAGTTAAAAAATTCCACTGTATTTATTGCTGGTGCAGGTGGACTTGGAAGTCCTGTATCAATATATCTTGCTGTTGCAGGAGTTGGGAAAATTATTATATGTGATTTTGATTCTGTTGAAGTAACAAATCTTAACAGACAAATACTTCACAGTCACACAAGAATAGGAATAAATAAAGCGCTTTCAGCAAAAATAACCCTTACAGCCATAAACCCTGATGTTGAAGTAATTCCAATTACTTCAAAGATTACATCAGAAAATGCCTTTGAACTTATTGGAGACTCCCAGATAATAATGGATTGCATGGATAATCTTGAAACAAGATATATACTTAATGAAGTAGCTATTAAAAAAAGCATTCCTCTTGTCTTTGGTGCAATTTATGGAATTCAGGGAATGCTCAGTTTCATTCAGCCTCCCGAAACACCCTGTCTTAAATGTCTTTTCCCTGAAGCACCTCCGAAAGAAACCTTTCCCGTAGTTGGTGCAACTCCAGGAGTAATTGGTGCTCTTCAGGCATTAGAAGCAATAAAATACCTTGTCGGAATTGGTAAACTTTTGAAAAACAAGCTTTTAGTTTGGGACGGAATGAGCTGTGATTTCAAAACCTTTAAAGCCCAAAAAGATCCTTCATGTATAGTATGTGGTAAATAAGGAGAAACTATGGAATTCATAAGTGATTTTTTTTACTTTTTAATTAAACCTGTGGATAATGAAAAACACATTTATTGTTCTGGTGTTAACATAACAAAATTTTCTCCTATTACGAAGGGAAGGCATAGACTTGGACAAAATCCTGCTGTAAAGGGACTTCAAAATCTTAATAATGACATTAGAGCAATTATAATTGAAAACAAAGCTACACCTGAGACAGTAAAAAATCTTCTTTGCCATCATGTAAAACCCATAAAAGAAGACCTATGGTATACAGAATCTTTTTTAGTTCACAACTATTCAGAAGATTTAGGAGAGAAAATAAAAAAGTTTGCACCCTCTGAATTACTGCGAAAAATGTTCAGAGCAATGGTAATAAATGAGACTGTTCCAGAGAATTTTTCACCACAGGATTTTCAGGAATATCTTTATAAAATTTCTAAAAAATTTTCAGAATAGAGGATCAAAAACAGATAAATCTATCACATGTAACCATTAATTCATATAAATCCTTTTGTCCACCTTTTTGACATATCTCGCCTCCTTCAATTCCTCTTAATCCCATACTTTTCTGACAGCCGATAATTTTCCCTCCACCAAGGACAAAACTTTTTGCTAATTCCTTAATATTAAACTTTTCCGAGTCAGCTTCTTCATAGGCAGTTGCCTTTGAATTTAAGAATATTATTACTTCATTGTCATAATCCATATTCAAGCACAGCACTCCAAAACGAAAGGCATTCCATAAGGTCTCTGGCTCATTTGTTGATATAAGTATGCCAATTTTCATCCCTATCTCCTGCAATTCTTAGTGTTTGATACCTTTTACTAACCAAGTTATTCTATAATATCCTTAAAGAGCAGAGATTGTAAATAGGGTAATAAACATGGAGGGTAAATGAATAAAAAAACGCTTATTGAATGGGACAAAAATTATATCTGGCATCCCTTTACTCAAATGAAATACTGGCTTCAAGAAGAACCTACAATCATTATAGAAGGAAAGGACTGTTTTATCAAAGACATTGATGGCAAATGGTATCTTGACGGAGTATCATCTCTCTGGGTAAATATTCATGGACATAGAAGAACAGAAATAGATGAAGCAGTAAAAGTACAACTGGATAAAATTGCTCATTCAACATTACTTGGACTATCTAATGAACCAAGCATTGTTTTAGCAAAAAAACTTGCTGAGTTACTTGAAAATGCTCTTCCATGGGGTGAACCTCTTAAAAAAATATTTTACTCTGATAATGGCTCAACAGCTGTTGAAATTGCCCTTAAAATTGCCTATCAATACTGGGTAAATCTTGGAGTTAAAGGAAAAGACACCTTTGTAAGCCTTAAAGAAGGATATCATGGAGATACAATCGGTGCTGTAAGTGTTGGAGGAGTTGAACTTTTCCATCAGGTTTATAAACCTCTGTTAAATAAATCAATTCAAGCACCTGCTCCCTATTGTTATCGTTGCGAACTGGGACTTAGCTATCCAGATTGTGGATTAGGTTGTTTAAAAGAGATGGAAAAAATACTTAAAGAAAATCAAAATAATATTATTGCAGTTATAGTAGAACCCCTTGTCCAATGTGCTGGCGGAATAATTGTTTGGCCTCAGGGGTATTTAAAGGGATTAAGAGAACTTTGTAATAAATACGAAATATTACTTATTGCAGATGAAGTGGCAACAGGATTTGGAAGAACAGGGAAAATGTTTGCCTGTGAACATGAAGAAGTGACCCCAGATATTATCTGCCTTAGCAAAGGAATTACTAATGGATATATGCCGTTAGCAGTTACTGCAGTCAAAGAAAAAATATTTGATGCTTTTTTAGGTGAAATTGAAGAGATAAAAACCTTTTATCATGGACATTCCTATACGGGAAATCCTTTAGCTTGTGCAGCAGCTATAGCAAATCTTGAAATATTTGAAAAGGATAAAACTCTTGAAAGTCTTCCACCAAAAATTGAACTATTAAGGGAAGAACTCTCTGAGATAGGAAAATTAGAACATGTGGGCGATGTAAGACAAAAAGGAATGATTGCAGGAGTGGAGCTTGTAAAAGATAAAACAACAAAAGAACCCTTTCCATGGAAAGAGCAGACTGGCTGGAAAGTAGTAAAAGCAGCAAGAAAACATGGGGTATGGTTAAGACCCCTTGGAGATATTATTGTTATAATTCCTCCACTTATTATTTCAGAGGAAAACCTTAAGGGGTTGCTTAAGGTAATAAAAGATTGTATAATTGAAATAACTTTATAAAAGGAGGGTAAGTTATGTTTAGATATTTATTTTTATTGATTCTGCCATTTTTAGTTATTGCTTGTACAGAACAAGTAAAATTAGATGTTTCAGGAGTTGGTGAAACAATGCCACAAAGTCCAACTGCAATTACATGGGATGGTAAAAATCTAATTGTTGGCAAAGAGGGATTAATTGCTTTTATAGATAATATTGATACCGCTACTGCTGGATCAATTTATAATTATGAAGGTCATTACTTTTTCGATAGATACCCGATTACAATAACCTCAAGAGACAATCCTGCATACATTACTGGACTTGCATGGCAGAAAACAGTAGGAAGCACTGGATATATATGGGTTGCAGATTCAGCAAACAAGAGAATTCTTAAAGTTACTCCGCAAGGAGATATATTAAAAAAGCTTCCATTGGGAAAAATCTATCCAGAAGACATGACTTTTGATGGGGAGTATCTTTGGATTGCTGACTCTAAAAGGGAGAAAATTTTTAAAATAACTCCAGAAGATGGTTCTGTAATTGCTGAATATCTCTCACCTATAAAATTACCCACAGCTATTGCTTGGGATGGTAAGTATCTTATAATTGCTGGTATTATAGACCCTCTTAATCCGTCAAGTTCAACAGATAATGTAAGAATTATCAGATTAGATACTGTAACAGGTAAAGTTATTGAAGAAATACCCAACTCCCGTTATCTTTCTTCTCCTGCAGGAATGGTATGGATTGATGGTAAACTTTGGATATCTGACAGAAATTCAGGCTATATAGTAAGAATCAGTGATTGGGGAAGTCCTATTGTAGATGAAAAGACTTATAAACTTGCAGAAGTTCCATCAACAATAAAAAAAGTTGAAATAAAGGAAAAACAAAAAGCTGATAAAGATGTAGAAGAGGCAAAAAGAGCTGCTGAAGAAGCAAAAAAGGCTGCTGAAGAGGCAAAGCGTGCAGCAGAAGCTGCTAAAAAAGCCTTTGAATTACAACAGAAAAAGTGATTGTTGGAAATATTGAAATAAAAAAGAATGAAATTTTTCTTATTGCAGGACCCTGTGTTATTGAGTCTGAAGAGATAGTATTTAAAACTGCTGAAAAATTAATGGAAATAACACAGAAACTCAGAATTCCTTTCATTTTCAAATCCTCCTATGATAAGGCAAATCGTTCATCTATAAAATCTTATCGGGGCCCTGGAATTAAAAAGGGACTTGAAATTTTAAACAAAGTAAAAGAAACTTTCCATGTTCCCCTATTAAGTGATGTGCATTCTGTTGAAGAAATAAAGATTGCTAAAGATGTCCTTGATGTTATTCAAATACCTGCCTTTTTATGTAGACAGACTGACCTAATTGTAGAGGCAGGCAGAACAGGAAAACCTGTAAATGTTAAAAAGGGACAGTTTCTTGCACCATGGGATGTATCAAACATAATTGAAAAAATTAAATCCACAGGAAATGAAAAAATAATCATTACTGAAAGGGGAACAACATTCGGCTACAACAATCTTGTTGTAGATTTCAGAAGTTTTCCAATAATTCGTTCAATGGGAGTCTTTTTTGTATTTGATGCAACTCACTCTGTTCAGCTTCCCGGTGGAGCTGGTGTATGTTCCTCTGGACAAAAAGAATTTATACCATACTTAAGCAGAGCAGCCGTTGCCTGTGGGGTTGATGGATTATTTTTTGAAGTCCATCCTGAACCAGATAAAGCCCTCTGCGACGGTCCAAATATGTTTTCCTTAAAGGACTTCGAAAGCCTCCTTCAATCACTTATTGAAATTTATAAAGTAGCAAAAATTTTTTATTAAAAAATAATACCATAAAATGGCAAAGTTTACATTAAGTATTAAGTGGGTTTCCATAATGATTACTCTTATTTTGGTTGGTACTATCTCAATAAGTAACTATCTTTTTTCTTTGCATTTTTATAGAAATTCTCTGGATAAAAATATTTCCATTGTCACTTCTCTATTTAAAGCTGAAGTAGAAAACTTTATTAACCCTGTTGAAACTTTTTTATATAACATTCAAACATTAACATGCTGTAAAATTTTAGATTTTAATGATGTTGAAAAAACAAATAAATTTTTAATGGAATTTATGAAAAAGTATCCCCAAGTAACATCAATCAACTATGGAGACGGTAAAGGAAATGGTTATCTGATTTTAAATGACAGAGGAAATTGGCTAAATAGAATAAAAAAATCAGAGAACAAAGGATTTGTAGTTTGGAATACTTTAAACAATGATGGGGAAATAATAAGTAAAAGAATTGAAAAAGATGACTATGACCCAAGAAAAACAGAATGGTATAGACAGGCTTACACGGCTAATGATATTCAGTGGAGCAAAGAATATCTATTCAGGACAACAAAAGACCCCGGAATAACAGCCTCATTACTTTTATGTAGCGAATCAAATGAAGTCGTTGGTATGGACCTTATGATAAAGGATATATCTTTATTCTTAGATAAGACCAAACAAAAAATTCATGAACAGGCAAAGCTATATCTTATTTCAAATGGTATAGACTTAATTGCATTTTCAAATGAAATAACTGCAATGACTGGTAAGATTTATCAACTTAATGAAAAAGAATTTCCCTTGCTTTATAAAGCGTTATTTTCAATTAAGAGTGCAAAATTATATGAAATTAATTTTGATAATCAAAAGTGGCTTGTGAAAATTGAAAAATGGAAAATTAGAAATAAAGAACTTACATTGGTTAACTTAATCCCCTATTCGGTCCTAACAAAAGATCTTAATTTATATCTTTTTTATCAGATTATTGCTACCATTATTATTTCATTGATTACAATTATCTATGTAAACAAAAAATATATGGAACCTATTATTAACATATCAAACCAGACAGCAAATCTTGGAGCAAAAGAATTAATTTTCCCAAAGGAATCAAAAAGAACCGATGAGATAGGTTATTTAAGCAGAGCAGTCTCTGATGCTTCAAAGAAGATATTAGAGGCTAAAGAAAATGAAAAAAAATTCAGGAAATAAAGCATTTTGAAAGCATTAAACGTTCTCTTGGTGAAATGGTTCATAGATTTAAAGATTTAATCAATGTAATTCATGGATTTGCATCAATTGCTCAATCAAAGGTTTCAAATGATTTTACCAAAAATGCCCTTGACCAAATTATAAATGCTTCAAAGAGAGCAATATATCTTACTAAAGAAATTTTAACCTTAACAGGAGAAAGAAAATATGAAATGAAAGATAGTGATCTCAATAAAATTATTTTATCTATGAAGACCACTATTCAAGCTTTAGTTGGAGAAAACATAAAAGTAATTTATGATCTTTTTAAAGATTCTCTTAAAGTTAATCTTGATATAAGAGCCTTTGATGAAATCATGACAAATTTAATTTTAAATGCAAAAGAAGCAATGCCAGAAGGTGGAATAATAAAAATAAAAACTGAAAAAATCTCAGTTCAAGAAAAACAATATGCGCTTCTTTCATTGTCAGATACAGGAGCTGGAATGAATGAGGAAACAAAACAAAGAATATTTGAACCATTTTTTACAACAAAAGGAACAAAGGGAACTGGACTGGGACTTCCAATTGTATATCGAATTATAAATGACCACAAAGGATATATTGAGGTTGAAAGTGAATTAGGCAAAGGAACAACCTTTAAGATTTATTTACCCATTATTGATAATGGTTTATAAATTCTTTAAAACTAATTTTACAGCTTCTTCAGCGCTCTCCACTTCAATAACTCCTGGTATTCTCCAGGTTTTAATACCAATTACCTTTTTACCTGTTTTCAATGCTAATGCTATTTCACTTAGAGTTCCATATTCTCCACCAATTGCAATTAATATATCAGAGGCTCTTACTATTAAAGCATTGCGCATCTCTCCCATTCCTGTAGGAATAGGTATTTTTATATAAGGGTTGGCATCTTCTTTTTTTCCTGTTGGTAATAATCCTATTGTGATGCCACCTTCATGAAAAGCTCCTTTAGCAGAAGCTTCCATTACACCACCGAGTCCACCGTTAATTAATATTAATCCCTTTTTTGCAAGAAGGCTTCCTACTTTTTCTGCTATTTTTAATAATTCTTCTTCTGCTCTGCCTGCTCCAATAACACCAACAATTTTCATTTAAGTTCCACCACAGTTACAGCATCTCCGCCTTCATCGGGATTACCCCGCCTGTAATCCTTAACTACAGGATGCTCTTTTAAATATTGTCTCACTGCGTCTCTAAGAAAACCCTTCCCTATGCCATGTATTATTAATCCTTGATTAACTTCATTAATGGATAAGTCATTCAAAAATCTTTCTATAATTGAAATCGCTTCGTCTACTCTCATTCCTCGAATATCAATTTTTTTCATTAAAGATTCTTCATTATTTTTAATTGGTTTATAATAAATGAAACTTTCGGTTGTATCAGAAAGAGAATATTTTTCAAGTTCACTTAGTTCAGCATCTATCTGAACTTTATCTGTCTGAATTTTAGCCCTTCCATCTTCTATATTTATTACTTTACCGGTAAGATTTAGATTCCTTATCTTTACAATATCTCCTGTTTTTATGTCTGATTGTATTTGGGAGGTTTGATTAGTAAACTGCTTTGCAATCTCATAAACCTTTCTTGATATATCTTTAAGTTCCTTTTTATCTGCCTTTTTTGCTTGTTCGTAGAGAAAATTGATCTGTCTTTTTATATCATTAATAATCTTTTGAGCTTCCTTCTTTGCTTCCTCAACAATTTTGGTTTTTTTAAGATTTGCCTCCTCTAAAGCCTTTTCTAATTTTTTCCTTTCATTATTTAAATCTTGCTTTAATAGCTCAAGCTCTTCGAGTTTTTCTTCATAATGTTTCTTTAAATTTTCAAGTTTATTCATTAGATCATAAATTCTAAGATCCTCTGTTCCTCTAAGTTCGTAGGCTTTCTTGATAATTCTTTCAGGAAAACCGTATTTTTTTGCAACTTCCAAAGCATAGGAAGGTCTGAGATTACCGATACTTAGTTTATATAAAGGGGTCATTGTATGTTCATCAAAAAGCATTGCTGCAATCTCCATTCTTTCATGGCTTGCTGCATATAACTTGACTTTACTAAGGTGAGTTGTAACAATGGTAAAACTTCCCCTTTCATTTAACTCTTCAAGAATTGCACAAGCTAAAGCTGAACCCTCCTCAGGATCTGTGTTTGTTCCTATTTCATCGAGTAATACAAGACTCATATAATCTGCCTTTTCAACTATTTCTGTTAAAGTTACAATATGGGAGGCAAAGCTTGAAAGATGCTCTTCTATAGAGCCTTCGTGATAAAAATCCACATATAGGCTTTTTACAAAAGGAATCGAAGAAGATGGACTCGCTGGAATAGGTAATCCAGCATTAGATAGGGCAGTTAAGAGTCCTATTGTTTTCAAAGTAACGGTTTTACCACCTGCATTTGGACCGGTGATTACAAGAAGTTTCTTATCCATAAGTTCAAGATCAAGGGGTACAACTTCTTTAGTGGAAAGCATAAGAATCGGATGCTTGGCATTTATTAGTCTTATATATCTTTCTTCAGTAATTTGAGGAATATGGGCATTAAATATTTGAGAATATTTGTATATTGCTTTCATTTTATCGAGATAAACAAGAAGTTGAAATTCTCTCTCAAGACTATCACTAATTTGATGAACCTCTAAGGAAATCTCTTTGAAAATTCTAATTTCCTCGAGTCTTTCTTCAACTAATAATTCCTCAAGTTTTTTAGATAGTGTTGAAATTTCTTCTGGCTCAATGAAAGCAGTTTCTCCTGAACGGGATACATCATGGAGGATTCCCTTAATCTGTCCCTTTGAGTCCATTCTGACTGGAATAACCCATCTATTATTTCTTTTTGTAATGAAATTATCTTGAAGAAAAATCTTTATATCCTGTCTATTTATAAATTCTTCAAGCTTATTTTTTATTCTTTCTTCTGTAATTTTTATTTGTTTTCTTATGTACTTTAGCATTGGAGAAGCTGTATCAAGGATATTGCCATCTTCATCAACAGTATTTTCAAGTCTTTCAAGTAGATAAGGTTGACCAACAGAAATATGATTCCCTAAAATCTCTCTAATTTTTTTACTTAGACTTTGAAAATTCAATAAATCATCAATAAAAGGTAATATTCTATCTAAAACTCTTAAAAACTTTAGCAGAGAAGTCAATTCTATAGATTCAAAAAAAACACCTTCTATTTTGGCTTTTTGTAGAAGAGGGAATATATTTGGAAAGGAGGAGATTGGAATATCTCCTCCTTTGTCAAAAAATTCTTTTATCTCTGAAAATTCCTGTAACGCACCTTTTGATTGTTCAAAATTTTCAAAGGGATAAATTTTTCTGATATATTCTTTCGTTGCCTCTGAATTGGATAAATCTTCAATTAATGCGATAACTTTAAAATAATCTAAATCCTGAAGAACCCTCTCTTCAATCAATCAAACTTCTCCAGAAGCTTTTTCTTTTTTTCATCTATCATCTTGGAGAGTTTTTCAATTTGCGTTAAAATTTCTTTTTTTGCATCAGAACCTAATTCTTGTCCCCTTTCTTTAATATCTCTAATTTTTTCCTTTAACATATCTGATAGCTCTTCAATTTCCTCATAAAGGTCTTCTGCCGCTCTTACAGTTTTTTTCTTAAATTCCTTTGCTTTCTTTTTGATATCTTTTCTTGTCTCCTCTCCTGATTTTGGTGCATAAAGTAATGCAAAGGCTGCTCCAATAAGACCTCCTAAAAGAAAGGCTGCTAAAATTTTTCCTTCTTCTCTCATTTTAAGCCTCCGTAAAAGTTATTTTTTTAATTTTAACACTTTAATATTGTATAATTAAAGAAAAAAAGGAGGTTTATATGCTTTCTAAGATTCCCTTTTCAATGGAAAATTTAGAATCAGAGGATATTAACAGACAGATATTAAGAATAGGACTTATTGCTGAGCTTGATGCTATCAATCTCTATGAACAGCTTGCTTCATTAACAAATGATGAGAAAATTAAAGCAATTTTTCTTGATATTGCAAGAGAAGAAAAAACCCATGTCGGTGAATTTCTGACTTTGCTTCTTATGAATGATGAAGAACAGGAAGATGAACTTGAAGAGGGAAGAGAAGAAGTTGAAGAATTATTTGAGGAAGAGGAAGAAAAATAGTTAAAAAGATAGAATTACTAAAACTGAATATAATAAATAAAAAGAACCTGAAAAAATTAAGGTAAGAGGGGAAATCTTTTTTCTAATAAAGATTTCCCCCAACACTATCAAGCCAGCTAATATAGCCAAACAGGCACTTAACAATGCATAACCTGTAATATTCCATTCAGTAAAAATAATTCCGACAGATACTGGAAAAGTTGATTGAAAGACCATAGCTCCTGTCACATTTCCCATTGCAAGAGTATCTCTTCCTCTGAATGTCCATGTTGCAGAGTTAAATTTTTCTGGAAGCTCTGTAGCAACTGGTGCAACTAAAAGAGCAAATAATAGGGGGTCAAAACCGAATTGAATGGAAAGATGTTGAAGGGATGAAACAAATCCATGGGCACCCTTGATCATTATCCCTAAAGCAAGTAAAACCTGTATTAATGAAAAAAAAGTCTTAAACCTACTTATTGGAACTATCTTACCAAAAATTTTTTCAAGGTATAGTTTTTCTTCATGTAGAATTTCACTACTTTCGCTTTTAAATGTTACATATAAATACGCTATGTATCCGAAAACAAGTAAGAAAGCAACTATTATATGTTGTTTTATAAACATAGGGAGAAAAATTCCCGATGAATACATGACCAGAAAAAACATCAAATCTCTTTTTACTGTTGTATTCTCTACTTCAAAAGTAAAGGCTCTTCTTTTGAAAATGTGAGCTATTAGAACAGTCAAACCAATCATTAAAAATGCCAAAGTAGCAAGCATAAAAGGTGCACCTAATATTGCACCAATGCCTATACTGTGGGCTGATTCTCCTTTATGTAAAAATATTGCAACCATTGGAAGAATTGTCTCAGGAAGGGCTGTTCCTACTGCAGCAAGTATGCTTCCAGTAACTGCTTGACTTAAAGAAAGTCTTTTTCCAAATACCTCAACTCCATTTGTGAAAACCTCAGCACTAAGCAATATCAACAATAAATTAAAAATCAGTAGAAAAATATCCTCAGTCATGTATAAAATTATAATCTAATCTTGAATATATATACAACTTTTGGAGGTGCAAGGTGGAATCATTAACAAAGCTAAAACTTAGTAACAATGCCATAGAAGTATTAAAAAGAAGATATCTGAAAAAAGACGAAGAAGGCAACATTATAGAGACACCGGAAGAATTATTTCGTCGCGTAGCAACAGCCATTGCTCAAATTGATGCGTTATATGGTAAATCTGAAAAGGAAGTAAATAAAACAAAAGAAGAATTTTACGAGCTTATGACTTCACTTCTATTCTTACCTAATTCACCTACTCTTATGAATGCGGGTACTCCTCTTGGTCAACTTTCTGCCTGTTTTGTCTTACCCGTTGAAGACTCGATGGAAGGTATTTTTGATGCAGTAAAATATGCTGCAATTATTCATAAATCTGGAGGAGGTACAGGGTTTAGCTTTTCCCGATTAAGACCAAAGGGAGATGTTGTAGGTTCAACAAAGGGAATTAGTTCAGGACCTGTTTCCTTTATGAGTGTATTTGATTCAGCAACAGAGGCTGTAAAACAGGGTGGACGAAGAAGAGGAGCAAATATGGGACTTTTAAGAGTTGACCATCCTGATATTTTAGAGTTTATAACCTGTAAAGATGACCTTACAAGGTTTACGAACTTTAATATCTCTGTTGGACTTACTGAAGATTTTATGAAAGCAGTTATAAATGATGAAGAATATGAACTAATAAATCCCCGAACAGGTAAACTCCAGAGAAAAATTAAAGCAAAGGAAGTCTTTGATCTTATAGTTCATCAGGCATGGAAAAACGGAGAACCAGGAATTGTATTCCTTGACAGAATTAATGCTTCAAACCCCACACCACAACTTGGTGAAATTGAGGCAACAAATCCCTGTGGAGAACAACCTCTGCTACCTTATGAATCCTGCAATCTTGGTTCTATAAATCTTGCAAAAATGGTAAAGAATGGATCTGTAGACTGGGAACTTCTTAAAAGTGTTGTATGGAAAGCAGTTCATTTTCTTGATAATGTAATAGATGCAAATAAATATCCATTGCCTTTAATAGAAAAAAACACTAAGGCAAACAGAAAAATCGGACTTGGTGTTATGGGTTGGGCAGACATGCTACTGCAGTTAAAAATTCCTTACAACTCAAAAGAAGCCCTTACTTTAGCAGAAGAATTAATGAAATTTATACTTAATGAAGGTAGACTCGCTTCTCAGGAACTTGCAATACAAAGAGGTACCTTCCCCAATTATGAAAAAAGCATATACTATAATAAGATGCCTCTTAGAAATGCAACAATAACTACCATTGCACCAACAGGAACACTAAGCATCATTGCAGGCTGTTCTTCAGGAATAGAACCTCTCTTTGCCATATGTTTTGCGAGAAATGTAATGGATGGAACACGTCTTGTAGAGGTCAATCCCTATTTCAAAGAAGAAATGGAAAAAAGAGGGCTTTGGTCTGAGACTCTGGCTGAAAGAATAGCTGAGACAGGTTCAATTCAAGGGATAAAAGATATTCCTGAAGAAATCAAAAAAATATTTGTAACTGCCCATGAAATTTCTCCTTTAGATCATGTTCGTATGCAAGCTGCCTTTCAGCAATATGTTGACAATGCAGTCAGTAAAACAGTAAATCTTCCAAATAATGCCACAGAAGATGATGTAAGGGAAGTTTATCTTCTTGCCTATAGACTTGGATGTAAGGGTGTTACTGTCTATAGAGATGGTTCAAGACAGGGACAAGTTATTCAGAAAGGTAAAACGGAAGGACATTTTATCCCATTAAAACCAAGGAAAAGACCAGAGGTTCTAAAAGGTGTTACAAGATTAATGAAAACAGGCTGTGGAAATCTTTATGTTACAATAAATAAAGACAAAGATGACAAACCCTTTGAAGTTTTTACAAATATTGGAAAAGCAGGCGGATGTGCTGCTTCTCAGGCAGAAGCCATTGGAAGACTTATATCTTTGGCATTAAGAAGTGGAATAGAGCCTCAGGAGATAGTAAAACAACTTAAAGGTATATCCTGTCACTCTCCTGTATGGGCAAGTAATGGAAAAATAACAAGCTGTTCCGATGCTATTGCTAAAGCAATAGAATCTGAAATTAGAGGAGTAAAAGGGCAAACAGAAGTTCAAGAACAAAAAAAGTCAGATATTGAATTTGTTCACTACGGAGCATGTCCTGAATGTGGAAGTTCCCTTTCCTATGAAGAAGGATGCGTAATTTGTCATAGTTGCGGTTTCACTAAATGTAGCTAAGAGTAATACCATGAAAACAAAGAGAGAACTAATAATAGTAGGTGATAGGGTTTTAATTGAACCTGACGATAAAATAGATAAAACAACATCAGGGCTTTTTTTGCCTCCTACGGTCAAAGAAAAGGATAAAATCATGACTGGTAGAATTATTAAAGTTGGTCCAGGTTATCCAGTTAATGACCCTTCTGCCATTCTTGAAGAGCCATGGAAAGGAACAACTTCTGAATCAATTAGATACATACCTTTACAGGCTCAGGAAGGAGACTATGCCTTCTTTCTAAAAGATGCTGTAATAGAAATAGAATTTGAGGAAAAAAAGTATCTAATAGTCCCTCACTCTGCTTTAGTAGCTTTAATAAGAACAAGTATAGTTGAAGACGACAATGATAGAAGATTTTAAATCCTCTGATACTTGGCGAGTATTCCGAATACAGTCTGAGCTTGTTGAAGGCTTTGAAACCCTTCATGGAATAGGTCCTGCAGTTTCCATATTTGGAAGTGCCCGTTTGACAGAGGAAAGTTTTTACTACCAAGAAGCCTTCAAAGTTGCAAAATTACTTAGTCAGACAGGTTTCTCAATAATTACAGGTGGCGGTCCCGGGATAATGGAAGCAGCGAATAAGGGTGCAAAATTAGGAAAAGGGAAATCTATTGGTTTAAATATTGAACTACCTCATGAACAACATCCTAATAAATATCTTGATATATCTTTGAATTTTAGATACTTTTTTGTTAGAAAGCTTATGTTTATAAAATACTCCATCGGTTTTGTTATTTTCCCGGGAGGTTTTGGAACTCTTGATGAGCTTTTTGAAGCCCTAACCCTTGTTCAAACAGGTAAAATTATTTCATTTCCTATAATTCTTTATGGATCTGAGTACTGGAAGGGATTACTTGACTGGCTTAAAAATTCGCCTAAAAATCTTGGTGCAATAAGTCTTGATGATTTTAAATATTTCGAAATCATTGACAATCCTGAAGCTGTAAGTGGATATCTTAAAAATTATCTTACAAGGCTTGGAGTTGATTTTCCAAATCCCTATGAATGATGTTTAATTTAAAAAAATTTAATCAATCAGAAATAGAAAAAATCATCAAAGAGGAAAAACTTCCTTCCTACAGAGGAAAACAACTAATGCAATGGATTTATAAAAAATTTGCCACCTCAATTGACGAAATTACTGAATGGCCTAAGTCCCTAAGATTAAATTTTTCTCAAAAATACTATATTGGAAATATTAAACTCATAGAAAGAAAAATAAGCAGTGATGGTACAGAAAAATTTTTATGGGAATTAGAAGACAATGAAAAAATAGAAAGTGTAATAATTCCTGATAAAGAGCGACTTACTTTATGTATATCAAGTCAGGTTGGATGTCCCCTTAAGTGTAAGTTTTGTCTTACAGGTAAAATCGGTTTCAGGAGAAATCTTAATACTTGGGAAATAGTTGATCAATTTATTCAAGTTAGTAAACTAATAAAGACTAAAGACTCCGAAGAAAGAAAAATCACCAACATAGTTTTTATGGGCATGGGTGAGCCTCTTTTAAATTTTGATAATTTTGTTGAAGCATTGTGGAGATTTAAAAATTTAATTGAGTTTTCACCCCGTAGAATTACACTTTCAACAGTTGGAATCGTTCCTGCACTTAAAGAACTTCCCCAAAAAGCTCCTCCTATAAAACTTGCAATTTCATTGAATGCAACCGATGAAAAAACAAGAAGCCTTCTTATGCCAATAAATAAAAAATATCCACTCCATGAATTGTTAAAAACTCTAAGAGAATACCCTCTTAAACCAAGACAAAGAATAACCTTTGAGTATGTAATGCTTAAAGGAATAAATTCTTCTGAAGAAGATGCTTTTAGACTATCCCAAATACTAAAGGGAATACCATCAAAAATAAATCTTATTCCCTTTAATCCATGGGAAGGATGCGAATTTAGAAAACCCGATGAACCTGAAATACTAAAATTTCAGGAAATACTTGCATCAAAAGGTTACTCTGTGTTTATCAGAAAAAGTAAGGGCACAGATATACTCGCAGCTTGTGGGCAATTAAAAGCTTTGTATATTTACAATCTATCTTAATTTTTGTGTTATATTTTATTATAGTTTATAGTTTAATGTGATTTTTTATTTATGGTGTTTTTAATTAATAAACTTATAAAACAAGTAAAAAGATTAATTATAGCAATAATCGGTTTTACATTACTATTAATTGGAATTGCAATGTTAGTTTTACCTGGACCTGCTTTTTTGGTTATACCACTTGGATTGGGAATTCTAGCCATAGAATTTTCATGGGCTCGAAGGTTATTAGCTAAGATACAAACAAAACTAAAAAAAAGAAAAAAATTAAATTAATCAGAAGGATAGCACTTTGAAAGGATTAGAAAGGTTGATAATTCTATGGATTGGTATCTAAAAAGCGTTGATGAAACAATTACATTATTAAACTCCTCTCTTAATGGTCTTTCATCTCAAGAGGCTCAAAAAAGACTTCAAGAATATGGTCCTAATGAACTAAAAGAAAGAAAAAGAAAGACTCCTTTAATGATGTTTCTTAACCAATTCACGGATTTTTTGATAATAATTCTTATAGGAGCAGCAATTATTGCAGGAATAGTAGGTAAACCCACTGATGCAGCAGCTATAGTTGCAATAGTAGTTCTTAACGCTATCATAGGATTTATCCAGGAATACAAAGCAGAAGAAGCAATGGCTGCTCTCAAAAGGATGGCTGCGCCTTCATGTAATGTTTTAAGAGATGGAAAGATTACAACTGTTCCAGCTTCACAGATTGTTCCTGGCGATATTGTCTTACTTGAAGCAGGACAAATAGTGCCTGCAGATATGAGGTTAATAGATGTGGCAAATCTTAAGGTAGAGGAGGCAGCACTTACAGGTGAATCTGTTCCAGTAGAAAAAAGTACAGCTGTTCTTCATGAAAAACATCTTCCTATAGGTGACAGAAAAAATATGGTATACCAGGGAACATTGGTCACATACGGAAGAGGAACAGGCATTGTTGTAGCTACTGGCATGGAAACAGAACTTGGAAAGGTCGCAACTATGCTTCAGGAAGAAAAAGATTCAAAGACTCCTCTACAACAGCGACTTGCGATTTTCGGTAAGAAATTAGCGATTGCAATCATAGTTATATGTGCTATTGTATTTGTTGCTGGATTAATAAGAGGTGAACCTTTAGTTTTAATGCTTCTTACAGCCATAAGTCTCGCAGTAGCTGCGATACCTGAGGCATTGCCTGCTGTAATAACTATAGCCCTCGCTCTTGGAGCAAAAAAAATGGTTAAACTTAATGCACTCATAAGAAAGCTTCCTGCTGTTGAAACTTTAGGATCTGTAACATACATCTGTTCTGATAAAACAGGAACTCTTACATTGAATAAAATGACTGTAGAAGAGATTTATGTTGATGGAAAAGTTATTAGGTTAGGGGCAGACATAGATATAGGTGTGGAAAGACAGAAAGATTTACCCTTTAACTACCTTATGGTTGCTCTTGCATTAAGCAATGATGCTAAAATGGATTTGAAGGGCAATATATTAGGAGATCCTACCGAGATAGCACTCTATAAAACTGCAAAACAGAATGGTTTTGATAAAGAAGAGCTTCAAAATATTTTTCCCCGTGTTGCAGAAATTCCTTTTGACTCAGACAGAAAGTGCATGACAACCATCCATAGTGTGAATTCTCAGCATTATTTCAAGACTAATTTTATTTCTTTCACAAAAGGTGCGATAGAAAATCTCCTTGAGAGAGCTGACTATGTATTAACATCTGATGGTACTAAATCAATTGATAAGAAAGAAATACACAGGATAAGTGATAAAATGGCAGCTGATGGATTAAGGGTGTTGTGTATTGCAATGAAAGAATGGGATTCTTTGCCTGATAATATCTCACCAGAAACTGTAGAAACAGGACTCACTATTTTAGGACTCGTTGGAATGATGGATCCACCAAGACCAGAGGCAGTAGAGGCAGTAAGACAATGTATAACAGCTGGAATCAAGCCTGTAATGATCACAGGAGACCATCCACTAACTGCAAAGGCTATAGCTAAAAGGCTTGGTATAATTGATGATTCTGTTAAGACAATTATTACTGGAAGAGAACTTGATAGAATTCCTCCAGATGAATTTAAAGAAATGGTAGAACGTATAAGAGTATATGCAAGAGTTGCACCTGAACAAAAACTCAAAATAGTTAAAGCTCTTCAGGAGAAAGGACAGTTTGTCGCCATGACAGGAGATGGTGTAAATGATGCTCCAGCACTCAAAAGAGCAAATATTGGAGTTGCAATGGGTATTACGGGAACAGATGTTTCAAAAGAGGCTTCTTCCATGATACTTCTTGATGACAACTTTGCAACCATTGTTAAAGCAGTAAAGGAGGGAAGGCGTATTTATGATAATATACTTAAATTCATAAAATACTCAATGACTTCTAATGCTGGAACATTATGGGCTATTTTTCTTGCGCCTTTTTTTGGTCTTCCTCTTCCACTACTTCCAATTCAGATATTGTGGATGAATCTTCTCACTGACAGTTTACCTGGCCTTGCTCTTACTGCAGAACCTCCTGAAAGGAATATTATGAACAGACCACCAAGACATCCAGAGGAAGGAGTATTTTCACACGGTAGAGGCTTATTCATAATAAAATATGGACTGCTGATCGGGGTGACAGCTCTTTTATTTCAGGCATTTACTCTTAAAGAGGGAATGCCTTGGCAAACAATGGTATTTACTGCCTTAGTGATAGGAAGAATGGCTGTAGTCATGAGCGTCCGATCTGAGGAAGACTCTCTTTTTAAGACAGGTTTCTTCAAAAACCGCCCTCTTTTGGGAGCTATTGTTTTGACCATATTTCTTCAGATGGCTGTAGTGTATGTGCCATTTCTTAATCCAATATTCCACACTCAGCCTCTGACAATAAATGAATTGTTGCTTACACTTGCTCTATCATCTGTAGTATTTTTTGCAGTTGAGATTGAAAAATTTATAAATAGAAGAAAAAAGCCTAAAACTACTTAACTGCCTATATAAGCCTTCATGCACAAAAACAAAACTTTGTAACAGTCAATCAATGTTTACCCGAGTTTATCAACTTAATTTTGTAAGTTATTGAAATTATTGAATTTTATTTTTTGAAAATGTAAATTTTTGTACAACACAAAGGGTAACTCTTTGATTTTCTTTATCTTTTTATATTCTGAATTCTTCTTTGACTGTTAAATGGGCTGGTTCTGGTACTTTCATTGTGTAACTTAACAAAAGGTTTGAGAAAAAGTAACAGAGATTTGAGAATATTTAGTTAAAAAAATATAGGATTCGGGATCAGGAGGGATTTTCCTGGAAATTTCTGGAACACTACATGTTTAGACTGGGGTTCTTGTTAAAACAGTTTCATAGAGTATATAAGATAAGCTTCTATATCCATTACAGTGCTTCATATAGCCAATAAAGCTCATAATAGAATTTCTAACTTCTTGTAAAGATATTCTACTATGCTTATAAAGCAAGGCAAGTTTCTTAAATCTTTTTCTTGCTCTCTTTACATTTCTCTTTCTTGGCAATATATATGTAGGCCAGATTCGATACCCACAAAAGTCTATGCCATGCTTGATAGGATAAATTTGAGTTTTCCTATTAAGTTTTAGAGCGAGTTTTTCAAATAGAAAGCCTTCTATTTCTGTTAATAAGGATCTGAGATACTGCTTATCATGATGAATAACAACAAAATCATCCATATACCTCGCATAAAATTTAACGCCAAGTTTGTCTTTAATATAATGATCAAGCTCAGACAGGTATACATTTGCAAATAACTGGCTCGTCAATGCCCCTATTGGTAGCCCCTTATTGTCAATTCTTATGATCTTTTCTATAAGCCATAAAGTGTCTTTACAAGAAATTGTCCTGGCTATGATTTTCATCAATATATCATGACTTATGCTTGGGAAATACTGGCTGATATCAGCCTTCAAGACATAACTGTTTCTTGGCAGTTTTCTCATAAATTTCTGGACTCTTTTAACTGCTGCATGCGTGCCCTTTCCTTTTCTGCAGGCATAGCTGTCGTAGATAAATTTTTTCTCAAACAAAGGCTCTATGATATTACATAGAGCATGGTGAATGACTCTATCTCTAAAAGCAGGAGCATGGATCAATCTCTTTTTCGGATCATAGACATAAAACCCTTTAAATCTGCCTGGTTCATAGGTTTTCCAGATAAGTTCATTCTGAATAATTAAAAGGTTTTCTTCTAATTTGCTTGTAAAATCAAGCACCTCTTTTCTATATCTTTTGCATTTTCTGGCCTTTAAATATGCAGAGTAAAGGTTGTTAAAGCTATATATCTTGTTGTACAAATTATTATAAGTAACTGGCATATCCCCTACCATTTTCAGTTTTCAGTCAACTTACTCACCGCAGAGGCAAGTTTATCTTTTCCCTTCGAGGGAAGGACTAAGGATCTGATTCCCAAAGGGATGGATGTAAGTCCGTAAACTTACATCTCTGAGAGAAGGAATCACAGGCGAAACGGGAGCCAATGTTCGTGTTCACGTTCCAGGGGTAGTTGTTCAGGTTCACCGTGCGGGAGCCGGCATACGCCCCATTGTTCCAATTGCCGCCGCAAGCATCCTTAGCCCCTCTATACACTTTTAATCCAGCCTCCAAGAATCCTGCCTATCTCTATAAGCCTCTCACTGCTGTGACTATACGATTTGTGCGACATATATCGTCTTTCATGAGCAAATCTCAGTAAAAATTTTAATTCTTCAATTTTAATATCAATTTCATACATAATCGGCTTCTTATTGTAAATTTTATTTGCTTTTATAACAAGCTTAGCTGCATCAAACACACAATTTTTAATCTGGCTGCAGAGGGCAAACTTCTCATAGCGTGGAAATTTATCTATTATCGGGAAAATATACATCGCAAAATCATATAATTTTTGATACAATTTTAAGTTTTCCAAAAACAGACCCCCAGAAAACAGATATCAGATTTACAAAGAATCACAGGCGAAACGGGAGCCAATGCCCGTGACCACGCTCCAGGGGCAGTGGCTCAGGTTCACCGTGCGGGAGCCGGCATACGCCCCATCGCGCCAATAGCCGCCGCAAATAAGCTGAACAAGACCAAAATCATAAGGCAACCATAACTGCCCAACTCCCTGCCCTGACATAGGATTTCTCCATCCCCAAGATGTGCCATCCTGTCTAATACTAAATTCATCCAGCCATTCATACACATTTCCAACACAATCTATTACATTCATCAAGGATATAGCTCTTTCTACATACCCTGTTACTTGCCTTCCTGTATTGCTCGTCGCAGTCCATGCATTGAGATTATCTGAGCTGTTGCCCTGCGGGCTTCCATATGCCGCACGCAACCACTCCGCATATGTAAGAAGTCTCTTCCCACTTCTGCATGCAAGCTCAATAAAGTTGTATCCACAGAGTCCCTCTGTTCCTGTGAGTGGTATGCTGTTATAGGTTGATTTTCCTGTTCCACTTGCAAGTGGAGAGCCATTCCCAGCGGTAAATGTAATAGCCTCATTCACACTAACGAGATATATATCTACCCACACCCCACCGCAAATGTAAACCATGCCTTCTGGAGAACAACGAGGTCTGCGAACCAAATCCCATACAGAATTTGGAACTACTACGTTATTAGTTACATCGGATGGTGTAAATGAATTTCTTTTTCTGCCAAAGTGAAAACCTCCGATTTTTCTGCTGTTATTAGCATTGTAGCCGCTTGGTGCCGTAGAATTGAGAGAAATCAACAACAATCCGCTTGCAGAACCATCATCGCAGAGATATACATAGTAGTCTTTTCCAAATTGAAAACTTCCTGTATCAAGCGTTGTAATATTCACATCACTTGTAAACTCATACACTTTCCAGACACTACCGTTGAACAAGGGAATGATTGTGCCTGCAAGCAACTTTACTCCATTCAGTTGTGAGTTTGGTTCCAAGTAGTGGTCTCCACCTCCTGCACGAATATCATGAGGTCTACTTAGAAAGTCTGCATTCAATGGATACTGTGAACTGTTCTGCCATAAAAGCCCCATTTTATCCCTCCAGTTCGTTTAAAATCGTTTGTATTTCATCTTTTGTGAGCCCCATCTGGAGATATCTTGCGTTTGGATTGTCTTGAAGCCTGTAGTAGTGATACTCAACTGTGCAATCTTCTTTTCTAACTTCGCAAACATTCTCATCCTGTCCTGCTGTATAGTTTTCATCAACAATGTGCCCAAAAACATATACTTTTTCGTCGCTCATCAAGTTCTGAATTTTCTTTTTTACTTCTTCTCTGTCAAGTTGCCCATCAATAGCAAGCTGGGCTACCGTATATACATCTTCCCGTGAGTTGAGCCATTTTGGTGCACCTCTCATATTACACACCTCCTAATATAATTGCTTTTCCTGCCTGTGCGGAGCTAAACCGCACACGCAATTTATTCTGAGAAATTATTACGACTTCGTTATAAGGTATATCAGTCAGCACAATTGCCTGAACAGTGCTTCCGCCCCCACAATACAAGCCTTCCTGTCCGCAGTATACTCCAGAACCGCAATACCCTAATAAATTAACCTGCTCTGTGCTTTCAGAATATGCTTTCACAACAGGATATGTCACGCCAAGATTGTGCAGGATGTCCCATTCAAGGGCTGCTGTTGTCTGTGCATGTAAATATTTCTTTGTATACTGATTGTGTTCATGATGCTCAATTGCATACTGTATTTGCTGAGGGATATTGTGTTCATCAGGTGAATTTAGGTGTGTACTTATAATAGCTCTGATATCCTGATGTGATGTATTGGATTCATTATGCTCAACAATATCCTTCTTCGTTGCAAGCACAACTGTATCATCTATCCATGCTGTCACATTTTCTGCGGTAGATACAATCACAAATACATCTATGATGCTTTCAAGTACGATATTTCCGCCCGGTGGAATGTAGTCTGCCTGATCTCCTGCATAGCTGACTGCATATAGAATCTCTCCAAGATCAGGATCCTGCGCAAAGATGCCAAGTTCACGAGCAAAAAATCCTGTCTGTAGCTCTGTGTTCATCAGCACTGCCCTTAATCTGGCAGTTCCATTCCCTACAACTTCTATCCCCTGTATCTGAATACTCTTTTTTTCTGATACAAGTGATTCCATCTGCTCAGGAGAATGAGGGACTGGCCATACTCCATCACCAAGTGCGACCCTTGTGAATGTGAGTTGCGTTCCCCGTATTGCTTTTGCAAGTAAATCCAGGCCTTTATTCGTTATGATTGTCCCTGAAAAATTAGCCATTTGACACTCCTATGCTCATATAGTTTCCAACCCTGTAGTAAAAACCACCATAATACCTTGCTGGGCTGACATATATTTCTGGCATGTTCGGTTGAATTGTATATCTCATGCCAAGCCATACTCTTGAGTCTACATAAACCTTTCCTGTATAGCCATGATGAGTGCCAATGCTGTCCAGCCAGCTTCGTTCGTTTTTGCAGTCGTATATATGCCTGAGGAGCTTTGTATATGTGTCTTCACTCTGAACAGGCTTTTGAATATAGACCCTAAACATATAGGGTTGTCCATCGTATTGAAACCACTCTGAAATATCTGCTTCATACCCACAAGCCTTGATTGCCTCTTTCACCGCCCAGGGTGTGCCTTTGTAGCGATGCAACTCAATTGCACGCTTAATCAGTGTACGCTTTTCTTTATCTGTCTCTGCAAGCTCCCAGCCTTCAATATGGAATTGCCAGGCGAGGTGGGGAAGGGCTGAGGAGTCTACATGGTCAATAATATAGATAAGAAGAGGCGTGAGGTCTATGCTGCCAAGTCTATCTATGAGTTCATTGAACGCCTCTGCGTTTAAATCTTTTATGCCTGCTGGAATAAGTCTTTTATCAGCCATCTACTGACCCCACTATGGTTAGTGTATATCCTGTGCAGTTTGCCCATTCGTTTTCTGCAAGAGTTCTGTCCTGCTCTGGAGCTATTAAATCGCATTTATATACCCCTGAAACGCTGTTTAAAAGTGCTATAATCTGTGTTCTCACTATGTCCATGCCAAGCTTTGATTTCATATTAGCTATATATTGCTTGATTTTTTCTTCACAAATCTTTTGAACAATTCCAGAATCTGTATTTATGTATAGCGTAAGCCTTGCATCTATTGAAAAATCTACCCGTGTAGGTGTAAGCACCTGAACGTAATCAGTTAGAGGGCGCACCCTTTCATGATTGAGTCCCTGAGATACAAGCTCAAGTATTTCATTTGATGGGTTGCCATCCTTCATAAGAGGATATATATTCACAACTCCAGGTGATGGAGATACTGCAGCCACATCTACGATGTCCTGATGAGCTGTCATTGCCCAGAAACGATATGCGAGTTTTGGACCAGCGACTGAAAACTTCTCTGGAGCTTCCCTGATTCTCTGTCTCAATCTTTCATCATCCTCCCTGTCTACCCCCCCATAGGTGACTGAGATGTTTTCAACTTTCCCAATGTATGGAAGCGTAGATACTGGCGTATTGACATCTCCTCGCATATATCCGTTTGCGCCTGTGCCTGCTACGGTGCATGTTGCTGTTACATCTCCATATGTTTGCCCTGCCGTGATTGTGAGGTCTCTGTCTGTCTCAAATATATATTTGCCGTCCTTTGTTTCAACCTGTGTCCCTTCAGGGATTAGAAGGTCAAATGAGAGTGCCTCAGTGAGTGTAAATCTAAGTGTTGTCCTTGCTGGCTGTGCAGGAAGCCTTGTCACACCGAGCAGTTCGCCGAGATAATCAAGCATTGGATAGCGTGCAAATGCCAATAGATTCTGTTTTGCAGCCTCCTGTATACCAATACGAATAAGCATTTCTCTATAAGCAATCAGATCAATGATAAGACGCTCTATCTGGGCTGGATAAAGGGTTTTGCCAGTAAGTTGCTCATACAAAGAGATTAGCTCTCTTGTAACTTTTTCTGCATCACGCTCTATAAATTCTGGCTCTGGCAAACTCATACTATCACCTCCAGTAAAGTAGGCTCTTCTGAGCCCTTAAGCACCCATTCAATCTGTAAAATTACATTTGCCTGCTCCACTTTTGCACGAATGCTTTTAATCTCCACACGGGGCTCCCATGTGTTGACTGCATCTATTGCCTCACGAATTATATTCGGGATTGCCTCATTCACTGGATAGTCAATATATTTCCATATGTCTGAACCAAACTCAGGGCGATGTGGGTCACTTCGCTTTGGGGTTGAAAGGATGATCCTGATGCACTGGTTGATGTCTTCAATATTTTCAACAACCTCGCCAATCTCTCCGAATTTTGGCTGAAAATCTACGCTTTCTATGTTATCTATTGTTTTCATCTTTTCTCCGGATAGATATACCAAACATTTTTGAATCAGGCCTCCAGCCAATATACATTTCCCAATGATTGCCTTTAAAGGAAAAAAATGGTAACACTAAATTCCATTTTTGTTTTTTGTTCCAAATTTGAGAATAATCAATATTTTTCCCTCTAAAGCCTATCCAATAGGCACAAAAATTATGGAATGGGTTGCGGATAAAGTACCAATAAATAAAACCTTTTATTGAGCGATACTGAGATGGTAAACCATCATCAAAGTTTCCTAAAGGATTAATTTTATTGTTCCATAGTTTCAGCATTTTCTCTAACATATTTACCCTCCCTAATGGCTGTGATGATTGGTGTTGCCACCCTCGTCAATAATTGACCCTGTAACATATATATTTCCTTGCACTTCGAGATTGCCTATTAGCCTGAAATTACCCTCAAACCAGCCTTCAGCAGGTGAGCCACCCTTCATATTTATTGTAGGTGCCTGAATCGTGATATTGCTGGCACTCTTGATATATATTTGGCTCTGACAATCCAGATCGCATCTTCCTGTTGCTTTTACGTCAATATCTCCTTGTATTTCTGCTCTGAGTTTGTGTTCTGCCCTGTCGTACTCAATCCAGGTGCCATCTTCAAATTTGATGTGGCATTTGTCTTTGTTGCTGACCGGGACAGAATCAGCTGAAGAATATATTGCTCCAAGAACAACGCCTTCTTCAGCATTTTCATCAATCAGCACCGCAACATGCTCGCCTACATCGGGCATCCAGTATACCTTGTCTTTCAATGTCTTTTGCTTGAGCACTGCAAGCCAGTATGAAACCTCTCCATCCATGTCTGTATACTGTACTCTCACCATACCTCTTGATTCGTCAACCCCAACAACAACGCCGAACCTAAGCAACTCTTCTTACCTCCAGCTCTGTTTTGTATCCGTCCATTCTTGAGATTGTATGTTTCGCCGATTCAATGTGATATTTGCCGTTGAGTATGTATAACCCTGTAATTTCTATGTTTGAGCCTGCTACAAGTTTTGGATTTCCAATTATGACAATGTTTCCCTCTGTCTGCATTTTGTTTTTTGCCTTAAGATGTGCCTTTGCTTTTGCAATAGCCTGCTCTTTATTCTCAACTCTTTCATTGATCTTAAGAGTATCTCCCTTTGTAACGCCATCTGCATTAACTGTATGAGTAATAACTTTTTTTGTTTTTGGATCATGATACTGAACCTCACAGGCTTTATATAGTTCATAAGTCTTATCTCTAAAACTGAATGAAATCATGTCTTTTCTGTCTATGATATACACCACGCTCTGAGACTCAAGAGCTTCAATCTCATAGAAAACCAGCTTCCCATCAGTAATTTTGAATACATAGCCGTAGTCTTCCGCAAGTCTTTTTAAAAATGCTATGTCTCGCTCCTGTTTCTGTGTGATTCTTTTGATTTTTATGTCTTTTATTTCTCCTACGAGCTCGTATCCATGCTTTTTGGCTATCTCTTCTGCAATCTGCTTGAGTGTTTTGTTCTCGTATGCTTTTGTGTTTGCCTGTCTTAGCGCTTTTTTAATATTTGTTGCAAGCCCTTTAAGGCTCACCACGTCTGGTGGCGCTGAAAGCTCAATTTCGTCTATCTCAAAGCTTCCGCATGGAAGCAACTTTTCCCCTTCGTAGCCTATTTTAAGCGTGATAAGGTCGCCCTTCTGTGGATACCACGATGACTTCCAGAGGTGCTCTCTGTCTTCAAGCTGTATCTCTATCTCATCAGATTTGCCGTGCACATAGTCTGTGTATGTGACTGAAAGCGCATATGGTGTTATGTATGCTGTTATATCTTTTTTCTCATACTCTATGAAAAATAGAGGCTTTCTTACCTTTTCCACGGTGGGAGCTCCTCAATCGTGTCTTTTATCTCTATCACAGGAATTTTAAGTTTTATGCCAGATGGTAGCACTGGATAAATTGGTACATCGGGATTGGCAACTATGATTGGTTCATACATGGTTGCGTCTCCGTAAAGGTCGTATGCTATCAAATCCCAGCGATCTCCTTCTTTTGTTATGTATTCTATATACTGATTCATTGCCTAACTATTTTTTTAAATTCAATGCCTTCCTTGTTTTTTTCTGTAACAGTTGTGAATTCTGTTTTCTTTACTGTTTTCTTTTTCTGTTGTGCTTTCTTTTTTGCTTCTTTTTTGTATTCGAGCGGCCTATCCTGAACCCACTCTTTGAGCTTTAGCGTTGCCTCTATTGCCTGCACTGTGCCATCTTCAAATGTCTGTATAACTGTAGATGTGATCTCCTCTATCACATACTTGCCTTTATAAGCACCGCTTGCAAAGATGAAATCAAGCGGTTCGTATTTCTTCATTGCTTCTTTGATTTTTTTTAACTCCTCTTCGGGCTTGCAGAAGTCTGTATGAAGTGAAATTTTTATGGTGATCTCATCCAGAGCCTCACCAATGTACTGCAGTCTTGGTTTTCCTTCTATGACTTCATGCTCTGCATAATTGACCCTTGATGTGGACTCAAGGCTGTCAAAGTAGGTGATCAGGTCAAGCTGTATATCTCCAAGCCATGCATATCTTGCCATCAGTATGCCACCCTCTGGGCTTTAGCCTGTGCATCCTGAATAAGCTTGAGAAGCTCTGCCTGATGCTGTCTGAGCATTGCCATGAGATCCTCTTTTGCTTGAGCTACTGCTCCAGAGATGTTTATGCTCGGTGAGTAGTTTACTGTAATGTTTGATGCTCTTACTGCTTGAGCTGTGCCTGTAGCTTTCACTGGTTCAAGCACTTGCTTTACAGGTTGAATGAGTGGCTGCATTACTGCTTTCACTGGTTCAAGCACTTGCTTTACAGGTTGAATGAGTGGCTGCATTACTGCTTTCACTGGTTCAAGTACCTGCTTCATTGCAACTACAAGCGGTGATGCTTTCATCCCTTCAGCTATTGTCTCTATTAGCCTGATTTTATGCAGGTCTTTGAATGGTCCTTCTTTTGCAGGGCTGAAAGGCAGAAAGTTTCTTATCTTCTGCACGATGTTCTTTACAGCCTCAACAGGTTTCATTGCCACAGACTGAATGCCTTTCCAGAGCGTTTCTATGATCTTTTTGCCTGCGCTGAATAAGTCTATACCAAAAACATACTTAACAAGCTTGTTTAAAGCCATAATGGGCATTGTTATAGGATTGACCCACATAAAGACTTGCAAAAGCTTTTTCCAGTTTTCTCTGAGCCAGTTCCACGCTGAAGATAAGGCTTTTGATACCTTATCCCAATTTCTATAAAGCAGATATCCAGCTGCAACAAGAGCAGTAATACCAAGCAGTATCCACCCAATTGGATTTGTAAGCATGGCAACTGCTACAGCCCTAAGCCCTGCAATTGCAGTCACGCTGAAAACTCTGAAAGCAACGGTGATTGCTTTTAATGAAGATATCAATATCGGCGCTACTGCCTTTGCAAGACTGCCAAATATCATGAAACCTTTTATCGCTGCGCCTGAAAGCCTCAATACTACCGACAGCGCTATCCCCAGAGAGCCGAATACCATCAATGCTCCACCAAGAATTACAGCTCCTGATGATATTATTGTGGTAAGGGTTTTATGCTTTTCTGCAAAGTTTCCTATCGCCTCTGAGATGTTGTTTAGTGTATTTGCAAGCCACTTTAGCAATGGAGCGGCCCCTTTGCCGATTGCAGCAAGTGCGTTCTGAAATGTCCCTGTAAATGCTTCCCACATGTTTCTGAGTGTGCCAAGAGATTCCTCAACTCTTTTGTTTAAGCTTGCCTGCTCTTTCATCCTGTCAATCATTTGGTTGTAGCCTTCTATGCCTTTTGTCGCAATAATGTTTGCCACATCCATTGCAGAGCCAGCGCCGAATATCGCCTTGAATACTTCCATTCTGACCGCATCTGGAAGCTCTTTGAGTTTGTCAAGCTGAACAATCAGATTCTCAATGCCTTTGAATTTGCCTGTCTGTTCATCTACAAAATTAAGCTGTATTCCAAACTGCGATAGCATTTGATTTGCCTTTGAAACACGCTCTATATCCATGCTCTGTCTTATCATGTCCGAGATTGCATTTCCAACTTCTTTCCCTGTTCTTCCTGTCTTTATAAGCATCGCAACAAGAGAAGTTATGCTTTTTGATGCTTCAAGCCCTTGAATCCCGAGAGGCTGAAGTGTTCCTGCAAGGTCTGCAAAGGCGTATCTCATCTCCTCAAGTTTAACGCCCTGATGTGCAACTCTCTGAATAATATCCATAAATGAGATTAACTCTTTATCTGCAATGCCAAGTGATTCTTTAAATTTTGCCACTGATATGGCAGCCTCTTCGTATGTAACCCCAAAGGGCTTTAGCACTACACCGAGCTTTGCAGCTGCTTCAAGAGCTCCGCCTGCAATTGATTCCTCTGTAATTCCAAGCGCTTTCATATATGATGCCATCCTGTAGAAGTCAGAGGTTGTTCCTGGTAGTTCAGCTCCAAGTTTTGCAGCAATTTTGTTTATCTCTTCAAATTTTTCTGAGATTTCTCCTGTATCTTTCATAAGTGTGACTTTAAGCTGGGTAGAAGCATCTTCAAGCTCCATAAAAGCATCAATCGGTTTTTTCATGCTGTATAAAATTTGAGAGCCTGCAAAATATGAGGCTGTTCCAACCATAGCGAGCTTTTCTGATGTCTGTTTGATCTTTTCCTGAAGCCTACTGAAAGACTCAATAGCTTCTCCTGTGGCAGCCTTTAAGACTTTTGTCATCTTGTCATAGGCAACCAGAATTAACCCTATCTGGAGTGTTTTATCCATTTAAAATCTCCTCTATTGCTTCAGCTCTCTGCTGTTCATATTTTTTTGCCTCCTCTATCCAGAAAGCAATCTCTTCAATGCTCATTTTTTTTATTTCTGCAAGCGTCATTCCTGTTGTCTTGATCAGAAAAATTATATGCCCTGTTGTAGGGATAAAAAATCCCCTACAACCTCAGCCTGAATTGCAAGCACATCTTTTAGGTCCATCTCGAGCAAATCCTCATAGATTACTTTTTTGCCATCAATCTCAACAAGCTCTGCAATAAGGGCAAAAACTATTTCATCATTGTTTTTTGCCTTTCTCCATGCATTAAGTAGATCCTTACCTTTGCCTTCCCTGATTTTTGCTTTTTTACCACTTGGAAGTTTTATCTCTTTCATCTTATGCTCCTAAGTTCGCTTTGTATGTAGCGAGAATGTCTTCGCCTTCCACTTTCCAGATGTTTGCAAAGGCATCTGCTTCAATGATGTCTTTGCCGTCAACCTGAAGTTTGTAGTAGCTCACGCTTAGCTCTGTCTCAACCTCTACATTGTCCTGGTGTTTGAATCCAAGACCGGGAAAATTTCTAAATTGTGCTGTCATAAACGCAACTACAGGAACCTCATCAACCCTGCCAGTTGAGTCATGTGTTTCAAGGGATGCCCTTACCTGAATTGAGACAGCCTTATATGGGTTTGCAGCCTCTGTTAAAACCTCTGGATATAGGCTTCCCCATTTGATTTTAGCATCCATCTTTTCAATGCCTGCTGCGGTCTCTATTACGCCAAACATTCCAAGCCCCTTGTGTTCAACCATCTTTGCCTTGACCTGTGGCAGTGTAACCTCTTCGGCTCTGCCAAGAAAACTTATGCCGTTTACATACACATTTGCATTGTATAGCTTATTTACCTGAAGCTTGCTCATCTCTTACCTCCCTTATTGACTTCCCCCAAGCTTCTTAAGAAGCTCAATGTTTATAAAGCTTTCAAATGTAATTCTTTCAGCCGGAGTTGGTGGCATGAATTCAATATCAAAAGTGAGATGCCCAAGTGCAATCTCTGTATATGGATTCTTTGCCTTGTCAAACCAGCATCTGCCATCTATCAGAGCTCCTCTTGCTATGAGTGTTCTAATGAACATGTTTACGCTTTCGCAGATGGCATCAATCAATGCATCATTTATTGGAAAGTCTATGAACTGAAGCATGCTGTATTCAATGCTTTCATGAAGCACATCTGCTGTTCTGCGCACGTTGATGAAGTTCTTTGGATGCGTTACACTTGGCCACGCAGCTGAGCGGTTTCCCCACGTCCTCAGCCCTGTACCAAAGGAGTTGAATACCGTAACAATGCCCGCTTCGTTGAGCAGGTTTACTTCTGAGTTCGGATCATTGATCATTGCTGAGAGATTTCTCTCAACTCCTGTAATACCCTTTATCTCTGTATTGGATGGGCTCCACCAATAGCCTTTTTCAATGTCCTTTGCTGCTATCACTCCTGCAAGCCTCTGGCTGTATGGCTCAAGCCTTTCTGTGTCAGTTGCTGGATCATAGACTTTCAGGTGCGGGTAGCAGAGTATCATCCTTTCAGATGAAAAGTTGAAGTTGATTGAACCATTTGGACCTCTTCCAGCTATTGCCTGCTGAAATGTTGTTCCTGCTGGGGCATCAACTATTGCTACTGCCCTAATTGCTCCTGCCATAACATTCAGCTCTGTTGCTACACTTACCTGTGTGCAATAGACAGGTGCAATGAGAATCTTCGGGAAGAAGCCAAAGAGATTGTAGCAGTCTTTGAATGCCTGCATGCCGGTCCTATTGCCTGAAGCATCAGTCCCGCCTATAATATCAGATACTGTTACCTGCGAAGGATCTGGCTCATTTTGTGCATTTTTATGCACATCAGGATTAAATACGTTTACCACTATGACAATACCGCTTCCCTGATCAAATATTGCATCCAGTGCCTGCGGGATTGTGTAGCCTGTTTTCTGAGTGCCAAAGTATTTTGCCGCATCCCTATCATTCAATATTAAAACTGGTCTATTTACAGTTCTGTAATCGCTCTCAACATCCTGTATTGGAGCAGTTCCAACAAGACCTATCACTGCTGTTTTTACCGCCCTTATAGGTCTTGCACCTTTTTCAATCTCAATTGTTTCAACACCATGCAAGAAATTAGCTGGCATCTTCTTTTACCTCCTTTTTACCTTTAAACTGTTTTATTTCGTTTTTCTCTGCTACCTCTTTCAGGTATCCAATTGCTATCAGCGTTTTCACATAATCATTTTCCTCTGGAAGCTCTATCTCAGCACCGGGGAAAAGCAAAGCCTCTTTGCCATCGTTCAGTGTTACTCCCGATGGCGGACCCTGATACACATACTTAGCCATCATAGCCCTCCTTTTTTATTATCGTTGTATCATAATCATCTGTTGCTGTTATTTTTCTTAAAAGTACAGTTGTTTCTTTCTCTGTTGGCTCAACTGCAGGAGCTGTCAGAGTGAATGTAATGCTGTACTGCCATATCCCATTGTCCTCTGAAAGAAATTGTTCCTTCACTGGATACATCTTTGAGCAGCCTGTGATTCTATATCCCGTCAGCGCAATCCTCACTGCGTCAAGATATGCATATGCTCCTTCGTGTGTCCGTAGATGTCTCATGGCAACTGTGATATCAAACTCCATCTTTCTTTCCTGGACAATCGCATTCACACTTTGGGGCTCTGAAAATGTTGAGCCCGCATAACTCACGAGCAAGGCTCCTTTTGGATGTAGAAGCCTGTATTCTTTCGGCTTTTCTGGAAAGCCTGTGATTTCAAGCCCCTGTATCTTTGTTTTGAGCCTGTCAATTATTGCCTGCTCAATATCTGCTATGGTCATTGCAAAACCCCTTCAAGATATAGCTCTCGCTCTGCCTGTCTTCTCCTCACAAGCCCCTGAAGTTTCCTGCCACCTGCATAGACCCATTTGAGGAATTCATCCGCTGCATCAAGAAGATCACCTCTTAAAATCTTTCTTCTCAGCGTGGATGCTTTCAGAGCATAAAGTCCAACATTGTATGCAAAACTTGTTAAGGCATCTATCTGTTGAGGCTGAAGGCTGAAGGCTACAGGCTGAAGGAGTGAGATAACTGCCTTCTCGTATTTTGAGAGATCCTGTCTGAGGAGCTCCTCTGCCTGCTCCATTGTAATTCCCTTCGCAAACATTTCCCTCTCCTCTGGCCTGACCACATGGCCGTACCCAATAGTTAGATACCCTGCAGGGCAGAGATATACTGTAGGGCTATAGCCCTCAAAGCGTTTTATGAGCTCAATGCCTCTTTCAGTCATATTCTTTTGAAAGTCCTGCTGAACGCTCTACCACCAAACCAGAACATGACCACTGCTGCAACGAATTCATTGTCTGCCTCTGTCCATATCTGAGGGAGCACCTCAAGATTGCCTCCTGCTATCTGCCAGCTTGCATATTTGACCATAAGCCAGCAAGCTATGACTAAGTATGTGAGAGTAGGCCTCACTGTCTGATTGTAAAATGCACCTATAACCTGCAAAAGGTCTATCCAGAAATTACCGGTTGGCTTCACATCTGTTGGTGCATAGCGATATGCCTCTTTGTCAAGCTCCAGCGTTGCTAAAGCCCTTGCTTCCTGAATGCGAGCCTCAATCATCTCTCGCTGGTACTGCATCTGAAGCTCAAGCATCTCTTTTTCATGCTTATGGTCCTGTCGTTCTTTGAAAATCTTAATTCCTTCAGGGATTATTGCCCCTAACAGCCCCAGAATTGCACCGAGTATCATATCAAACCTCCTTCATTGTCACTGACAAAAAAATTTAACATAATATTTTTTATCAATTTTTTAAATGCCATTTAATACCCTCTTAAACCCCCTTTAAAAGGCATTTAAAACTTTAAAATGTCCACTTTTTAAAATCGCTTCGTAGAATCGCTTATAAGCCTCTTTTTTTACCTGACCCATACTCTGATATCCCCCTTCAAATTAAAACCTCTCTAAAAGCGTTTTATTGAAAAATCTGTCCTCTTCAGTTTTATTGCTCTGATAGTATCCCTGACCCGGTGACTTATCTGTTTCTATGCCAAGCTGAACTTTGCCTTGCTGAATCTGCTCAAGAAGTCTGATGATCTCTTTGCGCCTGTCAATCATGCTCTGTGGCATCTCAAGCTCAAACCGTCTTGAATACAGATGAAATACAGCCATGTCAACTGCAAGCCTTCTGATTAGCTCTGGAACAGGGTCAAGAGGGACAGAGTATCTGCCCCTCAAGTAGCCGTCTATCAGCTGCCCCGCATATGCTATGGCTTCATCTATCTTTTCTTCATCTATCACCCCCATTCCATTGTCATCAGTAAGCTGTATGAGATTTTCTTCAGGAATCGCTTTTATGAGATCGTTAAGCGTGCAGTAGCTCATTGTTCAGCTATCCTCCAGCCTCCCTTTTTATAGTCTTCAACCATGTCAGGATGCACATCTGCTGTTTTTGGCTCTACATCGCCATCACGAATCATTTTTACAAGCTTTTTTTCAGCAAGATTTTCAGCTTCATCAATATTTTCATCCCTCTTTTTAGCCATTTTTATCCTCCTTACCCAAGAAGCAGAGCTATATGCTCTTTTTTCACCGCCTTGACTCCCCATGCAAGACCCACTTCATAGGCTATACGCCTGTACTGGCGATATAAGGCAACCTGAAATGAGATACCTGATACAGGATCAGTGACAGTTATGACATCGTCTGCAGCGTCTCCTCCCGCCGGCATGGCTGGCACTCTGCAGAGAAGATGTATTGCTGATTTTGCAAATGCCATGTTGCATGTATGGTTGCCTACTATGTTTACTGCTGTATTGTCTGCAACTGCTGTGAGCAAACCAGGTGGTGCAATGGTAAATGTTCCACCGGAAAGACCACTGGTTACAACATACTTTGTTGGATCGCTGCCAAATGTTACCACGTCTCCTGCAAGTATTGTTCCGCTGCCAGTGTCAACAGGAATGACTGTGGTTCCTGCTGGAAGCCCGCTTGGAGCATTTACAAGATATCCGCTGCCTGTTCCCTTAGTGTGTGTCTTTACCTGTGCAGACTCTCTAATCTGAAATCCAAAGACATCTAAAAGCACCCCACGCCTTAACGTGTCTGTTGAGCCTGCCTCATTTGCCTTTGTGAGTTGCCCGAGACTTCTTAATTTTGCACCCGCTGTAGTATCTATGACGAGCTGAAGTTCACTCATTGGTGCTCCGTTGTCAGCCAGTATTTTCCTGACCTGTGCCAAATCTTCAAGGTTGTTTCCAAATGGTGTTGTTCCTGCTGTACCGTATGCACGGGAGGCATTTATATATAAGGCAGCAAGGTCTGCTTCAACTTCATTTACGAGCGTCCGCATGGCCTGGGCAAATTGCGCCTGAAGAAGCGATTCATATAGATTAGCTGTATTAAGTCCTTTAATTTCTTCACCTTCCCAGTAGAATGTGACACTACGAACCTTAGTAATTGACATTGAGTCAGTACCAACTGTTGTAGCAGCAGGATTAGGTCCTGTTGCCGCAGGTACTATATCTGATGCGCTATAAGCATTTGTAACAGGGTATGTAATTGTCTGGTCTTTTTTTACCTGATCAGCTGCAGCATTCAGAAAAACAGATGGTATAAACCCCACCAGCTCCCTTGATACAACATCGAGAGCCTTGTAGATTGTTGGAATTAATCCTGTTAGTGTATTAGCCATATTATCCTCCTCCTTATAAAATTATTCCGCCAGATTTTATATATTCATATTTGGCCTGTGCGTCCATTGCCTCAAATTCCTGTCTTGATATTGATTTAGAGCCTGTTTTGTCTTTCTTTGCAATCTCCTCAAAGCTGATCACCTTCGGCATTGATGTGAGAAACTCTTTGAATGCTACCTCAGCAGGCTTTTTACCTTCTGAAAACTCATGTTCTCCAACTGCATGCAATATCTCCATCAGTTCAATCACTTTTGTTTTCCATGCTGGAAGCATCTTTCCTTCACGGATGAGTTCCTCACAAAATGATTCGTACTGATTGCGCCTCTTTTCCTTCTCAATCTTTTCAATCTCTGCTTTGAGTCTTGCTATTTCTTCATCCTTTGCCTTGTCTTTCTCAGCAAACTCAGCAAGTAGCCTCTCTTTTTCTTTGAGCTGAGCCTCCAGCTCTTTGAGTTTTTCTTCCATATCCTCCTCCTTTAGTTGTATGTTGTGCTCTTTAGCCCATTGTATGGCTGTATCCGGGAGGCAGTCCTCCCAGCCGTATTTTTTTGCTATCTTTATGATGTTTCTACGAATCTGATCAGGATTTTCTGCCTGCCCTGCAAGTTTCCACGCATCAGAGACATCTTCACATGATGCTATTGGAAAGCTTCTATTTGGTCCTGCAAATGCTCCCTTTAGCTGTCCTTTTGCAAGTTTTTCTCTGTCGTCAGCTGTCCAGTCCCTGAAGTTTAGTTCATACTCGGTATATTGAGAGTCTGAAAACTGTGGTGGCGTAAGCCCTTTTACAGCTGGCGGCGTAGCACCAAGAAACCCGATATGTCTGAGAAGTAGATCAGGATACAGACTTATTGAGACCTTTTTATACAGCCCCTGACGCACCCAGTCAACAAACTCCTGCACTGTTGGCCTTATCTTTGCCCAGATGCTTTTGCCACGTCTCTCAAGTTGCTCCACCCAGCCATACGCCGGAGCATTGTCTTTTGGATGCCCTATTACAACAGGAGCTTCGTGCTCTTTCTGTGAGTTGTATTTTTGAACAATTTTGTCAAGGTCTTCCTCTGTCCATGTACGGGTGTTTCCAGCTGAGTCAGTCCATGTGCCTGCTCTGAATACTTCTATCTGCAATATCTCACCTCCCGCAGATATTTTCTTTAGCATAAATAAAGAAAATGCTCGTAATCTTTTGAACAGTTCAAAAGATTGCCTCAGAAGAAAATAGCTACTCTAAAAAGAAAAAAGGAGAGTCCAATGAATGAACTGCCATTTTTTATTGAGCTTGTCAAATATGTAGGCTTTCCTGCATTGATTTTTATCGTGTTTTTTATATATCACAAGGCACAGACAAAAATTCTCATGCAAATCATTGAAAATATGGAGGACAGAGAAAGAGCACAGCAGGAATATCTGCAGCAACAGTTAGAGACACTGCAATGGATGGTCAGCTCTGTATCAAGGATTGAATATAAAATTGACACGGGGATGCAATGTCCCCTTAAGAAGGAGATGGTTAAATGAGCGAAAGAGTAATGCTAAAAGGCTACCTTGCAGATGCAAGGAAACGCTACAGGGAAAAAGACCTTGAAGCAAGCGGGTTACTTGTGGCAATCAGGAATCTGCTCAATCCATACGAGGAAGACATGACGCTGATTGACTCTGAAAAGGCTCTCATTATGATGCAGAGACTGAATGAATGCATCTCTGACATGAAAGAGCTTAAAGAAAAAATAGCAAAACTGGAAAGAGAGCTAAATGGCTAAAAAACATCTGTATTTCAACGAAGCTGAACGCCTCTATGTTGTTGAACAGTGCACAATCTCTGAGATTGCATCACGACTGAAGCTTGGGGAAAAAACTGTCAGGCTATGGAAAGAAGAAGGTGACTGGGAGAGAAAAAGGGCTCAGTTTCTCAAGGAAAAGCAGAGTCTTTCTGAAGAACTCTTTGTTTTTGCAAGAAAACTTGCACGCTCTATTATGGATGATTGGGATAGGGGAGAAAAGGTTGACACAGGAAGGCTCTATGCACTTGCAAGAATTCTTCCTCTCATCATGAAGGCAAAGGACTTTGAAACTGCAATAGCTGAAAAGAAAGAGCAGGTCAATATTGAAGAAGTCCTTAAGAAAGCTCTTTCCGAAGCATTCGGTGAGTCATGAGCTTCAAGCTTTATCCATACCAGGAGCGCTGGATAAAAGATAAATCAAGGCTAAAAATCTGGCTTGCTGCAAGACAGATTGGAAAGACAACTTCTCTTTGCTTTGAAGCACTGAAATTTGCAACTGAAAAACGATGTTCAATTCTGATCCTTTCAACAACCGAAAGGCAGTCTATGGAAGTCATGGACAGGATTGCCTCTCTGCTTGATGTATTTAAAAAAGTTATAGATCTCAGGCTTATCCGTGAGTCCCGCTCAGAGATAATGCTTCCCAATCGTTCTAAGATAGTTGCTTTGCCTGCCTCTCCCACGACAGTTCGTGGATATTCCGGTCATGTCTTCCTTGATGAGTTTGCCTTTCACAAGGACAGCAAAGCCATATGGACTGCCATGCTTCCAATCATCTCTAAAGGCTACTCCGTGCGTGTGGTCTCCACCCCGGCTGGCAAATCGGGCAAATTCTATGAGCTCTGGGAGAACGCTACCCAGCTTGGCTTCAGCAAGCACAAAGTAACAATTTATGATGCAATTAATGAGGGCTTAAACATAGATTTAGAGATGTTTAAACGCACAATGGATGCTGATGCCTTTGCTCAGGAGTTTGAGTGTGAGTTTATAGACGAAGCATTCAGCTACTTCCCGCTTGAGATGATCCTTAATGCCGTATCCTCAGAGTGTGACAGCTGGGATGGCATAAAGAGAGGAATATTTTACATGGGCATTGACATCGGAAGAAAAAGAGACATCACCGCTATCGTGGTCGTTGAAAAACTTGGCGATGTCTTTTATGTAAGGCACATTGATGAAATGTATAAAGAAAACTTTGAGGCTCAAAGGCTTAAGATAGAGATGCTTAAAAACACTTATCAGCCACATAGAATATGCATAGATTCAACAGGTCTTGGAATGCAACTTGCAGAAGAGCTTCAGAGAAAATATGGCTCTACTGTTGAGTCTGTTACATTCACCCAGCCTGTTAAAGAAAGCCTTGTTACCTATACAAGAATGCTCTTTGAAAAAAATGCCCTCAAAATCATGAGCCATCAGGGGCTTATCAGAGACATACACAGCATTAAAAAGTATGTCACCGAAGCTGGCAATATAAGATATGACGCAGACAGAACAGAATCTGAAGGGCATGGAGACTATTTCTGGGCATTGGCCCTGGCTGTACATGCAGGAGCAAAACCGTCCGAGATGCCATACATTGTTAGCCGTTCAAGGCGTCAGGCATTAGAACTTACAAGAGGATATTAGGAGGCAATATGAAAGGTATCTGGATAGACGAAAAGACTTTTATTAGGTTTGCTGCTGATAAACCTGCCTCACTCACAGAAGAGATTGCCACAAGAAAAGGGGCTATAGATTTTTACTCGCTCGGTTTTTATCTGCCAAATCCTGACCCTGTGCTAAAAAAACAGGGCAAGGATATAACCGTATATCATGAACTTCTTACAGATGCACGTGTTTCAGGATGTGCAGGCAGTAGAAAGGCAGGCGTGCTCTCGCTTGAGTGGGATATTGACAAAGGCAAGGCAAAATCACGACAGGCAAGGATTATTAAAGAAGTTTTCTCTAATATAGACATATATCAAGTAATCTCAGAGATGCTTGATGCTGTGCTATTCGGCTATGCTGTGTGTGAGGTCGTGTGGGAAAAAGTTGGCTCCTATATTCTTCCTGCCCGTATCGTTGGCAAGCCTCAGGAGTGGTTTGTGTTTGATGAAGAAAATAACCTGATGCTCAGAACAAAAGAGAAACTGAACGGTGAACCCGTACCAGAACATAAATTTTTACTTGTGCAGCATAATGCCACATATAAAAATCCCTATGGCGAGCCTGCTCTTAGCAAGTGCTTCTGGCCCGTAACATTCAAAAAAGGCGGCCTTAAGTTCTGGGTTATGTTCACTGAAAAGTACGGCATGCCCTTTCTCATCGGTAAGCATCCTCGCGGAACCTCAAAAGAAGAAACAGACAGGTTTGCCGGCATGCTTGAGGCAATGATTCAAGATGCAATTGCAGTTGTACCGGATGATTCCTCTGTTGAGGTACTTGAAGCTTCTGCCAAGTCGGCATCGGCTGGAATATACAGGGAGCTACTTGATTACTGCGATCAGGAGATTGCAATTGCGCTGCTTGGGCAAAACCTCACAACACAGGTTCAAGGCGGTTCTTATGCAGCAGCCCAGGTGCACATGGAGGTAAGAAAAGACCTCATCAACAGCGACAAAAAAATGATTGAAAAAGCGATAAATCAGCTAATCAAATGGATATACGAAATAAATTTTTCAGATGGCGAGATGCCTGTTTTTTCCATGTATGAGGAATCAGATATAGACAAAAACCTTGCAGAGAGAGATGAAAAAATCTCCAACTCCCTTGAAAAATCAGGTCTCAGATTTACCAAACAATACTTTCAAAAGGCGTATGCCCTTGAAGACGAAGATATTGAGGTTTCAGAGCAAAACACCACAAAAACAGAGTTTGCCGAAAAAAAAGAATCACCTTTCCCTGATCAACAGGCAATTGACGATGCAATGGAATCTATATCTCCTGAAGAACTACAATCTCAGATGGAAGGAGTGCTCAAACCAATTATAGAACTTATTAAAGAAGGTACTTCATACGAGGAAATAATGGAAAAACTCGTAGAAACTTATCCAGATATGGATACATCTGCAATTGAGCAGATGCTTTCAAGGGCAATCTTTGTTAGCGAGCTGTGGGGAATGCTCAATGCCAGAAAGTATTGATCTTGCATACGCAATAGGACTTCCTCCAGAGAAGGCAATAGAGTATTTCAAAGCCAAAGGATACAAGCTTACCTGGGATTGGTGGGAAATGTGGCAGGAAGCCCATGCAAAGGCTTTCACTGTTGCAAAGGCTATGAGGATGGACATTCTACAGGACATCAGGGAAATGGTTCAGAAAGCCATTAATGAAGGCATCAGTCTTGAGCAATTTCGTAAGGAGCTTGAGCCACGCCTGAAGGCAAAAGGGTGGTGGGGATATAAGTTTGCAGTCTATCCTGATGGCAGGGTTGAAAGATTCCTTGAGGGCTCACCCTGGAGGCTGAAAACCATTTTTAATGTAAATATGCAGACTGCATACATGGCTGGCAGATACAAAACAATGATGGAATCAACCGACACCCATCCGTACTGGCAATATGTTGCTGTGCTTGACTCTCGCACAAGACCAGCCCACAGGGCATTGCACGGCAAGATTTTCCGATATGACGATCCCTTCTGGAAGACCCATTACCCACCGAATGGGTTCAATTGTCGTTGCCGTGTTCGTGCACTCAGCCAAAAAGACATTGACAGAAAAGGGCTTCCAGTTGACTCGGCAGAGGGCAAAATTACATGGAAAGATGAGCTCGTAAGCAAAAAAACAGGCGAGCTTCAGCCTGTTGCTGTATATCACGATCCTGTTACTGGAATGGAAATCCCTACAGATGTGGGCTGGGGGCATAATCCCGGATTAGCTGCGTGGTTTCCTGATATGAGCAAATACACCGATGATTTAAAAGCAAAATTCTATAAAGATTATCCGTACTTTTCTTTTATCAAAAATAAAAAATTAAGGGATTTTTTACAGGCTGAGGTTGAAAAATGCAATGAGGAAGCAAGAATTATTATTGAAAAATATAAATTCACCGCTAAATATATATCAACCTCTGAGACTTCTCGTTATAATCCACTTACAAAAACTATATTTATTAATTCAAATTCGAAAAAACAAGGAGATTTTATTCATGAATTCGGGCACCATCTTGACGAGCTTTTCAAAATCAAAATTGAAAAAGAGTTTGTCTATCACTTCAGAGAAGCTCAAAAATTGTTCTCTAATATTGATTTTATCCCTGAACTGAGACCGAGAGAACTTTATTACGGTGACCCAGATGTATCATGCTTTTTTGAAGGGCTTACAAGACAAAAAATTTATGGAAGTTACGGACATAAAAAAGGATATTACTTGGATGCACCAGATCGTGATATTAAAGAAGCAATAGCATCATTGTTTGCTTTATGGGCAAGAAATGATAGATCGGCACTTAATTTTATCAGAAAGCAAGGGCATTGCTTCTTTGTTGTGCAGGAGTTTGAAAAGATTATGAAAAAAATTCTTATGGGTTAAAAAAGAATATCCCCTCTTCTTATTTCTTCTATTTTTTCTTTGGTCCAACCAGCAAGCGTAAAGAAAAAATCAATATCATCAATATAAGGATTTGCAATGTTGTTTATACATTTTTGGATTTCTTTTTTTATGACATCATAATCTAAGTCTGGTAAGTCTATTATATGGAAAATTCCTACCTCCTCTATTTTTTTTAAAGTTTCTTCTGCAATCAATTCTATTCCAAATTTTTTACTATATTCTCTGAAAAGATCAAAAAGTTCTTTATCATAAACAAGAGTAAGCATTTTTAAACCCCCTTTAAATAGTCAATAACTGTCTCTTTAATGTCGTTTAAATCTTCCTCTGTGAGGCTCAGGAAGGGCCTTGCAGGGATCTCTGCCCTGTGTCCTCTGCCAGCCCTTCCTCCAAACTGATGTATAGCCGCATAGACTACATTTGTTCCCACCATCGCTTTGTCGTTATCGCTCTGTGCTGTGATCGAACTTGCCAGTCTTCCCCTCATCTGAAGTATTGACCCCGGCCAGTAACCCTTTTGCTGTCTTGCTTTGATTGTTTTTGGACTCAGAGGTCTCCAGCTGGGGCGTCCTTGCTGTGCAAAGTTTTCCTCAACTGCATTATGCATGATCATTGCAATATTACGCATCAAGGGGCGTCTGTCTATGCCACGCTGAATGAGTTTTTGTATAGCTTCCCTGAATTGTCTGTCATCAATTTCTATTTTGATCATGCCTTAACTCTTTCTCTATAATATCATATATATAGCGCTGACTTACTCCAAGCTTTACAGCAAGCTCTTTGTGATTATGCCCATTGAAATTTTTTCTCACATAGAGCTTAACCGCGTCTTTTATTGGCTTAGAACTTATATATAGATTCATTCCCATGAGATTTTCGCATACTTTGATGAGTGTGTCTATGCCACAGAGAGAGTATATGAGAGAGAGATCGCCATAAAGCAATCCTGACAGTTCTTCCTCTGAAAGCTCTCTGAGCCAGTCCATTTTACTTAAGCTCATAGTTTATTGTTTCCTTTATTACTCTTTCAGTGCCCACTGCAATCAGTCTCTCATCAGTCCATTTTTCTATTTCATCCCAGTTGACTTTTTTCTCTATTATTATTGCCTCGTTCCAGCCAAGTTGCTCAAGTCTTTCAAGTATCCCACGCACCCGCTTGACTGCTTTCTTTATCTGATATATGAGCCTTCCATTCTGAAAATCCGCTATGTCTCCAGTGAAAAGCTCTGCTTTGTGTCTGAACGCAAACTTCTGAAGTTCTTCTTCATACTGCCTTATGTCGTTTTTTACTTCCTCAATGTGCCTGTAGTATTTGCTTCTGATTGCTTCAATTTCTCCTTTATATTGATTTTCAATTGCTTCAAGCATTTGTTTGTTTATCTTTATCTTTGCAAGCAAATCTTCAACTTTAAGTCTCACTGTATCCTGATTTTTTGCTGCTATAGCTTTCATTTTTTCCCTCCTACATTTAAGTTGAGCTGTCCAATCAGCTCAGGCAGTGTCATCTTCCTTAATATTGCCTCCATCCTGAGCGTTTTCAACGCCCTGATCCTCAACCTCATACAATAGTTTTCAAGCTCTCCGCCTGCTGCGGCAAGATAGTAACCTCCGCCTTCGCTGTCAGTATCAGAGCAGATTGGCACGCCATCACGCCGAAGCTCCGTAATTAGCCTTCTTATTATTCGTGTTTCGTTGATTTTGTCGCGACAGGGTTCTCCAAATACCGCCTCATAAAGTGCTGACATGCTGATGCTGTTTGTCTTGCCTATGTGTTTTACCATTACCCGCAGAAGCTTGTTCTTATATCTTTCTTTTTTTGTCCTTTCCATAAGTCCTCCCATATACATTTTAGCAGGGTAAATACCCCGCAATGAGTTTTTGTAATGGTGCAGAAGTGTGCACCATAGCACTTTTTACGATACAGACATACAGACATTTTTCTTCCTCCTATATTCTTTTGATTTTTCAGATAATATCTGAGGACGACATTTTTCGCAGTATTTTGTTTTTGCGAATCCCAGAAATTTTTTACCGCAGTGAAAACATATTTTTTCTATTTTTCTGTTCGTTTTTTTCTTCATGCATTCATTGCATAGTTTTTGCTTCATGCTCTTTACGAAAAATTCTCTGCCACATTCATAACAAATTTTTCTTTGTAGCCGTTCCCTCTTGAAATATCTTGCCCCACACATAATGCATTTTTTCATATAGTATTGCCCTTCCTCTGTTATTACAATTTCATCAAAAAGCACCTCTTTACATCGTTCACAATGCGTTGGAAATTGATAGTCTTCTTCATACGGCGGGGGTTGCTTCTTCTTTTTTCTTGCCATATTTTCTCTCCTTCATTGCCTCAAGCATTTTTATTACTTTTCTTACCTGCCAATCTTCCAGAAATCTTATATCCGTTATTCTAAATTTCTTCCATAATAGGTTCCGTAACGCCTTCTTTCTTTCCGCCTCTGTCTTTGCCCTTGATACTTCAGCCCATATTGCCTCAATTTTCCTGAGCTGCGCTGCTGTTGCCATATTTTCCCTGCCGTCCAGCTCATCATATTTCCTTTGTCTGTCCTGCCACACTCCAGCCATTACTGCTTTATGTCTCATTTTGATGATGATTCGTTCTGCTTCTTCATAGCTCAGTTCAAGTGAGCTTGTGACAAATCTGTCTGTATTCCACATGAGAAATCCTCTGTATTGCGACTCATCCCAGCCAAGCCTATTTTTTAGTGTATGAATTATTCTTATCTGTCCTTTTGTTATCTTCATTTTCTTATCTCGCATTTCATGCAAGCCCTGTATAGTTTGAGCTTTTCGGGGTTTGACACCATCCTGCCAACTTTCTCAGCAAGCTCGTAGTTTTCAGCACATTGAGCAGGAGATATTTCACCAAGCACAGGACATTGGATCCTGCCATTTGAGTATATTTTTTTTGCCCTTTCTTCCACCCTTTCTGGCGCTGGATATTTTCCCTGCATGTAGAGAGTGAGAGTTGAAACGCTTATCCCCAGTTCAAATGCAACCTGCTTTTTACCTCTTTTTTGTATTTCCTCTTGCAGTATCTCTTTCATTTATCATCACCTCTTTTATATTTGGGTCAAATATTACTGATGTCTCAATGGGTGCAAGAGGCCCTGTGTTTTTTATGAGTCTGTAAACCCTGCGGTGTTTTGTCTTTGTAGCCTGTTTGTCTATTACTCTGAAATACCCTGCTTTATTAAGTTTACATATGTAGTAATATGCGTTTCTCTCATTGCACCCCGTAAGCCTCACAATATCATCAATTGTGAATGTCAACAGCCCCCTTATCACTTTCCAGATTTTTTGTCTCTCATCTGTAGCCTGTCCTTTTTTTTTCATTTCCCGCCTCCATTGAGGTGCTTTGCATAGACCTCTTTAAGAGAGTTTGCCTTTGCTACTGCTTCAGCTCTGTAAAGCCAGACCATGACTCTTCTAAATCTATTTGCCTGTGTTGCTATATGCTGTATTGCATCATCTGAAAGCCTTACATCACAAAGCTGATCTGCTATCATTCTGATGTCATGTTCTGTGAGAGGATTGAACTTTACTATTTCGCTAAATCGGTCAAAGAGATGCTTGTATCTTGCAAGCTTTTTATCAGCGTGATCCATTCCGATAAAAATCACTGGCACGCCTGTTACATCGTGAAGATCACGGAGTGTTTCAAGAACTCTCACATCATGCGTGAGATAGTCTGCTTCATCAACAAATATGGGGCGTGGTCTTTCAAGTAGCTGGTCCTGTGCCTGCCTGAATAGCTCACTCACACGCCTTGCAGGTTGCTCGCCAAGTTCAGCCACGATTTCCTCAAGTAACCACCTGCCTGTCATCAGTTTTTTTGTTCTGATGAATATCCCATCGTTATTTGCTATCCACCAGAGCGAAGTTTTGGTTTTCCCAAGTCCTGGCTCTCCAAATATAAGTGCCATTCCTGGTATCCCCTCCTGACGATTCATGAGGCGAGTCATCGCCCCTGCAAAACGTTCAACATTTGTTGTTCTCGCAAAAATTCTTTTCATGTTATAATCCTCCTGTAAAAGTTAATTTTCTTTTTCCCAGAATTGTTTCATCATTTTGTAAGTTAGCGTGCTTTCAAAATATTCCTTGAACTCCCAGTCTTCCTGTGTGTGGAATCCATTCTTCATATGCCACTCATACCTTGCAATTTCATTGTCTCCAAAGAATGGTCTTTCAGGTGCGTTTTGATCCTGATTTGGCTCAATTTCCTGCGGAAGCTCTGGCTCTATCTTTACAGCTTCATCAGGAATGTGCTCTTCAATCGGTGGAAGTTGCAGATCTTCTATCTCAATTCTGTCCGCTATCCGAGGAGATGCCTCTATAGCCTTCTGCCAGTCAAGCTGAATGTCTGTTTGTCTCTTGAGAAGGTCTTTAACAGCCATAATTGTCTTTTTCTCAAGCCTTCTCTGCTCTGCTATCTGACGCTTGAGCTCTTCCATATCCTTTGCATCTCCCCTTACTGCTGCCAGAGGATGAACAGGTTCCCTGCGTTTTGCAATGCAGATGAATTCTCCTCGTTTGTCGTATACCTTTATTTGGCTCAAATCAAAAATGCTGTACTTGATGATTACCTGCTCTCTCATTCCGTACAGTGCTTCATCCCAGTATTCTGTCTTGAGGAATCTGATTCCATTGCGGGTGATGTTTGTGATTTTTTCTTCCATCATGAGGCCATCAAGCTCATCAACAAACACTCCTTGACCAAGTCCTTCCTGAAGTACTTCTCCCTTAGTCTTGCCTGTCACATGAGGGCAGGGCTGGGAGTATTCAAATTGTAGCCATGACTCTATAAGCTGGATTGTTTCCTCTATGGTTGGGATGTATTCTTTATGGCGTTGTTTGTGAAATTTCTCATTTCTTTTTAGATAGGCAGGTCTGTCCTGTATGGATGACCCCACAAAACTCGGCATCAATCTCTCAAATGTCTCTGTGAACTCCTGAAACCATCTCTCTATTACTTTTGCCCTTGCGTTGTATGGATGGGCAAAGATTGTTGTCACACCAAGACGGGCAAAAAGCCCATATATCCCCGTTTCATTAAAGTCATCTACACCTGTGAAATACTTTGCCCTGAAGGCTTTTCCATTGTCCATATATACGACCTTCGGGAATTTGCCAAGCCTCAGTATGGCATTTCGCAAAGCAGATGCAATGCATTGAACATTCTCAGTGAGCATAATTTCATAGCCAATAAGCGTAAAGCTCTTCCAGTCCAGAAATCCCACAAGCACCGGTCTCACAGGTTTACCAGTGAATGGATTTATCACCTGGAAATTTAGCCTGTGTCCATCTGCAACCAGCACTTCTCCAACTTCAAGTAACGATGGATCACGCCTGATAAATGTTTCTACTTTATCTCTTAGTGCCTTCTGACCTTCTCGCATCAGCACCCAGCGGTCGTAGTTTTCTGTTTTCCATCTCTCAGCAAAACGCCTGAATGTGATGGGATGAGAAGGCGAAGGGATTCCTCTGCTTTCAAGGTAGAATTTAGTTAATCTGATTGCCTGACCGATTTTTATGTTTTTTGGGTCAAGCAGAAATCTGAAAAATATGTCTTTCTCTTCTTCTGTGAGTCCGCATCGCCTGCTTCCTGGATTCCACTGAGGAATTAGTCTTGTGTAGTCATCTGTACCCCCAAGCTGGTCTATCCAGCGATATAGGGTTTTTACTGATACTTCACCAAGTATTTTATATATGTTCTGTGCGATTTTCCCTTCATTATATGCAGACAGAAAAGCCCTGTCTGCCTCTGTTTTTTTGCCAGCCCCTTTTCTGAACTCTCTCCAGAGTCTCACAAGATTCAGTCTTGCAAGGGCTATCTCTATAAATTTCTTTGGAGCCTTAGGTGGAGCAGCTGGGATTGTGGCTTGAAGGTAAGACTCAAGCATGCCTTTTTGCTGGTAGTATTTAAGCCTTGCCTCAGCAGGCAAAGAGGAAAGAGCGATGAGGTATCTTATCCCGCCTCTGCCAGTGGCGGTTTTTGTTATAAATTTGCCAGCTTTACAAGCTTTTTGAAGTGCTCTTTTTGATACATTTAATAGCTCCTGAACCTCTTTTATCTCTAACCAGAGGTTCGCACTTTCATAATGATTTTTTGGCTTTAAACTACTATCTTGATATCTATTTTTTTCTTTATTTTCAATGCCTTTTGACAACTGCGAACTTTTTGTTAATAGGTTCGCACTTAAGTTCGCACTTTTGTCTTGTAAGTGCGAACTGCTACTTTCTTTTCTTAAGGCAACTAAATTGCTCATCGGTCACCCCCCAAGCCTCTGTATCATCATTTTTATTGTTTTTTCTCTCTCTAAAAGCTCTTTTTTCATCTGCTCAATCCTGCCAAGCTCTGTATATAAAGCTTCAGCACTCTCTATGTAGAATCCGCCACATTTGTCTGCAAGAAACCTGAGTATTTCCCTGCTTCCTGTTGCTCTGCAAAAAGCAGGCAGATACGAAAGAGGGAATCTATGATTTTCCTTGCTCTCAGCAGACCAGCTATCAAGCATCGCTTTTGTTATCTCTTTGCCAAGTAGTTCAGACATCTTACCAGCCACCTCATATCTACTTAGCCTTGTCTGCTTGAGAGCCATTGTTACAAGCCCGCGTATCTGAGCATCTATATTTAGACTTCCTGGAGCAGACTCATTCAAAGCCTGAGCCTGTTCTTGCTGAATTTTCTTAAGTAGATCAAAGAAATCAAGCTGTTGTATGTCTATTTTTTTCTTCATCTTAGACATAGACAAAAATGACAAAAAAATATATACTTATCAATATGGTTCATTTGTCGCCCCAGAGTTCTTCATATGGGATTCCGAGAGCCTCTGCTATGAGCTCTTGTGTATGCCTTGATTTTTTTCTGCGGTTCCAGACAAGACTAACCCATGTTCTCGTTTTGCCGATTTTCTTTGCAATTGCAGAAAGATTTGGCCTTATAAGGTCACTTTTTTTGACTTCTTTTATTAACACTTTATTTATTTGCATATTGAAATTATATGTTATTGCATTAAATATGTCAAGGGGTTTTTATGCAGAATGAATTAAAAGATAGATTAAAAATTTTAATAGATAGATTAAATTTTAATTATAAAGAATTTTGCAAAAAGACTGAAATTCCTTATCCAACGCTAATGGATTATTTATCTGGGAAAAGACTCCCCGGATATGAAAATTTAAAGAAATTAGCTATGCATTTGAATATCTCAATTGATTGGCTCATCACTGGTGAAGGAGAAATGTTTATTGAAAAACATAAACCTCTTGTTACACCAGAAACTACTAAAGAATATAAAAGTCTGGGGCAGGACTACATTCTCATTCCTATGGTGAGCGGAAAAATCAGTGCAGGCAAAGGACTTGTTCCGGTAGAAGACGCTCAGATAGAGATAAAGCTTGCCTTCAGGAGTGACTGGATCAGGCGTAAGGGTGACCATACAAAAATGAGCCTTATCAGGGTAGAGGGAGACTCAATGGAACCAACGCTTTTCAGTGGCGATATTGTCCTGGTGGATGGAAACAGGAACTTTGTTGACCTTCATGGTGGAATTTATGCTATTTATGTCAATGATTCCATTATGATTAAGCGAATTCAATTGCTTTTTAATGAAAAAAAACTTAAAATTATTAGCGATAATCCAAAATATGAGCCAATTATCGTGCCTCCAGATGATATTCATGTCATCGGTAAGGTCATCTGGATAGGCAGAGAAATAGAAAAATAGGAGGGCAAAAATGAAAAAAGTAATTGTTTTTATGGCTATTTTAATGGTTGCATTACAAGTACAGTGTTCATCTGATAAAAAGGTCAACAACGAGAGAAAAATAAATGTAGAAACAGTAAAAGATGCCTCTTCTTGGGCAAAAAAGAAAATTCCTGGAATTGTAATTAAAGAATCAGAAGGGAAAGGTGAGGCTGGAGAATACTATATAAATTATATAAGAAATCTTTCGGATATTGATATTGGCTCTTTTGGATATCAACATAAATATTCAAAAAGGAAATATCTGTTTTTAAATATTGAATGTAGAGATGCAAAAATAAATTGCACAAATCCTTCTATAATTTCTCCTTTTATAGATAGTTTTTTAAATGCCTTAGATTTTCATGCTGTTTCTTATCAAGACACGCCTCAGGATATAGTCAATTTTGTTATCAAAGAAGCAAAAGATTGTTTAAAAAACAATGAAATATCCTGTAGTAAGGAAAATATTCCGTTAGGGATTCCAAAGCTCTCAAAAGAACAAAAGCCGGATTATAGAATGTCATTATTGATAAAAAAACATTGCACATCTTTAAATGTTTGCAATGAATTGCAATATATAAGAATGGAAGTTGCAACGGCGTTATGAATTTTTACCATTTTTTGACTCAGAAAAATAGACAAAGCAAACTAATTTAATTTTATAGGTTTTTTAATTTTTATTGTCTATTTTTTAAGTAAAAATTTCTCAAATCTATGTTAAAAAATCGGTATTTTTTGCAATTTTTCTCAAACCTCAAAATAGTCATAAAATCAAGTATTATCAAGCATTTTAATAACTTTCTTTTTTTCTCATTTTACCTGATAAAATACACATTGTTTTAAATAGGGCTTTTGCTACTTTATCCATCCTGTTCTTTAAATAGTATTCTTTCCCATCTATGCTAAACTCTGTAAGTGTAACACTTTGTAATGCTTCCTTTATTCTTTCTGTTGATACATCTTTGTTTAATGCAAACTCTAACATCCTCATAAATAAAAAGGAAAGAAAACATACTACCAGATGCCCCTTTATTCTTTTTTCTGTCCAGTGATATACAGGTCTTACCTCTATGGTGTGCTTCATTATTCTGAAAGATTCCTCTATCTTCCATAAACTATGATAAGCTGAAAGGATTTGTTCTGCACTAAGGTTTCTTCGGTTAAATAGATACTCCTCTAATTCTTCCTTGCTTTCTGCCAGTACATCTAATGCCCTGTATAGATGATTTATCCCTATACTTTCAAACCCTAAAAAATCCTTCCTGCTTTCATACATCCCAAGTTTGCTGTCTGAGGAAATCATATGCCTTGCTGTCATATAAAATACTGCCTGTGATAGATTAAATTGCTTCTTCTTTGACACCCTGCTGAAAAATTGATTAAACTGAAATTTATCCCAAAGCTTTTTTTATTAAACAATGACCATAATTGAGTACTCTTCCTTCTGATATTTTTGTAAGGTCAAACTGTTTCTCTGCACTTTCACCTAAAGCTCTTTTTGCAAGTTTTTTAAATGACTCGGTGTTAAGGAAATCTTCAAGCCTTCCAAGACTGAATAGATACTTGTGTCTTATTTTTCCAGATTCATCTCTGTAACCTTCTACAACATATACATAATCAATATTTTGGGCTGAACGGACAATTTTTAGGAACATGGAATAATTATACAGATAAATAGGGATAAAAGTTAATATGAAATTAAATAAAAATTAAAAAAAGTTATACAATAAGATTTAAAAATAAAAAGTCACATCAAGTAAAATCAAGGGTTTACAAGCCCAATTTGCCAAAATTTGACTCTAAGTTAATAAACTCAGGACGGGGCAAATAATATAAATATCTTTTAAATTTATGTTTAGCTTTTCTTCAGCCTCAATGTCTCCTTCATCATTAAAAGAAACTTTACATAATCAAAACCAAAATTCATAAGCTCTGTTTCATCCTTCTTAATTTTGTCAATTTTATCTTCAGGAACATCAAAAATTTGAAGAAACCTGCTTTCAAAAACAAATCTTCTGAAGGCATCGATATCATAACAGGCCATATAAAAAGCTTTTGCTTTATTTTCGTCAAGTTTATGAGCTTTAAGATTTCTTGTAAAGAAAAGCTCCTTCCAGCCTCTGTTCATATCATCGTAAAGGTCAACCCCCTGATCTTTTCTCCACTCTGCTACTGTCCATTCTTTTTCTTCATTAAAGCCCTTACAGTGAGGTTCTTTTACAAAAAAGTAATGCTCTTCTGTAATCCCATCTGTCATATCAAATTTTTTTAGGGAAGCCTGTCCAATGGGATAGTATCTACATGTAGCTGGCCTGTCCTCGTAAACAGAACATCCTGCTTCACATAGAAAGGGGCAGTTTTTTTCATCGTCATCATTTTTATTTAAAAAAACAAAGGGATATCCACTTTTAGGCTCAATAAATACATAGGTGTATTTCATTAAAAATTCACCTGAAGATATGCCAAATCTGTTTTTTAATCTCATTATGTCAAAGGGAGTAAGCATTATATCGATATTTTTACAACAGCTTTTGTAACAGGAAATCCCGGGATAGCAACGAAAATTAAACTTTGATTCTTCTGTTAGCTCCTCTGGAGCTATGGCATTAATGTTTAACATTATTCCTCCTCTTTAATTATTTTTAAATAAACTTTTCTTGTCCTTGGCCCATCAAACTCACAGAAAAATATACTCTGCCATTGTCCTAATAATAGATTCCCACTTTCTATTAAAACAATCACGGAAGAACCCACAAGAGTTGCTTTAATATGACTGTCTGCATTCCCTTCCATATGAAGATAACCTGCCTGAGAAGGGGCTATCTTTTTTAATGCATTTATTATATCCTTTTTTACTGAAGGGTCTGCTCCTTCATTTATTGTTATACCTGCTGTTGTGTGAGGAACATACAGATAACAAACTCCGTTTTTAACTCCACTATCTTTGACTGCCTTTTCAACTTCATCAGTAATATCTACAAACTCTTCCCTTGAAGAAGTTCTAACTGTGAAAGTTTTCATTATATTTTAAGCCTCCCTATTCTTTCTACTGCCTCTTTTATTCTTTCCTTAGGCTGAGTAAGAGCAAATCTTATGTATCCTTCTCCATACTCACCAAATCCAACTCCTGGGGTACATAAAACTTCTGCTTCTTTCAGAAGTTTTGCAACAAAATCTATTGAATTTGTTCCACGTGGAACTTTTACCCAGAGATAAAAGGTTGCCATAGGTTTTTGCAATTCAAATCCAACCTTTTTAAGTCCTTCATATAAAATATTTCTTCTTTCTTTGTATATGTCTCTTATTTCTCTTAAAATACTGTCATCTGTCTTAAGGGCTACTATGCTTGCCTCCTGAATTGCCTGAAAAACACCTGAATCAAGATTTGTTTTAACCTTTCCAAGTCCAGAAATAATATCTTTATTTCCTACTGCAAAGCCTATTCGCCATCCTGTCATATTATATGTCTTTGATAGAGAATGAAATTCCATACCAACCTCTTTAGCTCCATCTATTTGCATAAAACTAATTGGCTTTTCTTCATAGTAAACCTCTGAGTAAGCTGCATCATGGCATACAATAATATTGTATTTTTTAGCAAATTCAATAACCTTTTTATAAAAAATTTCACAAGCTACTGCACTGGTAGGATTATTAGGGTAGTTTATAAACATTAGTTTTGCTTTTTTTAATATATCTTCAGGGATTGAATCAATATCAGGCAAAAAATTATTTTCTTCTTTGAGATTCATAAAATAAGGAATTCCTCCAGCAAACTTTGTTCCAACAGGATAAACAGGGTATCCAGGAGAAGGAACAAGCACAATATCCCCAGGGTCAACAAAGGCAAGAGGAATATGACCAATTCCTTCCTTTGAACCAATTAGACTAAGAACCTCCTTTTCAGGGTCAAGATCAACATTAAATCTCTTCTTATACCAATCTGAAACAGCCTGTCTAAAAGACAACATTCCTTCATAGCTTGGATATCTATGGTGCTCTGGCTTTTCAACAGCTTTTTTCATTGCCTCTACAATATGGGTAGGGGTTGGGATATCGGGGTCGCCAATGCTTAAGTCAATTAGGTCAGCTCCTTTTGATAGAGCATCTTTTTTCATCTGGTCAATTGCTGCGAAAAGATATGGGGGTAAAGTTTTAATTCTCTCAGCATACTGAATCTCCATTCCTTAGCCTCCTTAGTAGAGTTTGTTTATTTAGTTTACAAAAAAACCTTCAATAATTCAAAATTTTATGTCATTTTTAATAATTTTAAGACTTTCTAAATGTTCCACGTGGAACAATTAGAAACAGCTAAAATTTGTTATAATTAATAAAAAACAAAAGAGAGGTAAATTCATGAATTTTGACCCAACTTATTTTTTCTGGATTTTTCTAATAATTATTGCATTGCAACCTGTAATAAGAAAAAAATTACTTGAAAATGCAAGAATAAAGCTAATAGCAGAAATTGAAAAACAACGTAATAGCAGGGTGATACTTCTTGTTCATAGACAGGAAACAATGAGTTTTCTCGGATTTCCAGTTATGCGTTATATAGATATCCATGATTCAGAAGAGGTATTACGTGCCATCCATTTAACTGACGATGAAACCCCTATAGATCTTGTTGTTCATACCCCTGGAGGATTAGCTATAGCAGCAACCCAAATTGCAAGAGCATTGTCAAAGCACAAGGGAAAAGTAACGGTCTTTGTTCCCCATTATGCAATGTCTGGTGGTACACTTATTGCTTTATCTGCCGATGAGATTGTCATGTGTGAACATGCTGTACTTGGACCCTTGGATCCTCAACTTGGTCAGTATTCAGCAGTCTCTTTATTAAGTGTTTTACAAAAAAAACCAATTAATGAAATTGATGATTCCACTCTTGTTCTTGCAGATCAGGCAGAAAAAGCAATTAGACAGATGAAAGAGATTATTGTTGAAATCCTTTCTAGAAAACATCCTGAAGTTAAAGCTAAAGAGATTGCTGAAAAATTGGTATCTGGAATGTGGACTCATGACTATCCTATAAGTGCTGAAAAGGCTAAAGAACTTGGTCTTCCTGTAAATACAAATATGCCTAAAGAAATACTTCTTCTTATGAACCTTTATCCACAACCTGTCAAACAATCAGTGGAATATATACCAGTAAGAAGAACAGGTAAGATACAATAGAATCATCTTTTCCAGAAAGCAGGTGTAAGTAGAATTAAAACCGTATAATATTCTAATCTTCCAGCGAGCATACAAAAAATCAGTATCCATTTACCTACAGGAGGAATAGAAAAATAATTACTCGTCGGACCTGCTTCTCCCAATGCAGGACCAACATTGTTCATGGCAGATACAACGGTTGATACTGCCGTAATTAAATCCAGCCCTGTTGCAGTCATTGCAATACTTGATATAGCACAAACAAAAAGGGCAAGAAAAACAAATCCCCATATACTTCCAAGAGTTTCCTTTGTCAAGAATTTATCATCTAATTTTAGGGCTATAACTGCCCTTGGATGGATTAGCTGATAAAATTCTCTATAAATCTGTTTTAGCATAAGATATATTCTTACCTGTTTAAGTCCTCCTGCTGTTGAACCTATCATGCCTCCTAAAAACATGATTAATAAAATAACCAACTGCGCAAAGGAACTCCATTTAAGATAATCAGCTGTGGCATATCCTGTGGTAGTCATTATAGATAAAACTTGAAAAATTGAGTATCTAAATGATTCTGAAATTGAATGATAATAATAATATAAGTGTATCGTTAAAAAGCTAACTACCACCAAAACTACAAAAAAATAAAATCGAAATTCAGCATTTTTTAGAATTTTTTGAGGTTTTCTGTTTATCAGATAAAAATAGAGAGAAAAATTTATAGCGCCAAGAAACATTCCAAGGCAAGCTATGTATTCAATTGCAGGATTATTAAAAAAAGCAATACTTGAATTTTTTGTGGAAAATCCTCCTGTGGAAATCGTTGTAAAGGCATGACAGATTGCATCATAAAAATCCATTCCACCAATAAAATAAAGGAAAGTTATAATTGTAGTAATACCGATGTAGATAAACCACAAAGACTTCGCGGTATCAATTATCCGAGGTCTTAATTTGTCAACACTTATTTCTGGCACTTCTGCCTTAAATAATTGCATTCCACCTGTTCCAATAATTGGTAGCACAGCAAGGGCAAAAACTATAATTCCCATACCACCTATCCATTGGGTCATACTTCTCCAGAAAAGAAGCCCAGCAGGCAGACTTTCCACATCCTTAAATATGCTTGCTCCTGTTGTTGTAAATCCCGACATAGATTCGAAAAAGGCATCAGTAAAGGAACTAACAGCTCCCGTAAATACATAGGGCAATGAACCAAAAAAAGCTACTCCTATCCAAGCAAAAGCTACTGTTATGAAAGCTTCTCTATACATCAACTCCTCGTATCTGTATTGTTTAGTTAGAGCAAGCATAACAGTGCCAGAAAAAAAAGTTATTAAAAAGGAAAGTCCGAAAGCAAGCGTATCTGATGAACGATTTATTATAGACACTCCAAGCGGTATTAACATAAAAATTGAAATAATAATTAAGATTATTCCGACTATATTAATGACTGTTTTAAAATTCATGTGAGAAGTTTTTCAATTTCTCTTATTGAATCTTTTAAAGCGAATATGATTAACTTATCTCTCTTACGAATGATATCATTTCCTGAAGGAATAATTATTTTGTCATCTCTTATAATTGCACCTAAAATAGAATTACGGGGAAATATTCCTTCTTTTAAAGTTCTTCCAACTATTGATGATCTATCAGTGACAACTATCTCTATAATTTCAGCTTTATTTTCAGCTATAGCGGTAAGAGATAAAACCTCTCCTCTCCTTAAGTATCTTAGAATTATACTTGCAGTAATTAATCTCGGAGACAAAACGGATTGTATTCCTAAGTTATGAGCAAGAGAGATATAATCAGTTCTATTGATAATAGAAATGACTTTCTTTACTCCAAGTTTTTTGGCAAGTAAAGATGCCATAATATTTAATTCATCATTATTTGAACAAGCAATATATATATCCATATTACTTATGTTTTCTTCAATCAAAAGTTGTTTATCTGCACCATCTCCATGTAAAATTAATGATTTACCAAGATGTTTACTTAAAAATTTGCATCTTTCAGCATCTTTTTCTATTATTTTTATATCTGCTCGGGTTTCCATCTTACTTGCAATATAATAACCTAATCTTCCTCCACCTAAAATCATTATTTTCTTAGCAGGCTTCCCTAAAACTCCCAGGCTTTGAGCTACCTCCTGAACTTGTTCTTTTGGAATAGGCATGTATACTATATCTCCTTCATGAATAAAATCTTCTCCAGTAGGAATTAGAACATTTTCATCTCTTTCAATAGCACCTATAATAAAATCTCTATTTAAAAAAGCTCTCAAAGATTTTAATTTTTTTCCTTTAATAAAACTATCTTGAGGGATTTTAAATCCTATTACTTTAATTTTTCCTTGTTCAAACTCTACTATTTCACTGGCAAAGGGATTTTCAATAAGTTTTGATACTGCCTCAGCGGCTTCAAGCTCTGGATTAATTGCAGGATCTATATCAAGATTGGCTTTACCTAAGAGTTCCTTATTGAAATAATAATCAGGATTTCTTATTCTTGCTATTTTTCTTTTTATATTAAACATTGCTTTTCCAAGAAGACAAGCAATCATATTAGTTTCATCGCTGTTTGTTACAGCAAGAAGCAAATCCGCTTTATCAGCTCCTGCTTCCTTAAAAGCTGAAGGATCACTTCCTTCTGCTTCTATTGTTGCTATATCGAGTTCTTCTGAAATTTTTCTAAGTCTATTCCCATCTCTATCAATTATTACAACATCTACGCCTTCATAAGTTAGAAACTTTGCAACCTGATATCCAACCTCTCCAGCTCCTACAATAATCACACGCATACAAAATCCTCTTTTTAATTTTTCTTCCTTTTATCTACTATTCTAACAGCTTTTCCTGGTACCCTTTGAATTGTTCCCTCTGGTACAACCTGAATTTTACTGTGAAAGCCTAAAAAGTCATATAATTCAAGGTCAAGATGTTCAAGCTCTTTTTGAGTTAATCCATTGTCAGCTTTTTCAACTATAATTGTCATTTCATCTTTTCCTTTTACTGTTTCTATAACAAGCTGATAATAGGGAGAAAGTCCCTTATATTTTAGTAAAATCTGTTCTACCTGTGAAGGATAGAAATTAACTCCCTTAACTTTAAGCATATCGTCTGTTCTTCCACGAATTCTGCTTATACGAACATGTGTTCTTCCACAATAACATTTCTCATAAGATAAAATGCTTGATATATCCCTTGTTCTGTATCTAATCAATGGAAGTCCTTCACGGGTAAGAGTTGTTATAACCATTTCACCTTCCTGTCCTTCTGGTAATGGTTCACCTGTATCAGGATTTATAATTTCAACAATGTAGTGGTCTTCCCATACATGAATTCCAGCTCTTGCGGAACAATCTATTCCGAGACCAACTCCACCTGTTTCTGTAAGTCCGATTATATCATAGGTTTTAACTCCCATTTCATCTTCAATTCTTTTTCTGTATTCATCTGACCATGTTTCAGCACCGAGTATAGCGACCTTGAGCTTAGTTTCTCTGAAATCAAAACCGCTCTCACGGGCAACTTCAATAAGCCTTGCAGGATATGATGCAATTGCTCCTATTGCTGTGACTTTAAGTTCTTTAATAAGCTTAAGCTGCATTAAAGACCTTCCTGCACCGGCTGGAACGATGAAAGCTCCAAGTCTTTCAGCTCCATAATGAAAACCAAATCCGCCATTGAAAAGTCCAAAAGAAGGCATTATCTGAATTCTGTCCTTCTCAGTAAGTCCAGCACAGGCAAGGCATCTTGCCATAATTTCTCCCCATTGTTCTATATCTGCCTTCGTCATCGCATTTATAACAGGCACTCCTGTTGTTCCTGAACTCATATGCATTCTTGAGCACTCAGAAACATCTCTGGCAATATGCTCAAAGGGATAACAATCTCTTAATTCATCTTTTGTTGTAAAAGGAAGAAATTTTAAGTCATCAAGACTTTTAAGTTCCTCAGGCTGAATGTGAATATATTTTTCTTTAAGTTTTGATTTTGAATTTTTAAGATATTTTAGGGTTTTTCTTAGTCTATTAAGCTGAATTTTTTCAATTTCTTCTCTTGGAAGAGTTTCTTGTTGAGGATTGAACATATTCATACCCCTTTTTAAATGATTCTTTATTTTGATTATCAAAAATTTTCAAAAAATCATCACAACTAAATAATGCTGTTTTCTTTACAAATATACCAAGTAAAAAGGTGTTGACATAACGCATTGGAACTGAAGATAAGGCTTTTTCTATCTCTTCACTGGTAAAAGTAAACACTTTGTCTCCAAAAGTTTTTGCATAATCCATCAAATCTTCACTTAAAAGTATCACTAAATCAGCACTACCTCTTCTGACAACCCCGCTTAATCCCTCACCAATCTTCATCTGTATTTCAACAGTACCACCTTTTTTAGCCATTCCTTTTATTTCAGTGGAACGAACCAGAAATCCCTTCATTGATGCTACTTGTGCAATCATCCTTGAAAAGAATATAACACCTTGTCCACCTTTACCAATAATTACAAGTTTCATCTGTCACCTACTATATCAGATTGATTGCCTTTGTTGGACATATATAGATACAACAACCACAACTTATACACAATGTTTTATCAATCATTGCCTTTGATGTTCCTTCATCAAAAACAATGGCAGGACACTCAAACTCATTAATACAAAATTTACATCCTTTACAAAGTTCTTCACTTATTTTTACAGATTTTTTAGGATTACTCTTGAGTCCTTCCTGTGTATTTATACAAAGATGCCTGAAAATCACAACAGCTGGCTCTTTCCTTTCCTTTAAAAATTTTTTTGCTTCCTTGATAATTGTTAAAGACTTTTCATAGTCATAGGGATCAGTTACTTCTAAAAAATTTATTCCTATGGATCTTACAATGTCTTCGATAACAATAGGTTTAAGACATTCACCTAAAAAATTTTTGCTCGTTGAAAGAGTTTTCTGATTACCGGTCATAGCAACAGTTTGATTATCAAGAATAATAAGTAAAAAGGGGACTTGATAATGAACAGCATCTATTAATGGAGGAATCCCTGTATGAAAAAAGGTTGAATCACCAATTATTGAAACTATATCCTGATTTTTATTTCCTAATTCAAAGGTTTTACTAAATGCAAATCCTAAGGAAACGCTTGCTCCCATATTAAGTACTATATCAGTAACATTAAAATTAAGTGCAAGGGTGTAACAACCTATATCACCTGCATATATTGCTTTTTTACCGAAAACTTTTTTCACTTCATAAAGTGCTATTCTGTGACCGCATCCTGGACAAAGAGACGGTCTTTTAAGCGGTGGGATAGTAAAAATTTTTCTCTTTTTTATAAGCTTAAGATTTTCAAGAATTTCTTCACAAACTTCAGGAAGTAACTCCCCTTCTTTCGGAACAATTCCGTTTCTTCGTCCTTCTGTATTAAGTTGTAACTCAATTACTGGATAGGTCTCTTCAATAGAAACGATACGGCTGAAAGTTTTATTAATGTTAAGAATCTTCTCCTTATTTTGAGAAATTTCTCGGGACATTGAGTCCCTCGGAATGACAGAAAGTGTGGTATTCTGAGGAAGCGTAAGCGACATAAGAGTATCCCTTGACAAAGGATAGGGCATATCAAATTTTGCCAGTGTTACTTTATCCTGAAGAGAATGCTCTTCAATAAGTTCATATAAATAGGAAAATACAGCACCACTTGAAAGGATGAGAATATTTCCATTGAAAAATAGACGGGGTATATTTTCCTTTGTGATTTCGCCAATTTTTCTATTTAAAATTTTATGTAGTTCAAGTCTTTGTTTTGGTGTTGCAGCAAATCTGCTTAACTGTTTTGTCCATTCTTTAGATGTTTTAAAATATGGATTTAACTCTTGCTTTATTATCTGATCATCTACTTCTACCAAAGCTCTTCCATGAGAAATTCTTGTTGTACTTCTTAACATAACAGGGATACCGTACTTTTCACTTAATTGAATAGCTTTTTTGGAAAACTCAAAAGCTTCCTCAACAGTTGAAGGATCTAAAATAGGTATTTTTGCTGTCATCGCCATAAATCTACTGTCCTGTTCAGTCTGGGATGAATGAGGACCGGGGTCATCAACACTTATAACAACAAATCCAGCTACTGTTCCTACATAGGCAGAATTCATGAAAGGATCCATTGCAACATTAAGTCCTACCTGTTTCATTGTGACAGCACTTTTTATGTTTGCAAGACAGGCTCCGTAGGCGACTTCATAGGCAACCTTTTCATTGATTGCCCAATCAACATAGGCTTTAATCTCTTGATCCTTTATAATTTTTTGAGCGGTAGGGATAATTTCACTTGAAGGAGTTCCAGGATATCCCGTGATAAATCTTACTCCAGCATGAATTAATCCGTAGGCAATTGCCTCATTCCCAGAAAGATATAATTTTGACATCTATATATGATAAGAAAAATATAATTTCTAATGCAACGGGAAATTTTAACCAAGAAATCTTCTTATATAAGCTGCCTCTGTGAGAAGATCGGTAATAGATTGATTGAAACCATTTTTAATGATTTTTATAATCTGTGTAGTTTTTTCTCTGTGATTTAAATCAGGCTCATAGGAAATGTTTAATGAGTTAATCAATTCTATAGAGCTTATGATATTTTCTTTTAAATCTAAAGGTAAAATTTCAATGCACTTAGGATTAAAATACCGCATAGCTATTGAGAGATCAAATTCAATGTTTTTGTAAATACTCTTGATTTCTTTAAGATCTTCTTTATTTAAAATGCTTAATCCTAATAATTCTGGAGGAAGTCCTATTGAGTAAGAGGCACAACAAAAAGATATAACCCTCGGAAGCCTTACACTTCCTATGCTTCTTGCATATCCAAAAAGTCCTACATGTAATTTTCTCATTCTTCGCTTTGGTACATATTTAGAAACTTCATTAATCAGAGGAGCAAGATATTCAACTTCTTTTCTATATTGTTCCGAAGTTTTTTCAATAAAAGATTTTGCCAATTTTTCATCAAAATCTTTTAGAGGAATTCTTACAAAATTTTTAATTTTTCTTATTGCCTCTATAACATGTTCAACGGGATTATCGTATTTAAAGGCTGACTGAACTGTAAAAGTTTCCACAGAGGAGTATTCTGATAAAACTTTTTCAACTGTATAGGGAGTCAAATTCCCTCTAAAAGGCGGAGATCCTGCTCCCAAAATTGGATATATATCTATTTCTTTTTCTTTAGATAGCATTTCTAATTTTTTTAATGCAATTTTATTAGCAAGAATAGCACTTATTACTCCGTAATTCATAGCAGGATCAGAACGAGCTAAAAAAACTCTTATATGACTCAAGCTTTTATTATTTAAATACTCAGAAACAATTTTATCACAACTTAACATTGATGGAACATCTTCAAAAAGAGGAATTATATTTATTTCTTCTGGTAAAAATTTTCCTATCCATTCAGCCAGTGTTATATCATTGTCATACAATTTTTTAAACTGCCTTTCGTAAAGAAAGTTTTTGTAAAAGTAATAAATCCTGTCTAATTCTATAGCTGAAGTTGTAAGAGGCAAAATTACTTCAAAAACAGGAGGATAAGTTTCATCTTCATAAAAAATTTTTGCCACATCAAAAGACCGGGGAATGCTTTCTAATGTTTCTAAAAGAATTTTTGCTTCTTCCTTTTCAACAGCAGGATTGGGAACTCTTAAAGTAAGAAAAACATCTCTTCCAAGTCTTCTTTGTTTAAAAAAATAAGGATACTTAGTAAAAAGTTTTTTTACAACATAATTGTCAACTTCTTTTCCTTCGCTGTCCCACATTTGTTCACAGCATCCAAGATGGGAAAAGGCATAATAGGCTTCTTGAATCTCATCTTCTCCTGACATATCTGATGTCTCTGCAAAAAAGGGAATAGAGACATTGTCCGGATGCTGAGTAGACATAACTTTTGGAATTTTTCTATTGCTCATAATTAGGTTTAATTATACCAAAAAATAGATTACCTATGAAACCACTTTTTAATCTCATCCTTTGAAAAAAACTTTTTTAATGGTCTTCCATGGGGACAATGTTCTGGATCAGAAGTTTTTTCAAGTTCCTTTAGCAAAGATATAATTTCATAGGCATTTATCCTGTTATTTGCTCTTAGAGAAATATGGCATGCAACAGTGGCAGATATTTTTCTTTTAATATCAATAAAATCTGGCTTACTTGTCTCTTCCTTAAGAGTTACAGCAATGCTTTCAATTATTCCTGCAAGATCTGCATTTTTAAGAATATCTGGAATTGCTCTAATTATTATTGAGTTTTTTCCAAAATCCTCAGTTTCTATTCCAAGTTCATTAAGAATTTGAAGGTTCTCTTTTATTACAATATAATCCTTTGAATCTAATTGAATAATGTGTGGAAAAACTAATCTAACAATTTGCTCATCCATTTTATTTAAAATTTTTTCAAAATTAACTCTTTCATGGGCAGCATGATAGTCAAGAAACAGTACTCCATCATACTTCTTTATAGCAACAATTGCATTATCCAGAGGGAAAAACTCTAAATTTTCTTGCCATAAAGCAGAAGTCTCCTTTTCAAACACATAACCCTGCATTACATAAGATGGATTTGAATCTATTTTCCATTCTTCCTTAGATTCTGACAAAATTAAAGGTTTAGAATCTGAATTTAACATTTTAAAAATAAGCTGATGAATTATTTGAGGTTTCTGAAATCTTACTTCTTTCTTTGTTGGATGAACATTAAAATCAACCTCTTCGGAAGGCATAGTTATAAAAATAAAAAACTGGGGATGATTGTGGTTAATTTGCAAAGCCTTGTATAAAGTTCCTGCAATTGAAGATTCTTTTACAGGTCTTTTATTTATAAAAATAAGCTGTTTTGATCGCCTACTTCTTGAAAGGTCTTCGATTCCTAAGAATAATTCAATTTTATAATTATCTTCGGAAATTGTTTTAAATTTAAGCATATCTAAAAATTCAGCACCAAAAACCTGGGCTATTCTCTCCCTTTTAGAATTTACTTGAGGAGTATTTAAGACTTCCTGTTCATCAATAAATAAACGAAAGGCAATTTCTGGATAGACAAGGCAGTAGTTTTGAACAGTATCAAGAATATGTGCTTTCTCAGTAAAAGAAGATTTAAGAAATTTCCTTCTAACTGGTGTATTAAAAAAAAGATCTGTAACTTCAATTGTAGTTCCCTTTGAAAAAGCAGGTTTTATATCAATTATTTTGCCGCCAACAATGTAGGCTTCTGTTCCAATATCCTCATCTTTTTGTTGAGTAATAATTCTTAATTTGCTTACCTGTGCTATTGAATAGAGAGCTTCTCCTCGAAATCCTAATGTTTTAATTTTGAAAAGATCTCTTTCATCTTTTATTTTACTTGTTGCGTGCCTTTGAAAAGCCAAAGAAACATCATCCTTTGAAATGCCCTCTCCGTCATCAATTATTTTTATCTGTGCTAATCCATATTCTTTTATATAAACATGAATTTGCTTTGCATTGGCATCTATGGAATTCTCAACAAGCTCCTTTACCACTGAGGCAGGTCTTTCTACTACTTCTCCAGCTGCTATTTTACCAATAAGATTTTCTGAAAGTATCCTGATCTTACCCATAAAATAATACTACCACCAGGGAGGATAGCCATATTCAAAATACCAAGGATGTGAACCATACCAAAACCATAGAGATGGCCGCCAGTAATAGCGATGATGATAGGGAACTCTTTTTTTCCATAAATAGGTTACCTGAGCTTCAATAAAAGGGAATTTATATGGCATTTCATCAATTTTACCTTCTTTAAGACCCCTGAATTTACCTACAACTGTTATAAGTCTTCCCTTTGAATAAACTGCACAGTCAAGAAAGTTTTTTGAAGTGGTTATAAATCTGCCCTCAGATAAATCTGTTTCAGTAGGATAACCGTCTCTGTCAAGGGGAAGATGAAGAATCTCAAAAACTGTTCCCTCTTGAGTATTAATACAATTTGTAATCCTTCCACCCCACAGAAGTGATACATCACGGTATTTTTCAGGATTGTTTTTTACTATAGAAAATGGCACATCTCTTAAAGCAGGAATATCCTTTAAAGGTTTAGGCAAAGTAGCACATCCAGATATTAAAAATAGAAAACAGATTAATATGTAGATTTTGAACTTCATACTTCATTATATCAATAATGTGTTAAAATAAAAAATTCTGAAAAAAGATCTATCGGAGGTAAAAATGAATAAAGTTCTAATGAAAGGTAATGAAGCCGTTGCAGAGGCTGCTGTTCAGGCAGGATTAAAATTTTATGCTGGATACCCCATTACCCCTCAAAATGAAATCCCTGAATATTTATCAAAGAGGTTGCCAGAAGTTGGTGGAGTCTTTATTCAAGCAGAAAGTGAAATTGCGGCAATAAATATGATTTATGGTGCCAGTGCGTGTGGTGTAAGAGTTATGACATCATCAAGCTCTCCTGGAATAAGCCTTAAATTAGAAGCAATATCCTATCTTGCAGCTGCTGAATTGCCTGCAGTTATTGTTAATATGATGCGTGGCGGACCAGGGCTTGGAAACATATCTGGAAGTCAGGCTGACTACTTTCAGGCTGTAAAAGGTGGTGGACATGGAGACTACCGTTTACTTGTATATGCTCCCTTTAGTGTTCAGGAACTCTGGGATTATACAATTCTTGCTTTTGAAAAGGCTGATGAATTAAGAACTCCTGTTATAATTCTTGGTGATGGTGTGATTGCTCAGATGATGGAGCCAGTTATACAGAGAATGCCTGAGTTAAAAAATTTTGATAAATCCTCATGGGCGCTCACAGGTGCAAAGGGAAGACCTTCTCGCATTATAAGAACCTTACTTATGGGTGAAGGCGAACTTGAAAAACATAATTGGAAGTTACAGGAAAAATATAAACAGTGGAAGGAAAAAGAGGTAAAATACGAAACATACTTTATTGATGATTCAGAAGTAGTTGTTGTTGCTTTCGGTTCTGCTGCAAGAATAGCTCTCTCTGCCATAAAAAAACTAAGACAGCAGGGAATTAAAATTGGGCTTTTAAGACCTGTTACCCTTTTCCCTTTCCCTGAAGAACTAATAAGACAGATTGCTCAGGAAATTGAAAGATTTATCGTTGTTGAGTTTAATGCAGGACAGATGGTTGAGGATGTTAAACTTGCTGTGAATGGAATGTCAGAGGTCTATTTCTATGGAAGACCTGGGGGAAACATTATAACAGCTGAAGATGTTTATGAAGCATTAAGCAATATGACAGCAAAAGAACAAGTTATGGCTAAAATATAATCTTTAATGAACAATGGGTGCTGAAAAAGTATTAATATCCTTTCTTGTCTTAGCTGTAACATTAGTTATTCTTTTAATTGTAAGAGCTGTTTTATTCAATATACTTCATCGATGGGCAGAAAGAACCCATACAGAGCTTGACAACCTAATTATAAGCACAATAAAGTTTCCTTCAATTCTATGGTGCATAGGAATATCTCTTTATATCGGAGTAGAAACATCGGAGATTCCAATAAAGTATTCTACTTATATTGTTAAATCAATCCATGTTTTAATAATTTTTTCAGTCACTGTTGCACTGGCTAATCTTGTAAGCAGGCTTTTAAGTAACTATATTCAAAATCAAAGAATTGCTGTTCAGTCAACAGGACTTCTTCATACAATTATAAAGGGAGCTATATATCTAATTGGCATAATAATCATTCTTAATATCTTTGGAATTTCCATTGCTCCTTTAATTACAGCTATGGGAATTGGTGGATTAGCAGTTGCTCTGGCACTCAAAGACACACTCTCAAATCTCTTTGCAGGAATCCATATTATGGCTGAAAAAACAATAAGAGTAGGTGATTTTATTCGCCTTGAAACAGGGCAGGAAGGATATGTAGAAGATATATCATGGAGAACAACAAGAATTAGAATGCTTCCTAACAACATGGTTATTATACCAAATAGTATGCTTGCACAGAGTGTAGTTATAAACTATCATCTTCCTGAAAAACGAATGTCCCTTCCAATCCCTGTAAGCGTAAGTTACTCAGAAGATCCTGAAAAAATTGAAAGAATACTGATTGAAGAGATTAAAAAAGCTGTACCGGAAATTCCAGGGCTTCTCAGTGAACCAGAACCAGTTGTAAGATTTATTCCAGGATTTGGAGAGAATTCTCTTGATTTTACAATTGTATGTCACATTGAAGATGTATCATATCAGTTTAATGTTCAAAATGAGATAAGAAAAAGAATCCTCAGAAGATTAAAGGAAGAAAATATTGAAATTCCATTGCCTCAAAGAGTTGTCTGGTTGAAAAAAGATTTATAGCACTTACTTTGCTCTTGGATGGTGTTTAAGATATTCCTTTTTAAGTCTATCCATGGAAACTTTAGTGTAAATCTGAGTAGTAGATATATCGCTGTGACCAAGCATTTTCTGAAGACTTCTTAAGTCAGCACCGCCTTCAAGCAAATGAGTTGCGAAACTGTGTCTTATCATATGAGGCGTAACCTCCACATTGGCAATTTTTCCCATTGCTTTGAGGTTTTGCCAGAATCTTTGCCTTGTCATTGACTGTCCACGATTATTGAGAAAAACATAATCAGAAGCTCTCTTTTTTAATAATTTCGGTCTTAAATGAATTAAATAATTTTTAATTCTTTCAATAGTTCTTTGAGCAATGGGAACAACTCTTTCTTTATCCCCTTTACCTTTAATCCTTATAAATCCTGCCTCAAAATTAATATCACTTAATTTTAATTTTACAAGCTCACTAACTCTTAATCCACCTGCGTACATAAGCTCAAGCATTGCAATATCTCTCAAGAAATATTTACTTTCAAGCATAACTGAAAGAAGCCTTTTTATCTCGTCAAACTCTAAAGCCTTTGGAAGCCTAAGCCACAGCTTTGGTGATTTAAGCCCTTCTGTTGGGTCATGTAGCATTTGATTTTCAAAAATCAAAAAACGGAAAAAGTGTTTTATCGTTGAAAGAACTCTTGCAATAGAGGCAGAACTATAACTTTTTTCTTTTAGTGTTAAAAGATAATTTGTGACATCATTTTTCTTACAGCTTAAGACAGAAATATTTTTCTCATTAAGAAATCTTAAAAATGCCTTCAGGTCATTCTCATAGGATTTTACCGTGTTTAATGAGAGAGCCTTTTCAGTAAGAAGATAATTAAGAAACTTTTTGACTGCTTCTGTATTTTCCATTATTTATAAACTCTTCAATACCCACCTGTGTTCGTAACATATCATAAAAAATCTTTCCAATATGAAATAAATTTTCCGTATCTGCCTTATTATAAGAGATTAAACGTTCAAGACTATCTATACTACCATTTAAATAGGCTTTCCACAGTCTTACAGCATCATATCCATTAAGTCCTTTAAGCTCGTCTTCTCTTTCAATCAGAAACATAGTTTCAAGTTTTTTCAGTCCCCCTTGAATTCCTAATCTTTTACCTGCAAAAAAGAGATCAAAATGGGGAATGTGTTCAATCTTTAAGTTAGGAAACTCCTTTTTCAAAAAGGGTATGTCAAAGATAGTACCATAAAAAGTAATTAAAAATTTGTGTTCGTTAATGGCTTCCTGAAGTGTCTCTTCCGTAAGATTTTCTCCTTTAACCAATGCTTTATATCCATTTACTGAATACAACCCAACAACAGTAACATATCCACCCTTTTCTGGTGTCAGCCCGCTTGTTTCTATGTCAAGACATACTGCCTCAGATATAAATTCTTCAAAAAGTCGCCAATGTTCTCTTTTTTTTAAATTTCTGGCAAAAAAATAGCAATCTTTACAAAGCAAAGCATCATAGGCTCGGCGGAGAAATTCATCATAATTTTTTTTCTTTTCCCATTCTATATCTAAAACTTCAACACAATTAAAAAAGTCTTCCCATGTAAGAACTCCTTGTCTCCAAAGCCTTCGCTCTCTTTTTTTCTCCAATTCCATCAAGAAGTATAAAAGTATTTTTAATCATGTTTTTATTATATTAAGCTTGAGAAAATTTAGACAAGTTATAAAAAATTTTACTCGTGAGGCAAAAACATTTAAAATAAACATATGCAACTTAGAACACTTCTTTATGGAGAAGGAATTTTTGAAACAATACTTTGGCGTGGTAGAACAAAAAAACTTTATAGACATTATGAAAGGCTAAGGTCATCAGCTCAATTTTTCCAAATTCCTTGTCCAGATTTTGAAAGTTTCTGTAATTTTATTGAGGAAAAAACAGAAAATAGAAAAAATTTATATGTTAAGTTTTGTCTTCTTTCAAAGGGAGAAAGTCTTTTTTATGCAACACCGGAACAGTCAGAGGTTTTAATTATTGCAAAGGAATACAATCCTGTAAAAAAACCTCAAAGACTTTGTATATCAAATATTAAAAGACATAGTTCCGATCCTGTTATATATCATAAGACAATTAATTATCTTCAAAACATTCTTATAAAAAGACAAGCTCTTAAAAACGGATTTGACGATGCGATTATTCTTAATGAAAGGGATGAAATTACAGAATGCTCCTCTTCAAATATTTTACTTTTTAAAGATGATACGTTTTTTACGCCTTACAGAGAGTGTGGACTTTTACTTGGAACAACTTTAAAGACACTCATGGATAAATTTGAGATAAAAGAAGCAAAAATCAAAATTGAGGATTTATTTCGATATTCCGCTATTTTTATTTTAAATAGTTTAGTTGGTGTCCTACCAGTATGTAAAATAATTGATAAAGAATTTTCCTATGATGAAAATCTTATTAATTATCTAAACTCATTAATTGACGAGGAAAATAGTATCTAAATGCGTTTGATTCTTTCTGGAGAGTGGTTTAAAAAAAAAGGTTTTTATGAGGCTCATATTGAAAGTGTAAGTTTTTACAATAGTTTGTTGGATATTGGGGAAATACCTGCATTATCCTTTGTTGTTTTTTCCTTTGACCTTTCTGGTGAAACACTCAATTTGAATCTAAAAGAAACAGAATTTCCAAAGATTATAGTGATAAAAATTAAAAAAATTAAAAAACTCTTCGAAGTTAACAAAACACCGATATTTTTAAAATTAAAAAGTCAAACATTAAAGAATAGCGATTTTAAATTAGGTGTCTTAAAAATTAAAAATTTAATAAAGGAAGGAACTGTCTATCAAATAAACCTAACCAACAGATTTGACTTTTACCTTTCTGGCGATCCTTTAGCATTATTTTTAAATTTTTACACAAATCAGCCTGTTCCCTATGGATTCTATCTTGATTTAGATCAATTTTATATTATAAGTGGCTCAATGGAGCTTTTCCTTGAGAAAAAAGGTTTTATCCTAAAAAGTAAACCCATCAAAGGAACATCTAAAAATTTAAATTTTCTTAAATTAAGTGAAAAGGACAGAGCAGAAAATCTTATGATAACAGACATGATGAGAAACGACATTGGAAAGATTGCTCAAATTGGAAGTGTTAAAGTCACTGAGCTTTTTAAAATAAAAAAATACAGGACTCTTTATCAGATGTATTCAACTGTTGAAGGATTTTCAGAAAAATCAATTATTGATATAATAAAAGCAACCTTTCCACCTGCAAGCGTCACTGGAGCACCTAAAAGAAAAGCAGTAGAGATGATAGATAATCTTGAACCCCATGCTCGTGGATACTACTGCGGATGTGCAGGGATTGTAGAAAATGAAACAGATTTTACCCTTTCTGTACTAATAAGAACCGCGGTAGGAAAAGAAAATCATCTTTCTTACTATGCAGGTTGCGGTATTGTCTGGGATTCTAATCCCGAACAAGAACTTTCCGAGCTTTATTTAAAAGTTAAAGCTTTTTATAGCCCTTGTCATTCTCAAGTAAAAAATAAATAATTAAGTAGGAAAGCTTATTATGTAAACTCAGGTTGGAGACAAAACTGGAGAATTAATAAGGAGTAAAATGAAAATCTTACTGGCCATTGTATTTTCATTATTTATTTTGGCAAATGCAGCAGTAGCTCAGCAAAATGTAATTGTTCTTGCAACAACCACTTCAGTGGAAAACTCTGGATTACTCAGTCATATTTTACCATTATTTGAGAAAAAAACAGGTATCAAAGTCAAAGTTATTGCAAGGGGTACAGGTGCAGCAATTGAGATGGGTAAAAGAGGAGATGCGGATGTTGTTTTTGCCCATGCAAAGGAACTTGAGCTTGAAGCTTTAAAAAAGGGCTATTTTATAAACCGTCATGATGTTTGTTATAATGATTTTATTATTGTAGGACCTAAAAATGACCCAGCAAAAATAAAAGAAATTAAAAAATCAGTAGATGCCTTTAAAAGAATTGCTTTATCTCAGAGCTTTTTTATTTCAAGGGGAGATAAATCTGGAACTCATATGAAGGAATTATCATTGTGGCAGAGGGCAAAAATTGAACCAAAGGGACAAAAATGGTATCTTGAAGCAGGTCAGGGAATGGAAAAAACTTTAAGAATTGCAAATGAAAAACAGGCATATACACTTACTGACAGAGGAACATGGCTTGCAATAAAAGATAAGCATGACCTAACAATACTATTTCAGGGAGATCCTTTTCTATTTAATCAATACGGTGTTATGGCAGTAAATCCGCAAAAGCATAAACATGTAAAATATAAAGAAGCTATGGAGTTTGTAAACTGGATAATTTCAAAGGAAGGACAAAATGCCATAGCATCTTTTAAGGATAAATTCGGAAATCAACTTTTTATTCCTAATGCAAGATGAACTCTATTTTAGAATCCTTTAAACAGGCATTTTATCTTATTCTGCATCTTGATAGAGAACTTTTAGAGATAATACTTTTGTCTCTCAAAGTTTCAGGCACAGCTCTTGCAATTGCAACCCTAACAGGCTTTCCTGCGGGTGCATTGCTTGGATTAAAAAATTTTTTTGGTAGAAACGCGATTATAACATTGCTTAATACTTTCATGGGGTTGCCTCCTGTGGTTGTTGGATTATTTCTCTATCTTTTGCTTTCCAGAAGCGGTCCTCTTGGTTTTTTAAGTCTTCTTTATACTCCCTCTGCAATGATTATTGCTCAGAGCATTCTCGCATTTCCCATTGTGGCAGCAATTACCCATTCATCAATTGTTAAAGTAAATCCTACAGTAAAACTTGCAGCCAAAACTCTTGGAGCCACACCTTTTCAGATAGCTCTGACAATGATAAGAGAAACAAGATATGGAATAATGGCTGGAGTCTGTGCAGCACTTGGAAGAGTAATGGCTGAGGTTGGAGCAATACTTATTGTTGGAGGAAATATAGCAGGATACACCCGTGTAATGACAACTACTATTGCCCTTGAAACAGACAAAGGCAATTTTGAGCTTGCTATGGCTCTTGGGATAATACTTCTTTGTATTTCTTTCATAATAAACATTATCTTATTTTCTATTCAGAAAAAAGGAACAAAGGAGTCCAGCCAGTGGCTTTAAGTTTAATAATTTCAAATATTAAAAAATCTTACAAAGATAAAAAAGTTCTTGATGGTTGTTCCTTTTCATTTGAACAAAGCGGAGTATATGTTTTAATGGGACCAAATGGTTCAGGAAAATCAACTCTTTTAAGAATTTGCGCACTTTTAGAAAGTCCTGACGATGGTGAAATTATTTATTATGAAGACGGAAAAGTTGTTGAGAATAATCTAAATTTAAGAAGAAGGATTACACTACTATTGCCAAATATTGGAATTTTCAACACAACAGTTTTTAAAAATGTTGCCTACGGATTAAAAATAAGAGGGATGAATAAAGGAGAAATAAAAGAACGAGTTGAAAAAGCTCTTGATTTTGTTGGATTACTTCATAAAAAGAAGCAAAATGCTCTCAGTTTATCTAGCGGAGAAGCAAAAAGAATGGGGATTGCAAGAGCAATTGTTTTAGAGCCCGAATTTTTATTTCTTGATGAGCCAACAGCCTCAGTGGATCAGGAAAACACGGAAATAATTGAAAACATAATTACTCAGTTAAAACAAAGGCTTAATTCAATAATCATAATGGCAACACATGATTATCAATCAGCAAAAAGAACTGGGGATATTCTTCTTTTTCTTGAAAAAGGAAAACTAACCCGAACTTCAGTTTGCTCTGAAAGCCCCTTTCAACTCTTACAGGGCATGCTCTGAGCAAAGTCGAATGGCTCAGGACGGTACTTCGTGGCATCGAACTTCTCAGAAGGGCAGTATGAAGGAAAGACAACTTTTCTTTAATCGGCAATTTAAGAAATTAACTGATTTTACTCTTTCTGTTATAATAAGAACCGCTGTAGGAAAAGAAAATCTTCTTCCCTACTACGCAGGTTGCGGTATTGTCTGGGATTCTAATCCCGAACAAGAACTTTCCGAGCTTTATTTAAAAGTCAAAGCTTTTTATTTAAAAGATGGTATCTTAAAAAAATAATTCAAGTATATTTTTTTGTTATTCTTACTTTGATATAAAAAGTTTGAATATTAGACAATCAAAAAAATTTTTTCACTACATCTTTTGTCTCGATTAAATAACTTTAAAAGAAAATATTCAAGATCACAATTTTTTAAAATTAAAGGATTAAGAATGAAAATTACTTCAAAAATGGACATAAGTAAGATATAATAAAAATATGTGGAGAGTATAAATAATGTCTAATCCATTAATAGAAATATTCGAAGATGAAAAACTTGTAGAGAAGATTAAAAGACGGTTACCATATTTATTTCAACTTGCAGAATTAGAAAGTTCACGAGCAGGAAAAACAGGAATGGAAGTTGGTTCGCTTCGTGAAAAAATCATCGTAGCGTTACTAATTTATAAATTTGGCAAAGAAAATGTAGAAACTGAAATCCCTATTACTGAACCAGAAGTAGATGTAAAATTATTTGGAAAACCGATATCTATAAAAACAATCACAGGTAAAAAGTTAGCAGGAGTTAAACTCATATGGACAGTAGACCCACATAAAGCAAAAGAATTCCATAATAACTATTATCCATATTGCGATATTCTACTTGTTCAAATTAACTGGCACAGTACAGGAGGATTTTATTATATACCCTTAGAAGTACAAAGAAAACTTTTTGATAAAGTTGGTAGAGAAAATTATATCAGACTTCCAAAGCCCGGAACAAATCCAAGAGGTGTCGAAATAACTAAAGAAGCATTGTTTAGAGTGGTGAAAGATAGTGACACCAAAAGAATTGAAATTAATTGGCAGAGAAAGGAAATAGAATCAAACGCATACAAAAAATGGGTTGACCTTTGGATGGAGGACTAAATGCGAAATACTCCAAGAAAAAACGGAACAAAAACAAGTACTTTTGGTTCTCCTGGAAGAATCAATCATGACTCCACCTCTTTTTATACAAGTAGATTATACGAAGGTTTGCCCAAAGAGGAACCTGTCAAATATGTTGAAAATCTAGTCCCTCCAGAATTTATAGATAAAATCCTTTGTAAATCAAGTGAAAAGATGAATGAATTGCCTGATAATAGCATTCATCTCATGGTTACCTCTCCACCTTATAATGTAGGGAAAGAATATGATGAGAATCTTACCTTGAATGAATATAGAGGATTCTTAAAAAGGGTGTGGAGCGAGGTTAAAAGAGTTCTTGTTCCGGGTGGCAGGGCATGCATCAATATTGCCAATCTTGGAAGAAAACCATACATTCCACTTCATGCTTTTATCATAGAAGATATGCTTGATTTAGGATTTTTAATGCGGGGTGAAATCATATGGAATAAGGCATCAAGTGGCAGTCCTTCTACTGCTTGGGGTAGCTGGCTTTCTGCCAAAAATCCGACTTTAAGAGACATTCATGAATACATATTGGTTTTTTCTAAAGGAAGTTTTTCAAGGGAAAATCTCGGAAGAAAAAACACAATTTCTAAGGAGGAGTTTCTTGAATTTACAAAAAGTGTATGGACATTTCCTGCAGAATCAGCCACAAAAGTGGGTCACCCTGCACCTTTTCCTTTAGAGTTGCCTTATAGATTGATTCAACTTTATACCTTTGAAGGAGAGATTGTCTTAGACCCATTTATAGGAAGCGGACAAACCGCGATTTCAGCACTTAAAACCCGGAGACATTATGTTGGATACGAAATAAACGAAAAATATGTAAAATTAGCAGAAGAGCGAATAAAAAAGTTCTCTCTTGTTTTTAATACTCCCAAATTATTTGAATTTAAAGAGGAAAAGGATAATAAAAATGGCTAAATGGCATATAAAAAGCATAAAATATATGTGGTTTATTGACACTACCCCAAATAATTCCATAACTATCAGGGGGGTTTTTATGCTAAGGACAATATTTGATGACAATAAAGGGTAATTTCGGTTTTTCTATCGGAAATTGTAGTAATCTTATGACTATTGTCATGAATAGAAATTTGTTTAAAATAACTTAATGAATTTGAAAAATTTCTAAAAATGATATGATACCCACTTATGAAAATATAATGTTACCTTTATTAAGATTACTTGGTGATGGAAATGAAAGACCTTTTAGTGAATTGGTAAATCAGTTGGCTGACTATTTCAAACTTACTCAAGAAGAAAGAGGGAGAAAAGTACCGAGTGGTACTCAATCAATTTTTTATGGTCGAGTCAACTGGGCAAAAACATACCTAAAAAAGCAAGACTTTTGGATATTCCTAAAAGAGGATTTATAAAAATCACGCAAAGAGGGATGGAAATTTTAGAAAAAAAACCAGAGAAAATAGATTATGAAGATCTCGTGAAATATGATGAGTTCAGAGAATGGAGAGAAAAATCTGAAAAAACCTCAAATAAAATGCAAGTTGAGAAAAGAACATCAATAGAAACACAATCTCCAGAAGAAATAATATCCTTAAAAGTAGAGGAAATTAACAATCTTGTCAAAGATGAGTTAAAAAATAAAATTGTATCACTCACTCCAGAACAGTTTGAAAAGGTTGTAATTGATATTTTATTAAAAATGGGATATGGTGGTTCTTTTGAAGAGGCAAGTCAGCATATTGGTAAAAGTCATGATGGAGGAATTGATGGAATTATTAAACAAGATATTCTAGGTTTAGATAATGTATATATTCAGGCTAAACAATGGACAAGTGGTTCATTTGGCAGGAAAGAACTTCAAGCATTTGTTGGTGCCATTCATGGTAAAGGCAAAAAAGGAGTCTTTATAACTACTTCACAATTTACTAATGAATCATTAGAATACGCAAAATCTCTTTCTGATATTAAAATTATTCTAATTGATGGTGATAAGTTGGTTGATTATATGATAAAGTTTAAAATTGGAGTTAAGCCCTTTAGAATTTATGAAATTTTAAAAATTGATGAAGATTATTTTGAAGAATTTTAAAATTTTTATTTTATCTTTCTCAAAATCTTCTCTAAAAGCTTCTCTACCTCCTCTACTGTTTTAATATTTATAAGTTTTTGTTCAGGGATTTCGGTTGGTGATTCAAAATTTTCCTTCTGGGCTAAGTAAATCTCCCATCGGGCATCAGAAATATCCTGTGTATCTTTCCTCCTCATAAATCTCTCCTTTACAACACTATCAGGTGCAGTACACCATATCCAGTAAATATCTGCAAATCTAAGTTCCTTCTGAACAATATCCCGATAGACTCTTTCTCTAAATGTAGCATCTAAAACTACATCTCTGCCTTTTTTTAATGTCTCTTTTGCAATCTCTATCATTTTTTTATAAGTTTTTTCTGTATATTCTTTACTATAAATTCCCTTTTCAAAGGGTTCATAACGATGTTCTGTTGGAGCAATCCCAACAAGATTTTTTCTTACTATATCTGAAGGGAGCCATTCTGAAAGAGTTATTTCACTTAATGCTCTTGCAAGGGTTGATTTACCTGTTCCAGAAAGTCCAAATACTACAAAAAGCTTTGGAACACCTTCTGCATAAATATAAGCAAGGTCAAAATACTTTTGCGCATTTTTTAAAGCTTCCGCTCGTTGTTCTTCTGTAAAAGCTTTATCCATTGAAGTAAAGCATCCAATTTTACCTCTTACATAGGCACGGTAGCATTTGTAAAAATTAAGAAGCTTCAATAAGTCCCTGTCATCTGATTTTTCAACATATTTTTCCACAAAATATTTTGAAAGAGCCTCATAATCATGAAAATCTAAGTCCATACTCAAAAAGGCTATATCAGAGGCAATATCCTGACAGCGAAATCTCTCATTAAACTCTATGCAATCATAGATATAAACTTTTTTTAAATCATCAAAGCATATATTGGCAGAGTAGAGATCTCCATGACCTTCACGAATAAAGCCTTCTTTGATTCGTTTCTCAAAAAGAGAGGTATTTTCTTTTATAAAATTTCTTGTCCAATTAATGATATGATTATATCTCCATTTATTTAAAGCTTTTCCCACAAAGCCTTCTGTCTGGGTAAAATTTTCTTCTGTATTAAAAGAAACCGTATCAATAGAGCCAAACTGATTTACTCCTTTACCTGTTCTGACAGACTTATAAAAAGGAACGAGTAAATCCACAATTAAATCAATATGTTTCTCTGTTAAAGCTCTGTTTTTTAAAATTTTTTGCATCATGCCATCCTCAGGAAGCCTTTTCATTTTTACAGCATATTCAACTGGATTTTCACTGTTTTCAACTTTATATCCATCCTTAGTCAGAGAAATTGGGACTACTCCAAGATATACTTCAGGACAGAATCTTCTGTTTAGCTCCACCTCTTTTTCACAGTAAAAGCGTCTTAGTTCAAGGGTTGTGAAATCAAGAAATCCAAAGTTCACAGGCTTTTTAATTTTGTAAACTAAATCATCAGCTAAGAAAACATAGGAAATATGGGTCTGAATTAATTTTAATTCCTTTGGTTTATGAGAAAAAGACTCTCTTTTAAGTTCCTCTGCCCAGTTAACCATTATTTTTTCTCCATAAAGTATTCTTTTACAATAAACTCTGCAAAGGCAAAGGCAGAAGTAAAGGCTGGCGATATTGCATTGAGAATGTGTATTGTTTTAGACTCCTTTAAAACTACAAAATCCATAACAAGTTCCTTTTTCTTTATATCAATTAGTTGAGGTCTAATACCTACTTTAGAAGACGGTAAAAGGTCATCAATGGTTATATTTTCAAGCATATCCTTAATATCATCGTAAAATTTTTTCGCTGAATACTTTCTTATCTCCGAAAAGGCATTATTTCTAAATTTCTCATTACTCATAAAAAGTAAAAAATCTCTCCAAAGAATTTGTAAACTCTCCAATCCTAAATTGTCAAACATTTTGTAATTTTCTCTTCCTAAGGCAGGTGTTGCAGTTGGACCAACATAAACTGTTCCATCATAAATTTTAGTAAAATGTACACCTAAAAAGGGGTTTCTTATATCTGGCACAGGATATATATTTCCTTTTACAAGAAAGTTTTTTTCTTTCCTAAGCTTTTTATACAATCCTTTAAAGGGCAAAATTCTGTAATTTAGCCCTAAGCCAAAACTATGAGCTATTTTATCTGCATAGGCACCTGCTGAATTTATGAAATATTCAAATTGAATTTTTCCTTGAAATGTTTCTATGTTATTTGAATTAATAAATTTTTTAAAACTTACCCCCTTTAAAATTTTTATACCTGCCTCTTTAAGTTCATTTTCAAGGGAAATTAGAATTTCTCTTGGATTAATAATTGCAGTTAAAGGACTATAAAGGGCTTTTTCATATGTTTTTGCATATGGTTCTATTTCTTTTAAAGTTTTACTGTCAACAAGTTCTACCTCTGCACCATTTTGTTTTGCCCTTTTGTAAAGCTCATAAAGTACTGGCAATTCTGTTTCCTTTTTTGTAACAATGACCTTACCAGATTCAATTAGGGTGAGTCCTCTTTCTTTGCAATACTGCTTCATAAGCTGATTACCTTTTAAACAAAACCTTGCTTTAAGTGTTTCAGGAGTATAATAAATTCCTGCATGTAGTACCCCACTGTTTCTTCCAGAGGCATGTTTGCCCAAATCAGGCTCTTTATCAAAAATTACAATATCTTTTATTCCTAAATTAAGAATCTCCTTAGCTATTGTAAGCCCTGTTATTCCAGCACCGCAGATTAAAATCATTTTTTACTGCCTCTCATGTGCGTACTCTAAGATTTGTATTCATGGTAACTATTTTATATCAAAAATATACAAATTTTATACCTTAAAATTGCCGATAGAAAAACACTGATTTTGTCATTCCGAAGGAGTATGAGCGACTGAGGAATCTCCTCATTTTTCATCAGATAGATTCTTTAATGAGAGATTCCTTAGGGTATTGAACCCCTCGGAATGACTGCATAAACGAAATATTGCTTTTATTCTGTATCGGCAATTTTAGGTTATACTTATCTTATTTTTTAAGAAAGGAGTTTAATTTTTGCATCTTATCAAATGGATATTTCCAATTGAAACATTTTTCAGTCCTGCTTTTAAAGAAGCCTCATGGCAATCTTCAGCTAATTTTTTTGATGTAAGAGGTAGATCACTCATATAAAAATGGGGATAAAAGGCAAGTAAACGATAGGGAATTTTAGGATTCAATGAGGCAATAAAATTAGCGATTTTGCTTACTTCTTCGGAATCTATATATCCAGGGACTAAAAGAGTGCTTGCAATAAGAAGTGGCGGAGATGGTCTTTTGTCAAAAAACTTTGCTACATAGGCAAAATTCTCCAGAGTTCTCCTGTTTGAAACTCCTGTTAATGCAATATGAAGAGGCTCATCCCATGCTTTAATATCAAATTTGATACATCCACCAGAAATAAGGCTCAATTCAATCATCTTTTCAAGATAAGCTTTATGAACTGATCCATTTGTTTCCCAGCATATTCTTAATATTTTCTCCTTTTTTTCTCTGATAGCTCTTCGGGATGCCTCAAGGGCAAAAACTATTTGTGGTGAAGGATCTCCACCAAAGTAGCATATGCAGGATACAGCTGGAGTAATGCTTTTCAATAATTCATCAACTGTTCTTATTCTTGACTTAAAGGTCTCTTCTTTAAAGTGCCAGTTTTGACAATAAAGGCAATTAAAAGAGCAGGCATGAAAAAATACTGCAAGATTATAATATCCGTATTCAGCTCCTTTGGTATAAGCAAAATCTGGATATCCAGAGCCAGTTCCTGCTGGGCAAACCCAATCTGCAACACAGTTTGTTGGAAGAGGATCAAGATACCAGCTAAGTTTTCCATAGCCATATGGAGGTACAATCAATTTCCCATTTTCATTTTTTCTTAATCCGCAGTATCCATATTCACCAGATGGAATCTTACATTCATTTACGCATATTTTACATTGAATTCCTGTCTCTGCCTTTGGTGGAAATGGAGGTAATCCATAAGCAAGTCTACTTTCTTTATGAGATTCTGATGATACTTCTATAGCTTCTTCCGGATATTTTCTAATACAACTTAAACAAACCCCTGGATATTTAGCAATGTAAGAAGAAGATTCATTACATATTTTACAAACACCCATATTTAATTATAAAAATCTTCCCCATGCGCAGTAATAGTCAAACTGATCATCATAAATACGGAGTCTCTTTTTGATAACGAATATTCGATGTAAAATTATTCCGAAAACAAAACCTCCTATATGAGCCCACCAGGCAACTCCTCCTACATCAGTTGGGGAGAGAAGAGAACCAAGTCCTGAAAAAAGTTGAATAAAAAACCACATTAAAATATAAAAAATGGCAGGAAGGGAAAAAAAGAATGGGAAAAAAAGAATGGGAAAAAGAGTTATTACTCTTGCATGGGGAAACATTATCATATAGGCACCTAAAACTCCTGATATTGCTCCAGAGGCTCCAACTGTGGGAATCATTGAGCTTGGATTTATAAGACAGTGAATCCAGCTTGCACCAAATCCGCAAAGCAAATAAAAAATTAAAAATCTAAATGAACCCATCTTGTCTTCCACATTATCAGCAAAAATAAACATGATCCACATATTACTTATTAAATGAAACCAGCCACCATGAAGAAACATACTTGTCAAAAAAGGAAGATAGTAAAAGGGGTCAATGGGAAGGGAGCTTACAAGCATGTATTTTGCAGGAATTAAACCAAAAATATGAAATAAATAATCTAAATCTTCTGGTGTCAACATTAGTTCAAAAATAAAAATTATTGAATTTAAAGCAATAATAAGCCATGTCATATAGGGAGTATATCTTCTTGGAAGACAATCCCTTATTGGTATCATTTTACTTCACTCCTTTTTTATTGATATTGCTTTGATGATTGTTGGTAAAATTTATCTTAACAGGGATGTTTTTAGAATGAATAATGCGCAAAAGAGTATCTAAAAAATTAGGCATCTTTGTAAATGAATAAATCCATAAGTTTAAAACCCTCTTCTATTTGAATATCAGGAGAAGTAATAATTTCCTCTGAAAATTTTCTATTTTTTGAGTATTCTTTTCTACTATCATAAATTACAAAGGGAACTGGCTCAGCAGTATGAGTTTTTACTTTTACTGGAGTTGGATGATCTGGAAGAAGAAGAATTTTAAATTCCTTAAATCTTTTTGAAGCCCCATCAAGAATCCTTTTAACAACAATGCTGTCAATGTCCTCAAGGGCTTTAATTTTCAGTTTATAATCTCCCTGATGTCCAGCCTCATCGGGTGCTTCAATATGAATATAAACAAAATCAACTCTTTCTAAGGCATTCAAAGCATACTCAGCCTTGCCAGCATAGTTTGTATCTATCCAGCCTGTTGCACCTGGAACATTTATTATGTGAAATCCTGCCAAAATTCCAAGCCCCTTTGTAAGGTCTACAGCAGAAATTAAAGCACCTGAAACTCCATATTTTTCTTTAAATGTTGGCAAAGAGGGAGTTTTACCCTGTCCCCAGAGCCATATACTGTTTGCAGGTTTTTTACCTTCTGAAATTCTTTTTTTATTAACTGGATGATCTTTGAGAATATCTATTGACTTAAAAATAAGCTCTGTCAGAATTTGTGAATTTTTCCCTATTGGAAGATACATAGATATTTCTTTTCCTGTAATGTCATGGGGTGGAGTGCATTCCACATCTTCAGAACCACCTTTCCATAACATTATGTGTCTATAACTTATTCCCGGATAAAACTTTAATTGGTCATTGCCAAGTTTTGAGTTTACTTCCTCAATAAGAATTTTTGCTTCTTCAGAAGTAATATGCCCAGCTGAGTAATCTTCCATTAAAATTCTTTTTTTATCTAAGATTTTTAATGTTACGAGATTGCACCTGTATGCCACATCATCTTTAGACAAATTTAATCCCATACTCACAGCTTCAAGTGGAGCTCTTCCAGTATAATAAACTCTCGGATCATAGCCAAGAATACTCAAATTTGCTACATCACTTCCTGGAGAAAATCCCTGAGGAATATTTTTTACATAACCTGCTATTCCCTTTGAAGAAAGAAAATCCATGTTTGGAGTTTTAGCAACTTGAAGAGGTGTAAGCCCTCCAAGTTCTTCTAAAGGATAATCCGCTGCGCCATCAGGAACTATAACAATATATTTCATAAAAGTTTCTCCACAAAAGCTCTTACACTGTCTAAATCTGCTGGCAAGACACGAGGTTCATCAGCTACTTTGAAGACTGTATCAGGATCTTTAAGCCCATTCCCTGTAAGGGTGCAAACTACAGTTGAACCTTTTTTAAAATATCCCTCATTGTAAAGCTTTATAACACCAGCAACAGTGGCTGCACTTGCTGGCTCGCAAAATATTCCTTCATAGGAGGCAATCATTTTATAAGCTTTAAGTATTTCTTCATCAGTGACTATGTCTATTTTTCCACCAGATTCATCTCTTGCCTGTAAAGCGGTTGCCCAGCTTGCAGGATTCCCGATTCTTATTGCTGTGGCAATTGTTTCAGGTTTTTCAACAGGTCTACCAAGAACAATTGGAGCTGCTCCTGATGCCTGAAACCCGAGCATTTTAGGAAGCTCAGAGATTCTTCCTTTTTCTTTATATTCCTTGTATCCCTTCCAGTAAGCTGAAATATTTCCAGCATTTCCAACAGGTAGGACATGATAATCAGGAGACTGCCCAAGCTGATCACAAACTTCAAAGGCTGCTGACTTCTGTCCTTCAATTCTGTATGGATTTATTGAATTAACAAGAGTAATCGGGTATTCTTTAACAATTGCTCTTACAATATTTAAAGCCTGATCAAAATTTCCTTTAATCTGAATAACCACTGCTCCATGAATCATTGCCTGAACAAGTTTTCCAGTGGCAATTTTACCCTCTGGAATAAGAACAATTGCCTTTATTCCAGCTCGTGCAGCATAGGCTGAAGCTGAAGCAGAGGTATTTCCCGTTGATGCACAGATTACAGCACGAGAACCCTCTTCTAATGCCTTTGATATGGCAAGGGTCATTCCTCTGTCTTTAAAGGAACCTGTAGGATTTGCTCCATCAAACTTAAGATAAAGCTCTAAATCAATATTTAGTGCATTGGTAAGATTGTTTACCTTTACAAGAGGGGTATTACCCTCTAAAAGAGTTACAATAGGAGTTTTTTCGGTTACAGGAAAAAACTCGTAATACTCTCTTATAATTCCTTTCCAGGGCGATTTTGCATTCATGGCTATTCAATAATATCTCCTTCTATTAGTTCAACTACAACCCCCTGCTGTCTTAGGGAGTCAATGCCTTGTTGAAGATTTTCTTCAAGTCCTTCAAGTTCAAGAATCATCTCACCAAAGGTATCAGTTACTCTTGCTCTACGAATATTTGGCATGACATCGTATTTTTTTGCCATTCTAAACAGTACAGGCTCTTTAATTAATTCCTGCGGAAAGGTGAGCCTTACCCTTAATTTTTTAATCTCACCCATAAAATCCTCCTTAAAAATTCCCTCCTGCTATGGCAGGAACAATTGAAACTTCATCACCATCCTTTACCAGTGTTTCCTCTCCTTGAAGGAATCTTATATCTTCTTCATTAAGATAAACATTAATAAACCTTCTTATCTTACCATCCTGACAGAGTCTTTCTGCAAGCCCTGGATATTTTTTATCAAGGGCATTGATTATATCTATAATTTTTCCTGCCGGTGCTTCCACCACATCTTTACCATCTGTTAGTTTTTGAAGTGGTGTTGGAATCAAAACTTTTACTGCCATTTTTTACCTCCCCTTATCATTAATTCTTTTCAAAGCTTCTTCAAAGGAAGCAAGATTTGGTTTAATATGGTAAACTTCTGCTGTCTTGCCGTTTAAAACCTCTGCTGTTTTAAGTCCATTGCCAGTTATGCACAGAACCGTGCAATCCTTTTTGTCAATTTTGCCTTCTTTTAAAAGTTTAATGTAACAGGCAAGGGTAACTCCTCCTGCTGTCTCTGCAAATATTCCTTCAGTTTTTGAAAGAAGCTTTATTGCCTCAACTATCTCATCATCAGAGACATCCTCCATTGCACCACCACTTTCTTTTACTGCCTGCAAAGCATAAAATCCATCAGCAGGATTTCCTATAGCGAGAGACTTTGCTATGGTGTTAGGTTTAACAGGTCTTATTACATCTGTTCCCTGTTTGAATGCTGTAGAAATTGGAGAACATCCAGTTGCCTGAGCTCCGTATATTTTTGTTTCCAATTCTTTTAATATACCAAGTTCCTTAAATTCCTTAAGGGCTTTCCACACCTTTGTAAGAAGTGAACCACTTGCGCAGGGAACAACAATACTGTCTGGAGCTTTCCAACCAAGCTGTTCAACTATTTCAAATCCAATTGTTTTTGAACCTTCTGCATAAAAGGGTCTAATATTTATATTCACAAAAGCCCATCTATACTTGTTTGCAATTTCACTGCAAAGTCTGTTTACATCGTCATAATTACCATCAACAGCAACGAGATTTGGTTCATAAACGATAGAAGCAACAATTTTGCTTTGTTCCAATGTGGCAGGAATAAAAATAAATCTCTTAAATCCTGCCTTTGCACCATGAGCTGATACAGCATGGGCGAGATTTCCAGTAGATGCACAGGCAGCTGTGTCAAAGCCAAACTCCTTTGCCTTTGTAAGTGCAACAGCAACTACTCTATCTTTAAATGAAAGTGTAGGATGGGCAACTGTGTCATCTTTTATGTAAAGTTCTTTTACTCCAAGATATCTTGCAAGATTTTTAGCTTCCACCAAAGGTGTATAACCAGAATTAAGTCCAACCTGTGGTTCACCATCTATTGGTAAAAGCTCTTTATATCTCCATAATGTTTTTGGTCTTCTCTCTATAGTTCTTCTTGATAAGGCTTTCTTTATCTTTGCATAGTCATAGACTGCTTCAAGAGGACCAAAGCAGAATTCACACACATATATAGGCTCTACTGGATACTCTCTTGCGCATTCTCTGCATTTAAGTCCTTTTACATATTTCATTTCCCACCTCCTATTTCAATGGTTAATTTTTTATTTTAACATTTCTTTTATACTTATTTCGAAGCTGAAAGGTGTTCCTCTGAAATTTCTATCGGTAATTTCAGTAAGATTTATTTTGTTGAGAGATAGACATAAAAACAAATTATACATTAATCGAATTGATTATTAAAAAATATATTTGACCAGTAAAAAGACACAAATAACAACAACTATAAATATCCAAGTTAACAAATTAAAATATTTATCTATGAAAGCTCGAATAGGAAATCCGAATTTATAAATTAAAGATGACAAAATAAAAAATCTTGCACCTCGGCTGATTACTGACATGAAAACAAATATTAAAAAATTTGACTGAAAAAAACCTGCCAATATGGTGAAAACTTTATATGGAATTGGAGTAAAACCTGCAATACCTATAGCCCATGCTTCATATTTTATGAAATAATTTTTTACCATAATAAATTTATCATAATCAATGTAAAAAAACAGTATATTCTTTGCTAATTCCCAGAAATTTAGTCCTAAAAAATAACCAAAAATGCCTCCAAGCACTGAACCTATTGTGCAAATTGTGGCATAATAAAAAGCGTTCTTTGGTTTTGATAGCCCAAGAGAAATTAGAAGCACATCAGGTGGAACAGGGAAAAAGGATGCCTCTGTGAATGCAAGCACGAAGAGTGCAGGAGTTCCGTAGGGTGTATTTGCCCAATTTAAAACCCAACCATATAATCTCTTTAGCAATCGCACAGGTTATTATTATACCATTCTTTTAATTCTTAATTTTTCACCAATATATATCCTAAAATTGTCGATAGAAAATTCAAAGAGTGATTTTTTGACTCTAAGAGTCCTCTTAAGAGGGAATTTTTATCTAAATTTTTTCATTTACCTATCTTTTCCCTCCATTTCTGCCCTCCATTCCATCCTTCTCTAACTGTTTTTTTACAATTTTTACCCCCAAAAAAACAATACCCATCTATTTCTACTTCTACTACCTTATTGATTTTTCTATATCTTAAACACACAATCTTGCACATCGTCGCCTAAACTCACAGTAAGTGTATTTTGTTTTAATCATATATGTGAGCCTCTTTTATTTTTTTATTTCACCTATTGGATGATATTTTATATTACCCTTAAAATTAAAATCTTCAAAAGGAGACTCACTTGTTTGTATGTTTAATGGCAATTTTAGGTGTTGAAAACTTCCATGAGCGAAAGGTAGTCTTTTCTCTATCATAGATTTAGAACAACAAAAAATCCTACTTTTTGTCATAAAAATAGGGCAGAATTATAAAATTGTTCTTTTTTTTGGGAGGATATTTTTTGAGTCTATTTAATGCTATTTCATATAAAAGTTTTGTTTTTTCTTCATCTCTTGGCTTGCGCCTTATTTTTTTTATAATTTGACCCTCATTTATTAGTTCTTTTTTAACTAACTTTGAAACTCTCTTTAAATCTTCATATCTATACTCACTCATTTTTTCAATAATTTCTCAACTATATCTTCTATTTGCTCTTTTTTTGCTCTTTTTTTTAAATATTCTAAATCAATCTGTTCTTCCATCCTTTCTTTAATCTTTAATAGAATCTTTGCCCACAAAAAACTATCCTCATCCTTCCACCACTTATAAGCATTAAGTCTATCAATTATCAAATCCTCAATAGAAATAATTTTAACATTAAGATTTTCATCTATTAAAACTGCATTTACTCTCTTTTCTGCTTCCTCCCCTTCTTCAAGGCTACTTCCAAGCCAATCTATATAAATATCCAAATAATCATTTAACCAAACCCTTCCAGTTTTTTTAAAGCCCCAATTCTTTAATATTTCTTCAAGTAATGTAATGTCTGCCTTGATATCAATATCTCCTGTAGTGTAACTTCCTTGAGTATATATTTCAACTGCTAATCCTCCAACAATTATCGGCTCTTTTGCTCCTCTTTTCCTAAACTCTTCTGACAGCAAAGCCATAAAATATGCTTTTTTCTTAACTGGATCTTCAATCTTTTTTAATTCTTGTAATTGTTGCATAGTAATATTATAATTATTTTTTAAGCTTGCGATGAAATCTTTTCTAAAACATATAATTTTCAAAGGTGGGATTAAAATTTTTTTTGGACTTGGAAAAGTCTTAAAAAAAAAGCATCTCCCTAATGTTGCAAAATTCATAGGAAGCCTTCTTTACTTAATTCCATGGTCAAGAAAGCATATTGCTTTGGAAAATTTAAAAATCGCTTTCGGAAGTCAATACACTGAAAAGGAAGTTAAAAAAATTCTAAAAAGATTTATTCAGGAAGTTATTTTAATTACTCTTGAGATTGCCTTAATTATCAAAAAAGAAGAAAAATTAAGCCCCTGGGCATTAGCTGAAGGACTTACTCATCTTGACAATGCATTAAAAGAAGGTAAAGGAGTTATTGCATTAAGTGGACACATTGGAAACATTCCTGTAATGCTTGCATGGCTTGCTGAAAAAGGTTATCCTGTGGCAGTTCTTTTCAAAGAAGGAAAGTATTTACCTAAGGGATTTCTCTTTAACCTGATTAGCTCCTATAAAATCTATCCAATCCCTTTTCGCTCTGACAGAGAGGTTCCAAAAGAGATTATTAAAGCATTAAATAAAAATATGATAGTTTTTATACTTGCTGATCAAGCAAGACCCGGAATTTATGCGAAATTCTTTGGTAAGTATGTTCAATGTCAAAAAGGTGCCTTTGTAATTGCCTTAAGAAAGGGCTCTCCTGTTATTCCTGCATTCATTGTAAGAGAAAAGGACGGACACAAAATAAAAATTTTTGAGCAGATAGAAATGGAAGGCTCTAATTCCTTTAGCTCCACAATAAAAATGATTGAAAATTATAACTCAATACTTGAAAACTTAATAAAACTTCACCCAGAACAGTATTATTGGTTTCACAGGAGATTTAAGAAGATGCGTTCTTAAATCCTCTTGTGAATTCTATTATCCTGTTTATTGTCTCCTCTGATAGGTCATGTTCCATTTTGTGAACATCTCTCATTGCCGATTGTTCACTTACCTTCAAAATCTCCCTTAAAAATTTATAAAGAATTTTTTTTCTATTTTCAATTTTTTGAGCTATTTCAAGTCCTTTTTCTGTCAATGTGATGTATTCATATTTCTGATAATTAATAAGCCCCTTTTCTGCAAGACTTTTTACAGCAACCACTACACTGGAAAGCTTCACTCCCCGTCTTTTAGCAATATCCTTTATCCTTACAACAGGCGCTTCTTTTAAAATTTCAAAGATATCGAATAGATAATCTTCAAGATTTTCAGTTAATTCTAATTTTGTTTGTCCGTTCACATTTTAATTATAACATGAAAAATTTATATAGACTACCTATTGGATTTTTTAAAGCCTCTACTGTTTTAACTTAATTTTAAAAAATAGCCTCCTTCAAGTTTTTAAAAAAGAGAGGCAGGTAATAATCTGCCCCTCTTTTTACTTTCAATATTTAACTTTAATTCCTTCCATGTCTTCCTTCGTTATCTCTTTCCATCTCTTAAGCGTCCAGTTACCGACCCATTCTTTGAATAGCTTAAGATTTTTCTGTCTTTCTTCTTCATTTGAACCAAGATATTGATACATATTGCCTTGTTTACCAGCAGTTTTTCCGTCATCAAGCCTTCTCATCAAAGCACCTGTATCAGGCCAAGCAGTATAAAAAATTAAATGACTGTAAGTATCCATTCTTGGACCTTTTCCCATAGAAATCCATTTATCTTTTTCTTCCTTAAAGCCATAGTACTCGGGTGTGTCTGGGCCATGACAACTTAAACATTTTGAATCAAATAAAGGCTTAATGTGTTTTCTATAGGTTACCTCATCGGAAAATGATTCCGAAGCCGATAAAAAAATGATAGCTAAAATTGAAAATACAATAAATAATTTAATATTCTCAAAACTAAACCTCATTTTTCTTCCCTCCCTTTTAGCTCTTAATAAGAGAATCCAAAATTCTCATGTTTGATTTCACCTTGAAAAATCAAATTACAATAAGTTTTGATTTATTATTTTTTATCTCATAATCATCACCTCCTTTGGTTGATATTTTCTCTGAATACAATCGCATTTCGGAATTAGTTATCTTCTTTATTCCCTTTTTACTACAAGCTCCTGAAGCACATCCTGAACAATGTCCTTTCATTTTCCACAGGGATCGGTATAAAAGATATATAGCTCCTAAAAAAATTAACCATGCCACGATGATATCAATTATGGTCATTTTACCTCCTCCTAAAAACCCAAAAACCTGCCACCTTGATATATTAAAAAAGCAACAAGCCAAGCTATTATGGAGTGAATTAAAATTGTCTGACCGTATAACTTCCAGGAACCAAATTCCTGTCTCATGGCAATACCTACAACAACACATGGCCAGTAAAGTAGAACAAATACTAAAAATGCATAGGCATTAAGAGGTGTAAATATTTCCTGAAGTTTACTCTTAAGAGTTGTCATTTCCTCTTCTTCCTCTACCTGTAAACTCTTAATTCCAAATCCTGCAAGAAGGTTTTGAAAGGCATCTACTACCGCATTAAAGAAGGAAATCGCCACATTCTTTAAATCTTCCAAAAAGCCTTTTGTTCCTTCTTTCCCTTCTGAGTTGTCTTTTTGTCCATTATCTGTTCCATATATCTGGGCCATTGTACTTACTACTACTTCTTTTGCAATTAAACCTGCCACAAGGGAAGAAGATGCTTCCCATGTGCCAAATCCGAGGGGTTCAAATACAGGGCTTATTGTCTTTCCGACTCTTCCTAAAGCTGAGTTTTCCTTTTCAACTCCATAGGGTGTATTGAGCATAAACCACATGATAACAGATACAGCAAAAATATAAGTTCCCGCCTTTATGACAAAGTGTCTTAGTTTCTGCCAAGTATGAATCATAAGGTCTCTGAAAAGAGGAACTCTATAGGGAGGTAACTCCATTATGAACACTGGTGCAAAGCCTTTAAAAAGAGTTTTTTTGAGAACAAGTCCAAGCAAAATAGCCATGAAAATTCCAAGAACATAAAGAGACCAAAGAACTGTAGGTGCATTCTTAGCAAAAAAAGCACCGATGAATATAGCATAAACAGGAAGTCTTGCACCACACGACATAAGTGGCACAAGCATGGCTGTTAGTTTTCTGTCTCTTTCTGTTTCAAGAACACGGGTTGCATAAATTGATGGAACATTGCATCCAAAACCAAGAATTAAAGGAATAAATGATTTTCCATGAAGACCTATAGAATGCATAAGTCTGTCCATTATAAAGGCTACTCTTGCCATGTATCCACTTCCTTCAAGCAAAGTAATAATGAACATCATCACTGCAATTACAGGAATAAAAACAAGGACAGCTCCAACTCCTGCAATAATACCCTCTGTAACAAGGGATACGAACCATTCAGGACTTTTAGCAGCATTAAGTAACACAGTTGTCCATTTAGTCACAGGACCACTTATTACAGAATCAAGCCAGTCACTAAAAGGAGCTGAAAAATCAAAGGCAAGCTTGAATACAAACCACATAGCAATAAGAAATATAGGTATTCCAAGATATCTATTAAGAACAATTCTGTCAATTTTTTCTGTAAAATCAATATGTTTTTTCTCTCTCTTCTTTAAAACATCTCTGGTAACTCCATGGGCAATTCCATATCTTATGTCAGCAATTATAGATTCCATATCTTCATCATGGGATTTCAAAAAATGGGATACGGCCTGTTTAAGGAATTTTTCATCTCCCTTTAACCCTGTTTCTTTAAGAACCAATTCGTCATTTTCAAGTAATTTAAGAACAAGCCATCTTGAAGGATATCTGTTTAACAAACCAGGGTCATTTATCTTAAGAGCAGTCTCTACAATTTTTAATGACTCCTCTACATCTCCATAATTAAATTTTTTAGGAACAATGGGATTAATTCCACTGGCAAAATCTTTAAGAACCTGAAGAAGTTCCTTTATTCCTTCTTTTTTTGTTGCCACTGTTGGAATAGCTTTAACGCCAAGTAATTGTTCCAATTTTTCTATGTCAATTTCATAACCCTTCTTTTTTGCCTCATCATATATATTCAGAGCTATAACAACTGGAATATCAAGCTCAAGAAGTTGAATTGTAAGATATAGATTTCTTTCAAGATTTGTAGAGTCAACTACATCAATTATAAGATCAGGTTTTTCTTTCACAAGAAAATCTCTTGCAATTATCTCTTCTTGAGTATAGGGGCTAAGGCTGTATGTGCCGGGCAAATCAACAAGATTAATTGTCAGATCATCAAATTTTATAGTTGCTGTCTTTTTTTCAACGGTGACTCCAGGCCAGTTACCAACCTGTAGATTTGTGCCTGCAATAGCATTTATTAAAGTTGATTTACCTGAGTTCGGATTCCCAGCAACTGCTACTTTTATTTCTTTCATTCTATCACCTCTACATTTATCTGCTCAGCTTCACTTTTTCTTAATGAAAGATGATATCCCTTAACAACAATATCAATAGGGTCTCCCAGGGGAGCTATTTTTTCAACTTCAACAGTTTCTCCTGGCAACACTCCCATATCCATAAGCCTCCTTTTTATAGGACCCTTTGAATTAATTGAAGTAATTTTTGCCTTTTGACCTTTCTTTAATTCACTAAGATTCATTGAAGCCTCCTTACCATAATTTTCATTGCCATTCCTCTACCAATAGCTATTCGTGCTTCATCAATCCTTAAAAGTAAAGGACCATGTCCCTGATTGCTTACTACCTCAACAATTTTACCTGCAAAAATGCCTATATCTCTTAAATGATTAAATAGAGATTTACCTTTTTTTACAAAATCAATAATTTCAACTTTTTCACCACTTTCTATCAAAGCAAGGGGTATCATTCCTGCCCTCCATTAAAAATTCAGACTAAATCTAATTCCATATATATTTCCTGCCTTTGTGCCTTCTTCACGAGTTTTATCCTGTATGTATTGATAATCAAGGGTTATGTCAGAGGATATTGCTTTGTAGCTGAAAAGCTTAAACTTCAAATAGGACTCAAATACCCGACTTCTTAAAAGTTCCTCATTTTTTGGTGGTGACTTTAAATAAGCATAGCCAATCCCTATTTCATCATCTTTTCTTCCCCATATGCTTCCGTTTAGATTAAATCCAAAGGAAACCATTCTGTTATAATCAATCACTGCTGAGTCATCCTGTAATCCTGCACGGAAGAATGCTCCCAATGTATCCTTTATAAGTTGCTGGTCAAAGGATACCCCAATTCCTTTTAAACTCTTGTATCCATCTGAATCCCAGTTTTTAAATCTCTTGTTAGTTGTATAAGCATAAAGCCTGTAATTTCCCTCTCCTAAAGTTGTTTCAAGTTTATATCCTACTTGTGCTCCAATCCAGTTGAATCTCCTCTCATAATCATTCTTTGAACGCATCCCTACTAATCTAAGATGAATTTTATCCCACTCAAACTCTACTGATACTCCAGCATCATAACTTGGTAAATTTGCAAGGGGATTGTTAACAAAAGCTTCATTCATAAACTGTCCTAACTCATCATTTGCATAAATATTGTCATCAATAAAAGCTGTTGAATCAATTATTCCTGCTGTAAATTTAAGAAAGATTTCTTTTTCAATTGGAAACTTGTGAGAATACCATAGTTCAAGTAGATGATCCCTTGGATGACCATTGATGTTTTTTAAGTCACTGAATAAATCATCAGCATTTGGTGAAAGTATAAAAGGATTAATATCTTTAAGACCACTTCCCTTTGCAAAACTTGCCCTTAAAAAAATTTCACTATTTTCAATCGGTTTGATTGATACATTAAAATCAATAACTGTAGAACCTCTGTCTTTGTTTTCAATATCACCTTGAGTTTTGTTAAGCCATTGATAAACTCCAGTTGCTGAACCTGAAATAGATAACCATTCTATAATGTCCGCTGCATAAACTGTAAAAGGAAAAAGCAAAGATAAAACAGCAAATGCAAAACTTTTAACAGCTTTCATTACATCCCTCCTTTTTGTTTGCTCTTTTTTAGATTTTCAAGACATTTTATTAAGGAACTCACTCCGCAACTATGACACATCAGATATGGACATTTTTTGTTGGGATATGCTTTTTTTATTGTTAACTTTAACTCATGGGAGACTTTATTTGTAAATATCACTATTGCATCTACATCACCAATTTTTTTCGCTGTATCCTTTTCTAATTTAGTGAAAACTCTTAACTCTACTCCCACTTTTTTTGCCTCTTCTACATAATGTTTCTTAAGCTTATCCATTCCACCAATTAATGCTACACACATATCAACCTCCAATTATTAGGTTAATCTAATAATATTATAATTAACTAAATTTTGTCAATATAATATAATTAAATTTGTAAATTATAAATATATTATCTTGAAATAAAAATTAAACTTATTTTATATTTTTGTAATGAGAATTTCGCTAATCATTACGACCTACAATCGACCTAAATACTTAAAAAGGGTGATAGAAGGGTACCTAAATCAAACTCATATTCCAGATGAGATTGTTATAGCCGATGATGGTTCTGATAAGGAGACAGCCTTAATAATCAAAAACTTACAGGAAAATGGGAAAGTTAAAATAATTCATGTATGGCATGAACACAAAGGCTTCAGAGCAGCTAAAATAAGAAATAAAGCAATAGCTCATTCATCAGGAGAGTATTTGATTATAACTGATGATGACTCCATACCCTGCCATACACATGTGGAAGACCACTTGCGTTATGCAGAAGAGGGATACTTTATTCAGGGGCACAGGGTACTTTTAGGACCAGAAGTATCCCAGAATTTTACCTTCCAAGACATATCCATTAAGAAACTAATTCTTTACAAGCTTAAAGGTCAAGCAAGCAATGTAGTTAATGCCATAAGATTACCTGCGCCCCTAATCAAAATTTCACAAAGCCTTAAAGGTATAAGAAGTTGCAACATGAGCTTTTTTAGAAAGGATTTCATTACTGTCAATGGTTTCAATGAGGACTTTGAGGGATGGGGGAAGGAAGATTCTGAGTTAGCGGTAAGATTTTACAGATATGGACTCAAGAGAAAAGACATAAAATTTAGGGCAACCTGTTACCATTTATATCATGCACCTTATGAGAGAGTTAACCTCGAGAAAAACATATCACTTCTTAATTTATCAATAAAAAGTCAAGAATACTTCTGTAAAAATGGAATCGACAAGTATCTCGGCTAATCTAATTCATCAAGAACTTTTCTGACCTCTTCAATAACATCTACAGGCTTTACACTCCTTATACACTTGTTAAACTCGGAGTTAATACATTTTTCTTGCTTACAGGGTCTACACGGTAGAGACTTACCTCCATCAAATATCAGTTTTCTGTCTGTCCATGGAGAAACAATCTCAGGCACAGTAGGGCCAAAGATACCTACAGTGAATGTTTTGGCAGAGGCAACATGAATAGGTCCGCTGTCATTTCCAATAAACATATCTGAAAGTTCGCATAGTGCTGCAAACTCATATAAATTAAGTTCACTTGTGCAAATCTCAGGCTCAGTTTTCATATACCTAAGAATATCATTAAGCACTGATTTTTCTGAGTGACCAGCTACAAGAAAAATTCTACATTTTTCTGATAAAGCATCGCATAGCAGTGCAAAATTTTCTGCACCCCATTGGCGTAGGGGATTTCTTGCTCCAGGATGTACAACAACTTTTTTTTTGTCAGAGTTGTGATTGAAGATTGTCGGAAATTTCCTCTCAAGAGATTGGAAAGCCTCCTTTGGAATGTTGATTTTAATTCTGCTTTCAAATATTCTAATGTCCAGATATCTTAGTGTATCAAGGAGGTATTCAACCATGTGCTTCGAGTGAATTCGGGAATTTACTCGATGAGTCAAAAGCAATTGTCTCCAACTTTTTTCATTACAGTAACTTATTCTAAATCTTGCTCCTGAGAGGTAACTTAAGATTGTTGCTCTGTCAGTCTCTGTGAGGTCTATGACCATATTGGGTTTTAGTTTTCTTAATTTCAGTGCAAATAGAATAAATTTAATGAAACCCCATCGCTTACCTTTGATCTCACTGCGGGGAAAGGGAATGACATTGTTAATATAGGGGCATGTGTAAAAGAAATCCTCTGTTCCCTTGTTTACAAGAACTGACAACTCCACATCTGGAAGATTTTTCTTTAAATTCTCAACTAAAGGAAGCATCCATATAGAGTCACCAAGATATTTAAGGTTTATAAGTAAAATGTGCCTAATACTTTTCAAGAAATCTCTCATGAAACTAAACCTTCTTTGCTACACAAACTATGTAATCTGATAAACACCATTTTCTTAAATAGATTGATAACTTTTTTAGTAGAGGATTTCTCCATCCATCCTTCAACCAGTGCGACCACGACTCGAAGAGTATCACTTTGAAGCCGGTTTTACCTAACAAAAAGGAGAGACTCCTTTTATCGAAAGAGTAGACATGCCAGGGAAAACCGAAGTGTCTGTATTCATTATCTCTGATCCCCAGTCGGCAGAGAAGATTTTTGTATTGATTCGATATTCCTCGATAATTTGGCACTTGAAGAAATAAAAAACCACCCCATTCAGACAATTCAAAACTTTTTTTTATTATGCGGACTGGATTATATACATGTTCAAGTACATCCCAGATTATGATTCCATTGAATTTGTAAGGAGGGACAAAATTTTCTAACAGTGTGTGATTTACAGGAACTTTTAATACGTTTTTACAAATATTTGAAAGCATTAGACTTGGCTCAACTCCCTCGCACAGAAATCCCTTTTTGTTTGCTTCCAATATGAAAAGTCCAGTACCACACCCTACATCAAGAATTCTATCTCCTTGAGAGAGATATCTCTCAACTAACATTATCTTCAGTTTTTGCACATTGTATGAACGATTTCTGCTTTCCTTCCACTTTTCATAGGACCAATTATTAAATTCTGAGAGATCTGCAAATTCCTCCCGTTCATAAATTTTAAGCATTGATTCCTCTGTAAAACGGGGAGATGCATACATTAAATTACATTGAGAACATCTGTAATATCCTATTCCTCCATGGCTTCTGAAGATTAATTTTGCCTCTGGTACTTTAGATACTTCGTTCGTCTCTCTACAAACTGGACAGGTTGTCTCCTCCAGAATTCCCTCAAAGGGACCAAACTTCCCCTTCATTTGATTGCCTCCACTATCAATGTGCGACCAAGAAGCATCGGAAAAGAATTTATCTCTCTCAAAATTTCCTGGTTTTCTATATACACCCCTAAATCATCTCTCTTGATTTTTCTCATGATCAACTTCTCAAGAATCCTTATCGGAAGATAGAAAAAAAAGAGTAGAAACTTTGCACTGTTTTTTAATCTGTCTGTGTGAAACCTTATTTCTCTGAAACCAGCTCTTTTAAATGCATAGGCAAGATAATAACAGGATACAGGATTGATGTGTCCTCCTAATCCTTTTGCATCTTTAGAAGAAATGGGAAGGGGATTATATAGCAGATGAAAACCTAAGATAAAAAATCGGATTCTACTGTTTATGTTTAAGATATTCGGAGTTGTAATTACAGCCACTCCCCCAGGTTTAAGTATTCTGTAGATTTCATTTACAAAATTAAAAATATTCTCAAGATGTTCAATAACCTCTATGGAGAAGACAGCATCAAAGGTATTGTCTTGATAGGGTAATTTTTCGTTACAATCGCAGAAGTCAGCCTTTATCCTTTCATATTTAAATTCTTCATAGTCATAGTCACAGGCGAAAAGTCTATCTTTGAGAGAACCTTGTCCACCGCTTTCGATTATTTTTTTTGCAACAAGAGATGAAAAATAACCCTCGCCACAGCCCAAATCCAGTATCTTTCCATTCCATGGTTTGTACTTAGTGAGTATGTCGAGCACCTTCTCGTGAGTAATTGGCAATGATCTTGTCTTTATCTTGCTATTCAGGTTCATCTGCACCTCTTTTAGCATAATAGACTAACTCCCACAGCTTGATATATTTATAAAATGTATTTACAGCCGACGAAAAGGCAATTATTAGCCCTTCTTTTCCGTCCCTGAAACCTTGCTTTACAAGATAGGTCTTTAGAAATATAGCCAAAGAATGGGCTACTGCCTTTGAAATAGAAGGAGAACATCCAGCTCTTTGCAAATCCTTAGCGCCAAGAGATGAATAAAAGTTTATCTTGCTTATAATTTCCTCCACATTTTCTATGGGATTGTGAATAATGGGGACATTTAATTTTTCAATAACACCATTGACCTCTACTGACTCATGTACATTGCGATTGCTAATTTTTGCTCTGTCTTTTCTAAAGAGTCTCAACACATAATCGGGCCACCATCCGCCATGTCTTATCCACTTGCCGTAGAAAAAATTTTTTCTCTGAAAAATGAAAGCATCAGCAGTTGGTGATTTCAAAACATCCACGATTCTCTCTCTTGTCTCAGGTGGAATTCTCTCATCGGCATCAATTAGTAAAACCCAATCATAAGTACACTTCTCAACGGCGCTGTTTTTTTGATGTCCATATCCCTTCCAATTCTCAACAAAAATTCGACAGCCGAAATCTCTCGCTATATTTAATGTCCTGTCCCGACTTCCAGAGTCAACAATGACAATCTCATCTGCAAAAGAAACACTTGCTAGACAATCAGGTAGATTCTTTTCTTCATTCAAAGTTATTATTGCCACTGAAAGAGGATTTCTTTTTGCTGCCATCTATCTCTCCGCTTCGATTTTCAGATGTTTTTGAAATCCAGACAAAATAGCCAATAAAAATCCTGTTGCAAGGGATAATATCTGAGTGCTGGTCAGGCTTCCGATTATCAATACGAGTGTATAGGCTAAAACAGCAAATCCACCGATATTCTCTCGATTTCTAAAACCATTCTTCAGTAGAATTCCAAAAAGCCAAAATAGTGAAAATAAACCTAATATTCCAAAGCTGACTGACATATATAAATAGCTATTGTGGGGGTCATCTATATTGTGAAATTCAGGGGCAAGGCTTGGATTTTCATATTTTTTCATTGCTAATTGATAACCTCCTGTGCCCACACCTATAATCGGATTTTCCAAAAATATTTTAAAAGCACCCTGCCACATGTGAAGTCTCAGTCCTACAGATGTATTTGGATTCCTCTCTTGATATTGAACAATATCATTGTATGCTTGATAGACTCTATTCTGAACAATAGGAGACAAAAATAACAGGAGAATCATAATTAAATTGACAAAAATTATTTTTACGAAATTTTTACCAAAAAAATTATAGATCATAATGGGGCAAAGCAATACAAATGCTAAATATCCAGCCCTGCCAGTTCCAATGAGCAGGGCAATAAAAAATAAAAAAAACATAGAGAGTATAAATATTTTTTCTTTCTTCCCTGTGGCTTCTTTAAAATAAAATGATAAAAGCAACATGCCAAAAACGAGCAAAAGGGATGAGGTTATCGATTTTTTATTAAATACTGTCGGTATCCAAAGTAATTTGGGTATAATATCTAAAAAATGTAACAATGATAAAATTGAAAGAACTGCTAAACCGGTTAAAAACGCATTAATTAATATTTTTAAATTCTCCTTTGTCATAAATATTGATGCAACAACAAAAGTATATAGCCAGTAATAACTTTTTGTTGCAAAGTCTAATCCCTTTATTATATCGGATGTCCAAATAAGTCCCACCCATGGTAAAAATATAAAAACAAAAACAGGAATCATCCATCTCTGTTTAAGAACATCTATTATATTTCTGATAGCAATTCCTGAAATTATCCATATAGCTATAACAAAAAAACCCACTATTACAGATATAGATGTCGATAGCGGGATAAAAAATAAAAGACAACATAAACTTAGAAAGAGAATACTTGAACTCTTATCTTCGAAACTAAGGAAGCTTCGAATAACTGTCATTATATTGTTCAACATATTACCTCTCATAAATTTTTATAAATAATTAACACCAAACTGACTATGCCAAAGTTCACTATATAATCCCTGAAGGGCAAGAAGTTCTTCATGGGTCCCCTGTTCGATAATTCTTCCTTTATCCATAACAATTATTTTATCGGCCCTTTTAATTGTAGATAGCCTGTGGGCAATAACTATAGTTGTTCTTCCCTTTCTAATTCTTTCAAGAGCTTTCTGAATTTTTTCTTCTGATTCAGTATCTAATGAAGCGGTTGCTTCATCAAATATCAAAATTTTAGGATCCCTTAAAATTGCTCTTGCTATTGTTATTCTCTGTTTCTGTCCTCCTGAAAGTAAAACACCTTTTTCTCCCACCACTGAATCATAATTTTTAGGTAATTTCATTATAAAATCATGGGCATCTGCTATTTTTGCTGCCTGCTCGACTTCCTCATCCGTAGATGATATATTTCCAAACTTGATATTATTCATTACAGAGTCATTAAATAAAATAATTTCCTGAGTTACAAGGGCAATCTGTGAACGTAAACTTTGAAGAGAAATTTCTCTAATGCTTACGCCATCAATCAATATATCTCCTTCTGTGGGATACCAAAATCCTGCAATAAGGTCAGCTATTGTACTTTTGCCTGCACCCGAAGGTCCTACGATTGCTACAGTCTCGCCAGGCTTTATTTCAAGATTAATGTCTTTTAAAGCATAATCCTTTGAAAGTGGATATTTAAAAGAAACATTTTTAAATACAATACTACCTTGAATATTTTTTTCTAAACCTCCTTTAACTTCTTCATCAACAAATATTATATCCCTTAATCTCTCTATGACATTTCTACCTAACTGAAAAGAGGCATTTACTTTGCTTAATCTTCGTAAAGGAGTATACATTAACATTACTGCTGTAATAAAGGAAAAAAAATCTCCAGAAGATATTTTTTCAGTCACTACTAAATATCCGCCATAAAAAACGATCATTGCAACGCCAACTCCTGCTATAGTCTCTGTAAGTAAACGAGTAAACTCTTCTGTTCTTACTTCTCTCATTATATTTCTATAATAATCCTGAAGTACTCCTTTATGTCTTTGAATCATATCCTTTTCCATTGTATATGCCTTAATAATCTTTAATCCATGAAGAGTTTCATGAAGAAGCGTAGTTACTTTTGCAATTCTGAATCTTGTCTTCATACCTATTTCCTTGAGTTTTTTCCCTAACTTTGCTATAGTAAATATCATTATTGGTATCACAACAAAAGACAACAAAGCAAGATCCCATCTACGATAAAAGGCTACTCCTGCTAAAACTATTACTGTGAGCCCTTCAACAAAAAAATCCTTTATCGTATAGGAAACTGTATTTTTTAATAACTCCACATCATTCAAAACCCTTGAAATAATATTACCTGAGCTGTCTTTACAAAAGAAAGAAAGAGGAAGCTTAAGAATTTTATCATAAATTTGATCTCTAATAGTTCTCACAATTTTAGCACCAATTGAACTCATTAGATAGTTGTTACAGAACATAAAAATCCCTCTTAAGCTAAACAAAGCAAGCACTCCTATGGGAATGAGATATAAAAATTCTATAGATTTTTTTACAAAAATTTCATCCATTGCAGGTTTTACTGCCCAGGCTATTGCTCCATTTATACCTGATATGGCTAAACTACAAAGAAGTGCCAAAATTAATCTTAATCTATGCTCCTTTATAAGTCTCCAAAAAACTGCAAAATCATCGAGCCATGATTTCTTAAATTTCAATTTAAACTGTTTTTCTATTTCCATATTTTTTCCAATAATAATTAGATAATAGAATCTTCAAAAAATCAGCCTCCTATTGTTGACATAGGCCTTAGTGGCTTTGTCTCATCTGACATTCCCTGGGGTTTTAGTTGAATGGTTTTTATAAGCACTTCTTTTATTGTATCTTGGGAAGCACCGTTTCTTAAAAGACGCTTTAAATCAATTTCTCTGTCTGAAAAAAGACAGGGTCTTAGTTTTCCTTCTGCTGTAAGCCTTAATCTATTACACCTTGTACATATATGAGTTGTAAGAGGACTTATAAATCCAATCAAACCTTTTGCTCCTTCAAGAATAAAATATTCAGCAGGTCCTGACTTTTTAATCTGAACTGGAATTAGCTTCCCAAAAGTTTTCTCTATTCTTTTTTTTATCTCCTCTGCAGATATAAAAAGCTCTTTTTTCCAGTGATTGCCTCCAAGAGGCATAAACTCTATGAATCTTATCTGATAGGGAACCTCAATACTCCAACGAGCAAATCTTTCTATTTCGTCATCATTTATTCCTTTCATAACAACCATATTTATTTTTAATGGATTAAGTCCTACCCTGTAAGCTTCTTCAATTCCTTCAAGAACATCTTTCAATGTCCCTAATCTTGTTATTGTTTTAAATTTTTCTTCATCTAAAGAATCAAGGCTAACATTTACCCTTTTTAAACCTGCATCATAAAGCTTAGAAGCAAATTGTCTGAGAAGAACTCCATTAGTTGTAATCCCTATGTCTTTTATACCCTCTATTTTGGCAACTCTTTCAATAAAACTTATTATGTTCTTTCTTAAAAGAGGTTCTCCGCCTGTTATTCTTATCTTTGATACACCAATTGTTGTTGCAATTTTTATTACTTGTAATATTTCTTCATAACTTAGTATCTCATTATGGGGAAGCAAGTTTTTGATACCTTCCTCAGGCATACAGTAAATACAACGTAAGTTACATCTATCAATGACAGAAATTCTTAAATAATCAATAGTTCTGTTGTATTTGTCCTTCATCGTGAACTTTTAGGCGTTGATTTTTTTGGGGAGGTTTTCTTTCCCGTATTCTGACTTTTTAATATCTCTGCTATTTTCTGTTGAGCGATTTCAGCTTCCTTAGATTTAGGATATCTTTCAATAACTCTTTCAAATACAACCTTTGCTGTTTTTCTATCTTTTAATTCCATAAAAGCCATTCCTTCTTTAAGAAGCGCACCTGGTGCTTTCTCATGCTTTGGATATTTTTTTAAGAATTCTTCATAGGCAAGAATGGCATCCTCAAATTTTTTTTCATTATAATAGGTTTCACCTATCCAAAAGTAAGAATTTGGAAGAAGTTCAAAATCTGGATAATTCTTTAAAATTTCATGAAATTTTTCCCTTGCAGAGGCAAAATTTTTATTCTTTAAATCAATATGGGCTGAATCATAAATTGCCTTAGGATCCTTTAAAGGTTCCTGTGCGAGTTTTGCAGGCTCTTGTTTTTCTACTGGATGAAGAGGTTGAGTTAACTTTGTTTGTAATTCTGCTATTTTATCATTAATCTCCTTAAATCTCTTTTCATTCTGGAAGGAGTTTTCATCAAATCTCCCTTTAAGAATTTGAAGTTCTTTTACGTAATCCTGAGTTTGTGCAATTAAGGTAAGTTGTCCTTCCTTTAAAGCTACTGCTGTGCTTAAATCTGAAGACATTTTATCAACCCTGCCTTTAAGCTCAGAGACTTCCTGCCTTAATTGAGTATTTTCCACATAAAGCCTGGCAATATCAGCCTTGATTTGTTCAAATTCGCCAGTTGTAACACAGCCAGTTAAAATAATGGAGGCTACAATACCTGTAAATGCTATTTTTATTTTTCTCATTTTTCCTCCTCTATGAACACAAAGTGTGCTCTTCTATTTTTTTGCCAGCATCCCTCATTTTGTTCAGTGCATAAAGGTTTTTCTTCACCATAACTTATTATTTCCATTTTGGATGATGATACTCCGAGAGTTATTAAATACTGTTTTGCTGAATTTGCTCTTTTTTGCCCAAGAGCAAAGTTGTATTCATTTGTTCCTCTTTCATCACAATGACCTTCAATTATAACCTTTAGTTTGGGATATTTTTGTAAAACTGAGGCAATTTTTTTTAATGTTGGAATGTCTTCCTGTCTTATATCATATCTGTCAAAATCAAAATATATGTCCCTAATCTCTTCCTGTAGTTTTTTTATAAGTTCCGAAATTTGTTTAGAACTTAATGCCTCTTCTTCTAACTTTGTTTTATCAATATCTGTTTTTCCTTCTATCTTTTCCTCTTTTTTTGGAACTTCTCCCTCTACTTTTCCATTGGGTATATAAATCTTTCTTTCAGCACAGGCAAAGACAAAGAGAAGACAAAAGATAATTAAAAAGATATTTTTAAAGCTCATTTTTGCCTCCTTAGAGAGTTTTTTGGTAGGCTTGTATGCTCTTTTTCATAATTATATAATATTACATAATACAACAATTAATAAAGCTTTGAAAGGTCAGCAACAGATTTAAGTAACTGAACCAATTCCTGTAAAAGGGCAAGCCTATTTCTTTTGATATTTTCATCCCTATCCATAACAAGCACTTTATCAAAAAAATTATTTATCACTGGCGTGAGAGACTGAATATAATTTAAAGCATCAAGAAACTTAGCCTTTATTAAATATTCATTAAGTTTTTCTTTTTTTTCAATTATTTCCTTGTAAAGATTTTTTTCCTCCTTTGTAACTAAAAGAGAGGGTTTTAATTCAAATTTTTCGTAATTTTTAATAATATTGAAAACTCTTTTTACTGCAAGAAAGAAGGACTCAAAATCTTCTTTATTCTTAAATATTTTTACTGCCTGAAGCCTTTCTTCAATTTCATAAACAGGATGATTTAAGATAAAATCACCAACTGTTCTTATTAAATTTACATCATAACCTGTTCCCTCAAAATAACTCTCAAGTCTCTGTCCAATAAAACTTGAAATCTGTTCCTTTATTATTTCATCGGCAAGCTCTTTTACTTTATCAACACAATCTTTAATGCTTAAAGGATATTTTTTCTTTAAAAGTAAAGCTAAAATTCCGTTAGCAGACCTTCTCAAACCAAAGGGATCCTCGGTTCCTGTTGGAATTTCTCCAAGATAAAAAAAGGAGACAATGTGGTCAAGTTTGTCTGCTAAACTTAAAAGGCAACCAACTTCATTTGATGGTAAATTATCTGTAAAACCTTTGGGCAGGTAATGCTCCCTTATTGCTAATGCCACTTCTTGAGGTAGTTGAGCCTTTTTAGCATAATATCCTCCCATTATTCCCTGAAGTTCAGGAAATTCTCCTACCACTCCGCTTGCAAGGTCTGCCTTACAGTATTTAGATGCGATTCTTACTAAATCAACTTTTTCTGGTAAAATCTTCTGAGCAAATTCTTCAGCTATTTTTAAAATTCTTAAGCTTTTATCATATAGACTTCCGAGTTTTTCATGATAAATAATTCCCTTTGTTGCATTAAGTAGGCTGTCCAATCCTTTTTTAAGGTCTTCCTCATAGTAAAATTTTGCATCTTCAAATCTTGCTTTTATAACTTTTTGAGCTCCCTTTCTTACATTTTCATCATTTTCAGATTTAGTATTACTTACTACTATAAAGTAATTTTTTAATTTTCCTTCAAAATCAGTAACAGCAAAATATCTTTGATGGTCTTTCATTACAGTAATGAGCAATTCCTCTGGAAGCCTGAGATACTCTTCAGGAAAACTACATAAAACAGAATTTGGAAATTCAACCAGAAAGTTCACTTCGTTAAGAAGTTCTTCATCTAATAAAACCTTTCCATCTACTTGCTCTGCAAGCTCTGTGGCTTGAGTGACTATTTTATTTTTTCTTTTATTATGGTCAACAATAACAAAAGCGGATTCAAGAGTCTTTTCATAATCTTCTATAGAAATATAAATAGGCTTTTCAAAAAGAAATCTATGTCCGTAGGTTACTCCAACTGTTTTTATTCCATCTATTTCAAAGGAAATTAATTTATCTTTATAAAAAGCTAAAATCCATCTTACAGGCCTTACAAACTTTATATTTCCCATCCCCCAACGCATCATTTTTGGAAAACTAATTGAAAAGAAAAGCTCTTTTAAAAGATCTGGTAAAACCTCTTCTGTTTTTTTACCTTTTTCTCTAACTACAGCACAGACATAATTTCCCTTTCCCTTTGGCTTAATTTCAAGTTGAGAAATATCTACACCCTGTGCCTTTGAAAAAGCATAGGCAGACTCTTTTGGATTTCCCTCTTCGTCAAAGGCTACATAAGCAGGTGGTCCCCATATGAGCTTTTGGTCTTCGGCTTGTTCTTCTGAAACTTTTGCTTTAAGTGCAAGCCTTCTTGGAGTTGCATAAGTTTTTAATTCCTCAATCTCTATCCTAAATTCAGAAAAAATTTTTTGGGAGTTTTCCTTTAATTGATTAAGTGCCAGAGGAATAAATCTTGCTGGAATCTCTTCAACACCTATTTCAAAAAGCAAATTCATCTCCATACCTCTTTCTGAGATAAGCCTCTGCGCAGGACCTTGCAAGAGCCCTTACTCTTGCAATATAATTCGTTCTTTCTGCAACTGAAAGAACTCCTCTTGCATCAAGAAGATTAAACATATGGGAGCATTTAAGGCAGAATTCATAGGCTGGTATGATAAGATTCTTTTCAATCATTCTTTTTGATTCCTGCTCAAAATCATCAAAATGTCTTTTAATAAGTGTTGGATCAGAGCAATCAAAATTAAAATATGAAAACTCTACTTCACCTTGACGATGAATATCTCCATAAGTAAAATATTCATTCCACTTAATCTCAAAAACATTATCGACTTCTTGTAGGTACATTGCTATTCTTTCAATTCCGTATGTTATCTCAACAGAAACCGGTTTTAAATCAATTCCTCCAACTTGTTGAAAATAAGTAAACTGAGTTATCTCCATTCCATCAAGCCATACCTCCCAACCAAGACCCCATGCACCTAAAGTAGGAGATTCCCAGTCATCTTCAACAAATCTTATATCATGGGCTGAAAGATCTATCCCGAGAGCTTTAAGACTTTCAAGGTAAAGTTCCTGTGAAGCCTCTGGTGAAGGCTTCAAAATAACTTGATATTGATAATACTGCCCAAGTCTATTTGGATTTTCTCCATATCTTCCATCTGTTGGTCTACGACAGGGCTGAACATATCCTGTATTCCAGGATTCTGGACCTAACACTTTAAAAAATGTGGCAGTATGAAAGGTTCCTGCACCTACTTCAAGGTCATAGGGCTGAAGCACAACACAACCTTTTTCTGCCCAGTATTTATTAAGTGTAAAAATTATATCTTGAAAATACATAGATTTTCATGATACTTTAGCGTAGAGGCTTCTGTCAAATGTATCCAAGAGTCCTTATAGCAGGTGTCCGTGGAGGCGCAGGGAAAACAACTGTTACCCTTTCAGTAATTTCACTTCTTGTAAAAAAAGGATTAAATGTAATTGCCTTTAAAAAAGGTCCTGACTACATAGACAGTGGCTGGCTTTCTTTATTCTCAAAAAATCCCTGTTATAACCTTGACACATTTATGATTCCACCAGAAAAAATAGTTAAATCTTTTCTTGAAAGATCAATTGGAGACATTTCTGTAATAGAGGGGAATAGAGGACTTTATGATGGATTAGATGCGGAAGGGTCTGTATCCTCAGCAGAGTTAGCAAAACTAATTAAATGCCCTGTAATTTTAGTAGTTGACTGCACAAAAACAACCCGCTCTGTTGCCGCAATTATTCAGGGTTTTATTAATTTTGACAAAGAAGTTCCAATTAAAGGAGTTATTCTTAATCAAGTTGCCAATGCAAGACATGAAAAAATTATTAAGGAGTCCATAGAAAGATACTGTAATGTCGAAATTGTTGGCTCAATTCCGCGTTTTAAAGATATTAAAATGCCAGAAAGACATATGGGACTTTTACCTTATCAGGAACATGATGAAACAGAAGAAGCCAGACAGTTTATAGATAGAGCCTCCAACTGTATTGATGCAGATAAAATTATTAAAATCGCTAAAAATGTTGAACCCATAAGCTTTAATTCTTATGATAATTCAGATACTTTAGATGGAAAGGGTTTAAGGATTGGCGTTATAAGAGACAGGGTTTTTCAATTTTATTATGAAGAAAATCTTGAAGAACTAAAAAGAACCGGTGCTTCTTTGGTTTTGATTAATTCATTAGAAGACAAAGCATTACCCGATGTTGATGCTCTTTACATTGGTGGAGGTTTTCCAGAAACCAATGTTAAATATCTTGTTAGGAATTCCTCTCTTATGGATGATATAAAGAAAAAATCAGAGACAGGACTTCCAATATATGCAGAATGTGGCGGATTAATGTATATTTGTAAGACCTTAATTACAGAAAAAGGTAGTTTCCCTATGACAGGAATTTTTCCTTTAACTCTCAAGATGTTTAAAAAACCTCAAGCACACGGATATGTAATTGCAAAGGTGGAACAAGGAAATCCCTTTTATAACCCTGAAACGGAAATAAGAGGACACGAATTTCACTACTCCAAAGTTATAGATTATGATGAATTGCCGAAGATGAGCTTTAAAATTAAAAGAGGGGAAGGAATAATTGGTGAAATGGATGGTGTATTTTATAAAAATACTCTTGGAACCTATGTACATGTTCATGCTCTCGGATGTCCTCAATGGATTGAAGGTATTTTAAAAAAAGCAAAAATTTATAGGGAGAATAAAAATGCCTAAAAAAGAAGTGCCAACATGTCTTTTTTGTAGTAGAGTTATAGCACCTCCAGAGGAAAAAATTACAGATTTTGGAGAAATAATTTATGGTGAATGCGAATGTGGTGCTATATATGTATGTGAACCAACAGGACATAATCAGGGAGAAGCCTTAGTAAATGCCTTTTTTCTTGTCTCACCAGAAGGAATAGAAAATGTTGAGTTGGGAGTTAACTTTGAAATTAGAGAAAGAGATTATGATTACAAAAACCACAAATATGTTTACATCAAAAACTGGCTTTACAGTGGAAGACTTTTTTTTATTAAAGCCCTAACAGCAGGATTAAATATCCCTATGAAAGAGAAGACAAAAATAAATAAAAAAGATTTTATTTCTCTTTTGCAAAAAGATGATTTTGAAACAATTCAGAAAGAATCTTTACAAAATAAAAACATTCTGAGTTGGCTAATTTCTCTTTCCTATGATAAAGAAGACCCTCTCTCATGGAAAGCAATTGATGCAATGGGATATGTTGCAAAGGCATACATAGAAATACAAGATGTAGAAACATTGAGAAATACAATAAGAAAACTTTTGTGGTCAATGACAGATGAATCAGGGGGCATTGGATGGAGGTCAGCAGAGTTAATTGGCGAAATAATATATGCTGAGCCTTCATTATTTGAAGACATTATTCCTATTTTATGGTCACAAAGGGAGGAGGAAAGCTTTCTTGAGAGTGTTCTTAGAAGTATTATAAAGCTTTCTAAAAAAATTAATCTCTCAGAGTACATAAAAATCGATGAAGAAGAACTAAAAAAACTCTTAACTGACAAAAACGAAACAATAAGGGCTCTATCATTTATCTTGACAAATAAATTAAAAGTCAACTTACAGGCTCCGGAAGAATTAAAAAATGCTGTATTATCAATTTATGACGGAGGGAATATAATAAAAATAAAAACATCTGAAGCTGAAAAATTTTTATAAAATTATAAACTAAATTTATTTGACTTTCCAATAAAGCATACTTTAAAGTTGAGTTACCCTTGAAGTTATTTTATTAAAGAAGTTAAAATAACAGCAAAAACTAAAAGGAGGTAGGTAAAATGGCTTTTATTGAATTTAAGGGAAAACAAATCGAGATTGACGAGGATGGTTACATTCAGAACCTCGATGATTGGACTCCCGAGCTTGCAGAGTATATGGCTCAACAGGATGGAATCACTCTTACGGAGCAACACTGGGAAGTAATTAACTTTTTAAGAGACTACTATCAAAAATATCAGATTGCTCCCATGATTAAAATTCTTGTAAAAGAAATGGCTAAAATGTTTGGACCAGACAAAGGAAACACAAAATATCTTTACGGACTTTTCCCAGATGGACCAGCAAAACAAGCCTGTAGATATGCTGGGCTTCCAAAACCAACAGGATGCGTATAATTCATTCCATAGAGGGGCAGTCATCTGCCCCTTTTTATTTATGGAAAGGGGGGATTAAAAAACTAATTTTAATAGGAGAGGGAGATGCCTATTAATGACCTCCTTTCAAAAAAAAGACAGAGTATTATTAATAAGTCTTTTGAGTTAACCATTGCTACTTATCCTGAAGAAAGTCAAACATTTTTAAGAGAAAAAAGCACACAATTTACAAATCCTGTTGGGTATACCATCTATCATGCTATTGAGCAAATTATTGATAAAATAATTTCTAATGAACCCATTGAAAATTTTATTTTACCTCTTGAAGAAATAATCAGGATAAGAGCTGTACAGGATTTTACTCCATCTCAGGCTGTAGGCTTTATCTTTCTTATTAAAAAAGCTCTCCAAGATGAACTTGAAAAGGATTTCGAGTCTTCTCAGATATTGGATTTTCTTTCAAGAGTAGATTCTCTTGCCCTTGTAGCATTTGATATTTTCATGAAGTACAGAGAGAAAATTTATGACCTTAAATCGAAAGAACTGATTGACAGAACTTGGTGGATTCTCAAAAAGTACAACATTGTATCAGAAATTAGTGATAAAACAGTAGAAACTAATAAAAAATTTTAAAGTGAGGTAGGGTGAGATGGGTATAGGATTAGCTTTTATAATAGTATTAGGTTTAATCCTTTTTGCCTACATAGGTACAGATGTTTTAGGCTTAGATATTCTTTTTGCTGTAATATTTCCCTATGCTGCCTTCGTAATCTTTGTAATAGGATTTATTCAAAGAGTAGTAAAATGGGGTAAATCGCCAGTGCCATTTAGAATACCTACAACTGCAGGACAACAGTTTTCACTTCCATGGATTAAATACAGCAAAATTGACAATCCATCAACTGGATGGGGTGTTGCGCTTAGAATGTTTTTTGAAATTGCCTTTTTTAGATCTCTTTTCAGAAATACAAAAGCAGATATATTAAATGGAAGACTCTATGTGGGTTCAAACAAATGGCTATGGATTGGAGCATTAGCTTTTCATTACTGCTTTTTAATAATTCTTGTTAGACACTTACGCTTTTTTGTTGGAGAAACTCCTTGGTGTATATCTTTAATTGATTCTATTGATTCTTTCTGGCAGATAGGACTTCCTATGCTCTATATGACAGATATAATAATTGCAGCAGCTCTTTTATATCTCCTTGGAAGAAGAATATTCAATCCTCAGGTAAAATATATATCATTGCCTTCTGATTACTTTCCTCTCTTTCTAATACTTGGAATAGTTGCAACAGGTATACTAATGAGATACTTTGCTAAAGTTGACATTACAAGCATAAAAGAACTTACACTGGGTTTAGTCTATCTTAATCCAATTGTGCCAAAGGGTTTAGGAAGTCTTTTTTATATTCATCTTTTCCTTGTAAGTGTTCTTTTTGCTTACTTTCCTTTTAGCAAACTCATGCATATGGGTGGAGTATTTTTAAGCCCAACAAGAAATCTGGCAAACAACAACAGGATGAAAAGGCATGTAAATCCTTGGGATTATCCAGTTAAACATCGTCATTATGAAGAGTATGAAAATGAATTTAGAGAAAAAATGAAAAAAGCTGGAATACCAGTAGAAAAGGAGTGAGACCATGGCTGGATTACCAAAACCTGAAGAATTAATTTCTAAAGTTAATTTAAAAAAGATGCCATCCAAAAAGTGGATGGATACTTTACCAGTAGAATTTAAACCTGGTTTTTACTGTTATGGAGCTAAAGGAAAAAATCTTGAGTATGTTGAATTTCCAAATGCCCGAGACTGGTCACCAACAGATCCTGATTGGAAACTTCCAGAAGACTGGAAAAAAATAGTAATTGAAGGTATCAAGCAGAGACTTGAAAGATTCAGGACATTCCATGTATTTATGGATATATGCGTCAGATGTGGCGCCTGTGCTGATAAATGTCACTTCTTCATAGGAACCGGTGATCCAAAAAATATGCCAGTCCTGAGAGCTGAACTGCTAAGGTCTGTTTACAGAAAATATTTTACCGTTGGTGGAAAACTCTTTGGAAGAAATGGTGGAGCAAGAGACCTTGACCTTGATGTTTTAAAAGAACTCTGGTATTACTTTTATCAATGTACAGAATGTAGACGTTGTTCTTTGTTCTGTCCTTATGGAATTGATACAGCAGAAATAACAATAATTGGAAGAGAACTTATGAATCTACTTGGACTAAATACTGACTGGATATCTGGACCTGTTGCCAACTGTTATAGAACTGGAAACCATCTTGGAATAGAACCCCACACAATGAAATCAACCCTTGAATTTATGTGTAATGATATTGAAGAGATAACAGGAATAAAGATTGAACCACCTATCAATAGAAAAGGTGCAGAAATCCTCTTTGTAACACCCTCAGGAGACCTCTTTGCAGATCCTGGAATTTATAATGCAATGGGATACATGATGTTATTCCACGAGATAGGACTTGATTACACATGGAGCACCTTTGCCTCAGAGGGTGGAAACTTCGGTTTCTTTACCTCTCTTGAAATGGCAAAGAGACTTCATACAAAAATCTATGAAGAAGCAAAAAGACTTAAGGTTAAATGGATACTTGGCGGTGAATGTGGACATATGTGGAGAGTCTGGCATCAGTATCACAATACATGGTATGGTCCTGTTGATTTTCTTGAAGAACCTGTATCACCAATAACAGGAACAAAGTTTGAAAATGCTAAATCAAATAAAATTGTCCACATAAGTGAATTCACTGCTGACCTCATTAGACACGGAGTTCTTAAATTTGACAAATCAAGAAATGATAATCTCATTGTTACATTCCATGACTCCTGTAATACTTCAAGGGGTATGGGACTTTTTGAAGAACCAAGATATATTATAAAAAATGTTTGTAACCACTTCTATGATATGCCTGATGAAACAATCCGCGAACAAACATTCTGCTGTGGAGGTGGTTCAGGATTAAATGCAGGTGAAATTATGGAATTAAGAATGAGAGGAGGATTTCCAAGAGCAAATGCAGTAAGATATGTTCGTGAAAAATTTGGAGTTAATATGCTTGCCAATATATGTGCAATTGATAGAGCAACCTTACCACCTTTGATGGATTACTGGGTACCTGGAGTGAGAGTCACAGGAGTTACAGAACTTGTTGCCAATGCCATGATAATGAAGGGAGAAAAAGAAAGAACAATGAATTTAAGGATGGAGCCACTACCAGGAAAGGAGGAACAATAAAATGTATGATGGATGGAAAATAATTCTTGGATTAATTGTTTTTGTAATAATAGTGACTCTGCCTTTTACAATGAGTATTGGAAAGCCATATGTACAACCAAAACCAAGTATTGATACTCCCGAGATACAAAAAATGGAGAAAAAGCAGTGTATAGAGCCAAAACAGTACATGCGTGAGATGCATATAAAGATTTTATATTCATGGAAGGATTATGCAACCAGAGAAGGTAAAAGAGTATATGTAGCCAGTGATGGGAAACAATACGATGTTAGTCTACAAAACACTTGCATGAAGTGCCACTCAAATAAAGAAAAATTCTGTGATGAATGCCACAACTATGTTAATGTAAAACCTTATTGCTGGGATTGCCATATTGAGCCTAAAGTGGGGGGAGTAAAATGATAACAAGAAGAGATTTTCTAAAAATAGCTGCCTTTTCATCACTACTTGGTTTAGGTGGTGCTTTTACAATTAATGCTCTGGAAAAAGAGCCAGGTCAAAAAGTACTAAAAGACATCAATGCTCTCAAAGGAAAAAGATGGGCAATGGTAATTGACACAAGAAAGTTTAAAACAGAGTTAGATTTTGAAAAAGTTATAAAAGCATGTCACAAAGCCCATAATGTACCTGAAATTGCCAATCCCCTTCATGAAGTAAAATGGATTTGGACAGATGACTATAAGCATTCATTTACTCATACTGCTGAAGAATATATTTCTGACGAGATAAAACATAGAAAATTTCTACTTCTATGTAATCATTGCGAAAATCCTCCTTGTGTAAGAGTATGTCCTGTTAAAGCAACATTTAAAAGACCCGATGGCATAACAATGCAAGATATGCATCGCTGTATTGGGTGTAAATTCTGCATGGCAGGATGTCCCTATGGTGCAAGAAGTTACAACTTCCTTCCACCAAGGGACTATATAAAAGAATTTAATCCTGAATATCCAACACGAACACTCGGAGTTGTTGAAAAATGTACATTCTGTAATCAAAGAATTGACAAAGGACAGCTTCCATACTGTGTTGAGGCTTCTGAAGGAAAAATTATATTTGGCGACCTCTATGACCCAAACTCTGAGATAAGAAAAGTTCTCTCTGAAAATATTGTCATTCGCAGAAAAGTTGAACTTGGCACACAACCAATGGTTTTCTACATAATTTAAGGGGAGGTAAGAAATGCTTGATTTAGCGTTAAAAGGTAAACCAAGATACTGGATTTGGATATCTTTTCTAATAACAATGATACTTATTGGATTTATATGTTGGCTTAGAGAACACCATATTGGTGCAGCTTTTACAACAGGACTAAGCAGAGATGTATCATGGGGATTTCATGTTGGTCAATTAACTTTCTTTGTTGGTGTTGCTGCTTCTGCTGTACTTGTTGTTTTGCCATACTATTTTCATAATTATAAAGCCTTTGGAAGAATAACAGTAATTGGTGAGTTTCTTGCTGTTGGATGTGTTTTAATTGCTATGCTTTCAGTTTTTGTTATCATGGGTCAACCTTCACGTGTTTGGAATGTTATACTTCATCCAACCCCCCATTCAATCATTTTTTGGGATATGTTTGTTCTTATGACTTATTTATTTTTAAATTTACTGTGTGGTTGGACAATACTTCATGCTGAAAAAAAGGATGCTCCTCCTCCAAAATGGATTAAACCATTTATATATTGGGCAATTTTGTGGGCACCCTCAATTCATACAGTAACAGCCTTCCTGTATGCTGGTTTACCTGGAAAACCTCACTGGATGACAGCTCTTCAAGCAGCTCACTTTCTTGCAACCGCCTTTGCAGCAGGACCTTCATTACTTATTATTATCAGCATGATTATTAGAAAAGTTTCAAAATTTGACCCAGGACAACAGGCAATTAATAAGCTTGCTGAAATAGCGACTTATGCTTTAATAATCCATTTATTCTTTATAGGACTTGAGTTCTTCACAGCTTTCTACAGCCAGATACCAGACCATATGAAATCATTAATATATCTTTATTGGGGACTTGAAGGGCATGATAGACTCGTCCCTTGGATGGCAATATCTACTTTGCTTGCCTTTACCGGACTTTTAATATTTATGTTCCCACCATTAAGGAAATGGAATGTGACAAAATTAATAGGTGCAATATGCATATTTTTCTCAATATGGATGGATAAAGGATTTGCCTTTGTAGTAAGTGGCTTTATTCCAAATTCTTTTGATAGGGTTACTGAAGCATGGATTGCTTTAAATGAATTTCTTGTAGCAGCAGGAGTCTGGTCTGTTGGAGCTTTAGTGATAACCGTTCTTTATAAAATAGCTATTACAGTTAAAGAAAAAGCTGTATTTGATAAATACGGACAAAAACAGGTTGTTGATTAAATTTGAATTATTAATAAGTTATAAAAAAGGCGGGATTTATCCCGCCTTTTTTATTCAAGGGATACAAAAAGAGACGGTTTTTCTCTTAATGATGCTCTTATAAATTCTCTGAATAATGGATGTGGTTTAAAAGGTTTTGACTTAAACTCAGGATGAAACTGACATCCTAAAAACCAGGGATGCTCCTTAAATTCAATTATTTCAATAAGCTGACCATCTGGTGAAGTTCCGCTGAAAACAACTCCCTTTTCTTCTAAGATAGGAATATATTTATTATTAAATTCATATCTATGTCTATGTCTTTCAGAAATTTCTTTTGTTTTATAAGCTTCATAGGCTTTTGTGCCTTTTTTAATAACGCAAGGATAAGCTCCTAATCTCATTGTTCCACCCTTTTGCGAATCAACTGAACGAATCTCATATTGCCCTGTCCTTGGATTAAACCATCTTTCCATAAGATAAATCACAGGATGATCTGTATCAGGATCAAATTCAGTTGAATGAGCATTAAGACCAGCTAAATTTCTACTTAATTCTATCACCGCACATTGCATTCCAAGGCATATTCCAAAAAATGGAATTTTGTTTTCTCTTGCATACTTTATTGCTTCAATTTTACCTTCAATGCCACGACTTCCAAATCCTCCAGGAATTAGTATGCCATGAGCATCTGTTAAATGAATTTTAGCTCCATCTCTTTCTATGTCCTCTGAGTTTACCCATAAAATATTAACTTTTGCATTATTAGCTATTCCTCCATGAATTAAGGCTTCTGTAAGGCTTTTATAGGAATCTCTAAGCCCTACATATTTTCCAACAACTGCTATATTAACTTCATTTTTAGGATTTTTAATTTTGTTAATCACATCTTCCCAAGGGGTTAAGTCACACAATCTATGAGGTAAGCCAAGTTTCTTTTCTATAAGTAAGTCAAGTCCTTCGTTTTTAAAATTCAAAGGAACTTCATAAACAGTCTCAACATCGTGAGCTGAGATAACAGCATCAAAATCAAGGTTACAGTGAAGAGCAATTTTTTTCTTAAGATTATAAGGAATTGGTCTGTCTGCTCTACAAAGAAGTATATCTGGCTGAATTCCAATTGCTCTTAAATTATTTACACTGTGCTGGGTTGGCTTTGTTTTAAGTTCACCAGCACTTTTTACATAAGGAACTAATGTTAAATGAATATATAAAACATTTTCTCTTCCAACATCATATCTGAATTGTCTAATTGCCTCAAGAAAAGGAAGTCCTTCTATATCTCCAACGGTCCCACCAACCTCTACAATAATAACATCATAGAAATTTTCTCCTGCAGCACTTTTTACTGCCTCTTTAATCTCATCAGTTACATGGGGTACAACCTGAACAGTATGTCCAAGGTAATCTCCTTTTCTTTCCTTAGATATAACATGAAAATATATTTTCCCTGAGGTATAGTTATTAACGTGGGAAGTTGTTAAATTGGTAAATCTTTCATAATGTCCAAGATCTAAATCTGTTTCGCATCCATCATCGGTTACATAAACTTCTCCATGCTCAAAGGGACTAAGGGTTCCAGGGTCAACATTTATGTATGGATCAAGCTTTTGAATTGTAACTTTCCATCCCTTAGATTCAAGTAAGGCTCCGATAGCTGCAGCTGCTATACCTTTGCCCAGAGCAGATACTACTCCACCTGTTATAAAGATGTATTTAGGCATTTTTCCACTACCTCCAAATCTTCAGGAGTGTCTATTCCAAAGGAATCATATTCTGTTATTATGATTTTAATTTTAATCCCATTTTCAAGAGCTCTTAACTGCTCTAAAGCTTCAATTTTTTCAAGTCTAGATTGAGGAAGTTTTACAAAATTTTCAAGAATTTCAACTGTATAACCATAAATTCCAATATGTTTGTACATATAACTGTCAAAATTGAAACCCTTAAGATATTTTTCTCTGTCAAAGGGTATGGGAGACCGAGAAAAATAAAGAGCATATCCATTTTTATCAAAAACAACTTTTACAATATTTGGATTTTGAAAGTCCCTTTCATCATTGATTTTTTTTGCAAGGGTTCCAATAAATTGGTTTGAATAAGAATATTCTCTCATAAGGTTTATTAGCTGATCTATCATTTCAGTTTTAATCAGCGGTTCATCTCCTTGAAGATTTATTATGATTGATTCTTTTTTTAAATTATATCCATATTTTATTAGTAGATTAACTGCCTCAGCAATTCTATCAGTCCCTGATGGATGGCTTTTTGATGTCATTATAGCTTTCCCACCAAAAATTTCAACACAGTTAAATATTCTTTCATCATCAGTTGCAACAAAGACATCGTCAATTAATTTAGAAGATTTTGCTTTTTCATATACATGCTGAATAATTGGTTTATTTTTTAAGAGAGCAAGGGGTTTACCTGGAAATCTGGTAGAGGCAAATCTTGCTGGAATAATAATTATAACCATAAATTTAATTTTTATGATAACATAAATATCTGATGTTATTACCAACTTTTATAGAAGATATAAAAAAATATATATTGTTTTCTATAAAAAAATACTTTTTATGTTTTTTATCATCCATTTTATTAATACTAAGTTTTGCTCCCTTTGATTTATTTTTCTTTGCTTGGGTTTCTCTTTTACCTTTATTTTTATTTCTCTACAATGCACCAGATTATAAAACTGTTTTTAAAGGTGGTTTGATTTTTGGATTTTTTTATTTTTTAGGAAATGTTTATTGGATATACCACTCCCTTTATTATTATGGATCAGTTCCTCTTTTTTTAAGTTATATCATAGTTATTCTTTTATCTCTATATTTAGCTTTATATCCTGCTTTATTCTCATTAATATATAAGAATTTACTCAGAAATAATTTACCCACATCATTGTATGCACCTTTTATCTGGGTTAGCTTAGAAGTTTTAAGAACCTATTTTTTAACAGGTTTCCCATGGGCATTATTAGGATATAGTCAGTATAAATTTTTAATAATAGCTCAAATTGTTGATATTACTGGAATATATGGATTGTCTTACCTTATCGTGCTTTTTAATTGTTTTATTTTTGATTTTTGGATTTTTAGAAAAAAGAAAACTCTGTATCCCCTTTTACCCTATTATTCAATTATAAGTAGCACTATTTTAGTTATTACAATTTTTGTCTTATGTATAGTTTATGGTTTAAATAGATTAGATTCTTATGAAAATAATAATAAATTCCGAGTAGCTGTAATCCAAGGAAGTATCCCCCAAAATGAAAAGTGGGATTTTAATAAAATTAATGAAATTTTAAATATTTATAAAAATCTTACAGTAAAAGCAAATGCATATAATCCTAAACTTATTGTCTGGCCTGAAACAGCAATTCCTTTTATTTTTGAAAAAAATCGATATTTAACAGAAGATTTAATAAAATTTGTTAAAGAACAAAATGTATATTTACTTTTTGGAAGTATAATGGAAAGACAAAAAGATAAATATACGAATAGCGCTATTTTAATTGATCCAAATGGAACAGTTGCCTATTATTATGATAAAATACATTTAGTTCCCTTTGGAGAATATGTTCCTCTAAGAAAAATTTTATTTTTTATTGATAAATTAACAGTGGGCATAGGCGATTATCAACCCGGTAGTAGTTATAATGTAGCAATTACTCCCTTTGGAAAGTTTGCAACTTTAATATGTTACGAAATTATTTTCCCAGGGCAGGTTAGAAAATTTTACAATAAAGGTGGAAATTTTATTGTAAATATTACAAATGATGGCTGGTTTGGAAACACAGCAGGACCTTATCAACATTTTTCAATAGCTGTATTTAGAGCAATTGAAAACAGAAAACCTTTAATAAGATCTGCTAACTCTGGTATTTCTGGTTTTATTGATAGTAGTGGTAGGATTATTAATAAAACAAATTTATTTGAGAGAAAATATTTTGTAAGTGATATTCAAATAAATAATAAAATTAGTTTTTATACAAAGTATGGTGATATATTTGCATATATTTGTATAGTATTTTCTTTGATATTTTTAATAGGAAATATAAATTTTGGAGGTAAAAAATGGTTACATCTGAGGATTTAAAAGTTTTTTTAAGAGAAATTAAAGAAAAGGTTTTTTCTTTAAGAGATTGTCTTTGAATTTGATAAATTAAAAAATAGGATTGAAGAAATAGAAAAAGAACTTCTTAAAGAAGAAGTTTGGAAGAATTTAGATAAAATAAAGGAGATTCAAAAAGAAAAAAATAGACTTTTAGAAACAATAGAACCTATTGAAAATATAACGAAGAGAGTTTTAGACCTTGAGGAAGCCTTAACTATTGCTGAATCTGAAGAAGAGGGTTATTTACTTTTAAAGGATTTAGAAAAAGATATAGAAAATATAAGGTCTCAGATTGATAATCTTGAAATAAAACTTTTATTAAAAGGGCAACATGATATAAATAATGCTATAGTATCAATTCATCCTGGAGCAGGTGGAACTGAAAGTCAGGACTGGGCTGAAATTCTTATGCGTATGTATTTAAGATGGGCTGAGAAAAAGGGTTTTAAAGTTCAAATCATTGATTTACAAACAGGTGAAGAAGCAGGGATTAAAGATGTAACATTTACTGTAGAAGGACCTTTTGCTTATGGATATTTAAAAGCTGAAGTTGGTGTTCATAGACTTGTAAGAATATCTCCCTTTGATGCAAATAAAAGAAGACATACTTCTTTTGCAGCTGTTCATGTTTGTCCTGAAATAGAGGATAATATCCAGATTGATATAAAAGAAGATGATTTAAGAATAGATACTTTTAGAGCCTCTGGAGCAGGAGGACAGCATGTAAATAAAGTATCTTCTGCTGTTAGAATAGTTCATATTCCTACAGGAATTTTTGTTAGTTGTCAAACTGAGAGGTCTCAACATAGAAATAAAGAACTCGCTATGAAAATTTTGAAGTCAAAACTTTACAATTTAATGCAGAAGGAAAAGGAAGAGAAAATGAAAGCTTTAACAGGAGATAAAAAAAATATTTCCTGGGGAAATCAGATTAGATCTTATATTCTTCATCCCTACAGATTAATTAAAGACCATCGAACTGATTTAGAAGTTTATAATGTAGATCAGGTTTTAGATGGAGATATAGATATATTTATTGAAGCTTATTTAAAAAAGTTTGCAGTATCATCTTAAGTTTTTTTTATTTTTTATTTTAAGTAGTAGTTTTTGTTATAAGCTGTTCTGTTTAAATGTTGATTTTTATTTTGATTACAATTATTTAGAATGTGAATAAATTTTTATATTTTTAAACAATTTTTACATTTTTTCTTATTTTTATTTTTTGAATGTTAAATTGATAGGATTATATTTACAAGTTTTTAACAATTTATTGCTCAGTTTGTTAATTATAAGATATAATGAGTATGTTAAAAAATAATGCTTTATTTGTATCTTATTGAAAAATAAGAATTTTTAGATTTAACAGTATTTTAACAATAAAGTTTTTAACAAATGTTAAAAAGTTGTTGAAAAATGAATGAATTAAATAAAATTTGGCAAAAAATTTTAGAGATACTTTTACAAAAGGTAGGAGAGCCAACCTTTGATTTATGGTTTTCTCCTATAAAATTTTTAAATATAAAAAATTCTGAAATTTTTATTGAAGTTCCAAATAGATTTTTTAAAGACTGGATAGAGGATAATTTCCCATCCCTTATAAAAGAAGCATTCCATCAGGTTACTGGAAATAATTATGAAATAAACTATATTATAAGTGGAAAAGAACCTGAACAATTAACCATAGATGAGAAAATTAAACAAGTTAAACGAGGTAATTTAAATCCTAAATATACCTTTGATACTTTTGTAGTCGGTCCTTCTAATCAGTTTGCCCATGCTGCGTCCCTAAGGGTGGCAGAAAACCCTGGATTTTCATATAATCCTCTTTTTATATATGGGGGTGTTGGTTTGGGAAAAACTCATCTTATTAATGCAATTGGTAATTTTATTTTAGATAAAAATCCAGATTTAAATGTTTGTTATATTTCTTCAGAACAATTTACTGGCGAATTTGTTTCAGCAATTAGACATGAAAAAATGCCTGAATTTCGGCAGAAATACAGAACAGTAGATATTTTTCTTGTTGATGATATTCAGTTTATTGCAGGAAAAGACTCTACCCAGGAAGAATTCTTTCATACCTTTAATGAATTATACAGTAAGCAAAAACAAATAGTTATCTCAAGTGATAGACCGCCTATGGAGATTTCGGATATTACAGATAGGCTTCGTTCAAGATTTGGAATGGGGTTAATTGCCGATATTCAACCACCAGAAATTGAGACAAGATTAGCTATTCTATATAAAAAAGCTGAAAGAGAAGGCATAGTGCTTCCAGAGGATGTCGCCTATTTCATAGCTTCCCGTGTTAAGTCAAATGTTAGAGAACTTGAAGGTTCTTTAATAAAACTTTGTGCCTATATTTCCTTAACAAAAGTCCCCATAACTCTTGAAATAGCAAAACAAGTTCTTAAAGATTTATTACCTGATGAAAATAAACCGATAACAATAGAAATAATTCAAAAAACAGTTTGTGAAAGCTTAGGAATTAAAATGCAAGATATTAAATCAAAAAAACGTACAAAGGAAATTTCAAATGCAAGAAAATTAGCAATGTATATTACAAAGAAGTTGACGAATCTTTCTTTATCTGAGATAGGCAATGCCTTTGGTGGAAAGGACCATGCAACAGTCATTTATGCTTGCAAGCAGATTGAAAAAGAGAAGGAAAAAGACGAAAATTTATGTCGGTTAATTGATTCGATTATAAGAAAACTTCAAGAAAATAAATAAGATAAAGGAGGAAAGCATAATGCATGTAAAAGTTAAAAAAGAAACAATACAGGAGAAGCTTTCGAAAATTCAAAATATTGTTGAGAAAAAGGGGATAATGCCAGTATTAAATCATTTTTTAATGGAAGCAGAAGAAAATTCAAGTTATATATTAGCCACAGACCTTGAAACAGCAGTAAAACAACCATTAGAAATTGAGGTATTTTCTCCAGGAAAAATCTGTATTCCTGCAAGAAAATTTTATGAGATTGTCAAAGAATTAGACGATGAAATTGAACTTAAAGTAATGGAAAACTGGTTATTAATTCAAAGCGGAAGAACAAATTACAGGCTTGCTACCTTAAGTGCTGACGAATTTCCTGTTTGGCCTCAAATTGGACAATCAACAAAGATAAGATTATCAAGAGATTTTTTACTGACAGCCATTGATAAAACCTTATATGCTGCGGGAGAGGCTGATGCAAGATATGCCTTAAACGGATTGCTTTTTCATTTTAAAAATTTAAATGATTTCAGGGTTGTAGGCACTGATGGACACCGATTAGCTCTTTTTAAAGCCTCTTTAGAAGGGATAGGTTCTGTAGATGAAAAGAAAGTTATCCTTTCAAAAAAATCATTGGCTGAGTTAAAGAAATTTATAGCCGATTCAGAAGAGGTTGTTTTTGAAATAGGAAAAACTCATGTAATGTTTAAAATGGATAGCATAGTTTTTCTTACAAGAATGATAGAAGGTAGCTATCCAGATTATGAGATAGTAATTCCTAAACATAATGACAAAGTTGCTATAGTAGATAAAAAATTAATGATATCCTCTCTTAAAAGAGTTTCAGTTATAAGTAAAGAACGACAAAATGCAGTTAAAATGGATTTTTTAGAGGATTTAGTAATTATTTCATCTTCTGATCCTGAATTAGGAGAGGCAAAGGATGAATTAACAATAGATTATCAATCAAATCCAATTCAAATCGGTTTTAATGCCAGATATCTGATTGAAGCACTTAGTGAAATTTCTTCAGACAGAGCAAAGATAACCCTGAGTGAACCAGATAAGGCAGTTTATATTACCGATGGAGAAGATAAAGGATTATATAAATATGAAAGTATTGTTATGCCTTTAAGATTATAGAAATGACAAAGTGAAGGAGTGTAGTTGTGAATAAAGAGGAAACATATAAGGCTGAAGATATCAAAATTTTAAAGGGATTAGAAGGTGTTCGAACAAGACCAGCTATGTATATTGGTTCTACAGGAGTTGAGGGTTTGCATCATCTTGTCTATGAGGTGGTCGACAACTCTGTAGATGAAGCATTAGCAGGATTTTGCACAAAAATTGACATAACACTATGTAAAGATGGCAGCTGTGAAGTATCAGACAATGGTAGAGGTATTCCTATTGATAAACATCCCGATGATCCTGCAGGAAGGACTGCCTTAGAGATAGTACTTACAGAATTACACGCAGGAGGAAAATTTGAGTCTAAGGCATACAAAGTATCTGGAGGACTTCATGGAGTTGGTTTGAGTGTTGTAAATGCCCTTTCTGAATGGTTAGAGGTAGAAGTTAAAAGGGATGGTAAAGTTGTTCGTCAGAGATATTCTCGTGGTGAGCCAATTACCGATGTTCAGAGAGTAGGTGAAACAAAAGAAACAGGAACAAAGGTTAGATTTAAACCAGACAGTGAAATTTTTGAAGTTACAGAATTTTCAAAGGATATTCTTTCTCAGAGATTTAAGGAACTTGCCTATCTTAATAAAGGCTTGAAAATAACTCTATTTGATGAAAATACTGGAAATTTAATTGAGTTTTTTGCAGAGGGTGGAATTGTATCATTTGTAGAAGATATGAACAAAAATAAAAAAGTAATTAATCCAAAACCTATTTTTGTATCTGGGAAAAAAGATGGAGTAATAGTTGAAATAGCTATTCAATACAATGAGGGTTACTCAGAGGAGATTTTGACTTTTGTAAATAACATAAACACCCGTGAAGGAGGAACTCATTTAGTTGGTTTTAAATCAGCTCTTACCAGAACTTTAAATAGTTACAGCTTGGAATCAGGTCTTTTAAAAGAAGGAAAAGAAATTCTTTCAGGAGAAGATGTAAGAGAAGGGATAGTTGCAGTTATTAGCGTTAAAGTGCCTGAACCTCAGTTTGAAGGACAAACAAAGATGAAACTCGGAAATAGCGAGGTTAAGGGTATTGTTGAGACAATTCTAAATGAGGGACTTAGCAGATGGCTTGAGGAAAATCCTAATTATGCAAAGAAAATTATTGAAAAAGCAAAAGACGCAGCCCGTGCTCGTGAAGCAGCTAAAAAAGCAAAGGAGCTTACTAGAAGAAAGGGAATACTTGAGGATACTACCCTCCCTGGCAAACTTGCTGATTGTACTGAAAAAGATCCCTCTCAATCAGAACTATTCATTGTAGAAGGAGACTCTGCAGGTGGTTCAGCTAAACAGGCAAGAGACAGACGCACTCAGGCTGTTCTACCTCTTCGGGGTAAGATTTTAAACGTTGAAAAGGCTCGTATTGATAAAATGCTTACCTCAGAGGAGATAAAGACTCTAATTACAGCAATTGGAGGAGGAATAGGAAAGGAAAATTTTGAATTAAATTCTGTAAGATACCATAAAATTATACTGATGACTGATGCTGATGTTGATGGTGCTCATATAAGAACCCTTCTTTTAACCTTTTTTTACAGACAGATGCTTCCTTTAATTGAACAAGGCTATCTTTATATAGCTCAACCTCCTCTTTACAGAATAAAAAGAGGTAAATGGGAAAGATATATCCAAACAGAGGAGGAATTTTATAAATTTTTGATCGACATAGCAATTGAAGAAGTCTCTCTAATATCAGTTGAGCAAGAAAGACAAAGAGAGATAAAAAAAGAGATTTTAATGCTTATTTTTGAATATGGTCGTATTATTGAAGCTTTCGAAAGAAAGGGTTTTTCTGCCTCTTACATAGAAAAAATTTTAAATATCGATAATCAAGAGAGTTTAAAGGCAAACTGGAAAGATTTCGGACTTCTTAAGGAAATTTATGACAAAATTATGCTTTTTAACGAGATAAAAAGTAATGCTGATTTTTGTTTGCAGATAAAAAGTGATAGCATAAAAAGCAAGTCTTTGTGGGAGCTTTATACAAAAATTATGGAAACTGTGAAAAAGGGACTTACAATTCAGAGATATAAAGGACTTGGTGAGATGAATCCAGATCAACTTTGGGAAACCACTATGGATCCTCAGAAAAGAACCCTACTTCAGGTTACAGTTGAAGATGCTGAGAAGGCAAATGAAATATTTACAGTGCTCATGGGAGATGAAGTAGAGCCAAGAAAAGATTTTATTGTAAAACATGCCCTTGAGGTAAGAAATCTTGATATTTAATCTAAGAATCCTGATTTAGGAAAGGCTGTCTTAGGCTTAATCATGAAAATTAAAGGAGTTTGAATAATGCTTGATATAAAATTTGTAAGAGAAAATCCTGAGAAAGTAAAGGAAGCACTTAAAAAGAGAGGATATAACATAGATTTTGATAGCTTCCTATCTATGGAAGAAGAAAGACTAAAATTGCTAAGAGAAATTGAGAATAAAAGAGCCATAAGAAATGCTGTATCTCAAGAGATAGCAAAACTAAAAAAATTAAAACCTGACTCTCCAGAATTGGAAAGACTAATTTCTGAAATGCGTCAATTAGGTGATGAAATAAATGTTCTTGAAAGTAAATTAAGAACAATTGAAGATAAAGTACAGAATTTTCTTCTTTATATTCCTAATTTACCCCATAATACAGTACCAGTTGGAAAAGATGAAACAGAAAATGTAGAGATAAGAAGATGGGGAGTACCCCCTGAATTTGATTTTGAACCTCTCAATCATTGGGATATTGGAGAGATTCTTGGATTAATAGATTTTGAAAGAGCAGGGAAGATTGCAGGAAGCAGATTTGCTGTAATGAAAGGTGCAGGTGCTCGTCTTGAAAGAGCCCTTATAAATTTTATGCTGGATTTACATATTAGTAGAGGATACATAGAAGTTTTTCCACCACTTCTTGTAAATAAAGATTCAATGATTGGAACAGGTCAGCTTCCTAAATTTGAAGAAGATTTATTTAAAATAGAAGAACCAGAGTATTATCTGATTCCTACTGCAGAGGTTCCTGTAACAAATCTTCATAGAAATGAAATCTTATCAGAAGATGATCTGCCAATTTATTATGTTTCATACACACCCTGTTTTCGTAAAGAAGCAGGTTCCCATGGAAAAGATGTAAGAGGACTAATTAGACAGCATCAATTCAATAAAGTTGAACTTGTTAAATTTGTAAAACCAGAAGACTCCTATGAAGAATTAGAATCTCTTACAAAGGATGCAGAAGAGGTTCTACAACGTTTAGGTCTTCATTACAGGGTTATTGTTCTTTGTACAGGAGATTTGGGTTTTTCTTCTGCAAAAACATATGATATTGAAGTATGGCTTCCTGGACAAAAACGATATAGAGAAATTTCTTCTTGTTCAAATTTTGAGGATTTTCAGGCAAGAAGAGCAAATATAAGATTTCGTAGAAGAGAAAAAAAAGGAACCGACTTTGTTCATACTCTTAATGGTTCTGGGTTAGCAATTGGAAGAACTGTTGTTGCAATTTTGGAGAATTATCAGCAAAGGGATGGGTCAGTCATTGTCCCTGAGGCTTTAAGACCCTATATGGGTATAGATATAATAAGATGATTCAGCCTATAATTGATTCCTCAGGTGTTATCCACATATTTAAAGGGAAACAGGCAGAACCAATTAAATTGGTAATTGGTGAGATTTTAACTGCTGAAATAATGGATATTTTCCCTACAGGTACAATTCAGATAAGGATTAACAATAGAATTCTTAATGCTCAGCCTCAGAGAGAACTTCCTTTAAATAAAGGTGAAACTATTTATGTAAAAGTTGAAAAACCTCTTCAAGATGGTACAATTCCATTGAGAGTTCTTTCTTCTTCTGAAACCGTTGAATATCAGAAAAAATCCCTTTTACAGCAACAAATAATCTATGATGAAATTCTTAAACTTATAGAAACAGTTATGGGTTCAAAGGAAAATCTCTTAGTTAATCAAAGGACTGATATATCAGGTTTTCTAAATAATGAAAAGATTGAGCAAATTATAAGGCATCTTTTAAATTTGCCAACAGAAAATCTTTTAGATACAATTAAGGATTCTTTAATGGAAAAGATATCAAAACTTATTCTTACAAATACCAAAACAACTACATTAATCAATGATTTAATAAAAATTTTAGAGGAAAAAGGTATTTTTAAAGAGCAGATAAATCAATTAAAAAGTCTCATTATAGATAATACCGATTTAACTCAGGAAAAACTCAAACAGGCACTTTTAAATTCTGGTGTAAATTTTGAAGCTAAACTTAAGCATGCCCTTTCAGACCTTTCAAGATTTGAAAACCTTAGAGAAGATTTAAAATCGATAATTAAAAATATTATTGATCAAGCAAAGGCAGAAGGTATAAAAGATATAAATGATAAAGCTCAGCATATTTTAAGACATATAGAAACCTATCAGGTTCTCTCAAAGACCTATCAGAGCTTTTTTACATTTCTTCCAATTGTGTGGAATGAGATAGAAGGAGGAAATATTTCTTTTAAATCCTTTAAAAGACAGGGAAAGGATTATCATACTGTTTTTATAAGTTTGAAAATAAAAGAAAACTCTTTTCTATCCTTTATTGTAACAATGATAAGCAAAAATTTTTATATCAGTTTTTCTGGATCTTCAGAGATGTTAGATTTGATAAAAAATTATGAAAATGAATTAAAGAATAGTTTTCGTAAAAGAGGCATGAATATCGGTGGAATAAATTATGTTACAAAGATTGAAGAACTTATAAAACAATGGAATATAAAAGAAGGATTAATTAGCGTGACTGTATGATGGATGAGAGTAAAAAAGCAGTAGCAATAAAATATGAAGCAGCAGATAATGCTCCAAAGGTTGTAGCAAAGGGAAGAGGATATATTGCCGATAAAATAATTCAACTGGCAAAACAGCATGGAGTTCCATTGAAAGAGGATGAAGCTTTGGTAGAGATACTTTCTAAACTTGATATTTATGAGGAGATTCCTATAGAGTTATATAAAGCAGTTGCTGAAATACTTGTTTTTGTTTATAAGCTCAAAGGTAAGGTAAAGTAATGGATATTTTGGAAAGGATTGTGGAAAGGAAAAAATTAAGAATTGAAGAAAGCAAAAAAAGAACCCCTGTAGGAGATTTAAAAAAAATTATTTCATCTATATCTGATAAGGGTAACAGAGACACTACAAAATTTTCAAAGGCAATAAAAAGACAATTTAATGAGCCAATTAAGATTATTGCTGAATTAAAAAAGGCATCTCCAATAAAGGGTCTATTGAAAGAATTTAATATTGAAAAGATGTCTGATATTTATGTTTCCTCTGGTGTAGATGCTATTTCAATAATTACAGAAGAAGATTTTTTTCTTGGTTCTCCAAATTATATTGAAGTTGTAAAAAAAAGACATCCTCAAATACCATTATTAAGAAAAGATTTTATCATTGATGAGTATCAGGTTTATGAAACTAAAGCTCTTCATGCAGATGCTTTACTTTTAATAGGAGCAATCCTTACGCTTGATAAAGCAAGAGCATTGTTTGAACTTTCAAAGGAGTTGGGAATGGATGTACTGTTTGAAGTTCATGATATAGAAGACCTTGAAAAAGCATTAAATATAGGAGTTTCAATTATTGGAATAAACAATAGAAATTTGAAAACTATGCAGATAGATTTAGATAATACTTTCAAATTAAAAAAATTAATTCCAGAGGACAAAATAGTTGTAAGTGAAAGCGGAATCAGTAAAAGAGAGCATGTACAAAAACTCCTTCAATTTGGTATAGATGCCATATTAGTAGGAACTTCTATAGTTTTATCAGAAAATCCAGATCAGAAAATTAAGGAACTTAAGATTTATAATTAGACTGTTTTAAAAAGTTTAAATTGTCAAAAAACTGTCAATTTTATAAAATTTTTGTCACTCTTAAATGGAATCTTTATTACAGGGATAAATAATCAGAGATGCTAATGTTTTTTCTGTCAACATGAGCCGAAAGCAAAGGACCTCATTCCTTTAAAAGAGTAGGGGATTCTTCGCTGTCGCTCAGAATGACGGAAAGGAGAGACAGAATGACGGAAAGCGGAAGAGATTTTCCCCTTCGCTTACGTTTCAGGGTCAGAATGACAAAACAGGGAGGCACTGCCTTTCTTTTATCGGCAATTTCAGGATTATAGATATTCTGGCATAAAGTATGCTAAATGTTTTAAATTTAGAAAAATATCGTAATAGGAGGTAATCTTTTATGGCAAAAGAAAAAGTTGAAAAAGATGTTGAAACCCCTCAAGAAGAACCTAAAAAGAAAAAGAGTAAGTTTTTAATCATTATCATAGCGGTTGTGGTTTTCTTAGCAGGTGCAGCAGGAGCCTATTTCTTTGTTTTTAGTAAAGGTAAAGAAGGAGATAAAAAGGAAGCTACAAAAGAAGCATCGGGAGTAAATTTTGCTTTTGAACCCTTTGTTGTAAATTTAATGGATAGTGGTGGTTCAAAATATCTAAAAGTTTCTATTCAATTAGAGCTTTCCGATGCAAAATTAATGGAGAAAGCTAAAAATAAAACCCCTCAGCTAAGAGATGCCATAATTACTTTAATAACAAATAAAACCTCAGAAGAGTTGATATCAGCAGAAGGTAAAATTATGCTTAAAGATGAGATTAAACAGAGAGCAAATCAGATTCTTGGCGAAGGCACGGTTTTAAATGTTTATTTAACTGATTTTGTGATGCAATAAGCCATGGCAGAAGAAATTCTATCACAAGATGAAATTGATGCCCTTCTTAGAGGAATAGAAGGTGGAGAAGTAGAAACAGAAACTGCTGAGGCACCTTCAGGAATACGTCCCTATGATTTTACTTCTCAGGAAAAGATTGTCCGTGGCAAAATGCCTTCTTTGGATATTATTAATGAGCGTCTTGCGAGAAGTTTCAGAATAAGCCTTGCTTCAGATATAAGAAAGATTGTAGATGTAGTTAATGTTAATGTTAATATTACTAAATTTTATGATTTCTTACGTTCAGTTCCTTTTCCTTCAAGTTTGAATATTATAAGACTTGAACCTTTAAGAGGTTTTAGCCTTGTTGTATTTGATGCTCCTATGATATTTACTCTCATTGAGTTTTATTTTGGCGGGACAGGTAAAGGTTATTATAAACCAGAAGGAAGAGAGTTTACTCCAATTGAACAAAGAATAATTCATAAAGTTGTCATGATGTTTCTTGAAAGTATGGAAGAAGCATGGAAGCCTGTTTTCCCAATTAAGCCTCAGTATGTCAGAACAGAAATGAATCCCCAATTTGTTACCATAGTTACTCCAGTGGATGTAGTAATAGAAATAGAATTCATACTTGAAATTGAAACAAGAGAATGTAGAATTATGGTATGCATTCCCTATTCCTCTGTAGAACCTATAAAGGATAAACTTTATAGCGCCTTTTTGGCTGATAGAGATGAGATGGATATGAAATGGATAGGTCGTATCAAAGCACAAATTAAACAAGCACCGATATTGATAGAAGGAGTTTTAGGTAAGGTAACAATAGACTTTAAAACATTATTAGACCTAAAAACAGGAGATGTTATTACCCTTCAAAGAAGAATTGATGAAGATATTGATTTGCTTGTTGAAGGTATTCCTAAATTTAAAGGTAAATTAGGGACTTTTAAAGGAAATTACGCAATAAAAATTACAGAGGAGGCATAAAAAATGGAAGAAAGAGAAATTCAAGAGCAACATATTCAGGAAGATATAAATACAGAAGAATTATCTGAAGAAGAGCTTGATATGGCAAAGGCTCTTGAAATGGAAAAGGCAATGAAAGAGCAAAAAGAAGTAAAGACTCCTCAGATAGATGAATTCACACCTGCTACGGAAAAACATAAGTTAAGGGATATAGATTTTATTCTCGATATACCCCTTGAAATGACGGTACTCATAGGAAGGACAAAAATTCTTGTTCAAGAACTTCTTCAATTAACACAGGGTTCTGTTGTGGCTCTTGACAAACTTGCTGGTGAACCAATGGAAGTTTATGTTAATGGAAAGCTTATTGGAAGAGGTGAGGTTGTTGTGGTTAATGAAAAATTTGGAATCAGAATCACTGACATTATAAGCCCCCAAGAAAGAGTAAAACAGCTTGGATGAGGTGAAAGGTGGAGTATTTTAAGGTAATATTATCTTTGCTTTTCATTATTGTAGCCCTTTATATGGTTTTGCGAGTTATGAAAAGCAAAATAAACCCTGGTAAGGGCTTTATTCAAATTATTTATTACCAACCAATTGGATATAAAAAGGGAATAGGTGTTGTAAAAGCCTTTGATGAATACCTTCTTGTAGGAATATCAGAAAACGGAATTAATCTTATAAGTAAACTTGACTCCGCAAAAATTAAAGCAATTTTTGAGGAAAAGACAGAAGAAAGAAAGACCTTCTGGCATAAAATTTTTAAGGGTGGTTTATATTGTTTTTGCTTGCTTCTTACTCCTGCTTTATCTTTTGCAGCACCTCAACCACAGGCTGGAGGAGGATTTTTTGGTTTTTCCTCTGCAATTGATATTCTGGTATTTATTACACTGCTAAGTTTTTTACCTGCCATTCTGATTATGATGACTTCTTTTACAAGAATTGTAATAGTTTTATCCCTTCTCAGACAAGCACTCGGAACACCTGCTGTCCCACCTAATCAGGTAATAATAGGTCTTGCACTTTTTCTTACCCTGTTTATAATGTCTCCAACTATTGACAGAGTTTACAAAGAAGCCTATGTTCCTTTTTCAAAAAAAGAGATAAATATGGAAGAAGCAATAAATAGAGCATCAGTCCCTTTTAAAGAGTTTATGTTGAAACAAACAAGAGAAAAAGATTTGGCATTATTTCTTAAGCTTTCAAAAACCGAAGTAAAACCAGCTACTCCAATGGATTTACCAATGAAGATTGTTGTTCCTGCCTTTGCACTTGGTGAGCTTAAAAGAGCCTTTGAAATAGGATTTTTAATCTTTCTTCCCTTTCTTGTTATTGATATTGTTGTGGCAAGTATATTGCTATCAATGGGAATGTTTATGGTACCACCGGTAATGATATCAATGCCTTTTAAGCTTTTACTGTTTGTTTTAGTTGATGGATGGCAGTTAATAATTGGCTCCCTTGCAGGAGGATTCCGATGACAGTAGAACTTTTAAACTACATATCAAAGCAAACCTTTGAAACAATCCTTTTAGTTGGTGGTCCTGTGCTTTTTGTAAGCCTTCTTGTAGGTCTTATTATAGGTCTATTTCAGGCAATAACCCAGCTACAGGAAATGACAATAAGCTTTGTGCCAAAAATTATTGCAATATTTTTGACATTATTTCTTACAATCCCTTGGATGGTCAATATAATGACAAAGTTTACAAGGGGAATTTTTGAAAACCTTCCCTTGTATGTTAAGTAGTTATGGAATACTTAGGGCTTCTTACAACACAAATTTATAAGTTTATTCCTGTTTTTATCAGAGTTTCTATTATTCTTTTTTTTCTTCCATACATTGGAAGCAGAACTGTTCCAATAATGTTTAGATTCTTTTTTGCTCTTTCTGTATCTCTTGCAATAATGCCCTTTGTTCCTCAAAGGGAAGAAGATTTTTTTATTTCTCTTTTGAATGCTGTAGTCTTTGGATTGGCGATTGGATTAATGATAAGAATTATAATCGCTGCTGTTGAGACAGCCTCTCAATGGATGAGTATGCAGATAGGCTTTGCTGTTGCTAATATTTTTAATCCTCAGTTTGGTGAGCTTATGGGTCCCCTTACTGTTTTTTATGAGATGTTTACAATTGCCCTGTTTTTCTCTCTTGATTTACATCTAAGTCTTATTGAGATTATGGTTAAAACCTTTCAGTCACCTGCAAAATTCTCTTTTGCTGGTAATGTTATAGAACTATCCTATCTTTTGTTTCCTTTAGCACTAAAGCTTTCAGCTCCGGTCCTCCTTGTTCAGGTATTGATGAATATAGGACTTGGATTTTTATCAAGAATTATGCCGCAGGCAAATGTTTTTTTTGTGGGCTTTCCTTTATTACTTGCAACAGGAATTGCAGTTATGTGGCTGAGCGTTCCTATTTTTACAATGGTTCTATCAAGAGCTTTTATAAATCTTAAAGATTCTCTGTTGATTTTACTAAGGTAGGATATGCCAGAAGAACTACAAGAACGAACAGAACAGGCTACCCCGCGAAGGCGTGAAAAAGCTCGTCAGAAAGGTGAAGTTCCTCGAAGCAGGGAGCTTACAGGGATCATTGGCACATGGATGATTTTTCTTTATTTTGTTTTCTATGGTACTTTTTTAATTTCTATAATGCAACATATGAAAGAGGCTTTTACAAGAGTTAAAAATCCAGAATTTATAAGTGGTGCTATTCTTACAATAATAAAGGATGAAGTAAAATGGTTTTTTATCCTCTTTGCTCCAATTGGTGGAGTTCTTCTTTTTAGTGTATTACTTGTCCATTTTATTCAGACAGGTTTTCTTTTTACTGGGGCTCCTTTAGTTCCTGATATTTCAAAAATAAGTCCAATTAAAGGTATAAAAAGAATGTTTTCACTCAATGCTCTTTTTGAGACAGTAAAGGGTATCCTGAAATTGATAGCTTTAGGCTTTGTAATATATTTTGTCTTAAAAAAGGATGTCAATATTTTGCCCCTTCTCATAGATATGGATGTTAAAGCTATTGCAGAATTGTCCTTTCATAAGATTTATCAGCTTGTTCTTGCTTGTCTCATAATGCTTACGGTTTTTGCAGGTATAGATTTTGCATATCAAAGATGGCAGTATGAAAGAAATTTAAGAATGACAAAGCAGGAGATAAAGGAAGAATTTAAGGAAACAGAAGGTTCACCAATGGTAAGAGCAAGAATAAGAAGTCTTCAAAGAGAAATGGCTCGTAAAAGAATGATGCAAGAAGTTCCGAAGGCAGATGTTGTAATAACAAACCCTCTTCATATTGCTGTTTGTATAAAGTATGACTCTAAGAACATGACAGCACCTCAGGTAGTTGCAAAGGGAGCAAATATTCTTGCTGAAAGAATTAAAGATATTGCAAGGGCTGCTGGTGTTCCAATTTATGAAAATAAACCTCTTGCAAGGGCATTATACAAAATTCCCATTGGAGGAGAAATACCGGAGGTACTTTATAAAGCAGTTGCAACAATTTTAGCGACTGTTTACAAGCTTAAAGGAAGGCAGATTGCATGAATATAATGAATTTCATAAGAAGTGATGTTTTAGTTGCTGTTGGAATAATTTTAATACTTATTTTTATGATTGTGCCCATTCCTCCTTTTATGCTTGACCTTTCTCTTACAATGAGTATAACACTTTCAATTCTCATTATACTTGTTGCATCCTACGTAAGAAAACCTCTTGATTTTTCAGTTTTTCCATCGGTTTTATTAATTGCCACATTACTGAGGCTTTCTCTAAATATTGCCTCTACCCGACTTATTTTAACTCGTGGAGAAATGGGAACAGAAGCTGCAGGAAAAGTTATTAAAGCCTTTGGAGAGTTCGTTGTAAGTGGAAACTTTGTAGTTGGTTTAATTGTCTTTCTAATTCTTGTAATAATAAACTTCATAGTAATTACAAAGGGTGCTGGAAGAATTGCTGAAGTTTCAGCTCGTTTTACTCTTGATGCAATGCCTGGTAAACAGATGAGTATTGATGCAGACTTAAATGCAGGACTTATTGATGAAAAAGAAGCAAGGCGAAGAAGGGAAGAAATAAGCAGAGAAGCAGATTTTTATGGAGCAATGGATGGTGCCAGTAAATTCATTCGTGGTGATGCAATTGCAGCAATAATTATCATGATTATAAACATTATTGGTGGAATACTTATTGGAGTGCTTCAGAAGGGAATGCCTATAGGAGATGCTGTGCAGACCTATGTAATACTTACAATTGGTGATGGACTAGCAGCACAGGTGCCTGCTCTCATTACATCAACAGCAGCAGGTATTGTTGTAAGTAGAGCAGCAACAGAGTCAAATCTTGGACAGGATATTCTTAATCAGCTTTTTCGAAATCCAAAAACCCTTGCAACAGCATCAGGAGTTTTACTTTTACTTGGATTGATTCCAGGGTTACCCCATCTTCCCTTTATAATAATCGCCATTGTCTCTGGTGCGATAGCTTACTTAATGATAAGTAAAGAGAAAAAAGAAAAAGAGGCTCCTCCACCAGCTCCCCCTGAAGAAAAACCTATAACAATGGAGGCTCAACTTGAAAGTCTTCTAAGAGTTGATCCCATTTCCCTTGAAATAGGTTACAACCTTATCCCTTTGGTTGAAGGAGAAAGCTCTCTTGTAGAAAGAATTCGTTCCCTTAGAAAGCAGATTGCAATGGAGATGGGGTATATAGTTCCATCAATTCATATAAAGGATAATTTAATGCTGAAACCTTCCCAATACAGCATTTTAATTAAAGGAGTTGAAATAGCCACATCAGAGATAATCCCTGGAAGATTTCTTGCAATCGGTGCTCGTCTTGGCCAGGAATTTGACGGAATTCCAGCAAAAGATCCTGCCTTCGGAGTAGATTCCCTATGGATTGAAGAAAGGGATTTATCAAAGGCACAGATGCTTGGATTTACAGTTGTTGATGCACCATCAGTTATTGTTACCCATTTGAGAGAGATTTTGAAAAATTACGGATACGAACTCCTTGGTAAACAGGAAACTCAGAGACTTCTTGATAATCTTGCAAAAACCCATCCAAGAGTTATTGATGATCTAATCCCAAATATTTTAACACTTTCACAGGTGCAAAAGGTTCTTCAAAATCTTTTAAGAGAAAGAGTTTCAATTAAAGATTTACAGACAATCCTTGAAACCTTAGCAGAGTATGCCAGTGTAACCAAAGACCCTGATATTTTAACTGAATATGTTAGACAGGCACTGTCAAGAAGAATAACAAAGAGTGTTCAGAATGCTGACGGTTCAATTTCTGCAATTTTATTCGATCCTTCCCTTGAAAGAAGCTTTATTGAATCTTTGCAGAGTACACCTCAAGGCACAATTTTTGCACCAGATCCAATTGTGTTAGAGAAGGCTATTGAAAAGGTAAAGACAGTAGCAGATGAAGCAACTATAAAAGGGTATCAACCTGTGCTCATTTGTTCGCAAGTAATAAGAAGATTTATAAAGAGGGCAGTTGAAAGAACCATACCTTCTTTACCAGTTCTTTCTCCCCAAGAACTATCACAGGGTGTAAAAGTTTATATGCTTGCTACAATTAAAATATAAACGTGGAGGTAATATATGAAAATAAAAAAGTTTCAAGGTAAAAGCTTCAAAGAAGTTTTAGAAACAGTAAAAAAGGAATTAGGACCTGATGCGGTAATTATTTCAAGCATAACAAAAAAAGACCCTTTGTCAAACAATTCTTTGATTGAAATAACAGCAGCCTTTGATGACTCACAAGAAAATGGTTTTTCAATACCTTCAATTCAAAATATAGATCAAACAGTTCAAAGGGAATTAGAAAAAATAAAAATTGAGCTTGCCTTATTAAGAGAAAGTGTTACTCATCTTTTCCCATCATTGAATGACAATTCAAAGGCAAGTTTATACAATTTTATGATAAAAATTGGCATAGAACCTCATCTTGCCCTTATGTTATTAGAAAAGGTATCGGATATCAATGAATTAAGGAATGTTATAGAAAAAAATATAAAAGAAGCAGAAAAGGATTTTGAAGATGAGAGAGGATTTGTATTTTTTGGATTACCAGGAGTTGGGAAAACAACTACATTATTTAAATTGGGACAATCAATTAGAGCAAAAAATCAAAAAATTATGATTCTATCCCTTGATCAAAGAATAAGTTCTGTTGCTTATATAAAGCAAATAGCTCTGTCTTTGAAATGTGATGCTAAAATAGTCAAGGATCTGAAAGAACTTTATAAGATTATTCATAGAGATATTGACAGAACAAAGATTTTAATTGATACTCCAGGAGACGGAAACATAAGCAGTCTATCGGAGTTAAAGGATTTATTGAAGGATGTTCCAATAAAAAAATGTCTTCTCATGGATGCCTCTATGTCAGCAGGTTCATCTCTTAGGGTTTTAAGAAATAATGATTCGTCAAAAATTGATTGTATAGCCTTTTCAAAGATTGATTTAGCCCATAATTACGGCAATCTCTATAACATTGCTGTTTACAGTGGAAAACCAATAAGTTTTATTACTTCTGGAGACTATTATGATAATCCTAAAATTTATCCTCCTCGTGCATTAACAAATTTTGTTATAGGAGGTGTCTGTGAAAACTAATATACCAAGAATAATTGCTGTATCAAGTGGGAAAGGAGGGGTTGGTAAGACCAACTTTGTCACCAATATTGCATTAATTTTTAGAGGAATGCAGAAAAGAGTTCTTTTGATGGATGCCGATATAGGATTAAGTAACATTGATATTATGTTTGGGGTAGCCCCTAAGTATAATATCAAACATTTGCTTACAGGAGAAAGGAATATAAAAGATATAATTTTCAAATCCGAACAGGGTATTGATATTATACCTGCCAGTTCTGGCATAAGAGAACTTACACAACTTACTTTTGAGCAAAAAATTAAGATTATTCAGGAGCTTGAGAGTCTCGATGAAAATTACGATATTTTTCTAATAGATACAGGCGCTGGAATTTCTGATAATGTAACCTTTTTCTGTTCTGCTGCCCATGACAACATTATAATTGTCACATCCGAGCCTACATCAATTGCCGATGCCTATGCATTGATAAAGGTTCTTTATAAAGAGTATGGCGAAAAAAACTTTCGGATTGTAATAAACAATATAAAAAATCCTAAGGAGGCAAGAGAGACCTTTAGAAAGATTTCTCTCGTTACAGAGAGATTTCTCGGTTTAAGTTTAGATTATCTTGGTTTTCTTCCCTATGATGAAAAAATTAAAGATGCTATTGTTTCACAGAAACCTTATGTAAATCTATTTCCTACTTCAGATTTTTCTAAAAAACTCTCCGATATCGCAAAGGAGATTTTAAAAAGAGATGTAAACTTATTTAAAGGAGGAATGCAGTTTTTTCTAAAAAAAGCTTTAACTACAGGATAAAGTAAATGTTTTATTCTGAGGAGGAAAAAGAAAGACTTATAAAACAATTTTTACCAAAGATAAAGCATCATGCTTTAAGATATTATCATATTGTGCAGTCTTTTCTGGATTTGGATGATTTAATTTCTGCAGGTATAAAGGGACTTCTTGAAGCATTAATAAAATATAATCCTTCTTTTAATGTTCCTCTCTCTTCTTTTATAGATTATAGAATACGAGGTGCTATACTTGATGAAATTCGTTCTTTAGATATTTTTTCAAAGGAATTCCGTAAAAAAGTTGAGGGTGTAAAAAGGGCATATAAAGATTTAAAAAATGAAGGTATAGAACCAACAGACGATGAAATTACATCATTCTTAAAAATTTCTCATAGGCAATTACAGGAAATTTATCAGAGCATTAAAGCCTCAGATATTGTAAGCTTAGATGATTATCTTGAAAGTAAAAATGGAGACAAGTTAAGCATTATAAATGTAATTGCCGATAAAAATGATATTTTCGAAGAGATTAAATTAAGAGAGATTAAAGAAAAACTCACAAAGGCAATAGAAAGACTTTCAGAACAGGAAAAATTGGTCATTTCACTTTATTATTATGACGAATTAAATATGCGAGAAATTGCAGAAGTTTTAGGACTTTCTCTTTCCAGAGTAAGCCAGGTCCACGGACAGGCTCTTATAAAATTAAAAAATTTTATTGAAAGTAACTGAAAAAACAGAATATTTTGGTATAATAAACCTGAATATTTATTGGGAGGGTTTTTGAATGAAGAAAAATATAAAAAAACTTGTGCTAAAGTTATTAAATGATTCAGAACCTTCAGAGAGAAGGCAGGCTGCAGAGGAACTTTCATATTTTGATGAAAGAGCTATATATCCTCTAATTAAAGCTCTTAGAGATGAAAACACCGCAGTCCAAGAAGCTGCTACCCATGCTTTAATAGCAATTGGAAATTCCGAAGACGAAAGATTTTTAATCAATCCTGGAGAACTTGTTACCTATATGGTGATTCCTCTTTTAAGAGAAGAAGAAGCCTATCTTAGGAATACAGCTTTATTAATTCTTACTGAGATTGGAAACAAATCTCCCCATCTTATATATCAACTTTTAAAAGATAAAGACCCCGATGTAAGAAAATTTGCTTTAGATTTAATAGCAGATATAAAAACAGGTTTTGATGGCGCTAAGGTTATTCCACTCCTACAGGATTCCAATGGAAATGTAAGAGCAGCTGCTGCAAGGGCAATAGGTGAATTAGGATATAAAGAGGGAATTCCAGCGTTAATTGAAAGACTTAATGATGAAGAGTGGATAGCCTTTTATGTACTACAGGCTCTGGCAAGTCTTAATGCAGAGGAAGCAGTAGATGCAATTGGTGAGCTACTTCTTAATACAGATTCTTTACTTGTAAAGGCAGAGGCAATTGAAACATTAGGTAAAATTGGAACGGATAAAGTAATCGGTCCACTCTTAAAATATTTTTCTATTGCAACAAGGGATGAGAAAAAAGAAATTATAAAAGCATTAATAAGAATTGGAATAATTCCTCCAGGAGTAGATATAAAAGATGAATTGTTAGGGATTTTAAAAGAAGGTGATTGGGAAGAAAAAACATTGGTATATAAAGGAGTTCAGTTAACCAATTTAATTGATGCAGTTCCAATTGTAGTTGAAGAAGCAGGAGCATTAGATCCTTCATGTTTTGATTACGATGAAAAAATAGGATTGTTGCAGAATACTCTTTTAGGAATTGATTCAGAAGATACACTAATTGAATTGCTTGAAAAAGACAAATTAAAGTATAGGGCTAAAGCTTTTGTTATAAATACTCTTGGAAAAATGCGTAGTAAAAAAGCTGTCCCAGTATTAATAAAACTTCTTGAGGATATAAAAAGGGATGTAAGAATAGCTTCTGCAAAGGCATTAGGTGAGATAGGAGATGAAAAATCTGTAAAATCCCTTATAATCAGAAGTACAGAAGACCCTGATGCTAATGTTAGAAAGGCAGCTATAGAGGCTATTGGCATGATCAGAGCAAAGGAAGCCTTCCAGGTTCTTTCAGGTCTCCTTGAAAAGGAAATCTATCCAGATATTATCGAAGCTACGGTTTCAGCTCTTATCTGCATTGATCAGGACTCTTTTTTAAGTAACATTAAATCTTATAAGACTGAGACAAAAAAGGCACTTGCCAATATAACCTATTCAATGGAAATAATAGATATGCTACTTAAATGCGAAGAACCTGAAGTAGTAAAATCTGCCATATATGCCTTAGGAAGAATTGGTACAGATGAAGCCATATCAAAACTGTTAGAATACATATTTTCAGACAATAAAGAGTTTAAAAAAGCAGCTATTTCATCCTTAGGCGAAGCAAGTTTTTGCTCTGATGCTCTTTTTGAATGCCTTAAAGATGAAGATCCATGGATTAGATATTATGCAGTAAAAGCAATTTACAAAGGATGTGATTCTGAAACATTAATAGAAAAACTCTCACCTCTTTTAAATGATCCCTTTCCTCCTGTTGTCATAGCAGTCATAGATGCCTTAGGAGAAATAGGCGGTAGCGAAGTTTATGAATTACTTTATCCTTTAAAAGAACATTCCAAAGGAGAAATTAGAGAAAAAATAGAGGAGGTATTAAATAAAATATGATTACTGCTACAGCCTCTACATTAACAATGAATGAGGATATTTTTAAACAGCTAAGAGATTTTATTTATGAAAAAACTGGTATATATGTACCTGACAATAAAAAGTATTTTCTTGAAAATAGATTGAGTAGAATTGTTAAGGAGAAAAATTTTAGAGGATATGAAGATTATCTTCATTTTTTGAAATACAGTGCCCAAAGGAATGATATAGCTCGCCTTTTTGATGCTATTACAACAAATGAAACATTCTTTTTTAGAGAACCCCAACAGTTTGAGGTTTTTTCAAATAATCTTGTTCCACAGATAATCAAAGAGAATGTTCAAATGGGAAGAAAAGATATTAAAATATGGTCTGCTGCCTGCTCTACAGGAGAAGAACCTTATACAATTGGCATGATTTTACTTGAAAAAACAGAATTGGTGTCTATAAGAAAAGAAATCTATGCTTCTGATATAAGTGAATCTGTTTTGATGTCTGCAAGAAAAGCCATGTATGGAAATTATTCTGTCAGAAATATACCTCCACAGTATATGGCGAAATATTTTAAAGACTCAGGAGGTATATACGTACTTTCAGATATTGTGAAATCAATGGTAAAATTTATGAATATCAATCTGATAGAAGAAAAAGAAGTAAAACAATTAAAAGGAATAGATGTGGTATTTTGCAGAAATGTTTTAATTTATTTCGATGATAAGGCAAAAAAGAAGGCAGTATCCTTGATTTACGATGTACTGCGTCCTAAAGGTTATTTATTTGTAGGGACCTCCGAGAGTTTACACAACATTACAAGAGCTTTTAGACCAACGGTTATAAACAAAGTGGTAGTTTATCAAAAAGTTTAAATGGAGGAAGACAATGAGGGTTCTTGTAGTTGATGATGATAAAACAACAAGAAAAATGCTTTCTTTGATTCTTAAAAGTAAAGGATATGATGTAGTGACCGCAGAAAATGGTATGGATGGATTACAAAAGTTAGGTCTTGAACAGATTAATCTAATTCTTACTGATATGAATATGCCCTATATGGATGGTATAGAGTTTACAAAACAGGTAAGAGCCAATCCTGATTTTTCTCATATACCAATAGTTATGCTTACTACAGAAGCCGATGAAGAAGAAAAACAGAGAGCCTATAAAGCTGGAGTTGATGACTATCTCATAAAACCTGCCACAGCAGAACAGATTGTAGAGAGCATGAAAAAAATAATAAAAAAGATTTTTGGTAAAAGAGAATAGGAGGTATAGAATGTTTAATTTTAAGATCAAGGTCTTAGTTGTAGATGATTTTCCAACAATGCGTAGAATAGTAAAAAATCTTTTAAAGCAATTGGGATTTGAAAACATAGATGAAGCAGAAAATGGAGAGGATGCTTTAAGAAAGTTAAAAAGTGCAGATTACGGGCTTGTAGTTTCCGATTGGAACATGCCTGTTATGGAAGGAATAGAGCTTCTTAAACATATAAGAAATGATCCTCAACTTAAAGATATTCCTTTTTTAATGGTTACAGCAGAGGCTGAGAAAGAAAAGGTTATTGAAGCTATAAAGGCAGGGGTTGACAATTATATAGTAAAGCCCTTTACAGGTGAGGTTTTAAAGGAAAAACTTGAAAAGATTGCTCAGAAAAAACCATCTCTTAAAGGAGGACAGTAATGGCTGATGAGATGGATGAAATAATAAATGAATTCATTATTGAAGCCGAAGAAATTTTAGACCAACTTGACCCACTTTTTGTAGAACTTGAACAAAAGGCCCAGGACCCTGAGATTATAAACGAAATTTTCAGAGGAATGCATACCCTTAAAGGTGCTGCAGGATTTTTAGGATTCCAGAATGTTGTTGATGTAGCCCATAGAGCAGAGGCAATTTTAAAAAGATTAAGGGAAGGAGAAATGTTAATTTCTCCTGAAATAACCGATGCGATACTAAAAGCAACAGACACCTTAAGAATGCTTATTTCTTGTATAAAAGAAAAGAGAGAAGTAAAGGAAGACCTTTCTCCTATTCTTAAACTTTTAGACAGTGTTTTATCCCAGGAAACAGTTATAACATCTGAAACAAAAGAAGAAGCCCATGAAGAAAAAATACAGCCTGTTGTTCCTTCAAAACCTGAATTTGAAGAAAAAACATTTAAAACAGAAGAAACAGTATCTCAGGCACCAAAGGAAAAAGAAAAGGAAGTAGCAACCCTTAGAGTTGATGTGACAAGGATAGACAAAGTTATGGATCTTGCAGGTGAAATTGTTCTTGCCCGAAACAGATTGCTTAATCTTGCAAGTAAACTTGAAGTTAGATATGCAGGAGATGAACAAGTAGAAGGACTTGTAGAAACCACAGCTTTTCTTGACAGAGTTACTTCAGATTTACAACTTGCTGTAATGAAAATGAGGATGCAACCCCTTCAAAAAGTCTTTGTAAAATTCCCAAGAATGGTAAGAGACCTTGCAAGAACTCTCGGAAAAGACATAGACCTTGAAATTATTGGTGAAGACACAGAAGTTGACAAATCAGTTATTGAACATATTGGAGACCCCCTTGTTCATATAATAAGAAATTCAATAGACCACGGAATAGAATCACCTGATGAAAGAGTTTCAAAGGGTAAACCACCAAAGGGTAAAATCACTATTAATGCCTATCAGAAGGGTACACAGATTGTTATTGATATTGTAGATGATGGTAAAGGAATTGATGTTGAAGCTGTAAAAGCAAAGGCAATTACACGAGGACTTATTACTTTAGAGGAAGCAGAAAAAATGTCCGATGATGCCATAATAAATTTAATCTTTTTACCAGGCTTTTCTACCAAAGATGTTTCTACAGAGGTAAGTGGTAGAGGAGTTGGAATGGATGTTGTAAAATCCAATGTGGCAAAGCTCAATGGCTATGTTGAGATATTTACAGAAAAAGACAAAGGAACCACATTCCGAATAAGTCTGCCTCTTACTCTTGCAATAATGCAGGCAATGATGATTCAGGTAGGTGAAGAAATCTATGCAATACCCCAATCAATGATAGAAGAAACATTAAGAATCCGCACTTCACAGGTAAAGGAAGTATCAGGACAAAAGGTTCTTACAATCAGAGAGAGAGTTTTGCCTCTCTTTATCTTGAATGAATTGTTAGGTGTTTTAGGAAGTTCTAATACAGACCAAAAATATATTCTTGTTGCCTCAGTTGGAGACAGGAGATTCTGTATTGCTGTTGATGCAGTTCTTGGACAGGAAGAAATAGTTATTAAGACAATCAATGGCATAGATTCAGAAGCCTGCGGAATTATGGGTGCAACCATAACTGGGGATGGAAAGGTTGTATTAATTCTTGACTTAGCCTTACTTTCAAGAAAGGTTTTTGCTATTAAATAAAATTAATTAAGGAGAAATAGAAGATGAGACAGTGCATAGGCTTTCTTTTAAATGAGAACGAGTATATTATTCCTATTCTTAAAGTACAAGAAATAATCAAAATCCCGCAGATTACCAAAATGCCAGGTGTTCCCTATTATGTGGAAGGTATTACAAATCTAAGAGGTAGGGTTATTCCTGTTGTTAACTTAAAGAGACTTTTAAGTCTACCAGAGGAAACAGAGGGCAATAAAGTTATTGTTATTTCATCAGGGAAAATAACATTTGGTGCATTAGTTGACAACATCACAGGAGTAGTAAACATTGATGAATCTACTATTGAACAGGCAGATGAATTTATGCAGCAAAGTCAGAGTCAGATAGAAGGTGTAGCCCGTTTAAATGACAGATTATTAATACTTCTTGACATAAAAAAACTTATCCCCACAGAAGACCAGTCAATTTTTGAAGAAGAGATTGTTAATGTAATTGAAGAAGGAGATAAGGTGGAGGTAGTAAAAAAAGTTAGCACAATGGCAGGAGAAGTTACAGTAAGTGAGGTGATTGATCCAGTAAAGTTTTATGAAGGAAAAGGAATTCCAAAGGATGACCCCAAATATATTCTCTTAAAAGAAATTACAAACTTTATGAATGCTGTATCAAGCGGAGATTATGAAAACGCTGACAAGATAATGAACAGTATAATTCAGAAAAGTCAGAGCGATTTATTTAAAGAAGTTGGAAAAGTGGCGAGGAAACTTCATGATTCATTAAAAAGTTTCAGAGAAGTTCTTGATCCAAAATTAAGAGAAATTGCTGTAGAACATATGCCAAGAGCAGTGGATCAACTTCAAATGGTTATTGATAAAACAGAGGAAGCAGCAAATAAGACAATGGAAATTGTTGAAAAATATATTTTAAAAATGGATGATCTTGCAAATCATATCAGGGAAATTCAAGGACCTGAAAGCTCTGTTCAATTTTTAAGAGAGTTTAAAAACTCCTTAGAAGATGATTTAACCGAGATTCTTACAACACAATCCTTTCAAGATTTAACTGGACAGGTTTTAAAAAAAGTTATTGCTTTGGTAGGTGATCTTGAAGTTGAGTTAGTAAGACTCATAACCACATTTGGGCTTAAATTTGAAGAAAAAGAACCAGTTAAAAAGGAAGTTGAAAAGGTCTCCCAGGAGGATGTTGATGAACTTCTTAAAGAATTTGGTTTTTAAGGGGTCTGAGGTATGATAAAAGTTTTAGTAGTCGATGATTCAGCCTTTATGAGAAAGGCATTAACAAGCATGCTTCAGGAGGACCCCGAAATCAAAGTTATTGGAACAGCAAGGGATGGTGTTGAAGCTATACAGATGATTCAGGATCTAAAACCAGATATTGTTACAATGGATGTTGAAATGCCAAGAATGGATGGAATAACAGCATTAAGGGAAATTATGCAGAAGTGTCCTGTTCCAGTTATTATGGTTAGTTCTCTTACAACCGAAGGAGCAAAGGTAACTCTGGAAGCATTGGAACTTGGTGCAGTTGATTTTATTCCTAAAAATCTTGCTGAACTATCAGTAAATATTGTAAAGATTAAGGGAATGCTGATTGAAAAAATTAAAACAATAGGTAAAAGAGGAATTATAAAGAGAAGACCTATTGGAAAACCAGCAGAAACAAAAATTGAAACACCCAAAGTGGAAATTCCAAAAGTAAGAGTAACAACAGAAAGAAAAGTAGGAATTGTTTCTATTGGAACATCAACAGGTGGACCAAAGGCTCTTCAGGAGATAATTCCAAAACTTCCTAAGGATTTTCCAGTTCCCATAGTTATTGCTCAACATATGCCTCCAAATTTTACAAAGCCCTTTGCTGAAAGACTTGACCAATTGAGTCAGCTTTCTGTAAAAGAGGCTGAAGAAGGAGAAGCTATTAAACCAGGAATTGTTTATGTTGCTCCTGGTAGAGGACATATGAGGCTAAAAAGAAGAGGCATTGAAACATTGGTAACCATATCGGAGGATAAAGAAGAATTTATTTATAGACCAAGTGTTGATGCTCTAATGCTTTCTGTTGCAGATTGTTTCCCTGGAAGAAGCCTCGGAGTAATACTTACTGGTATGGGAAATGATGGAGCAAAGGGATGTAAAAAAATAAAGGAATCAGGCGGAAGAGTATTTGCTCAAAATGAAGAAAGTTGTGTAGTATATGGTATGCCAAGAGCTGTTATAGAGGCAGGCATAGCTGATAAAGTAGTATCCCTTGAAGAGATGGCAGGAGAGATAATTAATGCAGTATAGGAGGTTGATGTGCAGGAAGATGTAATTGAAAAAATAATACTGAAAACTGTTGATATACCCTCCCTACCACCAATTGCTATGAAAGTTATGAATCTTATACAGGATGATTACGCATCCCTTTCAGTTCTTGAAGAAACTATATCCCGTGATCAAGGTTTTGTAACAAGACTGCTAAGAATTGCTAACTCTCCTTATTATGGTCAGGACAGAAAAATAGAGGATATAAAACAGGCATTACTCTTGATAGGATTTGAAACACTTAAATCTCTTGTAGTTGCTACTGCCTTAAGAGACCTGCACAGAAAATTTGATGCCTTTGAACAGAGATTATGGGAGCATAGTCTTGGTGTTGCTTTATGTTCAAGTTTAATTGCTATGGTGACTCGTTTAGCTAAGCCAGATGAAGCATTAGTATGTGGACTTATTCATGATGTAGGTAAGACCATTATTAATAATTCAATGCCCGATGTTTATCCTAAGGTTTATGAAAAAATGTATGAAACTGGTGAGACAGTAAGAGATATTGAGAATGAAATGTTTGGATTTGACCATACTGTTTTAGGTGCTCTTATATCGAAAAAATGGAAACTTCCTGAAAAACTTGAAATGGTTATAACCTATCATCATACTTATCCTTTTCCTGATTACGAAGATGCAGCTTTTGCTGATATATGTAATATTGTTAGAGTAGCTGATCAGATATGTAATAATATTGGCATAGGACTAAAAAATCCTTTGGATATTCCCATTGATTATGTGAGCTTAGACCTAACAGAAGAAGCTTTAGTGGAACTTATAGGCTTGTTTAAAATTAAGTTTGAAAAACAAAAAGATACATTATTAAGCTAATGACTCCTGATGATAAAATAGACCCCTTAGGTCCTTACAGAGGAATCAGACCTGTAAAAGAGGGGTCTGTTTTTGCAAAATTTAAAATTAAGAAAAAACCTCCAAAGAAAGAAGAAAACTCAGAAGAGAAATCTTCAAAAGAAAAAGAACAATCAGAACATAAAATTGACATAGAAGTATAAATTTGGGAATGGGAAAAAATTTCCCATTATCTTAAAAATTTACCTATCCTGAATAAGGTTTTTCTCATAGATCTGTAAGTTTTTAAACTTTAATTTTTCAAAATTATCAAGCTTCTGCAAAATTTTAAGGAACATATTATCATCTCGAGAAATATATCAAAACTGGCATATCCTTTGCTTGTAAAAGTAATAGGGAGGTGAAGGATGTATAAAGGTATATATATATCAATGACAGGAATGTTTATGAGGGAAAATGAGCTTTCTGCTGTTTCTCACAATCTTGCAAATATCAATACAACTGGTTATAAAAGAAAGCAGTTTGCAAGCACTCTTTATCCCCTTCTTTCAGGTAGGCCTACAGAGCGAAATGCTATTTATCTAGATGCAAGAGCTCAAACCTACTTTGGAACTCAGTTTATTGATACATCACAGGGAAATCTAAAGCAAACTGGTAATCCCTTTGAGCTTGCAGTGCAGGAAGAAGGTTTTTTTGCTGTTCAGAGGGGGCAAAAGATTTTTTATACAAGAGAAGGTTCCTTTACAAGAGACAGAGACAATTTTCTTATTACTCAATCAGGATTAAGAGTTCTTGATGAAAATAATAATCCAATAGTAATTGATGGAACGAGGATTGAGATTGGTAATGACGGAACCATATTTGTTGATGGTAATCAGGTAGCAAAGATAAAACTTGTAAAACTAAATAACATAAGACATGTTGGACAGTCCTTATATGAAGGAAATGAGGCAGGACAAGCTGATGGACAGATTTTTCAGGGATGGATTGAAAGTTCAAATGTTAATCCCCTTAATGAGCTTGTAAATATGATACAGGCTATAAGAAATTTTGAATTTGCACAAAGAATAACAACAAATTTTGACCAACTTGCTCAAAGAGCAGTAAGCGAAATTGCAAGATTATAAAGGAGGTAAACAATGTTAAGGTCACTTTTTACTGCTTCAACAGGCATGTATGCTCAGCAATTAAATGTAGATGTAATTTCCCATAACCTTGCCAATGTAAACACAACGGGATTTAAAAAGGGAAGAGCAGAATTCCAGGATTTACTTTATCAAAATATTATACCACCAGGTGCACCTTCTGATGATGGAACACAATATCCAACGGGAATTCAGGTAGGTCTTGGTGTTAGACCTGTTGCAGTGGCAAAATTTTTTACTCCCGGAGATTTAGTTAACACTGGTAATAGCTTAGATTTAGCTATTGATGGAGATGGTTTCTTTCAGGTAACCCTTCCAGATGGAACAATTGCCTATACACGAGCAGGAAATTTCAGGATTGACAGAGATGGAAGAATTGTTACTAATGACGGATACCCTATAGAACCTGGAATTACTGTTCCAACAGATGCTACAAGCATTACAGTTGGAGCAGATGGTCGAGTGACAGTGCTTCAGCCGGGAACTGTTGCTCCTGTTGAAATTGGGACAATTGAACTTGCAAGATTTGTTAATCCCGGGGGGTTAAGGGCAATTGGAAAAAATCTTTTCCTTGAAACAGATGCTTCTGGTGCACCGACTACAGGAGCTCCTGGAACAGAAGGTAGAGGGACTATAATTCAGGGGTTCCTTGAGATGTCTAATGTTAATATTGTAGAAGAGCTTGCTAATTTGATAATTGCCCAGAGAGCCTTTGATATTAATTCAAAGGCAGTTCAGACTTCTGATGAGATGTTACAGACTGTTTCAGCTCTTAAGAGGTAAAAATGATAGGGTTTATTGCATTTCTTTTTAATCTTTTTCTGTTGATTTTTTTCATATCATCAACTTATGCTTTTGATAAAACTCAGCTCATAAATCTTCTTGTTAATGAGATAAAAAAGTCTTCAATTAACAGAGAGGTTCAAATTAGTCAAATCAAGTTTATTGGATTTGAACCACAGGGGAATTGTACTTCAGAAAATTTAAAGATTAGAGAAATAAAAAGACCAAGTTCAGTAGAATTTACTTTTAACTGTGGAACAAGACAGTACAGGGCAATAGCAAATTATGAGGTATTAACAACTCTTTATGTAACCCAAAGACCTATGAAAAGAGGTGACACAGTTGAAGAAAAAGATCTCTTAGAGATAAAGCAACCAATTAGTAGAATTCCAGCAGGAGCTATTACAGACAAAAATTTAATTATAGGCAAGGTCGTAAAAAGAAGTCTTGCTCAGGGATTAATAATTAAGGATGACCACCTTTATGAAGGAATTCCTGTTAAGAGAGGAAGCAAAGTAAATGTAATTATAGACACAGGAACAGTCACTGTAATGACAGAGGGTGTCCTTAAATATGACTCTGTTGTTGGAAATAATGTAAGAATATTATGTATTCAAACTGGCAAGGAAATTGTAGGAAAATTGATAGATAAAGATACAGCGAGGGTATCAATATGAAAAAAAGATTAAATTTATTATTCTTTTTAGTGACTGTGGTGTTTTTACTTTCAGCCTGCTCAGAGCTTAAAGAAGTAAGAGATATAAAAAACGCAGGAATGCCTCCAAAGTATTATCCAGAACAACCACAAAATCAAGTGGAGGTTACAGAAGGTTCCTTATGGCGAAACAAAGCAAGTTTATTTGAAGACAAAAAGGCTCGAAGGGTAAATGACCTTGTAACAATAATTATAAATGAAACAACCTCAGCCCAGAAAAAGGCTTCTACTTCTGCATCAAGAGACTCTTCAACAAACTATGGATTAGAAAACTTTTTTGGCATGAATACAGATTTTAATATACAAAATCTTCCAATTATTAATGGTTTTTATAAAGCAGGAAATGTATTTTCTCCTACAGTTAAGGGTTCTGCAAAGAGTGATTTCAAGGGCGATGGAAATACCGCAAGAACAGGAAGTATTACGGGAACTATTACCGCAAAGGTAGTAGAGGTTTTACCAAACGGGAATCTCGTTATTGAATCTCGTAAAGAAATTTTTGTAAACAATGAAAAAGAAATTCTTGTTTTAAGAGGTATTATAAGACCTGATGATATTAGCCAGAACAATACAATATTAAGCCAATATGTAGCAGATGCTCAGATATTTTTGGTTGGTGATGGCACATTGGGAGACAAACAGTCTCAGGGTTGGCTTGTAAGATTTCTTGACAAAATCTGGCCCTTTTAAAGGAGGAAGATGATGAAAAATAATAGAAAAAATCATTTTTTATCTGTCTCTAAAATCGTTCAAGACTGCTTTTTTCTAACTGCAAATTTATCTGTCATTCTGAGCGTAGCGAAGAATCTTCTCTTTGTATTTATAGTAATCCTTTTTTCATCCAATGCCTTTGCAGAGAGAATAAAAGACGTAGCAAAATGGTCTGGTGTAAGGGAAAACCAACTTGTTGGTTACGGTCTTGTTGTTGGCTTAAACGGAACAGGAGACAAAGATGGAACATATCTTTACCAGCCAATTGCTAACATGCTTAGTAGAATGGGAATTACAGTAAATGTAAAAGATTTAAAGGGTAAGGTTAAAAATGTTGCCGCAGTTATGGTTACTGCAAAGTTACCCACCAATGTAAAACCAGGGACAAAAATTGATGTTCAAGTATCATCTATCGGAGATGCTAAGAGCCTTCAGGGAGGTACTCTTCTTATGACGCCCCTTTTAGGTCCTGATGGAGAGGTTTATGCAATAGCTCAGGGTCCTGTATCAATAGGTGGATTTATTGCTGCAGGAAGAGCTGCCCAGGCAATAAAAAATCATCAAAATGTTGGATATATTCCTGAAGGAGCAATTGTTGAAAAAGCAGTTCCTGTTAATCTTCTTGTAAGAAGTGATATACATCTATTATTAAATATGCCTGATGCAATTACTGCTACGAATATAGCAGAAAATATCAACAAAAAATTTAAAATTAAAATAGCAAAAGCAGTAGATCCCTCAACAGTATACATAAATATACCTGAAGAATACATGGGTAATGTTCTTGAGTTTATGGCAGAAGTTGAAAAAATTGAAGTTTCCACTGATTTGCCAGCCCGTGTTGTTATAAATGAAAGAACAGGTACTGTTGTTATTGGATCAAATGTGAAAATATCTCCTACTGCATTAGCCCACGGAGGCTTAACAATTACCATTAAAGAAGCTCCCGAAGTAGTACAACCACCTCCTTTAGCTCCTGAAAGAGCAAGAACAGAAATTGTTCAGAGAACAGAAGTAAAGGTAGAAGAAAAACAAGCTTCCTTAGTAGAAGTTAAAGGTTCAACGGTTGGAGAATTAGTTAAGGCATTGAACACCCTCGGAGTTACTCCAAAGGATTTAATTTCTATTCTTCAGGCACTTAAGACAGCAGGAGCTTTAAAGGCTGAGCTTTTAATAATGTGAGGATAAAGTGATAGGAAAGGTTAATATTCATTCTGAAAATTTAAAAAACATAAATTCTAACAGCCTTAATGATGTTCAAATAAAAGAACTCTCTAAAAAAATAGAAACTCTCTTTTTGAGTGAGTTACTTAAAATAATGCTTTCTGATACTTCCTTTGGAAAAGAAAAAACCATGTCTACTTATATGACTGTTTTAATTCCAGAAATTGCGTGTATGATGAGTGAAAGAGGAGTTGGAATTGGGAAATTTTTAACAGAAAATCCAAATTTTATAAATACTTTGAGTAAACATGGTAAGATTGAATTGATCCCTTCAAAACCTGAAGAAAAATTGCAAAATGAGCAAATTATTAATAAAGATATTACTTTGCCAAAGAAAATATCTCTGCCAGTAAAGGGTGTGATTACATCTCAATTTGGATTAAGATTAGACCCTATTGATGGAAAAAGAAGACATCATAATGGAATAGACATTGCAGTGCCAGAGGGAACACCTGTTAGACCTGTTTTGTCAGGCAAAGTTATTTATTCTGGTTATTCAAAGGGATATGGAAACTGTGTTATAGTTGAACATGAAGATGGAATTCAAACTCTTTATGCCCATAATTCAAAAAATCTTGTCAAAACAGGTGATACTGTTACTCCCGAGATGGTTATTGCTTTTTCAGGTTCTACAGGAAGAACTACCGGTCCCCATTTACATTTTGAAGTCAGGAAAGATGGCAGGGCAGTGAATCCTCTTGCAATGATAAATAATTTTGAAAAATCACCGATTATATAAATATAAAACATGAAAAAGGAGGTATTAAAATGATAGGAGGACCAATTAGAATAGACGGAGTTGCACCAAATCCACAGATTGCCCCAGAGAAATCTCAAGGAAAAGCTCCAGAAAGAAGTGAAGAAGTTTTATCAAAGGATCAGGTTACTCTGTCAGAGTCAGCAAAAAATATTGCAAGACTTATGGTTGAAGTAAGTAACATTCCTGATATCAGAGCAGATAAAGTTGAAGAACTTAAAAATGCAATAAATGCAGGTACCTATGAAGTAAAGGGTAGCGAGATTGCAGGCAAAATTATAAAGGAGGCATTAATTGACAAGCTTGTATGATGAACTTGTAAAAGTTCTTCAGAACGAAAAAAATTTACTTAGCAGTCTCTATAAAATTGTCTCAGAAGAAAGGGATGCTATTGTAGCTCTTCAAGCTAAAGAGCTTGAAAGAATATTAAGAGAAAAGGAAGCAGTTTTAATGAAACTTTCTCTATGGGAAAGCGAAAGGGAAAGAATTCTTGAAAAAAATAATCTATATGGTAAATCTTTTTCTGAAATAATCTCCCATATTGAGCAAACACAGGATGTTCAAAGGCTTAGAGAATTATATTCAGCAATGAAAACCCTTTTGACTGCCATTGCTGAGATTCAAAAAATAAATGAACAACTCATTGATCGTTCAATTATAAATATAGGAACCGCAATTAAATTTCTTGAATCCTTTGGTATAACTCCAAAACAAAGCCTTTCAAAGGAGGCATAAATGGCACTTACTGCTCTTTTTGATATTGGAAAATCAGGCATATTGACTTATCAGAAGGCATTGGAAGTTGTCTCCCATAATGTTGCAAACGCTGCAACAGAGGGATATACGAGACAGGATGTTATTTTTCAAAACATTCCCTCTGGAGTATTAAGCTACGCAGGTGTAACTGGAAGAGGAGTAAAAATTACAGATATAAGAAGAATGTATAATTCATTCATAGAGCTTCAACTTAAAACAGAAAGCTCAAGACTTGGTTATTGGGATGTTTTTCAGTCGGGAATGCTTAGATTAGAAAGTATCTTTAATGATGCTTCAGATATTGCTTTAAGCAATGTTATAAATGATTTTTTCAATGCTTGGCAGGAACTTAGCCAGAATCCTTCAGGAATAGCAGAAAGAAGTTTACTTCTTGATAAGGCAACTTATCTTGCCCATAGATTCAATTTATCATATAGAGCTCTTCTTGATGAAAGATATGAAATTTATAAGGATTCTCAAAATTTTGTGAATCAGATAAATCAATATCTTGATCAGATAAATGAACTTAATGAAAAAATTGTTGCAAATCCTGGTGCCCTTGATGCAAAAGATCAGCGCGAAAATCTTGTTAAGCAGTTAAATGATATTGTCAATATCACTTATTTTGAAGATAATGCAGGAAGATACTCAATTTTACTTGGTGGTATGCCCCTTGTTGATGGTGGAAGAGTGTATCACATGAATGTAAGGCTTGATGGCAATCAGAATTTACAGTTTAATCTTGAAACAGTCTCAGGAAGTATTGATGCAACAAGGTTAATTCAGGGTGGAAAACTTAAAGCAGAAATTGATTTAAGGGATACAGTAATTCCAGAATATATGAATAAATTAAACATGCTTGTATTTGACCTAACAGATGCAGTAAACAGAGTGCATCGTCAGGGTTATGGTCTTGATGGTTCAACAGGGAATAATTTTTTTAATCAGCTATATGATTTAACAGTTATATCTGGTAGCCCAGATATAACATCTCTTAATATTTCTTCAGTCAATGCAAACATCTATAACCAATATCAGATTCAATATGATGGCACTAATTGGACAGTTACTGACCAATCTACGACTCCCCCTACATCAATAACTCCTACGGTTACATCATGGTTTGAAGGAACACCTCCAATTAATTACTATCGTCTTAGTTTCAATGACATAAACATAACCCTTAGAAATCCATCAGCGGGGCTTGATTTTACATTCCAGATAAAGCCGAATACAGCTCTTTATTTTGGTGTTGCAATTACAAATACAGACCAAATTGCAGCAGCAAGTGAAAATCCTTTAACGGTATCTGGTCCAATGGATAACAGAAATGCAAGGGCAATTTATGGATTGCTTGATTCTCCAATAATTGGAAATGCTAAACCAATAGATTTTTATCGCTCAATTGTCTCAGAAATCGGAGTCTACTCTTCAAGTGCAAAGACTCAGAAAAACTTTCAGGAGGCTTTGGTTCAGGAGATTGAAAAAAGAAGACAGGATATCTCAGGCGTTAGTCTTGATGAAGAGGCTATAAATCTAATTAAATATCAGAAGATGTATGAAGCTTCTGCCCGTGTAATAAGAGTTGCCGATGAAATACTTTCAACACTTTTTGAAATGGTGAGGTAGCAATGAAAGTTACAACAGGCTTTTTTTATAGGACCTTTTTAGGTGATATTAACAAACAGATTGAAGAGATGTTTAAAGCTCAAAGACAGCTTGCTACAGGAAAGAGGGTGCTTTCTCCCAGTGATGATCCTGTTGCAATATCAAGAATTGCCAAGTACAAATCAGAGATTTCAGCCCTCGATGAATACAAAAGAGTAATGGATACTGCAAAGATTTACAACTCTGCAACCGAAAAAGCAATTGATGACCTAAAAAGAATGTTAATTAAAGCCAAGCAGTATGCAGTTCAGGGTTCAACAGACACCCTTTCACCAACAGACAGGCTTGCCATAGCAAGAGAGATTGATACATTAATTCAGCGTAGCATTGACACAATAAACACAAAGGTATCAGGAAGATACATCTTCGCAGGATTTAAAGCAGATACAGCACCAGTTAATGCTCAGAATGGACTTTATCAGTCAGATACAAATCTACAGTATCTTGACATAAGCTTTTTCCTTGATGTGGCTGTAAATTTACCTGCAACAGAGTTTTTTACATATACTGCAACAGGTGAGTTGGCATCTCTTAAAATTTTAACTCCATATAATCAAACAGTTTCAGCTAATTCTTCACCGCCTCCAGATGAAATATTACAATTACACGATGCAGACCCTCTGGGAGCTTTACTTATGTCACAGTCTTCTGGTGGAGCGGTAACAGACCCTGTAAATTCTTTTACCACCAATGGAGGAACACTTACAATCAGGCTTGGTGATAATCAGGCTGTAAATGTTACTATTTCAGCAAATGCTTCTTTAAATGATATAAGAGATGCTATAAACAATCAAGCATCTCAATATGTTAAAGCCTGGGTTGTGAATGTCGGCACTTCTACTTCTCCAGACTACCGCCTTGTAATAGGAAGTATTCCCAATGGTAAATCCGATATGATAAGAATTGATGTAACAACAACTGATGCACCAAACAGTGGTCTTAATCTTTTAGCCTACAATCCTGAATCAGGCAATGTCTCAATGAGTTTTCAAGAAAATATAAATGGATACAATTATATTTCTGATCCAGCAGACCCAAACTATTACAGTTTTAATAATAATTATCTCAATGAAAACTACTACTTAAGGGCACTTCATTTTCTTAAGGTAGCCCTTGAAAATAATGATCAGGGAAGAATTCAGAAAGCTGTTGCCTACATTGACAAAATTGCAGATAAACTTTTCAAACAGCAATCTCTTATCGGTGCAAGACTAAATAAAATAGAAACTATAACAGACTACAATCTTGAAATAGAAACAAATACTAAAGTAGCTTTATCAAATGATCAGGATGCTGATGCTATAAAGGTAATATCAGAGCTTAATCGAAGAATGTCTGTACTTCAGGCTCTAAGAACCACTCTTACAGACTTTTTCCGTAGCAATCTCTTTGATTTTCTGAGGTAGCTTTGTTAGTCCTTACAAGAAAACAGGGACAGTCAATAAGAATTGGCGATGATATAATAGTTAAAATTGTTGATATTGATGGCTCTCAGGTAAAAATAGGCATTGAAGCACCAAAGGGAGTGTTAATCTTCCGTGAAGAACTCTATGAAAAACTCCGTGAAAGTAACATAGAGGCATTGAAAACCTCTAAGGAACTAAAACCTGAGGATTTTATAAAAGGAGTATGACAATGATAACTCTTAAAACTGAACGATTTGGCGAACTTGTGATTAATCAAAATGAAATAATTAATTTTCCCTACGGGATTCCTGGAATTCCCTTTGAAAGATTTATTATCAGAGAATGCCTTGAGCCTGTAAAATGGCTCATTGCTATTGATGACCCTGATGTAGCAATGCTAATTGTTTCTCCTTTTAAGTTTTTCCCAACCTATGGATTTGAATTGAGTGATGAAATTACCTCCATATTGCAGGTTAACACTGAAGAAGAACTTGAAATCTATGTATCTTTGCTAAAATACAATGACGGAGTTGCTGCAAATCTTAAATCTCCCTTTGTAATAAATAAAAACAAAAAAATTGGTGTACAGATTCTACTTGAAGATGAGCGTTACCAGTTCAAAGTACCAATAAGGAAGTAAGATATGAGATTCTTCCTCTTCGCTTTCGTTTGGGGTCATAATGACAAATAAGATGTTCAGAATGCAGTCTTTTCCGTCATTTCGAGGAGGTCAATACTCCGAGGAATTTCTCTTTTTTTTTCCTGTTACTATGAAGCAAAGTGGAAATGTTATATAATAAAAATTTCTATGAAAGGGATTGAGATATGAAAGTTTGGAAGGCAAAGGACAAGATTGATTTAAATTTCAATGGCTACGATTTTAAAATCCGTCCTGGAGATAAATTCCTCTTTGCTGACGATGTCTTTAACTTTCTTCCTGAGCCTGTAAAGTCAAGATTTGAATTAGCTCACAGCGTGCTTCCACCCTTTTATAAAGGGGAACACTTAAATGGTAAAACTTTGCTTGTTATTGCTCAGGCAGCAATTGGTGACGCCTTATGTATGACTCCAGCGCTAAGGGAGATTAAAAAACTGTATCCTCAGGTCACTCTCAATGTGAGCATCTCAGGAAAGGCAAGACCTGTTCTTGAGGGACTTCCATATATTGATAATCTTCTTACAATGCCAATTCCTTTTAAGGAGGTTTCAAAGGCTGACTATATTGTAAAAGTTATAGAGATGGTTAATACTCCTCAGTTTGATAACCTAAGCCTCATTGATTACTATTTGTGGAAGTTATATATTTATAAAGCAGAAAAGGAAACTCCTGATGTTAGGATCGATGAGTTAGTGCTAAATGAGATGAGGGAGGCTTTTCAGAAAATCAGGGATGCCTCTGGTGGCAAAAAAATACTTTTATTTCATTATCTTGCCTCTTCAGTGCACAGAACCCTTCCACCAAAGCTTCTTAAAGGTATTGAGGATTTAATATGGAATGAGTATGTTCCTGTAATATGCTCACTTCCTGATGAAGATATTACTGTTGAGACAGCCTTAGATGTCTATGGAATAAGGGCAGCTAATTTATCGGTTTTCATGAAGGATATTAGATATCTCATTGCCTCTGTGGCATTATCTGATGCTGTGATAACAGCAGATACTGCAACTCTTCACATAGCAGGAGGATTGGGTAAGCCAACTGTTCTTGTTTCGGGACCTATTGAGGCAGAGTTTACATCTGGTAATTATCCTACAGTAATACCTTTGCGGGCAAACTACAAGGGTCAGACTTGTGAAAGTCCCTGTAATATTCATGCTCTTCAAGGTCCTTGCTTAGAGGCACAGGTAAAAAGACAGTTTTACAGCCCCTGTTTTGAAAATATTCCTCCTAAGGTGATATATCTTGCTTTGAAAGATGCTGAATTATTAACGCAAAATAATTATCCAAAGCCTGAAAAATGCATTGTCTGTGATTTCTCTGGAGATATTCCTCTTTTTGAGGTTATTAATTCTTTCAGAGTCTTTGAATGTCCCTCCTGTGGTTTGCAGTTTACCCATCCAATGAAAGTAATGGATTATGATGAGGCTTATAGGAGGCATCATGAAGATTTATTAAATTTTACTAATATTCCCTATGAGTCCTATTTAAATGTGGAGGATGAAAAAAAAGAAATAGAAAAATGGAGCATTCTTCCAAGATTTAATGTTCTTATACCAATTCTTAAAAAAATTCCAAAGGGAAAACTTCTTGATGTTGGCTGCTCAACAGGATTTTTCATGTTAATAGCAAGGCGTATTGGTTTTAATCCTTATGGAATGGAAGCCTCAGAAAAAGCTGTAGAGATTGCAAAAAGTAAGTTTAATTTAAATGTTGTGAGAGCTTTAACCTTTGAAGAATTATCCGAGGATTTTAAAGCTTCCTACAAAGTTATTACAGCCCTTGAAGTTCTTGAGCATGTCCATGAGCCTATGAAGTTTTTGGAAGATATTTACAATCTCCTCGAAAATGATGGATTTCTTATTTTAAGCTGTCCACCCTTCTATAAATTTGAAAACACAGCTAAAGGATATAGAAAATATAAGTGGTGGTATGGTGATTATCCACCAAATCATGTAACAAGATGGAAACCTTGGAGCCTTCATTATGCTCTGAAAAAAGCTGGTTTTGATGAAGTTCACATATTTACAGAACCTCTACTTCCGGGAACAGTTCTTGAAGGAGTAACTCCTTTGGGATTTGATTTAAAGATTGATGATGGAAAAATTGTAAAGGTTGATTCCAATATAACAAAGGCAGTTGTCTTAGAGACCTTAAAACCTCTTTATCTTAATTCTAGACTTCTTGGAAATTTTCAGTTTGCCATTGCTGTTAAAGGAAGAAGTCCAATTAATCTTGAAGAGCTCATTAAAAAGGCAATAAAATACTCTGCTGTAGAGATAATCTGGGGAAGGGCAGATAAAGTTTAATATATTTTTTTAAAATCAGAGAGATTTTTTCAATTAATAAATTCTCATTAAGGCATCCCCTCTTTTCACAAACATTTGGAAAGCAGGGAGGACAGTTTTCTTCACGAATAATAAAAAAATTTTCACCAATGGGATGCCAGACTAAAGGGTCTGTAGGTCCAAAAATAATGATTGAAGGAATTCCAAGAAAACTACTTAAATGGCTTATGCCACTGTCAAGCCCTATGTAAAGATTTGCTTTAAAGAGAATTTTTGCAATTTCCAGAGTATCTTCCATATATAGGAAGTTTTTAAATTTCCCTGTAAGTTTTTTTTCAGCTGGTCCGAGAAGATACTGAATTTTAAAGCCACGGTTTCTCAGGATTTTTTCAAGTTTAATAAAAAAACTCAGCTCGGGATTTTTCTTTTTTGAACCACTTCCTGGATGGACAATGCATAGATTTCGGTGTTTTTCTATTGAGTTTTTGATTGGAAGAGTTCTGGAAAAGGATTCATTCTGAAAACTTAATTCTCTCAAATAATACTCAACTATCCATATTTTTTCAGTTGGTATAGGCTTTATGTAAATTGAGCTTTCACTGTTTAATATTTCTTTGTTTTGGGAAAAGATTATTTTCAAGTTAAATTCTTCCTTTGGTTCATAAAATGTTGCTTTTTTACAAAAACCTGATTCTATGGCGAGTCTGAAATATTCAGGATTCCCCCATACAGTTATTTCATATCCTTTTCTTTTTAAAATCTCAAGAACTGGATAAACAAGAATACTGTCTCCTAATCCACCCATGCGATAAACAAGAGCTTTCATGATATAATTTTAAATCATGTTTAAGGTCAAAACAAAGGATGGCAAAATTTTTGAAACTAAAGAGGAAAGTATTCTTCAGGTTTTACAAAGGCAGGGAGTTTATCTTCATGCATCATGCGGTGGTAAAGGAAGTTGCGGAAGATGTAAAATCAAAGTTTTAGAAGGAAATATAAAGACAGAATCTTTTTTTGGAATATCAGAAAAGGAAAAAGCTGAAGGATTTGTTCTTGCCTGCCAGAGCTTTCCAGGTGGTGATATTTTAATTGAAATTCCCGATAAACTTATCACGGTTTCTGAAAGAATATCAACTGTTAAAACAGAGATTATTGAAAAAATACTTAAGGAGGAGATTCTTCGGGCTAAAGCCCTCAGAATGACATCTTCTTTGTCATTCCGAGGGGGTCAATATCCCGAGGAATCTTTATTTGCTCCCGTTGTTAAAAAATTAAGCTTAAAAATAGACCCACCATCCTTTGATTCCCATGGAGATTTTGAGAGATTAAAAAGATCAATTCAGAAAGAGCTATTTATATCAAGAAAACTTGCAGAAAAGCTTTCGTATTTTTTAAGAGAAAATAACTGGAGCATAAATTTAGCCATTACAGAAGAGGAAATTCTTGATTTTCTCTCAAAAAAAATTTACGGAATTGCTGTTGATATTGGCACAACTACTGTTGTTTTAGCTTTAGTTGACCTTGAAGAAGGTAAAATTGTAGATGTTGCAAGCTGTTATAATTCTCAGATTAATTATGGAGATGATGTAATCACAAGAATAATTTTTGCTGAGGAAAATCCTGAAGGACTTAACATTTTAAGAAAATCTATTGTTGATGATATAAATGCCCTCATAAATACTGTTTCATTAAGAAATAAAGAAGGAAAGATTTATTGTGCTTTCGTCGCTGGTAACACTACAATGTGTCATATTTTCTGGGGAATTAATCCAAAGTATATCAGACAGGAGCCTTATACTCCCACTTTGAATCGTTATCCAATATGGAAAGCATCTGACTGCATGCTTTTGCTGGAACCTCAAATACCTATTTATACTTTGCCTTCTGTTGCAGGTTATGTAGGAGGAGATATTGTTTCAGGCCTCCTTACAACAGGGCTTTATAAAGATGAAGAAACTTCATTATTCATTGACATAGGGACTAATGGAGAAATTGTAATTGGAAACAAAGACTTTCTTATCACTGCCTCTACCTCTGCTGGACCATGTTTTGAAGGAAGTGGAATAAGCTGTGGGATGAGAGCAACAGAAGGAGCAGTTGAATCTTTCAGTTATAATCAAAAGACTGACGAATTTGATATAAAAGTCATAGGAAATGAAGCTCCTCGTGGTATATGTGGAAGTGGAATGATAGATATTTTATCAGAACTCTTTAGCAAAAAAGTTATTGACCAGAAAGGTAAGTTTGTTACTGATAATTCAAAACATATAAAAATATTTGATAATGAAGCAAGATTTGTAATTTCTTCAGACTGTTACATAACTCAGTCAGACATTGACAATATTATTCGTGCAAAGGCTGCTATTTATGCAGGTATTTCAACCCTTCTTGAAGAAGTTGGATTAAGTGAAAGGGAATTAAAAAAGGTTTACATAGCTGGAGGATTTGGTGAGTTTTTAAATATTAAAAAGGCAATAAAAATAGGAATGTTACCAAATCTTTCAGAGGAGAGATTTATTTTTTTGGGAAATACTTCCTTAACAGGTGCTGTTTTATGTTTGTTAAGTAAGAATTTTTGGGAATTAGCCAATGAACTTGCCCAAAAGATGACATATATTGACCTTTCGCGCTCAAAAAAATTTATGGATGAATATGTATCTGCCCTCTTTTTACCCCATACAGATTGGGAAAGATTTAGAGAATTAGGTTAAAATAGTTTTAAGGTTCAATAGGAGGTGATATAAATGAAATATAGAATTTTGATTGAACAGGATGAGGATGGTATTTTTGTGGTTCAATGTCCTTCCTTACCTGGGTGTATTTCACAGGGTAAAACAAGAATGGAAGCTTTGGAAAATATTAAAGATGCAGTTAAAGGTTATTTAGAAAGTCTTAAAAAACACAATGAACCCCTACCACCTCCTATAGATGAGGAAATTATAGAAGTAGAGGTTTTTGGGTGAGCAAACTTCCCCAGCTTTCAGGTAAAGAGCTTTGCAAATTATTGGAAAAAATCGGATATAAAATAGACCATCAAACAGGAAGTCACATTATACTAAGACATGACAAACCACCACACAGAAGATTAACTATCCCTAATCATAAAGAGATAGCAGAAGGAACACTTAGAGCAATACTCCGTCAAGCTGGTATAAGCATCGAAGAATTAAAGGAACTTTTATAACTGCTGGAGGATGAAATGAAGGTTTTTAACACCTTAACAAACAGGCTTGAGGAATTTGAACCCCTTAATGACAAAAAGGTAGGAATTTATGCCTGTGGAGTTACTGTCTATGATCTTTGCCATATTGGACATGCAAGAAGTGCTGTTGTTTTTGATGTAATAGTAAGATATTTAAGATACCGCGGATTTGATGTTAAATTCGTGAGAAATTTTACAGATATTGACGACAAAATTATAAATAGGGCAAACAAAGAAGGTGTAACATGGAATGAGATTGCTGAAAGATATACAGAGGAGTATTACAAAGACATGGATCGTCTTGGTATAGCAAGGGCTGATATAGAACCGAAGGCAACAGATCATATAGCAGAGATGATTAAGATAGTGAAAGCCTTAATTGAAAGAGGATATGCCTACACTGTAGATGAAGGTGAGGCACAAAGTGTTTATTTTTCTGTTGAAAAGTTTCCTCAGTATGGAAAACTTTCTAAGAAAAAGATCGATGAGCTTATGAGTGGTGCCCGCGTTGACGTGAATGAAAGAAAAAGAAGCCCCCTTGATTTTGCTCTATGGAAAGCCTCAAAACCTGGTGAACCTTGGTGGGAATCACCCTGGGGTAAAGGAAGACCTGGCTGGCATATTGAGTGTTCTGCCATGTCACTTAAGCATATTGGAGAAACCCTTGATATCCATGGTGGTGGAGCAGATTTAATATTTCCCCATCATGAAAATGAAATTGCCCAATCAGAGGCATACACAGGAAAACCCTTTGCAAAATACTGGATTCACAATGGCTTTGTAACCATAGATAAAGAAAAAATGTCAAAATCTCTTGGAAATGTCCTAAACATTAGGGATTTACTTGATATATATGATGCTGAGGCATTGAGGCTTTTTCTCCTTTCAAGTCATTACCGTAGCCCAATAGAATTTGCTCATGAATATATTAAAGAAGCAGAAGCAACCCTTGACAGGGTTTATAGCACAATATGGAGAATTGAGGATTTTGAAAAAGTTGAACCAAAAGATAAAAGCAAATCAAATATTCAAATAGAACTAAACATTGAAAATCTTAAATCAGAGTTTGAAAAGGCAATGGATGATGATTTCAATACAGCAAAGGCTTTAGGAGTAATATTTGAATTTATCAAGGAATTAAACCGTTTTATGGATAAAAAACCTTCTAATAAAGAAGAGTTATCCTTGCTTTCCTATGCAAAAAAAACAATTAATGAACTTGGAGGTGTTCTGAATCTTTTCCAAAGAGAACCCATACAATGGTATAGAGATTTGCTTAAAATTAAAAAAGTTGAAATTTCAGAGGAAGAGATAAACAGATTGATTGAAGAAAGAGTTATGGCAAGAAAAAATAAAGACTGGCAAAAAGCTGACACTATCAGACAAGAACTTCTTTCAAAAGGAATTATTTTGGAAGACAAGCCTGACAGGACAGTATGGAAAATAAAGATTTAATCTACATCTACGGTGTAAATCCTGTTAAGGAAGCCCTGAAAGTTCCCTATGCAGTAAAGGAGATTTTAATATCAAAAAGCAGGCTTTTACCTTTGAGAGAGATAATAGAGACAGCTGAAAAGTGTCTGATACCTGTGAGAATAGTCGATGAAAAACGAATACAGAAAATTGTACAGGGTGTTCATCAAGGTGTTTTAGCAAAGGTAATACCAAAAGATAAGTTAGATCTCACAGATGCACTTAAGATTCCCTCTCAGAAAAGAGAGCCACCATTTTTCCTGATTCTTGACTTAATTGAGGATCCTCAGAATTTTGGTGCTATTCTAAGGGTTGCTGAAGCTGTAGGTGTCCATGCAGTTATATATCAACAGAGACGCTCGGTAGGCATTGTTCCTTCAGTATGGAAATCATCGGCAGGAGCAGTATGGCATGTAAATTTGGTGGAGATAAACAATATCAAGTATGCGATAAGGGAGTTCAAAGAGAGGGACATCACAATTATCGGAGCTGAAGCAGATGGTGGCAAAACTCTCTGGGAAGCTTCTTTAAACTCTCCCATAGCCATAGTAATTGGTTCAGAAGGAAGTGGTATAAGACAAACTGTAAGGGAACTATGTGATGAGATTGTAAAGATTCCTATGAAAGGAAAGATAAACTCACTAAATGTATCTACCGCTACATCAGTTTTGCTTTTTGAGGTTATGAGACAGAGAAGTTTATCTGTTTAATAATTCCTTATATTGTCTGTAAGTAGCTTGATGTTCTGAATAGGACTTTTTAAAAAAGGATAAGAAATTATTAATATCTTGTGTGTTTACTATTAAGTCTGCACCTTTTGCAAAAGCTAATAATCTGTCTAATGTTTTCAGGTTTTGTCCTGTAATAATCAACATAATATCTCTTCTTCGATACATTGGCAGATTAGTTATATATTGAATTATTCTGTTACTGTGAGGTTTTTGATCTGCAAAGGTTTCATTTACAATAACTATAGATATATCATCAGTGGTTTCTAAAACATTAATTGCTTCTTCTAAGCTAATAGGTGTTATCGATTCAAAATTAAAAGCCTTTAAAATTAGTGATAAATTTTTTTGGACTGCAGGATCATTTTCACAAATAATTGCTTTTGCCATTATAGTCCTCTTTTTAGTCTTTTTTCATATTCAGTGTCTATTTTAAGTCCTTCAATATCTGTTGTTTTTTCTCCCCTCTGAGCTTTCATTCTATCAATCTCTCTTGTTACTGTCGATTTTCTTGATGCAAAGGCAACAGCAGTTTCCTCTGTTATTAATCCTTGTTTATACAATTCAATAATTGACTGGTCAAAGGTATGCATGCCGACTGCTTGAGAAGTTTCTATCACATCATAAAAGGTTTTTTCTGCTGTCTCACCATTTATTATTAAATCTCTTATTCTTAAATTCTTTCTCATTACTTCCGTAGCAACAATTCTTCCTCCCCCAATTTTGGGCAGTAGTCTCTGGCTTACAACCCATTTTAAGGTATCAGAAAGCCTTAATCTTATATAATTTTCATCTTCCGGAGGAAACATTCCAACTGCCCTTCCAATTGTTTGTCCTGCATCAGTAGTATGCATTGTGCTTAAAACAAGATGTCCTGTTTCAGCAGCTTGCATAGCAATTTCAAGGGTTTCTCTATCTCTTATTTCTCCAACAAGTATTACATGAGGAGCCTGTCTTAAGGCTGCTCTAAGTCCATCTGCATAATTAGTAAAATCTATTCCCATTTCTCTTTGATTGAATGTAGATTTTTTATGGGAATGTAAAAATTCAACGGGATCTTCAAGTGTTATAATATGGCAAGCCCTTGTATCATTGATTATGTTAAGTATTGCTGCTAAAGTTGATGATTTACCAGAACCTGTAGCACCTGTAACTAAAACAAAACCCATTCTTTCCTTTGCAATTTCTTTAACTATTTCAGGCAACTTAAGTTCTTCCACTGTAGGAATTTTTATTGGAAGTTTACGCATTACAATAGAGTAATTACCCCTTTGAGAGAATATATTTACTCTGAAGCGAGCGCTTTGGATAGCATAGGATAAGTCACAATATCCATCTTTCAATAAATTATCTATAAGTCTCTTTTGATTACCAATTAATGTAAGAGCAATAATCTCTGTATGAAAGGGTGTTAAACTTTCTATTGGAGCTTCATTTAAATAGACAGGTTTTATTTCTCCCCAAAGCATTACCTGTAATGGTCTTCCTACTGTAAATAAAATATCAGATATCTCTGGATGATAATTACAAAGTTTTTCTAAAATATAATCTATTTCCTGCTTTCTCATACAAATACCGTTTCAGGTGTTTCCTTAAGAAATTTAATAAATTTTTGTTTGTCTGTGGCTCTTTCATAGGCATCTTCAGGAGTTATTTTGCCTGCTTGAAGTAACTCTAAAAGAGCATCATCCATAGTTTGCATACCAATTTTTTTACTTGTCTGCATTATAGAAAGAATTTGATGGGTTTTATTTTCTCTTATTAGATTTGCAACAGCATAGGTATTAATTAAGACTTCACAAACAGCAACTCTACCTTTTCCATCAGATTTCTTAAGAAGTGTTTGAGATACAACTGCTTGTAATGATTCACTTAAGGATGTTCTTATTTGAGCCTGCTGATCAGTCGGAAAGACATCAACAATTCTGTCAACAGTTTTAATTGCCGATGATGTATGAAGGGTACTCAAAACTAAATGCCCTGTTGCAGCAGCTTCAAGGGCAAGCTGAATAGTTTCTAAATCTCTCATTTCACCTACGAGTATAATATCGGGATCTTCTCTTAGAGCTGCTCTCAAGGCTTTTGCAAAGGATTCAGTGTGTGTTCCCACTTCCCTATAAGAAATAACACAACCTTTATTTGGATGGATAAATTCAATAGGGTCTTCTATAGTGATTATTCTATCTTTTCTATGGGTATTTGCATAGTCAATTATGGCCGCTAAGGATGTTGATTTTCCAGAACCTGTTGGACCAGTGAATAGAACTATTCCCTTTTTAAGCATTGCAAATTTTTTTAAAACCTGTGGCAATCCCAATTCATCAATGGTCTTAATCTCATTTGGGATGTGCCTGAAAGCAGCACCAATTCCTTCTTTATGCATAAAATAATTTGCACGAAAACGAGCAACACCTGGAATTTCGTGAGCAAAATCGAGATCTCCTGTTTCTTCAAAGATTTTTATCTTTTCCTCAGGTGTTATTTCATATAGAAGTTTTCTTAATTCATTATTGTCAAGGACTTTGTACTGGACTCTTACAAGTTCACCATGAATTCTTAAAACAGGCTGGCTTCCTGCTACTAGGTGAAGGTCGCTTGCTTTGTTTTCAAGCATTAATTGAAAAAATGCATCTATCTTTGCCATGCTGTAAAATTATACCATAATTTTGATTAAAAATTTACAAATTTTTAAAATAATTTTTTAAATAATTTATAATATTTAAATCATGACTATAGAACTTATAATCTTTGATTTAGATGGAACTCTTGTTGATTCCTGTGAAGATATAAAAAATGCCTTAAATTATTGTTTAAAGCTCAGAGGCTTGGAAGGTTTTTCTCAAGATGAAGTAAGAAAAATGGTTGGTGAAGGAGTTAAAAGATTAATAGAACAGGCTATAGAAAAAAGAGGAGCAAAAAAAGATTTACTTGAAGAATTACTAGATTGTTTTGTTAGTTACTACAGTAATAACATAGCAGTCTATACAAAGCCCTATCCTGAGGTATCAGATATCCTTGATAAATTGTATGATATTAAAAAGGCTGTAATATCGAATAAATTAAGTTTTTTAACAATTAAAACCCTTGAGAAATTGAATCTTTTGCATTATTTTGATTTTGTAGCAGGCAGTGATACTTTTTCGCAACAAAAACCTTCACCAGTGCCTATATTAGAGACAATGAAAAAATTCAATGTATCACAAGAAAATACATTAATTGTTGGAGACAGCAATATTGACATAGAGACGGGAAAATCTGCAGGTATTAAAACTGTAGCAGTTACTTACGGCTATAGAGAAAGGGAGCTATTGAAAGATGCTGATTTTATTATTGACCGATTTAGCGATTTATTAAGTATTGTTAGAAAAACTTAAAATGAGTCAATTTATTGTTTTTGCAGGAAAGGGTGGAACAGGTAAAAGTACTCTATCTGCCTTAACTGTAAGATATCTTAAAGACAGAAAATTAAGTCCTATATTGGTTGTCGATGCTGACCCGAATTTTTGTCTTCCTGAACTCTTAGATATTAATATTACTGGAACTCTTGCGTCAGTTAGAGAAGGAGCAATGCAAGATAAACCTGATGGTATGTCTCTTGATGAATGGCTTGAAATAGAGATTAACAGAATTATTGAAGAATCAGAAGGATTTGACCTTCTTGTTATGGGAAGACCTGAGGGAAGCGGATGTTATTGTGCAGTTAATAATGTATTAAAAAGAATTCTTCAGGAAATTTCTGAAAAATATAAATATATAATAGTAGATAATGAAGCAGGGATGGAACATATAAGCAGAGGTATAATTAGCAAGATTGATTACTTATTTATCATAGCCACTCCGGCAAAAAGTAGTATTCAGTCTGCATTAAGAATCAATCAACTTGTAGATGAATTAAATTTATCTTCTAAGAAAAAAGCTCTTGTTATTAATCAGTCTTCAGGAAAAATTGAAGGACATGATGAATTATCAAAAATTTTTGGAAAAATAGTTTATATTAACTTTGACGATAAAGTAAAAAGTTTAAGTGAGCAAGGGGGAAGTATTTTTTCTTTAAATAGTTCAGCAGTTGTTATTAAAGATTTCTATAAATTTTTGGAGGAGGAATTTGGAAGATAATTTTCAGAAATTAGTTGAAATAATGGAAAAGCTTCGATCTGAAGAAGGTTGCCCTTGGGATAAAGTGCAAACCCATGAGACTTTAAAAAGATATCTCCTTGAAGAAACATACGAATTAATAGAGGCAATTGAAAAGAAAGACTACAAAGAAATGAAGGAAGAATTGGGAGATTTGCTTCTTCAGATAGTTTTTCACAGCAAAATAGCAAAAGATGAGGGTAAGTTTGATATTAATGATGTAATTGATACAATTTCAAAGAAAATGATAAACAGACATCCCCATGTATTTGGCTATGCAAATTTTAAGACACCAGAAGAAGTTTTAAATCAGTGGGAAGATAGAAAAAAGGAAGAGGGTAAACTTAAAAGTTCAATTCTTGAGGGAATTCCTCTGGCACTTCCTGCTTTGCTCAGAGCATACAAGATTCAGTCAAGAGTAGCAAAAGTGGGATTTGATTGGGATAATGTTGAAGGAACTTTTGATAAGCTTGAAGAAGAAATTAATGAATTGAAGGAGGCAGTTAAATCAGGAGATAAGGAAAAAATAGAGGAAGAAGTCGGCGATGTTTTATTCAGCATTGTAAACATTGCAAGATTTTTGAAAATTGACCCTGAAACAGCTCTTAGAAAGACAAATCGAAAAATTGAAAAAAGATTCAAAAAACTTGAAAAGCTTGCTCGACAAAAAGGTAAATCACTAAAAGAGATGTCTATTAACGAGATGGACATCCTTTGGGAGGAAATAAAGAGAGGTTGAAAAAATTTTCCTTTACTTTTTTACTTTGACCATGTTATAAAAGGATTAGCTTTGCATGTAGCGAAGTTTTAGTACCTACCATTGGTGGGGAGATTAAAAGGAGGTTTTAAGAAGTATGGCTTTTGAAGGACGTGTTAAGTGGTTTAACGAATCAAAGGGGTTTGGATTTATTCAGCAGGATGGCGGACAGGATGTTTTTGTCCATTACACTTCAATTAAGGGTGATGGATTCAAGACCCTGAAACAGGGAGACAGAGTTAAATTTGATGTTGTTGAAGGAGACCGTGGACCTAAAGCAGTTAATGTAGAAAAAGTCTGACAACCTGAGGGGGAGACCTCTCCCCCTTTTATAAACTTTTCAAATGCCTCTTCCAGAATGGGTTAAAACCCAACTTAAAGAGCTCAAAAAGACACAAAATTTTTTAAAACACCGAAAATTAAATACTGTCTGTGAAACCTTAAGATGTCCAAACAGAAGTATTTGCTATAAAGAACCAACAGCAACCTTTATGATTCTTGGGAATGTTTGTACAAGAAGATGTAAATTTTGTAATGCTAAAAGAGGAAATCCTGAACCTTTGGATTTTGAAGAGCCTTCGAGAATAGCTCAAGCAGTTAAAGACCTCTCCCTAAAATATGTTGTTGTTACATCTCCAACAAGGGATGATATAGAAGATGGAGGAGCAGAACATTTTGTTTTGACAATAAGAGAAATTAGAAAAATTAATCCTCATACGCAGGTTGAAGTTCTTGTTCCTGATTTTAAGGGAGATATAAATTCAATTGAAAAAGTTATAAATTCTGAAATAGCAGTTTTTTCCCATAATATTGAAACTGTGCCATCTCTATACGGATATGTAAGAGACGGAATTTATAGGCGGTCATTAAAAGTTCTTGAATCTGCAAAAAAGCTTAATTCAGAAATGATTACTAAATCAGGATTCATGGTGGGACTTGGTGAAAGCCTTAGCGAAATATTTCAGACAATAGAAGATTTAAAAAATGCAGGTTGTGACATTATTACAGTTGGGCAGTATCTTCAACCTTCAAAAAAAGCTTTACCTGTAGTAGAATATAAAAAAATGGAATTTTTTAATCAAATTGCGGATTTTGCTTTGAAAGAAGGAATTAAGGTTGTTTTAAGTAGTCCATTAATAAGAAGTTCTACAAGGGCTTTTGAAGCCTTTAAAGCAGTAAAGGAGGGAAAGTATGGAAAACTTTGAATTTTTTAATCCTACAAGAATAATTTTTGGCAAAGGGACCGAGAATAAAATTGGAGAGATTTTGAAAAAGGATAAAATTAAAAAAGTTCTTTTTGTTTATGGAAAAGAATCCATTAAAAAAATTGGCCTCTATGAAAGAGTTGTCAAGGCATTAAGAGAAAATAACATTGAGTTCATTGAGCACAGTGGAGTAAAGCCAAATCCAGTCCTCAGTCACACAAAAGAGGGTATTAAAAAGGCAAAGGAAGAAAAAGTAAATGCCATCCTTGCAGTTGGAGGCGGTTCAGTTATTGATGAAGGGAAAACAATTGCTGTAGGTGCAAAATCAAAAAAGGATGTATGGGTTTATTTCAAAAGAGGAGATGAAATAAAATCAGCTTTACCTGTTTATACAATTTTAACCTTGGCTGCAACTGGAACTGAGATGAATGGTTTTGCTGTAATAACAAAGGAAGAAAATCAGGAAAAGCTTTCAATTTCATCTGAACATATTTTCCCTAAGGTTTCCATTCTAAATCCAGAAATTACCTTCTCTGTTTCTGCTCAATATCAGGCATATGCCTGTGTAGATGTCATTGCTCATGTAATTGAGCATTACTTTAGCGGTAAGTATTGCCCAGTTCTTCAGAGTAGATTTGTTGAAATGATTGTTAAAACAGCAATGCAGACAACAGAGACGATATTAAAAGAACCTTACAATTACAATGCCCGAGCTGAGTTTATGTGGGCTGCTACCCTTGCCTTAAATGGTCTTACAAGGTTAGGAATTAAAGATGGTAGTTTCCCTAATCACATGATTGCCCATGCATTAGGTGCTCTATATGACCTTTCACATGGTGCCTGCTTAAGTATTGTCATACCTGCTTGGATGCGGTGGTATAAAGACAGAAATATCCAACAGTTTGAAAGATTTGCAAAAGAGATATTTAATGTTAAAACAGCTGATGAAGGAATTTTGGAACTTAAGAATCGGTTTAAAAAAATTGGTGCACCTGTTAGTTTAAAAGATGTAGGAATAAGTGAGTCGGAGATATCAAAGATAGTTGATAATGCTTATAACATTGCAAAAGTCTGGCAGATGAAAGATGTTTATAACAAAAAAGTATTGACAGAAATAATTAAATATGCAAATGATTAATGAGGTGGAGATTCTTCGGTCGCTTACGCTCCCTCAGAATGACATCTTTTCTGTCATTCCGAGGGACTAAATGCCCCGAGGCGTTGTCCTGAGGCGTAAGCCGAAGGAACTCCTTCCGATTATAGTAAAAGGAGGAGATTCTTACTATTACTTTGCATACGCTTAGGGCTTCGGCTCAGGATGATAAAAATGGAGTTTCAGAGTTTGTTTTAAATGAAAGGAAGTAATGCAAAAGGAGGAATTTAAATAATTGTATAATGAAAATAAAAAATGGAGGAAGAAAAAATGTTTGATTTTCCAAGAATTAAAAGATTACCTCCCTATGTATTTGCAGTAGTAAATCAACTTAAGACCGAGCTGAGAAGAAAAGGAGAGGATATAATAGACCTTGGTATGGGAAATCCTGATTTGCCAACGCCAAAGCATGTTGTTGAAAAACTTTGTGAAGCAGCAAAGATTCCAAAAAATCATAGATATTCAGCAAGCAGGGGAATTACTCAACTTAGATGTGCTATCTCAGAGTGGTATAAAAGAAGATTTGACGTTGATATAGATCCGGAAACAGAGGCAGTTGTTACCATTGGCTCAAAAGAGGGTTTAAGTCATCTACTTTTAGCAGCAGTACAACCAGGTGACGTTGTTCTTACTCCTTCACCAGCCTATCCTATTCATCCTTACGGAGCAATAATTGCTGGTGGAGATGTTAGAACCTTTGATATTTGTCCCTCCATGGACTTCTTTCAGGAGCTTGAAAGAGCCTATAAAAATTCCTGGCCCAGACCAAAGATTTTAATAATTAATTTCCCTCATAATCCAACAACAGCAGTTGTGGAAAATCTTGATTTTTTCAGAAAAGTTGTTGATTTTGCTAAAGAAAACAATATTATGGTTATCCATGACTTTGCCTATGCTGACTTAGTTTTTGATGATTATAAAGCACCAAGTTTTCTTCAAGTTCCAGGGGCAAAGGATGTGGGCGTTGAATTTTTCTCAATGACAAAAAGTTATTCAATGGCTGGCTGGAGAGTTGGTTTTTGTGTTGGCAACAAAGAGATTGTTGGAGCATTAACAAAAATAAAAAGTTATCTTGACTATGGAATGTTTCAGCCAATTCAGATTGCATCAATTGTTGCATTAAGGGGACCCCAAGACTGTGTTGAAGAAATAAGAAAAACCTATGAAAGAAGAAGAAATGTTCTCATTAAAGGACTAAATCAGGCTGGATGGAAAGTTGACCCCCCTAAGGCAACAATGTTTGTTTGGGCTGAAATTCCAGAGCCTTTTAAGAAAATGGGTTCTTTAGAATTTGCTAAATTTTTAATAAATGAAGCAAAGGTAGCAGTTTCTCCTGGTATTGGTTTTGGAGAAGGAGGAGAAGGCTTTGTAAGATTTGCTCTTGTTGAGAATGAACACAGAATAAGGCAGGCTTGTAAAGGAATTAAAAAAGCACTAAATCTTGTTCCTCAGGTAAAAAGAATTAGAAAAGTTGGATAAGGAGGTAGAATGAAACAGGTAAAGGTAGGAGTTATAGGATTTGGTGTAGTTGGTACAGGTACAATAAAAATTCTTCTTAATCAGAGAGAGTTGATAAAAAAAAGAACAGGCATAGATATAATTCTTAAAAAAGTAGCTGATAAGGATCTTGAAAGACCAAGAGAGATAACACTTCCAAAAGAGATTTTGACTACAGATGCTTGGGAGATTATAAAGGATCCGGAAATTGATATAGTTGTTGAACTTGTTGGTGGCACTACCGTAGCAAAGGAATTTATCATGGAAGCTCTAAAAAACGGAAAACATGTTGTCACTGCAAATAAAGCTTTATTAGCAGAACAGGGCAATGAAATATTTGAAGAAGCCTTACAAAGAGGTTTAAAAATTGGTTTTGAAGCTTCTGTTGCAGGAGGTATTCCAATTATAAAGGTAATGAAAGAAGGTCTTGTTGCGAATAAAATGCTTGCAATATATGGAATAATAAACGGAACAACAAATTTTATTCTTACAAAGATGACTAATGAAGGGATTGATTTCCAAGAAGCTTTAAGGCAGGCACAGTCTCTTGGTTATGCAGAGGCAGACCCTACTCTTGATATAGAAGGAATTGATTCATCCCATAAAATTACTATTTTAGCATCCTTAGCCTATGGAATTCCCTTAAGTTTTAATAAAGTGTATTGCGAGGGTATTACAAAGATAACAGCACAGGATATTGCCTTTGCAAAGGAGTTTGGATACAAAATTAAGCTTCTTGCAATAACAAAAATTCTTAATGGAGAAATTGAATTGAGGGTGCATCCCACAATGGTTCCAGAGGATTATTTAATTTCAAAGGTTGACGGAGTTTTTAATGCTATATATGTTGAAGGAGACAGTGTTGGAGCAACCCTTTACTATGGAAGAGGAGCTGGAAGTATGCCTACAGGAAGTGCTGTAGTTGCAGACATAGTTGATATTGCAAAAGGAGTCAATACAATACCTCTTGATTTTTCTGAAAAATATACTATAAAACCAATGGAAGAGATAGAAAGCATGTATTATTTCAGGTTTACAGCCTTAGACCGTCCTGGTGTGCTTTCAAAGATTTCAGGAGTATTTGGAGAACATAACATAAGTATAGCTTCGGTGATTCAGAAAGGAAGATCAAAGGCTGGTGCTGTTCCTCTTGTAATATTAACTCACAAAGCCAAGGAAAAGAATGTCTTAGAGGCATTAGAAAAAATCGATAAACTACCTGTAGTATCAGATAAAAGCGTATTTATAAGGGTTGAAGGAGAAGAAACTTAATTGTGTCAAGATATTACCGCCAGATTATACTTTCTCAGATAGGGATAGAGGGACAAAGAAAACTAAAAGAATCAAAAGTTTTAATAGTTGGTGCAGGCGGTCTTGGAAGTGTTGTATCATACTATCTTGCTTGTTCTGGTGTTGGTTACATTGGAATAATAGATCCGGATATAGTTGAACTTAGTAATCTTCAACGTCAAATTCTTCATAATGAAGAACATGTTGGTATGCCAAAGGTTATTTCTGGCATGATAAATCTTAAAAAAATTAACAGTGAGGTAAAAGTTCTCCCCTATCCTGATGAGATTAATAAAAAAAATGCTGAGGATTATATAAAATTTTTTGATGTTGTTGTTGCCTGTCCAGATAGTTTTCAAACAAGAAAGATTCTGAATGAAGCATGCTTTAAATTGAATAGACCTCTTGTAATCGGTGCAGTTTCAGAGTTTGAAGGCCATGTCTTTGATGTAAATCCTCCAGAAGGCCCCTGTTACAGTTGTCTTTTTGAAGATGCAGTAGATGAAGAAATTCAAAGGGGTATCTTAGCTCCTGTGGCAGGTGTAATTGGTTCAATTCAGGCAATAGAGGTAATAAAATTCTTGCTTGGTTTTGGAGAACTTTTAAAGGGCAGAATCATTATTTATGATGCTTTAAAAGAAGTTTTTCGGGAAGTGAAATTTTTAAAAAATCCATCCTGTAAAATTTGTAAATGAAAATTAAAAAAGCAATCTATGATGATATGATAGAATACTGTAGATGGTCTCTACCCTATGAAGCCTGTGGAATTCTTGCAGGAAAGAATAATTTTGTAACAGAGATTTATAAAATAAAAAATATAGAAACCTCTTCAGTAAGCTATTTTATGGAAACGAAAGAGCAGTTAAAGGCAATGAAGGATATTAGACAAAAAGGACTTGAAATGATTGCTATATTTCACAGCCATCCCTTTGGTTCTGCCTATCCTTCCCAGAAGGACATAGAGTTAGCCTTTTATGATGTTTACTACTTAATAGTTGCCTTTGAACCAGAATTTGAAGTGAAATGTTTTAAGATAAAAGATGGGGAAATTGATGAGGAAGAATTAATTATTGGAAATGAAAACTAAAATTTTGTATTTTTTATTTTTTTCTTTTTTGTTTTTAGTTGGCGTCTTTGCTGGCTATATATACTGGCTTTTTTCAGACCTTCCAGATATTAGGAATTTAGAGGGTTACAGACCCCTTGAAGCATCAATTGTTTATTCCTCCGATGGACAGGTTCTTACAGAGTTTTTTTATGAAAGAAGAAAGTTTGTTCCCTATTACGAAATTCCAGATATCATAAAAAAAGCCTTTATATCAGCAGAAGATGTAAGATTTTATAGACATCCAGGTGTAGATATTATTGGAATTATGCGAGCCCTTTACAGAGACATTAAAGCAGGCAGTATTGTTGAAGGTGGAAGTACCATCACACAGCAACTTGCAAAGATGCTCTTTTTAAAGCCTGAAAGAAGTATAACAAGAAAAATAAAAGAGGCAATACTTTCAATTCAGATTGAAAAAAAATATACAAAGGATGAAATTTTAGGACTTTATCTTAATCAGGCTTATTTTGGAAATAGAGCATATGGAATAGCAGCTGCGGCTGAGGCTTATTTTGGAAAAAGCTTCAGAGAATTAAAAATTTCAGAGATTGCTTTACTTGCTTCTTTGCCAAAGGCACCATCAGCTTTTAATCCCTTTAAAAGACCAGAAGTAGCTCTCAAAAGAAGAAACATTGTTTTACAGAAAATGCTTGAAGAAGGCTTTATAACAAAGGAACAATATAATGAAGCAATAAAAGAGCCTTTGCCTGAGCATCCCCACTGGAGACGCTTTGAAGCACCTTATTTTGTTGAGACTCTTAGACAGGAGCTTGAGACAAAGTATGGAGAAAGACTCTATAAAGATGGGCTGAGAATTTATTCAACAATTGATTATAAATATCAAAAGAAGGCAGAAGAGTCTGTTCAAAAGGGACTTGCTGAGATTCATAAAAGAGTTAAACCAAAGATTCAATCAGCATTGATTGCAATTGATCTTAAAACAGGCTATGTAAAAGCTTTAGTAGGAGGAAATGATTTTTGGGAAACCCAGTACAATAGAGTTTTTGCTCTGCGACAGCCTGGAAGTGCTTTTAAACCCTTTGTTTATGCAGTTGCCTTGATGGAAGGCTGGAACATTGATGATACAATCCTTGATGCTCCTGTTTCTTTCCCAGGAGCAGTTCAGGGTAAAAACTGGAGTCCAAAGAATTACAATAACGAATATCATGGTGAAGTTTCATTAAGAAAGGCACTTGCCCTATCCTTAAATGCAGCCACTGTTAGGCTTGCCTCACAGGTAGGCATTAAAAAAGTTGTTGAATTTGCTCAACAATGTGGTTTAAAAACAAAAATTCACCCTTATCTTTCAACTGCTTTGGGAGCCTCTGATGTAAAACCCATAGAGCTGACTACAGCTTATTCAGTTTTTGCAACAGGTAAAAAAATAAAGCCAATTTTTTATGAGAAAATTACTGACCACAATGGTGTTATAATTGAAGAAAACAAGCCAGAAGTAGAAACAATTTTACCAGAAGAAATTGTTGAACAAATGAGAGAATTCTTAAGGGAAGTTGTGATTTCAGGTACTGCCCAGAGAGCAAAGGAACTTCAAAGAGAAGTTTATGGGAAGACAGGAACAACGAATAATTATTCTGATGCATGGTTTGTTGGTTTTGATGATGATTTATTAGTCGGTGTTTGGGTTGGCAGAGACAACAACAAACCAATTGGACCAAAAGAAGCTGGTGCAAGGACAGCTCTTCCAATATGGATTGATTTTATGAAAGCAAAACAGTAAATGTTAAAATTATAAAATGGGTAAAATAATAACAATTGCAAATCAAAAGGGAGGAGTTGGGAAAACCACCACTGCTTTAAATCTTGGAGCTTCCTTAAGCATAGAGGGTAAAAAGGTTTTACTTGTTGATTCAGACCCTCAGGGAAATCTTACAACTGGAGTGGGAATAGAAAGAAGTAATCTTGATTTAAGTCTTTATGATTTATATATTGATTCCCTGTCACCACATAGTGTAAAAATTAAAACAAAATTTGACAATATATGGATAATTCCATCAACTATAGACCTTGTAGGAGTAGAAGTTGAACTTGTTCATAGACAAAATAGAGAATTTATTCTAAAAAATATTTTATTGCCTATAGTTTCAGATTTTGATTACCTTATTATTGATGCACCTCCATCTCTTGGTCTTTTAACTTTAAACTGTCTTGTTTGTGCCCATTCACTACTGATTCCAGTTCAATGTGAGTACTATGCATTGGAAGGTCTTGGCTTACTCATTAAAACCTTTGAACTTGTTAAGTCTAAACTTAATCCTGATCTTAAAATTGAAGGAATTCTTCTTACAATGTTTGATGGAAGAAACAGTCTTTCAAGGCAGGTTGCAGAAGAAGTGAGACGTTTTTTTGGTAAAAAAGTTTATAATACAGTAATACCAAGGAATGTTACTCTGGCAGAGGCTCCAAGTCATGGAAAGCCAGCTGTTTTTTATGATATAAGGTCAAAGGGTTCTCAAAGTTATTTAAGTTTTGCAATGGAGTTTTTAAATGAAGAAAGCATTAGGTAAAGGATTAGAATCTTTAATTCCAAAGAAAGAAGAGATTCTTCAGGAAATAGAAATAGAAAGAATAATTCCTGGAACATCACAACCAAGAACAGATTTTAATGAAGAGGCATTAAAAGAACTTGCTCAATCAATTAAAGAAAAGGGAATTATTCAGCCAATTGTTGTATCACGTGTTGGTGATGGCACATTTAGAATAATTGCTGGAGAACGAAGATGGAGAGCTTCAAAAATTGCAGGATTAGAAAGGATACCGGCAGTTATAAAAGATGTCTCTCCCGTTGAGGCTATTGAGATTGCCCTAATTGAAAATATTCAGAGAGAAGACCTTGACCCTGTTGAAACCGCTTCTGCTTTTGATAAATTAATTAGAGAGTTTAATCTGACCCAGGAAGAACTTTCAACAAGGGTTGGGAAAGACAGAGCAACAATTGCAAATTATTTAAGAATACTTAAACTTCCTGATGAGGTAAAGCATTATCTTAAACAAGGAACAATCACTATGGGACATGCCAAAGCAATTCTGTCAATTGAAGACACTCAAAGACAGATTGAAATTGCCAATATAGTAGCAAGAAAATCTTTATCTGTAAGACAGACAGAGGAACTTGTAAAAAAGACTGATAAGCCGAAGCGTTTAAAAGAAAAATTAGCAGATATAGAGGAACTTGAAGAAAGACTTACCTCAGAACTTGGTTTTAAAGTAAAGATTTTACATAAAGGAAAAAAAGGAAAGCTTGAAATATTTTATAACTCCCTTGATGAGCTTGATGGAATTTTGCAAAGGATTTTTAAAAAATCTTTCCTGGATTCATAATTCCTTTTGGGTCAAAAACTCTTTTTATAGCCTGCATAAGCTCTATATGTTTTCTGTCTAATTGAATATCTATGTAGGGTTTTTTTGTTATTCCAATTCCATGTTCTCCTGAAATTACTCCTCCAATACTAACTGTAAATTCAAATATTTTCTTTACAATTTCAAATCCCTGTTTTTTTTCTTCTTCGTTTCCCTTGTTAATAAGTATATTTACATGGATATTGCCATCTCCAGCATGTCCAAAGCAGATAATAGGAATTTTAGATTCAATTGATAGTTTATTTAATTTTTTAAGTATTGTTGAAAGATTGTCTATGGGAACAGCGATATCAATGTTTATTTTTTCTTTATCTTTCATTTTCAAAATACATGGAGAAATGCTTCTTCTTGCTTTCCAAAGGTTTTCTCTTGAATAATAATCTGTTGCAACCTGTGTTTCTCCTTTACATTTTCTAACAATATCAACAATTTTTTCCCCTTGCCTTTTAAGAGAGTTTACTTCACCGTCGAGTTCAACAAGAAGCATGGCTTCTGAAGCACTGGGAAGTCCTAATTCATAATTTGTTTCTACTAATTGAAGACAGGAACTATCAAGAAATTCAAGGGTTCTTGGGATAATGCCCGAGCCAATAATTTTAGGAACAGCATCTCCAGCAGACTCTATTGAGTCGAAACTTACAAGAAGTGTAATAACTTCTTCTGGTTGGGGTAATACTCTGAGAGTAACCTTTGAAATTATTCCAAGTGTTCCTTCTGAACCAATAAAAAGTTCCTTTATTTCATATCCTGTAACCCTTTTAAAAGTTTTACCCCCCAAAGTAAAAACCCCACCAGTAGAAAGTACTGTTTCAAGTTCTAAAACATAGTTCCTTGTAACACCGTATTTTATAGCGCGGGGACCACCTGCATTTGTTGCTACATTCCCTCCTATTGTGCAGTAATCAAGAGATGCTGGATCTGGTGGATAAAAAAGTTCATAAATAGTGAGTTCTTTTTGAAGTTCTCCATTTATAACTCCTGGTTGTAAAGTAGTAGTAAAATTTTTCGTATTTACTTCTAAAATTTCTCTCATTTTTTCAAGGCTAACAATAATACTTCTTGAATTAATAGGAATAGCTCCTCCTGCCATACCTGTTCCAGCACCTCTTGGCACTATTTTTAATCCTTTATTTGTTGCCCATTTTACTATTCTTACAATTTCTTCAGTATTTTTAGGCCAGGCAATAAGCTCTGGAAGGCTTCCCTTTGAATAGGAAGCATCATAGCTATAGCATATTAAGTCTTCTTTTTCATCGGATATTTCTATTCCGTTAATCAATGTTAAATCTTTCATGCATATACCTCTGCTTCTTTTAGTTGTAATGAAATCACTGTTGAAACCCCTTCTTCTTGCATGGTAACTCCGTAGATGTAATCAGCTATTTCCATCATGAGTTTATTGTGAGTTATTATTAAAAATTGTGTTTCATTGCTTAAATCCTTTATCAGTTTTCTTAAACGAAGAGTGTTAATATCATCAAGTGGAGCATCAACTTCATCAAGAATACAAACAGGTGATGGACGGATACTTAAACAGGCAAATATAAAGGACAAAGCGGTCAGTGTTTTTTCTCCTCCTGAAAGTAGATTTATGTTTCCCGCTTTTTTACCAGGAGGTTGCACCTGTATATCTATTTCTGATTCAAGTATATTGTTTTCATCAGTTAGAATTAGCTCTGCCTTTCCTCCCTCAAAAAGTTCATTGAAGATATTATTAAATTTCTCCTTCAAAAGATAGAAAGTTTCTCTTAATTTTTTTTTCGTAAGGGAGTTAATTTTTTTAATTGCTTCTTGTAGTTCTTCTATGGAAGTTATTATGTCCTGTTTCTGATTAATCAGAAAGTTATATCTTTCCTTTACTTCCTCATATTCTTTTAAAATTTCCATATCAACAGGTCCGATTTCTTTAAGTTGATTTTTAAGTTGCATTATTCTACTTTTAAAGGTTTCTATCTCCAAAACAGGCTCTATTTCTTCATTAATTATGTTAATTCCGTAAAGGTTGTAAATTTCATTCCATAAATTTTCAAGTTTTATTTTTTTCTCTCCTTCAAAAGCCTTTCTCTCGCCAATTAGTGTTGTAATGTTTTGTAATTCTTCATTTATGCTTTGGTAGTTTGTTTCCAGTTCAGCAAGAAATCCTCTTGTCTGCTTCAGTTTTGTATAGAGAGTTTCTTTTAATTCTCTCAGATTGGCTATTTCAAAGGTAAGTGTTTCAATTGCCCTTAATGTTTTTACCTTTTCTTGTTCAATTTGGGATATTTTTTTTAAACTTTGTTCAATTTCTTCTTCATTTTTCTGTTTTTTTATTGAAAGTTTTTTAATTTCTTCATTCAATCTGATTATTTCCTGTTTTTTACTGTTTTGTCTTTCCTTTAAAGTAGAAAGCATGATTTTTTTATTAGAAAGAGCTTCTTTTTTGTTTTCCTGTTTTTGCAGTAACTCTTTTTGTGTATTTTTAAGTTCTTCAATTTTTTTCTCTAAATCTTCAATTTCATAGGATAATTGTTCAATTTCAGAAGCGGTTTTTTCAATTAATTTTCTGTTTTGAGATATTTCCTGTTGTATTGCTCTTTCTTCATTTTCAAGATATTTTATTCTTTGCCTTAGCTGTTCAATATCTCTGTTAAGGCTTCTGTATCTTTCTTCATTTTGGAAAATTTCCCTCTGTATTTGAGAAATTTTTAATCTTCTGCTTTCAATTTCTTTTTTGTTCTCTTCTTTCATAATCTGTTTTTTTATAATTTCTTGTTGTAAAGATTCAATTTGCTGTGCTATATCATTTTTTTCTTCCTTTAACTGTTCAAGTAGTCTTTTCTTTTGAAGAATATTTGATTTTTTACCTGTTTTGATAAATCCATCTGGGAAAAAAACTTCACCTTGTTTTGTCAGAAAACAGCAATTGGGAAATTCTTTTTTATAAGTCAGTGCCTCTTTGATATTGCTTACAACATAGACATTTTCAAAAATGTTTTCAGGAATTCCAGAATCTTTCATTTTTATGAAGTTTTTGATTTTTCTGTTCTCCAAGATACTTTTTTTATCATTCTGAACTAAGTGATGTTGAGGAATTTCAGAATTTTTTAAAAAAACCCAGCTTTTGTTTTGAAGATGTTTAATTTCTTCTATATTCTCTATTACTGCAGCTTTAAGTTTTTCTTCCATAAGAGTTTCAATTAATTCTTCAGCTTCGGGGCTAACATCAATGTATTCAAAGAAAAGTTTATGAGATTTGCTGTCCTGCCATATTTCTGATGAAAGAGCTTCAATTTTTCCATTAATCACTGCTTCTTTTTTCTTTTTTTCAATTATACTCTGATTTTTTGCTTCCAGTTCCCTATCTATTTGAGAAAGCTGATTCTGAAGAAGGTTTATTTTTTCATTTTCTGATTGAAAGGTTTCTTTTAAAATTTTTATTTTTCCCTCAATTTCTTGATTTTCTGTTTCTAAATGATTTATTTTTTGGGTCATTTCTTTTTTTCTTGAATAAAGGGAGTTTAATCTGTTTTGACCATTTTCAAGGGATTTTTTGACTGAATGATAATAATTTTTCTTATTTGCCAGTTCTGTTGTAAGGTTAAAGAGGGTTTTTCTCTGTTTTTCGAGCTCTTTTTCAAATTCATTTATTTTTTTATGAAATTCAATTAATTCCTGTTCTTCTTCAATGATTTCCTCCTGGAGATTACCAATATTTCTTTCAATTTCTGAGTATTGAATTGAAAATTCTTTTAGTTCATTCTGAGATTTTTCAATTTCTCTTTTCAGTGTAGAGTTTTCTTCTTGCATTTTATTTATCAATTCTTTTCTATTTTTTTCTTCTTGGGAAAAAAGATTTTGTTTATTTTCTGTTTTTGTTTTTTCAATTTCTTTTTGTTTTAGCTCTTTTTCTTTTTCCTGTAATTCATTTTCAACATTAGTAATTTTATTTTTTTGCTCTTCAATTTTTTTTATAATTTTTGCGACTTCTTCTTTCAGTTCTGACTGTTTATTTTCAAGCTTTTTGATTTCATTTTTAAGTCCTTCCATCTCATCAATAAGTCTCAAACTTTCAGTTTTAGAGACCTTTAATTCAAGATTTTTTAATTCTTCTATGATTTTTTTATATTTTTCAGCTCTTTTAGCCTGTCTTTCAAGTAAAGAATATTGTTTTCTGAGTTCACCGATAATATCTTCTACTCTTTGCAGATTTTCTCTTGCTGATTGAAGTTTTCCTTCAGATTCGGTTTTTTTAATTTTATAGAGAGAAATCCCTGCACATTCTTCTAATAGAGCCTTTCTATGAAAGGGTTTTGATAGTATATCATTAATTTTTATTTGATCAATTATTGAATAAGTTCTTATATCAACTCCTTCTGAGAGAAATATTTCTCTTATGTCTTTAAGTCTTGCCTGCTTACCATTTATGATGAAATAGGATTCTCCACTTTTGTAAAATCTTCTTTTTATTTCAGTGAATTCTATTTCGGATTCTTCTTCATTTTCGGTTTCTTTTAATGATTTTAGGAGAATAGTTACTTCTGCAATACCCTTTTCCCTTTTTGATTGAGAGCCTTGGAATATTACTTCCTCCATTTTTTCTCCTCTAAGGATTCTGGGATTATGCTCTCCAAGAATCCATCTGAAAGCATCAACAATATTGCTTTTACCTGCTCCATTTGGACCTACAAAGCAGGTAATTCCCTCATTTATCTCTATTCTGGTTTTTTCGGGAAAAGATTTAAACCCGTTAAGTTCTATCCATTTTATTTTCATTAACAATATTTTAGCTTATTTTTATTTTAAAAGCTTTAATGCAAGCATAAAAATTTTTTATTTGACCAAAAAAGTATAACTATTTTACTGTTGATAGACAGTAAAATTTTTGGTATAATTTAAAAAATCTTAAAGCAGGAGGAAAATATGACGAAGAAGTATGACACACCTTTATTGGATGAACTTGAAAAGGGTCCTTTCCCGAGTTTTGTCACTGAAATGAAAAAAGCAGCTGCTAAAAATGCTATGGCTGCTGACGAGCTGGGTCTTTTAGAGAAAAGTTTTAGAGACAAAGTAACTTATTGGAAACATGGTGGTATAGTTGGTGTTAGAGGTTATGGTGGAGGTGTTATTGGAAGATATTCAGAATTAGCAGATGAATTCCCTAATGTTGCTCATTTCCATACTGTCCGTGTAAACCAGCCTGCAGGTTTATTTTATACTTCTGAAACAATGAGATTTTTCTGCGATCTTTGGGACAAATATGGAAGTGGATTAACAAACTTTCATGGTTCAACTGGCGATATAATTTTATTGGGAACAGTAACAGATAATCTTGAGCCTCTTGCAACCATTCTTAGTATGAATGGTTTTGACCTTGGTGGTTCTGGTTCTGCAATGAGAACACCAAGCTGTTGTGTAGGACCAGCAAGATGTGAGTGGTCAATGATTGATACCCTTGATATTACCTATGATTTAACACAGGAATTCCAGGATGAACTCCATAGACCAGCTTTTCCTTATAAGTATAAGATTAAAGTAGTAGGATGCCCAATTGACTGCAATGCTGCAATAGCTCGTGCAGACTGTTCCATAATTGGAACATGGAAAGGTCCAATTGAGATTGACCAGGACAGAGTAAGAGATTATGCAAAGAAGGGTATGAATATTCAGGAAGAAATAGTTAATCTCTGCCCTGGAAAATGTATCACCTGGGATGGAAATAATCTTACAATAAATAACGATGATTGTCGTCATTGTATGCATTGTATTGCAAAATTAGCAGGAGCCCTTAAACCAACACCACCCTTTGGTGCAACAATTTTAATTGGTGCTAAAGCTCCATTTGTTATTGGTGCTACCCTTTCTTGGGTAGTAGTGCCATTTATGGAAATGAAACCACCATATCAAGAAATAAAAGATCTCCATAGAAAATGGTGGGAGTGGTGGAGTGAATATGGAAAGAACAGAGAGAGAATTGGTGAGCTTATTCTTCGTCGTGGAATGAGAGAGTTCCTTGAAATTTCCGAACTTGAACCTGCACCAGAAATGGTCAAAGAGCCAAGAAGAGATCCGTTCTTCTTCTGGAAAGAGGGAGACCTCGAAGGTAAACCTTGGGAAAAATGGTTAAAATAATATAATAAAAAACATTAAGGAGGTAAAATTATGCCATATGTAATTCCCGATGTAGTAGATGTAAAACAAAGAAAAACAGATATAGGACCACCTCATTACAAAAATTTTTTACCACCAGTAATACAGAAAAATTATGGAGACTGGAAAACCCATGAAATATTAACTCCTGGGTTAATGGTTCATATAGCAAATTCTGGAGATAAAATTTGGACAGTTAGAGTTGCATCTCCAAGACTTCTGAGTACCGATACATTAAGAGAGATTGCTGATATTGCAGATAAATATTGTGATGGTTATTTCAGGTTTACAACAAGAAATAATTTAGAGTTTCTTGTTTCCGATGAAAGCAAAGTTAATCCATTAATTGAAGAACTAAAGGCAAAGAAGTATATGATTGGCGGAATCGGGCCAAGAGTAAGTAACGTGGTCCATACACAGGGTTGGATTCACTGTCATTCAGCAGCTGTTGATGCTTCTGCACTTGTTAAGTGTTTATTAGATGATCTTGCTGATTACTTTACAACAAAGGAAACTCCTAACAAAGTAAGATTGGCAGTTGCCTGTTGTACAAATATGTGCGGTGCAGTTCACTGCTCAGATATAGCTATTGTTGGTATTCATACAAAAATACCAAGAATTGAACATGAGAGATTTAAGGATCTCTGTGAGTTACCAACAACTATGGCTGCATGCCCTACAGCAGCGATAATTCCTGATCCAGCAAAGAAGTCAATTAAGTTAAAAGAAGAAAAATGTATGTACTGTGGAAACTGCTTTTCCGTTTGTCCTGCCCTTCCAATTAAAGATGCAGAAAATGACGGAGTTGCAATAGTTGTAGGTGGAAAAGTTGGTAACTTAAGAACACCTCCAAAGTTTTCAAAGCTTGCAGTCCCTTATTTGCCAAATAATCCACCAAGATGGCCTGAAGTAACAAAGGCAGTAAGAAAGATTTTTGATGCCTATGTAGCTGGAGCAAAGAAACACGAAAGAGTAGGAGAGTGGATTGATAGAATTGGATGGGAAAAATTCTTCGATGTGACAGGAATACCATTTACATGGCAGCACATTGATGATTGGACATACACCTTTGAAACACTCAGAACAACTGCACAAATAAAATGGGTTAAAAAATAATTTAATAAGGAGGGGTAACCCCCTCCTTATAAAGAAAGGGGTGAAAATTTTATGGATAAAGAGGAACTCAAAAAGCAGATATACAAACTCATTGAAGAGGCTCAAGGAAAAAAGAAATACAAACAGATGGATGTAATAAAACATTTTAGAGCCCTTGGTGTATCAGATGCTGAAACAAAGGAAGCAATAAGAGAACTTATCGATGGTGGACAATTAATTTATACCTACATGGGTGGTAGCTATATAGAGCTTGCATCTAAACTGGAAAAATTTGAAAAAGATATTTTCAAATAGTTAAATCAGTATTTAGAGATATTAAGAGAGGGGAAGAGATAATCTCCCCCTCTCTTACTTTTATTTTTTTATGTATCCTACAATAGAACAAGCTTTTCAAATAGTTAATAATTTAAAAATAAAAAATAAGACTCTTTCAACAGCTGAATCATGTACAGGAGGTCTTATTGCTTCATCAATAACAGATATTCCAGGTGCAAGCAAAATTTTTCTTGGAGGAGTTGTTGTTTATGCAACAGAGATAAAAAGAAAAATATTAAATATACCTGAAGAAACGTTTAAACATGGAGTAATATCATCTGAAATGGCTATAACTATGGCATTAGCTGTAAAATATCTTACAGGTTCGGACTATTCAATAGCAACAACAGGCAATCTTGGTCCTGATACAATGGAAGAAAAACCAGCAGGTCTTATATATATTGCTGTAGCAACACCAGAAAATGTTTTTGTTAAAGAATTGAAATTTCAAGGTGATAGATATTTCAATAAAATTAATGCAACGAATGAAGCTTTCAATTTTCTTATTGAAAAAATAGTTTAAAAATTAAAGAAGAGAATCTCAACAAGAAGTTATTAATCTTAATGAACTTCAATGCTACTTGTTGAGATTCCCTTCAAATTAGATTCTTTGTAAGACTTCTTCCTCAGTAAATATAGTTTTAAAGTTAATTCAGTCCTTCAATATCTTTATTTTTTCATTTTATCCTTTCAAATTACTAATTAATTCTTCAACTGGTATTGCAGGTAATGTCATAAGCTGAACAGTTCCTCTTGAACCCAATTCAACAGACATTTTCATTACAGTAATATTGTCTGGAGCTTCCACAATATTAAAGAAATCATAGGGACCTAAAACTGCATATTGTTGAAGTACTTTCACTCCCATTTTTTCAATTTCTTGATTAACCTCAAGAATTCTCTCAGGCCTTTCCTTTAAGGTTTCTCTTCCATCATCTGTAAGTGTGCTTAAAACTACATAATAAGGCATAATCCACCTCCTCATTTTTTTTAATTATATCAAAAATAAAAATACTTAACAAAAAAATGTTAAATTTTATATAATTAAAGTATGGATTACATGGTAGTATTTATAACAGCACCAAAGGAAGAAGAGGCTGTAAATATAGCAAAAACTCTTGTGGAAGAAAAACTTGCTGGATGTATAAACATAATTAGAAATGTTCGTTCAATTTATTTTTGGCAGGGCAAGATTGAAGATGACTCTGAAGTATTAATGATTGTAAAGACAAAGGAAGAGCTTTTTGATAGGCTTAAAGAAAGGGTTAAATCACTTCATTCCTATACAGTACCAGAAATTATAGGAATAAAAATTAAAAAGGGGTCAGAAGATTATTTAAAATGGTTAAGTGAAGTAACAATATGAAGGAGAATGCTTTTACCTCTCTAATCTGCGAGAAGTTTTGTCATTATTATAAACCGGAAAAAGAAACTGAATTATGTGGTAGCTATTTTTATCTTCAAAAATCTATAACACCATCTGAATTAAAGAACTTGGTTGAACTATTACATTTGGATACAGAGATTGTAATAAAGCATGATCTAATATTTATTTGTAGTAAATGTGATTTTCGTGAAGATGGATGTGATTTCATTATTAATAAAAGTTCAATTCCCTGTGGTGGCTATATAATAATTAGTCGATTGCTTAATTATCTAAATCTCTAAAAAGGAGGTTACTATGTCAAGAAGGCTTGTGGAGAGAGATTTAAAAAAAAGAAGACATCGTAGAGAAAAATTAAGCAAGTTAAGAGAAAAATTTAAATTAGCAAAGACCGAGGAAGAAAAAAAACGTATTCTTAATAAAGTTTCAAAAATTGCTCCTTCTTTAAAAATTGAAGACTTTTTAGCATCTGTTAAGTAGGTTTTCGTATTTTAACTGTATTTGCATGGGCTTGCAATCCTTCAATGGTTGCAAGTCTTTCTACATATGGTGCAATTTCTTCGAATCCTTTTTTACCTATTTTGATTAAAGAACTTCGTTTTATAAAATCATAAACTCCTAATGGAGAAAAAAATCTTGCTGTGCCTCCGGTGGGCAAAGTATGATTAGGTCCTGCCACATAATCTCCTATTGGTTCTGTACTCCATGGACCTAAAAATATAGCGCCTGCATTTTTAACCATTGGCAATAATTCCTCAGAATTTTCTGTCATAATCTCAAGATGTTCTGGTGCAATTTTATTTACGACTTCTGTTGCTTCCTCTAATGATTGTACTAAAACTATTGCTCCAAAGTTTTTCAGAGATTGTTTTGCTATTTCAGCTTTTGGTAAAGTTTTAAGCTGTTTTGAAATTTCTTTTTTCACTTCATAGGCAAGTTTTTCAGATGTTGTAACAAGAATACTGCTTGCCATTTCATCATGTTCTGCTTGACTTAGCATATCGGAAGCTATGAAAGCGGGATTTGCAGAGCTATCTGCTACAATCATTATTTCACTGGGTCCTGCTATCATATCTATATCAACTTCTCCAAATACGAGTTTTTTAGCTGTAGCTACATAGATATTGCCGGGTCCTACAATTTTATCAACTTTTTTAATTGTTTCTGTTCCATAAGCTAATGCTCCAATTGCCTGTGCTCCACCAATTCTGTAAACTTCTTTTATATCAAGTAATTCTAAAGCAGCACACACTGTAGGATTTATTTCCCCTCGTGGGGTTGGAACACATACAGCAATTTCACTTACTCCCGCTACCTGAGCAGGAATAATGTTCATAAGAACTGTTGATGGATAAGAGGCTTTACCTCCCGGAACATATGCTCCTATGCGGTGAAGGGGTCTTATAATCTGTCCAAGAACAATGTCTCCTTCTTTATACTTCCATGATTTTTCAATCTGCCTTTCATGAAATTTTCTTATTCTTTGTGCAGCAAACTTCAGAGCATTAAGGACTCCCTTTGAAACTTCTTTTGCCTTTTCTTTAATTTCCTCAGGCTCAATTTTAAGCGGAAGGCCGTGTCTATCAAATAACTTTGTATATTTAATTAAAGCTTTATATCCTTTTTTTTTAACTTCATTGAGAATTTTTTTAACATTCTCTTCAATTTCAGGCTCAGAAGTTGACCGTTTACAGAGTCTTTTAATGAATCTCTGAATCTCAGTTTTATCTTTGATAATCAACATAAAAAATTATAAAATAAATTTTATAACAATTGCCAGTTTGGTGATATAATAAAAATTTATGACAGGAATAATAAAAGCTCTTGGGCTTGTTTTTGGGGACATAGGAACAAGCCCCATATATACTTTAACTGTTGCCTTTTTAATTCTTGAACCAACTTATGAAAATGTTCTTGGCGTTCTTTCTCTTGTATTCTGGACACTTGTTATACTTCCAACTCTTCAATACAATGTGCTTGCAATGAGACTCAGTATAAGGGGTGAGGGTGGAACAATTGTTCTTGCTGAGATATTTAAATCTCTCTCAAAATCAAAAAAAGCTAAGGGAGTTATCACATTTTTATCCTTTATAGGAATCTCTTTTCTTATAGGTGATGGTGTAATAACTCCATCAATAAGTATTTTAAGTGCTGTTGAGGGTTCAGCTTTTATTCCGGGTATAACAGTATCACAGGGAATGCATATTTTAGGAGCAATGGTTATTACTATCTTTTTATTTCTTTTTCAGAAAAAAGGAACTGAAAAGGTTGCCTCTGCTTTCGGTCCTGTAATGGTCTTATGGTTTTTTTGTCTTTTTATTCTTGGCATCTATGGAATTTTGAAAAATCCAGAAGTTTTGAAAGCTGTAAATCCATATTATGCCATAGATTTCCTTTTAAAAAATGGCTGGAAGGGTTACTTAATCTTAGGAGAGGTAATTCTGTGTGCTACTGGTGCTGAGGCAATGTATGCAGATATGGGACATCTTGGTTCAAAACCCATAAGGCATGCATGGGCAATTTTGTTTTTTGTTCTTTCTATTAATTATTTCGGTCAGGGTGCTTTTCTTTTAGCTCATCCACATGTTAAAAATACTCTTTTTGAGCTATCTTTAAATTTTTCATCCTATCTTTATATTCCTTTTTTAATTTTGAGTATATCTGCAACTGTTATTGCTTCACAGGCAATGATTAGTGGAATGTTTTCAATTATCTATCAAGCAATCACAACAAGAATAATGCCAATGTTGAAGATTAATTATACTTCAAAGGAGTTAAAATCTCAGATATACATTGGAAGTGTTAACTGGTTTTTGCTTTTTGCAGTTTTGTTTATTATTTTAGAGTTTAAAAGTTCTTCTAATTTAGCAGCAGCTTATGGACTTGCTGTAACTGGAAATATGTGTATAACAGGAGTTATGCTGATTTCAATATTTTTTCTTAAAAGAAACTATATTGCACTGATAGCTGCTTTGGCTGTTACTGCTGTTGATTTTATATACTTCAGTTCATGTCTGCATAAGATTCCTCATGGTGGATATTACTCAATTCTGCTTGCATTATTTCCACTTTTAACCATTCTGCTTTTTACTAATGGGCAGAAAAAACTTTACAGTGCTATGAAGTTTATGGATAGAGAAGACTTTATTTTAAAATTTGAGAGAGTCTATAAAACAAATCCTAAAATACCCGGAACAGCTATTTTCTTTATAAAAGATACAAGTAAGATTTCACCATACATAGTTGAAACAATGTTTTATCATGGAATAATTTATGAAGACAATATATTTCTGTCAATTATAATCAGACCAGATCCATTTGGAGTAGTTGGATATTTTAAAGAAGAGCTTTACATGGGTATAAGAGTTTTTGAGATTGAAATTGGTTATATGGAAGTTGTAAACATTGAAGAAATATTAATGGAAAACGGAATTGATGAAAGAGCAATATTTTACGGTCTTGAAGACATATCTGCAAAAGGATACTGGAAAATATTTGTCTTTATAAAAAGAATAACGCCAACTTTTATAAGCTTTTTCCGATTGCCTTCAAGAAAACTTCACGGAGTTTTAACAAGAATAGAGATGTAACTATTTAACTATCACAACAGGGCATGTTGTATAGGTTGCTACTCTTCGGGATACTGAACCAAGAAGCCATCTTTCAATTTTTGACATACCCCTTTGCCCTATGACTATCATATCAAAACCATTTTCTGTAGCATATCTTACTATCTGGTCAGCTGGATGCCCTACAACAATATCTGTTCTTACTTCAATTCCATGCTCTTTTGCAACTAAAAATACTTTTTCAAACTCCTTTTTGTAGTATTCTGTGGCACTATCAATTACTGCTTTTATTTCTACTATATCAGCAGGCTCAGGAGGCTGAGCTACTGAAAGAACAGTTATTTTTCTCTCTTTAGAGGAACATTCCTTTGAGAGATTTAAGGCAAAATCAAAAGCTTTGTAAGATTCCTGAGAACCATCAAAGGCAACGAGAATTCTTTTTAACATCTTTTAATCCTCCTTTTTGGTTTTAGGTAAGAGATACTTTGGTAAATAAAAAGCATTGGCTATAATTGTTGGGATTACTGCACTACCAATTACAGCAGCAATTAAAAGAGAGTATTGACTCTGGTCAATTATTCCATGGGTTAATCCAAATAAAGCAGAGATGGAACCAAAGGTAAGTCCTGTTGACATAAGAAGTGTTGTATACATTCCTTCTTTATGTTTAAATTTAAAAAGTTTAGTAACAGGATAAATACCTACAATTTTTGTTATCATCTTCCCACCCAATAATACCAAAAGAGCCAAGGGTGCTGCAATTAAGGATGGAATGGAAACAAAATAGCCAGCCCTTAAAAAATAAATTGGTGTTAGAAATCCAATTGTAAGGGTTCTCAATCTTCTAATAAGTTGATTATCTTTGCCGACACTTCCTGCTAAAACCATACCAAAAATATAAGCTGGAAGAACAGCCTCGCTTCCTGACCATATGGCTAAAGCACCGAGACCAAAAAGTATGCATAAAAGATATTTCGTTTCAAATTCTGAGGGTTTATTGCCAAATTTTTTAAAAATTTTCGGGGTTACCAATGGAGCAAAAATAACAATAAAAATTGTAAAACCTATAAAAATCAAAGATTTTATAGTAAAGGGAGAGAAAATAAGTCCGAGAGCTATGACTGTACCAAGGTCATTTACAAAGCATGCTGCGAGAATGACTTTACCAAATTCTGTTTTATTCAATCCCAATTCAAGCATTACTGCATAGACAACTGCAACAGAAGTTGTTGAAAGAGCAACGCCTGCAAGCCAGCTTGCTTTAACACTCCAGCCAAGCAGATAGTAAGCAAAGGCTGTACATCCAAGAAAAGGGGCTAAAAAGGCTATTAATCCTATCCCTGCTGTTTCTTTCCATCTTGTTTTTAATATCTCTGGTTCAAGTTCAGTACCTGCAAGAAAAGTGAGCATTATAGCTCCAACACCTGCAATGAATTTAATCCAAATATCATTTTCACCAATTGATATGCCTGAATTTGCAATAGCAAGGCTTGCAATTGCTCCAACCGCAATTTCTGTTAATGCGGTTGCTAAACGAAGCTTTGTAGCAATTACTGTAGAAACAATAGCAAGGAAAAACCAGAAAGAAGCCTTTAGAAGAATTTCAAACATTTTTGCCTCCTTATTCAGGGTAAAATACCTACATTTTTCAAGTAGGAGTTATCAGCCCTGAAAATCAGAGGCACTTAAAGGCGAACTCCATCGCCTTTTTTAATATAAGGCATACCGTGTTTTTTAATCAAGCAATTTCCTCAAAATTCTTTATTTGAGTTGAGTTAAATTTAAATGTTATTATATTGCTTATGGCGATAGTTAAACCTTTTAGAGGCATTCTCTATAATCCGCAAAAGGTTAACGGAAGTGATGTCATGAGTCCTCCCTATGATATTATTTCGGAGGAGTTAAGAGAAGAACTTTATTTAAAGAGTCCTTATAACATAATCAGAATTGACTATGGAAAAAATCAACCTAACTTGGATAAATATGCTTTAGCTAATGAATTTTTTCAGCAATGGCTTAAAGAGGGAATTCTTATTCAGGATGATGACCCCTGTTTCTATGGGTATGAAGTATCTTACAAGTATAAAAGAAAAAATAAAATTTTAAGAGGTATTGTAGCAGTTGTAAAACTTGAAGAAGTAGGCAGAGGTATATTTCCTCATGAACAGACTTATTCTAAGCCTAAGGCTGATAGGTTAAATTTAATGAAGGCTTGTATGGCAAATACTTCTTTAATTTTTTCAATTTATCGCTCTAAAGAAAGAATAACCTCTAAAATACTTGAAAAAATTGAAAAGCCTTATATTAAAGCAAAGGATTTAGATGGCAACGAACACAGGATTTATAAAATCCGAGACAATACTCAAGTTCAAAGTATAATAAATGAATTTAAACATAAACCTCTTTTTATTGCCGATGGTCATCATAGATATGAGGTAGCTCTGGAGTTTCAAAAAGAGATGGAGAAAATATATCCTAATTCAACAGATGCTCCTTGGAATTATGTTTTAATGTTTCTGTCAAATATAGAAGATAACGGATATCTTATACTTCCTACTCATAGACTTTTAAGTACTTCTCAACCTGTTAAAGATTTACTTTCAAGTAATCCTAACTTTATATTTAGAGAAATAAATGAAAAATTTTCTGACATCGAGGAATTTGTTGAAGAAAAAGGATATGGAAATTTTGGAGTGTATCTAAAAGATAAAAAATGGTATTTATTAAAATACATTGGGCCATCTCTTGATAATCTACCTCCAGAATTAAGAAATCTTGATGTTAATATTTTAGAAGAAGCTGTCATAAAACAACTTTTCCCTCAGCGAGAAATTTGTTATGATATAAATATAGATAAAGGTATGAAATTGGTTCATGAAGGAAAATGTGATTCTATATTTGTTTTAAGGGCAACAAAAGTAGAGGATATTGAAAGAGTGGCGATTTCTGGACTTAGAATGCCTCCAAAATCCACCTATTTCTATCCTAAACTTCTTACAGGTATGGTTATCAATAGTCTCAAAGAATAAAAAAAGGAGGTAGCTATGGCAATAAAAGTGGCCATTAACGGTTTTGGTCGAATAGGAAGACTATTTTTTCGTTCTTGTCAGGATTTTCCTGAAATTGAAATTGTAGCTATCAATGATCTTACTGATGCATATACTTTATCCCATCTACTTAAATATGACTCTGTTCATGGACAATTTAAAGCCGATGTTCAGGCTAAGGACAATACCATTGTAATTAATGGTAAAGTACTACAGGTCTTTGCTGAAACCTTACCCGAAAGACTTCCATGGGGAGATTTGAATGTGGATATAGTAGTGGAATCTACAGGTAGATTTACTGATAGAGCAGGAGCTTCTAAACATCTTGATGCAGGAGCAAAATGGGTAATCATAACCGCACCAGCAAAAGAAGAGGATATCACTGTAGTGATGGGAGTTAATAATCATCTTCTTGATCCATCTGTTCATAGAATTATCTCCAACGCATCTTGTACAACTAACTGTCTTGCTCCAGTGGCAAAAATTTTACATGAATTTTTCGGCATTGAAAGAGGTTTTGCAACAACAGTGCATTCATACACAAATGATCAGAGAATTCTTGATCTTCCTCACAAAGATCTCAGGAGAGCAAGGGCTGCGGCTGTATCAATGATTCCTACTACAACTGGTGCAGCTAAGGCAGTTGGTAAAGTTTTACCGGAGCTTAAGGGTAAACTTGACGGACTTGCAATAAGAGTTCCTACTCCCAATGTCTCATTAGTTGATCTTGTTGTTCAGTTAAATAAGGAAGTAACAGAAAGAGATATTAATGAAGTTCTTAAAAGAGCCTCAGAAGAAGAAATGAAAGGAATACTTTACTATATAGAAGAACCTCTTGTATCCATTGATTTTAATGGTTCCACTTATTCTTCCATTGTTGACTCACTTCTTACTAAGGTTATTGAAAATAAACTTGCAAAGGTAATTTCTTGGTACGACAATGAATACGGATACAGTTGTAGAGTAAGAGATTTAATTTTATACTTAATGAACAAGATTTAAAAAAGGAGGTTAAAATGACTCCATTTAATAATTCCTTCGATAAAGTCACTATCGAGGATCTTCCCATTAAAGGAAAGAGAGTTTTTATAAGAGCGGATTTTAATGTACCCCTTGATGCAAATTTGATGATAACCGATGACAGAAGAATTCGTTCTACTTTACCTACGATAAATTATGCTATTGATGAAGGAGCAAAGGTGATACTCGCTTCTCATCTTGGAAGACCAAAAGGTAAGTTAGATCCCAAATACTCTTTAGCTCCTGTGGCAAGAAGATTGCAGAGACTTCTTAACAAAGAAGTTATTTTTGCTCCTGATTGTATAGGCCCACAGGTAGAACACTTGGTTTCAAGAATGAAGGAAGGTGATGTTATTTTACTTGAAAATCTTAGATTTCATATTGAAGAGGAAAAAAATGATGAAAAGTTTGCTAAAGCCCTTGCATCTTTAGCGGATTATTATGTTAATGATGCCTTTGGAGCATCCCACAGGGTTCATGCATCCATAGTAGGTATTCCTAAATTTTTACCCTCAGCAGCTGGTTTTTTATTGAAGAAAGAAATTGAGTATCTAAAAGGAGCGATTGAATCACCTATAAGACCTTTTATAGTGATACTTGGCGGAGCAAAAGTTGGAGGTAAAATAGGTGTTCTTGAAAATCTTGCTGACAAAGCTGACAAAGTAATTGTTGGTGGTGGAATGGCTTTTACATTTATCAAAGCACTTGGATATGAAGTTGGAGACTCTCTTGTTGAGCAAGATATGTTAGATTTTGCAGAAAAAATTATGGAAAAATTGCGCAGAAATAAAGTGAAATTTTACCTTCCCGTTGATGTTGTCATAGCGCAAAGTATTGAAGCAGGCGCTGAAACAAAGATTGTTCCAGTTCAGGAAATTCCTCCTGGTTGGAGAGGGCTTGATATAGGTCCTGCTTCAGTTAAATTATTTACTGAGGTTCTTCATGATGCTAAAACTATTCTTTGGAATGGACCAATGGGAGTTTTTGAAATAGATGCTTTTTCTCGTGGAACCTTTGCTATTGCCCATGCTGTAGCAGATTCTTATGCTTTTACAATAGTTGGCGGCGGAGATACAGACTATGCTGTTCACAGAGCTGGTGTAAGTGATTCAATATCTTTTATCTCAACAGGTGGTGGAGCGGCACTACAACTTCTTGAAGGGAAAGAACTTGTAGGATTAGCTGTTTTACCAAATAAAAAAAGAGATTAACTAATAGAAAGAAAGAGGGGAGTCATCTCTGATGACTACCCCTCCTTCATTTATAGCCTTCTTAATATATTTTGGAAGACTAAACATACTTCTATGGGAATCTAAATCATAAAATTTTAATTTATCCTCTATAGACGATATTTTTTCATCAAGAATAACTGTCCCAGGATTTATTTTTTTTGATGCAAGAACAAAACCCCAAGGAGCAAAGAAAGAGGGAATATTAGCTATGTAAGGCTTAACGTATGGAAAAACTTCCTTTAGAGTTTTAACAATGGAAATAAAAATTTTTATATTATTTAGTGAAGTAGAAGCAGACTGTGTAACCATTATACCTTCTGGAGTAAGAGCATTATAAACCTTTTCGTAAAACTCTTTTGTATAAAGTAGATAGGCAGGACCTCCTTCTTGGGGTTCTGGTAAGTCTATTATAATCACATCGAAATAGGAATTAATTTTTTCAATATAAGCTCTCGCATCATCTATAACTAACCTGACCCTCGGATCATCAAAAGCACCATTACTCCACTCTGGTAGAAATTTTTTAGATATTTTAATTACCTCTTCATCAAGATCAACCATTACTACTTCAGTTACAGGATGCTTAAGCACTTCTCTTATTGTTGCACCTTCACCACCACCTGCAATGAGAACTTTTTTCGGATCATTACTCAAAAACATAGCTGGATGAACCAATGCCTCATGATATATGAATTCATCCATCTCAGATGACTGCATCTTGCCATCCAGTAAAAGGCATTTGCCTAGATTACCAGTCTTAATTACTTCAATTCTCTGATAGGGAGATTCCCCAGAATAGGTTATCTCCCTCAGAGAATGAAGTAAAATCTCATCTTCTGATGTTTTTTCAATATACCACTTGGTATTCATCATAGCAAACTTTGTGAGGAAGTTTCTCATTTTTATGAGATATAATTCCTCTTTTCATCTCCACTATTGATGGATTTTTACATTCAAAGGCTTCTATAATATATTGAGCTGCAATTTCAGGTTTAATAGTATCACCACAGGTAAATACATCAACTGCTGCGAAGCCGTATTCTGGCCAGGTATGAATTGTAAGATGACTTTCTGCAATAACAACAACTCCGCTAATACCAAAAGGACTAAATTCATGGAAATTAATGTTAATTATTGTTGCATTAGCTTTTTTTGCTGCATCAACCAGAATGGTTTGGACACTTTCGAGATCCTTGAGGATCTCAGGATTGCATTCTTTTAATTCAATTAAAAGATGGGTCCCTAAAGCATACAATTTTCGCCCTCCTCCCACAGAGATGAAAACAGGGACAAAGCCCCTGTAAACTATATATATTAATTAAAAAAATTTTTTTTTGTCAAATTTAATCTTTGTACTTTAATTTTGACAATTGAAAAGTACTGTATTAAGCGATTTTAAAGATTGTATACTTTGTATTTATTTGTCAAAAATTTAGAGAATTATTTTCATCTTGACATAATTTGTAAACAATGGCAATACTTTATTTCATGCCAATAAAAAGTTTTCTTGCCATAATTTATACTACAGTGCTTACAATTTCAGCTCTTCATATGCCCCAACCTCTTTTACCGCTACTTAGTAATGTTTTTAGATCGGAGATGGATGTTATATCACTTATTATGAGTGCTACTTTTATTCCTTTAACTTTCATACCGATTGTTTCTGGTGTAATTCTTAATTTTTTATCGCCAAAAAGAATGATTCTATTTGCTGCTTTAGCTCACTCAATTATTGTTTTTGGTATTTCAATAACGGATCAACTACAATTGGCGATTTTTTTACGATTTTTGGAAGGATTTATGATATCAATGATTCTGACATCAAATACTACATATATTTCTTTAAAAGCTAAAAAAGAAAAAATTCAATTTTATATGTCTTACTATATTGCTTTTACTACAATTGGTGGTTTGCTTGGTAGAGTTATTGGAAGTGTATTAGCTACTTTTTTTGGTTGGCAAGCCTGTTTTCAAGTTATGGCTGTAAGTCTTTTGTTAGTAATTCCAATAGTATATTTTTTTTTAGATGATATTGTGAGTCCTAAGCAATTAAGCAATAAACTCCCATTAAAAGAATTAATTGAAATTGTCTTTGAAAAAACAAACAAAAAGATTTATTTGAGTGTATTCTGCCTTTTTTTTATTTTTACTGCGATTACTAATTTTTTACCATTCCGTATTAAAAGTCTTTATGCAGAAAGTACTGAGTTAACAATAGGATTTATATATTCGGGATATATTACTGGTATAGCTATTTCTTTTATAGCTATTAAAATTATAAAATTATTGGGGGATGAACGAAAAACTCTGCTTTTAGGTCTTTCTTGTTATGCCTTCTTTCTTGTTATGTTTATTATCCCTAATCTTTTATTAATTTTTATTGTTATGTTTGGCTTTTGCTCAGGAATGTTTCTTGTTCATTCTGTATCATCGGGATATTTAAATAAATTGACAACAACTCAAAAAAGTCTTGTAAATGGTGCTTATATATCTATTTATTATTCTGGAGGAGTCCTTGGCTCTTACTTACCTGGTATTATTTATAAAAATTTTGGATGGGAATTTTTTATTGTCTGTCTTTTAATTATGCTTTTTGTTTCTATATATTCCTCTTTTAAATTGTCTAAGTGAAAAAACATCTTACATAACGATCATCTGAAACTTTTCTGTATGTTGGTATCTCCTTTGAACAGATTTCTTGTTTATATTTACATCTTGGATTAAAGACACATCCTTTAGGTAATGATTTTAAGTTTGGGATATTACCAGGAATACCCATTATTTCGGTCTTTGCAGAAGGTATACAACTAAGTAAAGCCTTTGTATAAGGATGGTAAGGGTTATTATAGACATCTTCCACCTTTCCTTCCTCCATAATTCTACCAGCATACATAACGATTACTCTGTCGGCATACTCAGAAACAATGTTCATATCATGAGTAATTAAAATTAGAGATTTGTTTTCACTTTTTACTAAATAATATAGCAAATCAAGAATTTCTTCCTGTACTGTTACATCTAATGCTGTGGTTGGTTCATCGGCAATTATTAACTCAGGTTCACAGGCTATAGCCATTGCAATCATTATTCTCTGCTTCATTCCACCTGAAAGTTGATGGGGATAACTATTTATTGTATGGGGTATTTTTAATTTTTCAAGAATTGATTTTGTCTTTTTCAAAGCTTCTTTTTTTGAAATGTTTAAATGATGAATTAGCATTTCTGCAATTTGAGTGCCTACTTTAATCAAGGGATTAAGAGAAGTTGTAGGGTCTTGAAATATTATAGAAATTTTTCTGCCTCTTATTTTTTCTAATTGGTAAGATGGAAGATTTAAAATTTCTGTTCCATTAAACACTACAATTCCTTCTGCCTTAAAATATTCAGGTAATAGATTAATTAAGGTAAGTGCAGTTAAGCTTTTACCACTTCCACTTTCACCTACAAGAGAAAAAATCTCTCCTTTGTTGACTTGAAAATTAATATCCTCAAGATAGACTATATTTTTATAGAAAACATTAAGTCCTTTTACATATAGTAACACTTCACTTATTTAATGCATCCTTTAATGCTTTGCTCATTTTAAATTGAATTGCTCTTTGTGGTGGAACGGTTACTGTTTCACCAGTTTTAGGATTTCTAGCTTGGCGGGAATTTCTTGTTTTTACCTTGAAATTACCAAACCCTCTTAATTCAATTTTTTCTCCTTTTATTAGTTTATCTTTCATAGCATCAAATATCATGTCTATTATTGTTTCTACTTGTTTTTTAGTGAGGTATTCTATCTTTTCAGATACTTTGTCAATTAATTCAGATTTTTTCATTTTTCTCCTCCTTCAATTTGTTTGTGGTAAGTATAGGTAATAAATTTGACTTGTAGGTAATAATCTCTTTATCAATGATTCTGTATCACCCTTCAGAAGTTCATATAAAATAGTAGTTTTTTTCATAATTATTTCAGGTTCTCCCTTAATGTTTCCAAGCTGAGCAGCTACTTTGATAGCATACTCAAGATCGCCAATTTCGTCAACTAAACCAATTTCTTTTGCTTTTAATCCTGTAAAAACTCTTCCATCAGCAATTTTTTTAACTTTTTCAATAGGTATTTTTCTTCCCTCAGAAACTGCATCGACAAACTGGTCGTGGACATCATCAATTAGTCTCTGTAGCACTTCTTTTTCATCACTTTGAAGTGGTGGTTTCAATGGCGATGTGATGTCTTTGTATTTACCACTTTTTATTACTTCTGCTTTAACTCCTATCTTATCGAGTAAACCTTTAATATTTGGTATTTCAATTAATACTCCAATTGAGCCTGTTATGGTTCCTGGATTAGCAATTATTTTTGTAGCTGGGCAGGAAATATAGTAAGCACCTGAAGCTGCAATAGATCCCATTGATACAACAACTGGTTTTACCTTAATTGTTCTTTTAATTTCTTCGTAAATTTCCTGAGATGGAACTACTGCTCCACCGGGGCTGTCAACTCTTAAAACAATTGCTTTAATAGCTGGATTTTTTCTGTATTGTTTAATTTCCTCTATTACTGCTTTTGAATCAACTATAATTCCTTTAACATTAACCATAGCAATTTTACCATAGGAAAGACTACTTTCCATAATAGTAGCAAGAAAGCTTATTAATATAAGTCCAATTAAAATAATTAAGAAAATTTTAAGTTTTTTTCCTATCATTCTTCTTCAGCCCTTTTCATGCTAAGTCCTATTTTTCTTTTTTCTGTGTCAACCTTAACAACAACAACACTTATTTCATCTCCTTCTTTTACAGGTTTTTCTTTATTTATCTCTGAGTTATAGACAAGTCCTTCTACAATTCCTTCTAAATCAACAAACAATCCATGTTCAGTTTTTTTAAGAACAATTGCTTTATAGACTTCTCCTACTTTAAATCTCTCAGGAATTTCTTTTAACCAAGGATCATCAGTAAGTTGTTTTATACCTAAAGAAAGTTTTTCCTTTTCAGGGTCTAAATTTAAAATTACAGCTTCAATTTTTTGTCCCTTTTTAAAAAATTGAGAGGGATGATCAACATGTTTTGTCCATGAAATATCTGATATATGAATAAGTCCATCAACTCCTTCGGGTAGTCTTACAAAAACTCCAAAATCAGTAATTGTCTTAACCTTACCTGTTACTTTATCACCTATTTTATATTTTTTAGCCACAACTTCCCAAGGTTTTGGTTTTAGTTGTTTTAAACTTAAAGAAAGCTTTCTGTTTTCCTTGTCAATATCAAGAATTTTAAGATTTAACCACTCATCAACTTCAGCATAATAAGTTGGATTCTTTGGCGTTGTCCAGTCAAGTTCACTTATATGGACTAATCCTTCAACACCTTCTTCAATTTCAATAAATAATCCAAAATCTTCAATGCGTGTAACCTTTCCTCTAACTTTCATACCAGAGTGATATTTTTTATCAATGTTTTCCCATGGATCTGGTTTCTTTTGTTTATAACCAAGAGTTACTCTTTCATTTTCAATATCTGATTTTAATACAACAAATTCGTATTCTTTCCCTATTTCAAAAAATTGGGATGGATGTTTAACTTTACCCCAAGATATATCAGAAATATGAATAAATCCGTCAATGCCACCAAGGTCAACAAAAACTCCGTAGTTAGTTATATTTTTTACAATGCCTTTTATTTTAGCTCCTTCTTTTATTTTCTGAGCCATTTCTTTCTTTAGGGATTCCCTTTGTTCTTCAAGATAACTTTTTCTGGAAAACACCAGAGTGGTTTTTACATTTTTCCAAGACCCATAGAGATTTTTTGGTGTTTCTATCTTTTCTATTTTTACCTTTAAATTTTGTCCTATATAATTGTCAAGATTTTTTGGTTTTCTTAATTCAAGTAATGATGCTGGAATAAAGCCTTTTATACCGAAGAAAGAAGCTATTAGTCCACCTTTGGTTTTGCCCGTAACTTTAACTTCAATTGGAGTTTCCTTTTCATTGGCTTCTATTAGCATTTCCCAACCTTTAATTTTTAAAGCTCTATCTCTTGAAAGATATATTGCACCTTGGGCATCATCAATTTTTTCAATAAAAACTTCAAATTCATCACCTTCTTTAAGACTTTCTAATTCTTCCTTTGTAAACTCATTATGGGGAATTATTCCTTCAAATTTATATCCCACATCAACTATAATGCCATCATTTCTTATTCCTATTACTTTTCCTTTAACAATTTCTCCCCTTTCAACACGAGAAAGTGTCCCCTCATAAAGACTCTCTAATTCTTGCTTTTCACTAAGTTCGCTCTGCATGCTCCTTCCTCCTTAATTTATAAACATTTTAATTTTTTCTATTACTTCATCAATGATCCACTGAGGTGTTGATGCTCCTGCTGTAACACCAATTTTTTTAACAGATATTACCCACTCTTTGTCAATTTCTTTAGCATCTTCAATATGATAGGTAGTAACACCAATTTTTTTGCAAAGATTAGCAAGTTGGGTAGTATTAGCACTGTTTTTCCCACCTACAACAATCATTAAATCTACTTCTTTTGCAACTTTTTCTGTTGCCTGAAGTCGCTTAGATGTAAAATTACAAAGAGTGTTAAAAATTCTTATTTCTTCAAATTCATTGAGAGAATTGATTATTTTATTCATTATTTCTTTAACCTTAGACATTGGCTGGGTTGTCTGCTCGATTATACCAATTTTTTTATTTAGAGCTGGAATTTCATCAGAGCTTATTACGGCAGCTTTTTCACCGGCATAGCTAAAAATTCCTTTAACTTCAGGATGTTCTTTATCACCTATAATAAGAACTTGATAACCTTCAGATGTTAATTTTTCAGCAATACTTTGAGCTTTTTTCACAAAAGGGCATGTAGCATCGATTATTTCTATTCCAAGATTTTTAATTTCTTCAAATTTTTCCTTTGGAATTCCATGAGCCCTGATTATTAAGGTTCTTATATTTTTGTTATCGATATCTTCTATGGGATGTACACCTAAATCCTTTAATTTTTCAACAACCTGAGGATTATGAATTATAGGACCTAATGTAAAAACGCCATCTTTATGTTTTTGAGCAACATCAAAGGCTATGTCAATTGCTCTTTTAACTCCAAAACAAAATCCTGCACCTTCTACCAGAACGATTTTCTGCATACTGTTTTTGATAATACAAGATATTAAGCAGACTCTGCAACTTTTTTTAAAATTAGTGAGATAACTTCTTGAAGATTAAGCATTGATGTATCAATATAAAAAGCATCTTCACTAATTCTTAATGGTGCATTCTGCCGTGAAGAATCTCTTTTGTCTCTCTCTATGACATCCTTTAATGCTTCTTCAAAGGTTATCTCTTTTCCAAGATTTAATAGTTGTTCATATCTTCTTTTGGCTCTTATTTCGGGAGAGGCATCAAGATAAAATTTTTTCCATGCATCAGGAAATACAACTGTTGTCATGTCTCTGCCTTCAGCTACAATATCCATTATCTGAGCAAAATCTCTTTGCAGAGGAAGCAAAAAATCTCTTATGACTTGTTTAGCAGAAATTTGAGAAGTAACAGCACCTATCTGAGGGTCTCTGATTAATAAAGAAACATCCTTTCCATTAAGAAAAATTCTACCATTTTCATAATTAATTTTTATTTTTTTAAGCTCTTTTTTAATTTCTTTGTCTGATAATGTTGAAAAATCTTTAATATGGTTAAATTTTATGAAAAAATGATATGCAATTGCTCTGTATAAAGCACCTGTATCAAGATATTGAAATCCTAAAATTTTTGCTATTTCCTTTGAAATAGTGCTTTTACCAGCCCCAGAAGGTCCATCAATTGCTATAACTTTTTTCATTTCTGAAGTATTTCAAGAAAATTATAAAATTCAGGAAAAGATATATCAACACAGTCTGCATCTTTTATAGTAGTTTTTCCATCTGCAATTAGTCCTGCAATACTTAATGCCATAGCTATTCTATGATCTTTATAAGAATAAACTTCTGTTCCTTGAAGTTTGCAAGGACCTTTTATCTCTACTCCATCTTCAAATTCTTTTATAGGAACTCCCATTTTACTTAGTTCTGTTGCCATTGCTTTTATTCTATCTGACTCTTTAGCTCTTAAATCTTTTGCATCCTTGATAATTGTTAGTCCTTCTGCCTGAGTTGCAATAACACATAAAATTGGAAATTCATCAATAAGTCTTGGAATTATTTCTCCATGAACAGTAACGCCTTTAAGTTCAGAAGATGTCTTAACTAAAATATCTCCAATAAGTTCTCCTGCTTGTTCTTTTAAATTAAATATCTCAATTTTTGCTCCCATGGAGCTTAGAACTTCAAGAAAACCTGTTCTTGTTTCATTTAGACAAACATTTTTTATTATTACTTCAGAGTCTGGCACTAAACAAGCTCCTCCAATAAAAAAGGCAGCTGAAGAAAAATCATTTGGAATAGTTATTTCAAAGGGATTTATTTGTTGTAATGGCGGAATGATTTTTATTGTGTTGTTTGTTATATAAAGTTCAACACCCATGCTTTTTAGCATTTTTTCTGTATGGTCTCTGCTTTTATGAGGTTCTTTTACAGTGGTCTCGCTTTTTGCAAAAAGTCCTGCAAGAAGAATTGCACTTTTTACCTGTGCACTTGCAATAGGCATTTTATAACTAATTCCTTTTAGGTTCCCACCTTTTATTACAATTGGAGGGAATTTGTTATCTGCTCTTGAGTAAATTTCTGCTCCCATTTGCCTCAAAGGTTCTATAATTCTTTTCATGGGCCTTTGTCTTAATGATTCATCTCCGGTAAGAACACTCAAAAAGGGCTGTCCAGCCAGTATTCCACTTAAAAGCCTTATCGTTGTTCCAGAGTTTCCACAATCAATAACATCTTCAGGTTCTTTAAGGGATTGTAATCCCTGTCCATGAACTATAATTTCTTTTATATCATTTACTTTAATTTGTACTCCAAGAGCTTTCATTGCATTTAGGCTACTTATAGGATCCTTTGCCCATAGAAAATTTTTTATCCTTGATTCACCCTTTGCCAGAGAGGCAAACATAACTGCTCTGTGCGATATAGATTTATCAGGTGGTGGTGTTATTTCTCCTTTAAGAAAAGTTGCTTTTTCAATTATTCTATTCATAATGATTAGCTCCCTAATTTCGATTTCATAACATAAAGAATTTTATAAATTTGCCTTGGATTTAAAATTGATTGGTAATTCTATTGTTAAACCTGAAGATTGGTCAGTAAAAATAAATTTCATATCTTTTAAAATTTGCAGTTGTTCATTAGCATTTAATAATTCTATTCCATATATTTTACCATCTGGAGTAAGATCTATATTTACCTCGTCACTTAGATGAATAGTTTCAACCTGTTCAGGTTTGTCTTTAAATTTTATATAAGCAATATTATATTTAGAATCATAGCTTAATTTCATGTTATTTCGCCTCCTAACTAAAAATATTTTACCAAAACCGTTATTACAACAAAATTACCGTCTTCTATAACTCCGTACCGTCTTCTATAACTCCGTAAATTTCAATTTGCTTTGTTTTATAGATTTTGCCTCTCCAAACTCCCTCAAGGGAAAAATTTCTTCTAAAACCAATTCTACCAAATTTTGCAGGAAATTTTTCTCCTTCCTTTAGAGTTTGTATTACCTCTTCTTCAGTTGCTCCTCTCTCTTGCATTCTTTCTTGAGCATGTTTATGAATTATAATTTTTTCAAAATACATTTTTAAGAAATTCTCTCTCTAAGATTTTTTGCTTTTTCAATGCATTTTTTCAATTCATCTAACTTTTCTTCCTTAATCAATCTCTTCATTTCTTCAATTTTGTCACAAAAAATACTTAGGTAGTCTAAAATGTTTTCACTATTCATAATAAAAATGTCTCCCCACAGTTCTGGAGAGCTTTTGGCAATCCTTGTAAAGCTTTTAAATCCTGAACCAGCATAGGTTATTAAGTTTTTATCTATATCAGCTACTGTGTTTACCATGCAAAAGGAAATAAGGTGAGGTAAATGGCTCATTAAGGCATAAACTCTGTCATGCTTCTTTGCAGACATAAATTCAACATCTGCACCCACTTCCTTCCATAATTTAGATACTTTCTCAAGAATCAATTTATCAGTTTTTTCAGTTGGTGTTATAATTACCTTTGCTCCTTCAAAAAGGTCTGCCCGCGCATATTCAAATCCTGTTTTATCAGAACCAGCAATGGGATGGGTTCCAACAAAATGAACTCCTCCGGGTAAAATCTTTTCAATCCTTTCTACAACCAATTCTTTAACACTTCCCACATCTATTACAACAGTCCCTTTTTTTAAAAATTCAGCCAATTCTGAAACAATTTTTTCAAAAACTCCTAAAGGAGTTGCAAGTACAACAATGTCAGCTAATGCTGCATCTTTTAATGAAGTTGTAAATTGATTAATTATTCCAAGTGATTCTGCTCTTTTAAGCCTTTGTTCATTCCTGCCATAGCCGATGATTGTATCTACCAATCCTTTATTTTTTAAGGCTAAAGCAAAGGATCCTCCAATTAATCCAACTCCAATAATTGATACAGTTTTAAATCCATCCTCCATTAGACTTCCCTACCAATAGCCATTGCAACTGCTTTAACTTTTTCCATCATATTTTTAAACTGCTCTGGAGTAAGGGACTGCTCTCCGTCAGAGAGAGCTTCTTCAGGATTTGTATGAACTTCTATCAAAAGCATATCAGCACCAGCAGCAACTGCAGCAACTGCCATTGGCGCAACAAGATCTCTTTTGCCAACACCATGACTGGGGTCTACTGCTACTGGAAGATGACTTAAAGATTTAAGTAATGGAATAGCACTAAGGTCAAGGGTATTTCTTGTGGCAGTCTCAAAGGTTCTTATCCCTCTTTCACAGAGTATAACTTTTTCATTTCCCCTTGAAAGAATATACTCTGCTGCCATAAGAAGTTCTTTTATTGTTGCAGACATTCCCCTTTTGAGCAAAACAGGTTTGTCAACTGAGCCAACTTCCATAAGCAGCTTGAAGTTCTGCATATTTCTTGTGCCAATTTGGAGAATATCAACATAGTCAAGCATTACATCTATATCTCTTGGATCCATAATTTCACTTATTACAGGAAGTCCTGTTCTTTCCTTTGCCTCTTTGAGATACTTAAGTCCTTCTATTCCAAGACCTTGAAAGGAATAGGGAGATGTGCGTGGCTTAAAAGCACCACCTCTTAAAAAGGTTGCACCAGCTGATTTAATTTTCTCAGCTATATCAAGAAGGGTTACTCTGTTTTCTACGGCACAGGGGCCTGCTGCAACATGAACTTTTTTACCTCCGATTTGGAAGTCATCAACTTGAATAATTGTGTCTGTCTTTTTGAAGTCTCTACTTGCAAGTTTGTAAGGTTTAAGAATTCTTAAAACATCTTCAACTCCTGGAATTGCTCTTATAGCATTTTCTTCATCTTCTGTTACCTTTGATGTATCTCCGATTACACCAATTATTGTTCTTTCTGTTCCCTTTGATACATGGGGTTTGAGTCCCTTTGCTTCGAGTTTTTTTACAATTTTTTCAATTTGTTCGTCACTTACATCTGGTTTTAATACAATAATATCCATTTTTTAACCTCCAAAAAATTTTTTTAAACCATCTATAAAAGCTTTATTCTCTTCAGGTAACCCTATGGTCACTCTTATTTGATTTGGTCCAACTGGTCTTATTATAACTCCATTTCTGAGAAGGAAATCAAAAACTTCATGAGATGAAATAGAATCTGGCAGTATTATGTAAATAAAATTTGTTTGAGTTGGAAGATATTTGATTTCTTTTATTTTATCAAGTTCGCTGTATAGATATTGCTTACCCTTTTCATTTATTTCTAATACTTTTTTTAGGTGTTTCTCATCCTTTAAAGCAGCCTCTGCTGCTATCTGAGCAATTGTGTTTGTGTTAAAGGGTTCTCTGATTCTGTTCATTTCGGTAATTATTTCTTTTTTAGCGATACCATAACCTATTCTCAGGCTTGCAAGTCCATAGGCTTTTGAAAAGGTTCTTAAAATTAGTATATCTCTGCCATCCTGAAAATATTTTAAAGTATCAGGGTAGTCTGAATCTGTAACATATTCATAATAGGCTTCATCTACAATGACCAATATTCCATCTGGAAGGGCTTTCATAAATTCATCAAATTCTTTTTTATAGTTCATGGTACCTGTTGGATTATTTGGATTGGCTATAAAAACAATCTTTGTTTTCGTTGTTACTTCCTTAAGCATTCCTTCAAGATCATGTTTCCAATCTCGGAGAGGCACTTCCTTTGGAATTCCTCCTTGAGAAGTTACACTCATTGCATAAACAATAAAAGAGGGTTTTGCCATAACTGCCTCATCCCCGGGACCAACATAGGTTTTTACTGCTATGTCTATAAGTTCATTAGAGCCATTACCAAAAATTATCTCATCATGAGTTAAATTTATTCTTTTTTTTAAAAAAAACTCACATAATGCATTTTTAAGATAATATCCGCTTCCTTCTGGATACCTTGCAAGTTCTGCTGGATTAGACAAAAATTCCTTAATGGCTTCTAAAACCTTTGGTGAAGGACCTAAAGGATTCTCATTTGATGCAAGTTTTATACACTCCTTTATTCCAAGCTCCCTTTCAACCTCTTTAATTGGTTTCCCTGGAATATACGGTTGAATTTTTTCCACATAAGGTAGTGGTTTAATCATAAATTCCTCCTCCTATGAAAAATTTTTGATATTATAAGACAAAATTCTAAAAAACATACCTTGCTTATCTTTTCCTACCGCCTGTATGTGAAGCAATTGAGACAATTTTAAAGATGTCTTCACCTGACTTAAGAGCTTCTAATAACTTTTTGAACATATACGCAGTTTCTAAATTAGTTTTTTCTTGAAGCATTAAAAGCTTTGCCAAAAGTATTAAAAACTTGATACTATACTCTCCTTTCTTTCCCAGAGCTTCATATTCTTTGATTTGCTGGCGACTGGACTCTAATAAATTTTCTATACTCAAAATTTTTTCTCTTTCTTCATTCGATCTAATCGGTTTAGTTTTTTCCCAACACTCAATCAAAAAATCTAAAAATTGCTGGGTCTTTTCTCTATCAGAATGCATTTTTATAAGAATGTCAACAGCCCAATGAATATGCTTAGGTGTCCTTATATTTGACCATTTCTCACTTTCCCTTTGGCGATATTTTATCAAGATATCGTAGTCACTTATAGTTCCCTGATAAACAGCAACAATGAACTTGTCGTTAACTGTAGAAACAAAAAGCGGCGATACCTTTTTACCATTCTTTTTAAAGGGCATGAATTGTCGCATCTCATCTTCATTCATTCTATAGCCTCCGGTAAACTATTAAATAATTATGTGTAATTTCTAAGTTTTCAGACAATTCCTTTTCTTTATGAGCTTCCTTTGAAACCACGACAATCTCTTTCAAAAATAATTCTGGTATATCTTCAAATATGTCAACTATATATTTAGCCATAGGTTCAATATAACCTTTTACTTGAATATCTCTTGTTTGAATTACACAATATCCATCTTTATTTATACTATGAATAGTATTTGTGATAAATGTCTTTAGATGTTTAAGATACATATCGACAAATTCATAATTTAATTCCTTAAACTCAAGACATGGAGATTTAACGAATAAAAGTTCCATAGTGTCTAAAGGTAATCTTCCAGTATATTCTTTATCCTCATCCTTGAATGTAAGTTCAATAAGCCTATACTTTCCACATGGTGCATATCTTTTAATTACATTCTTTTCTAATGACAACTCCAATTTATCTTCAGGAAAGATCCAAACAGTAGTTGTCTCAAACTCTTTTAACTTCCCCTTTTGGGGTTTTGTAGTATTTGTAGTAAGAGTAAAAATTTCCTTATACTGTGTTAATGTTTCTCCAATATATACTGATTCATTTAGATATAAAGGTTTCTCAAATATCGGCAGATATTCATGAGCAAGAAGAAGGAAATTATACTTAATACTATTTTTATACCAAAAACCTGTGGTTTTACAATTATGCTGTCTCTTTATTACAAGTTCCTTTAATTTAAAACCAGCGTCAAGATAGACATTTATAAGTTTGAATCCTAAGGGAACCACATGTTTATGCCTTCTCATGTCACCGATAAGGATTGCACATTGTCTACCTGGCTTCAGTACTCTATAACTTTCACAAGCAACTTTTTTCATTTCTTTTAAAAAACTGTCAAGATTAAGAAAAGATAAATCCCCTTCTTTATGATTTGTATAATGGATAATATCTGCATATGGTGGATGGGCGCAAATCAGGTCAACTGAATTATCTTCTAAAAATGACAGATCTCTTGCGTCACCAACGAATAATTCTGGCTCATAAATTTTTAAAGACTTAGTATCTGGTATTTTAAAATCAACATTTTGTCTTGCCAGTTCTATCGCCTTCTCATTAATATCAAAAGCTATACATCTCCTGCCAAGAAGTTTTGCCTCAACAGCAGTAGTACCAGCTCCGCAGAAATAATCTAAAACAAGCTCCCCAGGCTTTGAGTACTTTAAAATTACATTTCTCGGGATATAAGGTGACCAGTTTCCTCTGTATTCACCGCTATGGGTTGCCCAATCTCCACGACTCCTAAAACTCCACACAGTGGTTGTCTCCTCTTTAAAATCCTTAGGGGCAAGTCTTTTGAGCTTCTTTTCTTTCTTTAATGAACTTATACTTACTCCTGTAGCTTTTCTTAAAATATTTTCAAGCTGGCGATATGTAATCTTATACTTCTTTCCAATTTCAAGATCAGACATACCATTTAATTTATCTGATACTATAGCCTGCTCAAATTCTTTTAAATTAATCATATCTTCTTCCTTAATAGATGTTAAGTATTGTCTACTCATTTAAGAAAATTGGTTTAAAAGCATTAAATTTCAATGTATTATGTATTTTATGCTCGCCTCCATCTTTTTTTCAAGGTTAAAGTTAGTATATTGCTAATACTAAAAAAGAGGCAAATATTAACTTGATTAATTATATGTTCCTTAATTACAAATATAGCTGCAAGAGTCAGCTTTTCATGAAAATTTAGACATTACTTTCAAAAATTGGATATGAGCCTAGATGAACAAGCTCTATACAGTAAGATTTTACCTTTTCAAGGGTTTTCTGCACTTCTTCTTCTTCAATGTGCCCAATAAAGTCAACAAAAAATATGTATTCCCATTTACGCATCTTTGCCGGACGAGATTCTATTTTTGTTAAGTTTATATTTGCATCTTTAAAAGGTTTCAAAGCATTGTAAAGGGCACCAGGTTTGTCCTGAAGGGAAAACATTATGGATGTTTTATCTGTGCCTGTTTTATTTGGAAAATTTTTGCTTAGTATAAAAAATCTTGTGTAGTTGTTTTTATAGTCTTCAATGTGTTTTGCAACAAACTTAAGCCCGTAAATGTTGGCTGCAAATTCGCTGGCAATGGCTCCAATTTCCTCATCTAAAGAAGCCTGCCTTGCTGCCTCTGCAGTAGATGCAACATCATAAAGAGGTATATTTGGCATGTTTTTGTTTAACCATTCTCTGCATTGAGCTTTTGCATGGGGATGGGAGTAAATTTTTTTTATTTTCTCTTTTTCTCCTGTAAGAGAAAGAAGATGATGAGTTATGGGAATTATTATTTCACCAGAAATTTTTACTTCATACTGGGTAAACATATCAAGAGTATAGGTTACAGTTCCCTCATTTGAGTTTTCTATTGGCACAATACCAAATTTTGACAATCCCTTTTCAACAGATTCAAATATAGATTTAATACTATCCTGAGGTTCAAACTTTGCAAAACTTCCAAAATACTTTATTGCAGCAAGATGGGTAAAAGTGCCTTCAGGTCCAAGATAGGCTATTTTTTGTGATTCCTGAAGTGCAAGGGTTGCTGAAAGAATTTCTCTAAAGAGAGTTTTAATTATCTCATTAGAAAAGGGTCCTTTGTTTAATTCAAGAAGTTTATTTATTAATTTTTTCTCTCTTACTGGATCATAATAGGAAAGTTCTTTAGCTTTTTTAATTTCAGCAATTTTTAGAGCAACAGAGGCTCTTTTATTAAGCAGAGTAAGTATCTCTCTATCAATTTGATCAATTTCATCTCTTAATTTTTGTAGTTCTTTATCAGTCATTTTTTATTTATTCTATCATAATAATATTAAATTATGATAAAATTTAAGTCATGAAAAAACAAAGGGAAAAAATGATGGATAGAGTTTTAAACTGGATTGCTACCCATGACGATGACACACCTTTTCTTTTAATAGATAAGGAGGTATTAAAAGAAAAAGTCTCACAAATTGGTAAAGGTATTAATAATTCTAAGGTTTTTTATGCAGTCAAGGCTAATCCTGATATTGAAGTTTTAAGGTTTTTAAATGAGTTAAAAGTAGGCTTTGAAATAGCTTCAGAGGGAGAATTAGCAATACTTAAGCAACTTAATGTTGAACCTGAAAGAATGATAACAAGCAATCCCATAAAAACTTTTAAATTTTTAAAGGAGGCAGTTGAATACGGAATAAATTATTATGCCTTTGATTCTTTTGCAGAGGTTGAAAAGCTTGCAAAATACGCACCAAAGAAAAAAGTTTATGTAAGACTTTCTGTCCCCAATGAGGGTAGTGAATGGCCTTTAAGTAAAAAATTTGGCGTTGAGATCGAAGATGCGGTAAAGTTACTCCTTTATGCTAAAGAAAAGGGACTGGAGCCAATTGGAATAACCTTTCATGTAGGTTCTCAATGTAGTAATATTTACAATTGGCATACTGCAATAGATAAAGCAAGGCAAGTAAAAGAATTAGCTTTAAAAGAGGGTATAGAAATAAGAATGTTAAACATAGGTGGCGGATATCCAATTGAATATATTAAAAAAGTTCCCGATATAGAGACAATTGAAATGAAAATTAACTCAATACTTCAAAATTATTTTCCTGACACTGACATTTTTATAGAACCTGGAAGAGCAGTTGTAGGAGATGCAGGAGTTTTTGTTTCAAGAATTATAGGGAAAGCTAAAAGAGGAGATGAAAACTGGCTTTACATAGATGTTGGAGTTTTTAATGGATTAATGGAAAGTATAGGAGGTATTAAGTATCAATATATTGTTGGTAGTAGAGGAGAAGAAAAACATTGGACAATTGCAGGTCCAAGCTGTGATAGCTTTGATGTTATTGATAAAGAGGTTCTGCTTCCTGAGCCAGATGTAGGAAGCCTCATTCTTATTCTTTCTGCTGGAGCATATACAGTATCCTATGCATCAGAATTTAACGGATTTTCAATACCAAAAACATTTTTAATTTAGGAGGATTACCATGATTAAGTTTTTTGAAAAGGATCCCTATGCACCCATACAATATGTTTATGATGTTGAAAAGGTTCTTTATAAGGGAAAAAGTAAATTCCAAGAAATAATGGTTTTTGAAAATCCCTATTTTGGAAGAATTCTTGTCCTTGATAATGTAGTTCAGCTGACTGAAAGAGATGAATTTATATATCATGAGATGCTAACCCATGTTCTTATGCATGCCCATCCAGAGGCAAAAACTGTTGCAGTAATTGGAGGCGGAGATGGTGGAGCAGTAAGAGAAGTGCTTAAACACGATAGTGTGCAAAAACTTTATTTTGTAGAAATTGATGAGGAAGTTATAAATATCTCAAAAAGATTTTTCCCTACCGTATCTTCAGCAATTGATGATCCAAGAGTTGAGATTAGATGTATGGACGGAGCAGAATTTATAAAGGAAATGGAAAATACTCTTGATGTTATAATAGTAGATTCCACTGATATAATAGGTTTTGCAAAGAGTCTTTTTACAGTTGAATTTTTCAAATCCGTCAGAGATGCCTTAAAGGAAAGTGGAATGTTTGTAACTCTTTCTGAATCACTTATTTTTCACAAAAACCTTGTTTATGAGGTTCAAAATTCAATGAAACTTATATTTCCTATTGTTGATCTTTACACTGCATCTATTGCAACCTATGCTGGAAACTGGTGGAGCTTTTCAGTAGGCTCAAAATCCTTAGATCCCCGTGAGATAAGAAAGTCTGTTAAGGTTTCAACAAAACTTTATACTGAGGATTTACACAAAGCCTGTTTTCTTCCCAGAGATATTTACAAAAAACTTTTAAATAAAGAACTTGATTGGTAGAAATTACCGATTTAAGAAGGGCTGTTTTTTTGCTTATGCTGTCATTTCGAATGGTTCAATGCCCTGAGGTACTGTCCTGAGTGAAGCAAAGGAATTCATCCTCTTTTTTCACCCTGAATGAAGTGGAGGGTCTCATAAAAAAGGAGGAAGATTTTTCACCATTGATCAGAATGACAAAAAATTATCAGAATAATATAAAAATTAGGGTAATGGGTAGAAATTGACTTTTTTAAAGCTTTCATGCTAACTTTAAATGTTAGCACTTTAATATGGAGAGTGCTAAAGTGAAAAATACCATGATTGATGAGAGAACAAAAAGAATACTTTGCGCAGTTGTAGAAAGTTACATTGAAAAACCTGAACCGGTTGGTTCTCGTTATATAATGAAGAAATACGGATTCGATATTTGTTCTGCAACAATAAGGAATATAATGTCTGATTTAGAAGATGCTGGTTTTCTCTTTCAACCGCATACATCAGCAGGAAGAGTGCCAACAGATAGAGCATATAGATTTTATGTAGATTATATACTTCAGGAGGCATTATTCACTCATTCAGCTGAAATTAAAAAGTTCATAGAAAATCTTACAAAAAGACTTAGAAAACTTAGGAACAATATGAATTCACTTTTTTTAGAAGCAACCCAGAGCCTATCTCAGGCTACACATTATTTAGGTTTAGCTGTTTTGCCTGCAACAGAAAAAACTGCACTTCATAGAGTAGATTTCATAAAATTTAAAGATGACTTAGTAATAGCAGTGGTGGTAAATGATAAAGGTATTGTTAAGCATAAAATCATAAAAACCTATCCTGAAATAACTCAGCAGGAACTTAACAGCCTTGCTGAGTTTGTTAATAGAAATTATCAAGGCAAAACTATTGATGAAATTAGAGAAGACCTGATTGTAAGGATAAAAAAAGAAAAAATTTTTTGGGACAGACTGATTAATAAGATTTTAAGAATGTGTCAGGAAGCACTGTATTTTTCAATAGAGGATGTTTATGTATCAGGACTTTATCATATAATGCATTTACCTGATTTTTCGGATATAGAAAAACTAAAAGAAATTGCAAAAACAATTCAGGACAGACATCTTCTGCTTAAACTTTTTGAAAATATATCTGAAGATGATGAGGTAAAGGTAATAATAGGACAGGAAAACCCTGTAGAGGAATTTAGAAGTTTTAGTATAATTGCCTCACCCTATAAAGAAAAGGATAAATCACTTGGTGTTATTGCTATTGTGGGACCAAAGAGAATGAACTACCAAAGAGCAATAACACTTATTAATGCCTTTGCAAAATCATTAACAAATACGCTTTCAGAGTAGGAGGTGTTACATAAATGGAAGAGATAAAAAAAGAGGAGACAAAGGAGTCTGAAGAATTATCTTATGAAGGCTTTGCCTTAGAAGATAAACCAAGAGATGTTGCTGAAACTCTTCAACAGGAACTTTCCGAACAGAAAGAAAAATATCTAAGGCTTTATGCAGAGTTTGAAAACTATAAAAAAATGGTGCAAAAAGAAAAGGAAGAATTGATCAATTATGCCAATGAAAAACTCATTAAAGATCTTTTACCTATTATAGATAATTTTGAGCTTGCTATTAAGCATGCTGGTAGTGACGAAAGTTCTAAATGGATTGAAAGCATGAAGACAGGAGTTACAAACACTCTTAAGGAATTTTTGCGAATACTTGAAAAATATGGTGTAAAGCCTATTGAAACAGTTGGACAAATTTTTAATCCTGAAATTCATCATGCAGTGAGCACCGTTGAAACAGACGAACAAGAAGAAAATATAATATTAGAGGAACTTCGTAAAGGTTATTTTTATAAAAATAAGCTTCTAAGAGAACCTCTTGTAGCAGTATCAAAAAAACCAAAACCCTCTTCAGAGGGCGAAACTATGCTAAAAAAGGAGGAATAAAAAATGGGCAAAGCTATAGGAATAGACCTGGGTACAACAAACTCTGTTGTAGCAGTAGTTGTTGGTGGAGAACCTGTTGTAATTCCTAATCAGGAAGGGCAGAGAACAACCCCATCAGTTGTAGCTTTTACCGATAAAGGTGAAAGATTGGTAGGACAGGTTGCAAAAAGACAGGCAATAACAAATCCCGAAAATACAATATTTTCTATAAAAAGATTGATGGGAAGAAAGTATAATTCTCCAGAGGTTCAGGAGGCTAAAAAAAGACTTCCTTATAAAATTGTAGAAGCACCTAATGGAGATGCCCATGTGGAGATAATGGGAAAGAGATACTCTCCTCCTGAGATTTCTGCAATGATACTTCAGAAACTTAAACAGGCAGCTGAGGATTATCTTGGTGAACCTGTTACAGAGGCAGTAATTACAGTACCAGCCTATTTTGATGACAGTCAGCGACAGGCAACAAAAGATGCTGGAAGAATCGCAGGTTTAAATGTTTTAAGGATAATAAATGAACCTACCGCTGCAGCTTTAGCTTATGGGCTTGATAAAAAGAAAGAAGAAAAAATTGCTGTCTATGACCTTGGTGGAGGAACCTTTGATATATCCATTCTTGAGATTGGAGAAGGTGTTATTGAGGTAAAGGCAACTAATGGTGATACCTATCTTGGCGGTGATGATTTTGATATAAGAATTATGGATTGGTTGATAGATGAGTTTAAGAAACAGGAAGGAATAGACCTTAGAAAAGACAGGATGGCTCTTCAGAGACTTAAAGAAGCTGCTGAAAGAGCTAAAATTGAACTCAGTTCAGCAATGGAGACAGAGATAAATCTGCCATTCATAACAGCAGATGCCTCTGGTCCAAAACATCTTCTTATGAAACTGTCAAGGGCTAAGCTTGAACAGCTTGTTGATGATTTAATCCAGAAAAGCCTTGAGCCTTGTAGAAAGGCTCTTTCAGATGCAGGTTTATCAACTAATCAGATAGATGAAGTTATTCTGGTTGGTGGACAAACAAGAACTCCTAAGGTTCAAAAAGTTGTACATGAATTTTTCGGGAAAGAACCTCACAAAGGTGTAAACCCTGATGAAGTAGTGGCGGTAGGAGCAGCTATTCAGGCAGCAATTCTTAAAGGTGAAGTAAAAGAAGTACTTCTTCTTGATGTAACCCCTCTTTCACTTGGAATAGAAACACTTGGTGGTGTATTTACAAAAATTATTGAGCGTAATACAACAATCCCAACAAAGAAATCTCAGATATTTACAACTGCTGCTGATAATCAGACCGCTGTTACAATTAAAGTATATCAAGGTGAAAGAGAAATGGCAGCAGACAACAAACTTCTTGGAGTATTTGAACTTGTCGGAATTCCTCCAGCTCCCCGTGGAGTACCTCAGATAGAAGTTACCTTTGACATAGATGCTAATGGAATTCTTCATGTTTCTGCAAAGGATCTTGCAACAGGAAAGGAACAATCAATTAGAATAACAGCATCAAGTGGTCTTACAGAGGAAGAAATTAAAAAGATGATAAGAGAGGCTGAAGCTCATGCAGAGGAAGACAGACGGAAAAAACAACTTGCTGAGGCAAGAAATGATGCTGACAATATGATATATACAGTTGAAAAAACATTAAGAGACATGGGAGATAGAATCTCCGAGGATGAGAAGAAAAGAATTCAGGAGGCAATTGAAAAATGTCGTAGAATAAAGGATACAAGCAATGATATTAATGAGATAAAATCTGCCACAGAAGAGCTTGCAAGAGCCTCTCACAGAATAGCAGAAGAGTTGTATAAAAAGGCAGGTGCTTCTCAATCAGGAACCAGAGCAGAGTCGCAAAGCAAAAAGGATGAAGAGGTAATAGAAGCTGAAGTAGAGGATAAAGATACTAAATGAAAGACTACTATAGTATCCTTGGAGTAAGCCGGGATGCCTCTCAAGAAGAGATTAAAAGGGCATTCCGGCGACTTGCAAGGCAGTATCATCCGGATTTAAATCCTGGTAACAAAGAAGCAGAAGAAAAATTTAAAGAAATAAATGAAGCCTACTCCTGTTTGAGCGATCCAGTAAAAAGAGCAAATTATGACAGATACGGAACAGCAGAAGGACCAACAGGTAATGGATTTGGCTTTGAAACATACACTACATTTACTGATATTTTTGAAGACCTCTTTGAAGGATTTTTTGATAGCTTCGGATTCAAAAAAAACAGAGCAACAAAAGGTGCTGATTTAAGATATGATCTAACAATTACCCTTGAAGAAGCGGCTTTTGGAGTAGAAAAGAATATAAAATTTCCAAGATGGCAAGAGTGTGAAAAATGCTCCGGTAGCGGAATAAAACAGGGTAGTAGCCCCATTATATGTCCTTCCTGTGGTGGAAGTGGTTATATAAGATATAATCAGGGATTTTTCACTGTATCTAAAACATGTTCTAAATGTTCTGGAAAAGGAAAAATAATAAAAGATCCCTGTCCTGATTGTTCCGGAATGGGAAAAATCCGAGTAGAGCATTCACTTACAATAAAAATACCTGCGGGAGTTGACACAGGAAGTAAACTTAAAGTTTCTGGAGAAGGAGAACTTGGAGAATTTGGCGGACCAAGAGGAGATCTTTATATTTTTATAAATGTCAAAGAACACGATTTTTTCACCAGACAGGGGGTCAATATTCATTGTTCTGTTCCTATATCCTTTGTAAAAGCTGTTTTTGGTGGTGAAATAGAAGTGCCTACATTAGATGGGAATGAAAAAATTCATATACCTGCTCATACACCATCAGGAAGAGTTTTTAAACTCAAAGGTAAGGGGCTTCCCCGGGTAGGAAGCACTCAAAGGGGGGATCAGATTGTAACTGTCTATATAGACGTTCCTAAGAAACTTAATCAGCGACAGAGGGAACTTCTTGAAGAATTTGCAAAGGCATCTGGAGAAGAGATTAAAAAAACTTCCAAAGGATTTAAAGATAAATTAAAGGACATTTTTTCAATGTAGAGGTCAAAAATGAACTTTTTTGACATTCTTAGGCACAAAGTGCCGAAGAATTTTATCCTTTTTCTAATTTTTATATTCTCTTTATTAATTTCTACATCTTGTTCAAAAAAAACAGAAAAAGCTGACATTACAATTTACACAAGTCTTTATCCTCTTGAGCAATTTACAAAATGGATTATTCCAGAGGCAAATATTAATAGATTAATTCCTCAAGGAGTAGACCCCCATTACTTTGAACCTTCTTTAAAAGACATTCAAAAACTTTACACTGCAAAGATGATAATATATCTGGGTAATACAGACATTGATCGATGGATTGACAAAATAAAAAATGACCTTATTCAAAGGGGAGTAAAAGTAATAAGGCTTCAGGATCATATAAATTTTAAAACGTATTCTTCAGGTAACGAAATAGACCCTCATGTATGGCTGGACCCTCAATTAAGCATTGAAATTTTAAAGATCATAAGAGATGTAGCAAAAGAAAGCTTTCCAGATAAAAGAGAGATTTACGAAAAAAACTTTTCCCAATATTTATTAAAGCTTAAAGAACTTGATGAAGCATATAGAAAAAATATTTCAAATTGTAATTTAAAAGATGTCATAACTACCCATGAATTTTTAAATTATCTAAGTGCAAGATACGATTTTAACGCCTATTTCATTGTTCATGAACCCGATGAAGAACCTTCATTAAAGAAGATTAAAAAACTAAAAGAATTGATCAAGAAAAATTCTATTAAGTATATAATCACAGAGCCAGAGGGAGAAAAGATAGCTCGAGTTCTTTCAGAAGAGACAAAAGTAGAAATTCTTCCCTTTAATACTTTGCATAGTGGTTTTGACAAAGATTATTTTGAAATAATGTATGAAAATCTCAAAATATTAAAAAAAGCTTTAATTTGTGATAAATAAAGTGGAATTTGAAAAATTAAAAATTTTGAATATTACAAAAAAAACGCTTATTGAGATTAAAAATCTTTCTTATTCTGTTAATGATAATATAATTCTTGAAAATATTAATTTTATCGCTAAAGAGGGCTGTTACCTTGGAATTATCGGCCCAAATGGTGCTGGAAAAACAACTCTTTTAAGATTAATTCTTGGAATTATAAAACCAACAAAAGGTGAAATATTCATTTACGGACAAAAGCCAGAGGAATATCTAAAAAATGAGCCTATTGGATATCTTCCACAAAGAATATCCCAGACAATTTATGAATTTCCTATTACTGTTGAAGAACTTGTAAAAAGCGGAATCCCGAGAATAAAAAAAGATTATAAGGATTATATTGAATGGGCATTAGATGTTTTTCATATTTCTAATTTAAGAAAAAAATCATTACGGGAACTTTCTGGCGGACAGCGTCAGAAAGCCTTTCTTGCAAAAGCAATTGTATCAAGACCAAAAATTTTAATCCTTGATGAGCCAACAACTGGAATAGACCCTAATTCAAGGGATGATTTGTTAGAGATACTTGAAATACTAAATAGAGATTTTAATATTTCCATTTTAATAGTAACCCATGATATAGCAACCTTTGCCCATGAAGCAAGATGTATTTTATGTTTAAATAAAAGAGTTGTCTGTCTTGGAGAGCCGCAAAAAATTCTGAAGGATGAATATATGAAAATGTTATATCCTGAGCATACAGTTTTTCCCCACAGACATGTTTGATATTTTTGAATTAAACATAATAAAAAGAGCTTTTATAGTTTTAACTTTGATTGCACCATTAGCGCCTGTATTTGGAGTATTTTTACTTTTGCGAAGATATGCCTTTTTTGCAGATACCCTTGCCCATGTGGGGTTTTTAGCCCTTGCTTTGAGCCTTTTTTTCAAGATGAATTCCCTTGCTGTGCTTATTCTATTAAGCATTGTCGTTTCTGTTTCTGTTGAAAAACTTAGGTCTCAGGGAAGACTTCCTGCTGAAGGTTCTCTTTCTTTTTTCCTTTACGCAGGAGTTGCTCTTTCGGTTGTTTTTATAACCTTTTCAGAGAATACAGGATCAATAATGAACATACTTTTTGGAAGTCTTTCAACTGTAACAAAGGGAGATGTTTATCTTATTTTAGCAGGAGCATTATTTTGTATTTCTTTTTTAGCAAAATTTTATAAAAATTTGATTAATCTATGTATTGATGAAGAGATTGCTCATGCTTCTGGAATAAATACTGAACAACTTAAAATTCTCTTTGCAATAACAGTTGCGCTTTCCATATCCATATCAATAAAAACAATGGGAGCACTTCTAATTGGCTCTCTTATGATAATTCCTCCCTTAAGTGCTATGCAGATTTGCAGAAGCCTTAAAAGTACATTAATTATATCAATTGCATTTTCAATGATTTCAGCCTATGGAGGAATTTTTCTTTCCTTCTATTCGGGGATTCCACTTGGTGCTTCTATTTCTACAATTTTAATTGGATTTTTCATTATGGCCTATTTAATTAGAATATTTCGAGCAAAATTTATTTTTTGATTTCCTCTGGAATAAGAATATTGACCTTTGTTCCTGCGCCAACTTCACTTTCAATCTTTAACTGCCATCCGTGAGCTAAAACAAGATGCTTAACTATTGCTAATCCAAGCCCTGTTCCTCCAAGTTGTCTTGAACGAGCTTTATCAACCCTATAAAATCTTTCTCCTATTCTATGAAGATGTTCTTTGGGAATGCCTATTCCTGTGTCTTCAACAGAAATGATAGATTGACCATTTTCCTTTATAAATTTTACTTTTACAAAACCTTTTTCAGTAAACTTTATTGCATTGTCTATAAGATTAATCATGATTTGCATAAATCTGTTTTTGTCAGCATGAACGAAAGTTTCAGGAGGAATTTCCTTTTCTAAAAAAAGTCCTTTTTTGTCTGCTTTATCTCTTAAAATCTGAAAAACTGAATCCACTAAACTGTCAAGAGCAACACTTTCTTTTTCAATTTTTATATCACCAAACTCAATCCTTGAGAGAGTTAAAAGATCTTCTACAAGCGCGCTTAACCTATCTGCTTGATTTTTAATAATATCTATGAATTTTTTCAAATTTTCTCTATCATCAAGTGCTCCGTTAAGAAGTGCTTCAGTATACCCCTTTATAGCAGTAATTGGAGTTTTAAGTTCATGGGACACATTAGCAATAAAATCTCTTCTCATATTTTCAAGTTTTTTAAGTTGCGTAATATCATGTAGCAAAATGATTAAAAAAGAGATATTTCCATTGGAATCTATAATTGGCATTGCTTTGGCAATAAGAGAGAAATCTTGACCTGCTCTTTTTATAATAATTTCCCTCTGTGCTTCTTTTTTTGTTTCCATAGAAGAACGTAATAGTTCAATAAGATCTATATTTCTTATTATTTCTATGAAATGTTTACTTTCTGGTGGTTCTTCTATTTTAAAAATATCTTTAAAACTCTGATTAGCAAGAAGTATGTATCCTTTGGGGTCAATAATAAGAAGACAATCTGTTATTGATTTTAATATTGTTTCAAAACTTTCAGGAGAACTAATTTTAGGAATATTTTCTAAAAGACTCTTTTTCTCAACAGGGGACTCTTTTTTATAGGATTCCTTAATTCTCCAAATAAGTACAAGAATAATAAAAATAAGAAAGATAATTAATAAGATACATAGATTCATAATATCTCAAGCCTCAATATAGTAGCCAATGCCTCTTAAAGTTTTTATATATTGAGGATTATCAGGGTCCTTTTCAATTTTAAGTCTTAGCCTTCTTATATGAACATCAACTGTTCTGGGATCAATGTAAATTTCCTGTCCCCATACAGCATCAAGCAAATGATCTCTATTAAAAATTTTATTAGGTCTTTCGGATAGATATAGCAGTAGTTTAAATTCTGTAGCAGAAAGTTTTATAGGTTGATCTCTTACTGTTACGGTATAGGTTTCTTTATCAATAACAATGTCTCCGATATGAATAATCTGTCCAGTAGTAGAACTTTTAATTCTCCTTAATATTGCCTTTATTCTTGCAAGAAGCTCCCTTGGACTAAAGGGTTTTGTAATGTAGTCATCTGCTCCCATTTCAAGACCTGTTATTCTATCATATTCTTCACCTTTTGCAGTTACAATAATTATTCCTGTTTTTTGCATTTTTGGATTATTTCGGATAATCTTGCATATTTCAAGTCCCTGAATTTTAGGCAACATAAGGTCAAGAAGTACAAGATCAAAGGATTTTTCTCTTAATTTCTGCAAGGCAGTCTCTCCATCTAAGGCTACGGTGACATCAAAATTTTCTTTTTTTAGGGTATAGGCCATTAAATCTGCAATTTCTTTTTCGTCTTCAACAATTAGTATTTTTTCATTCATTGAGAATCCTTTTTAAATTCTCCTCTGAAATTTCAAAATTTATTTTCATTTTTCCTATTGATTCTGGAATGACCATTCTAATCTTTCCCTCTATGTTCTTTTTATCAAGCAAAATTGTTTTCACCATTGCTGTTGAATCCATATTAATAGGTAAAATTGTAGGTAATCCTAAGTTTTTCAAAATATTTTTTATCCTTTCAAGGCTTTCTTTGTCAAGAAAACCAAGCATATTACTTAACTTTGCTTCATAAACCATTCCTATAGATATTGCTTCTCCATGAAGATAAGTAGTATAACCTGTTAGAGTTTCAATGGCATGTCCAATTGTATGTCCATAATTAAGAATTGCTCTAAGAGAGCTTTCTCTTTCATCTTTAGAGACCACTTCTGCTTTTATTTCACAGGCTCTTTTTATGGCAGGAATTAACAAATCTTTGTCTTTTTTTAAGATTTTTTCTCTATTTGACTCAAGATATTCAAAAAATTCTTTATCCCATATAATTCCGTATTTTATAATTTCTGCCATCCCTGAAATAAATTCTCTTTCTGGTAAAGTATCAAGGGTATTAACATCAATCCATACTAATGAGGGTTGCCAGAAACTGCCAATCATATTTTTACCAAGCGGATGATTAACAGCGGTTTTACCACCTACAGAACTGTCAACTTGAGAAAGCAAAGTTGTAGGTATCTGAATGTAAGGTATTCCTCTCATATAAATAGAGGCAACAAAACCAGTGATATCTCCAATTACTCCTCCACCTAAAGCAATGAGGCAGGATTTTCTGTCAAGTCCTAACTCAAGAAGTTGAGTTAAAATGTGATAAGCCCAAAAGTAGTCTTTGTAAATTTCTCCATCAGGAATTAAAATAAGTGAAGGATCAAACCCTTCTTTTTTTAATGATGAGATTATTTTTTCACCATAAAGCTCGTAAACCTTTGGATTACTTATTACTGCTATTTTCTTCCCTATTGAAAATCTAAGCAACCTTTCACCAATAAGAGGGAGATTGCCTCTGTCAATAAGAATTTCGTAGCTTCGCTCATCTAATTCAACTCTAAGTTTTTCCATTTTTTAACCTCTTGTATTTTTCAATTATTTTTTCAGCTACTTCCTCAGGAGTTAACTCTTCTGTGTTAATATAAAAATCAGCTTTTTCATAAAAGGGAGTTCTCTTTGTAAGAAGTTCTTTTATTCTTTCTTTAGGATTTTCTGTCTGTAGCAGTGGTCTGTTTTTACAATTTTTCACTCTTTCAAATATAACATCTTCTGATGCTTTAAGCCAAAAAATAACTCCTTTGTTTTTAAGTCTATTAAAGTTTTCTTCCCTTAATATAACCCCTCCTCCTGTAGAAATTACTTGTCCGTTATTTTGAGTTATTAACTTTATGACTTCTGTTTCAATATCTCTAAAACGGGGTTCTCCAAATTTTGCAAAAATTTCAGAAATTTTCATCCCTGTTGTTTTTTCAATAATTTCATCGACATCAACAAATTTTAATCCAAGCTTTTTTGCTAAAATTTTCCCTACAGAGCTTTTTCCTGTGCCCATAAATCCTATGAGAACGATGTTTTTCATGTTAAAATTAATCTATGCAGTATTATTATACTAAAAAATCCATAAGCTTAGGCATTTTCCTATTTTTGATATTTTTTCTTTTTGCTTCTGCCTGTGCAAAAAAAGAAGCTGATTATTATAAAGTTACAGAAATTCATGATGGTGATACAGTAAGTATAGTAACAGATAGCTTTTTAGGAATTTTTATTAAAACTGAAAGAGTTCGCCTTATTGGTATAGATGCTCCAGAACTTGCTCAGGAACCGTGGGGAAGGAGAGCTAAAAATCATTTAAGAAAACTAATTAAAGAAAGTGACTGGCAGGTTAAGATTGAATTTGATGCTCAGAAGAAAGATAGATATGGAAGGATTCTTGCTTATTTATGGGATAGGCAGGGAAGGATGCTTAATTACACAATGATTAGAGATGGATATGCAATGGTTTACACTGTGCCACCAAATGTAAAATATGCTGAATTGTTTGTTGAAGCTCAAAGATTAGCAAGACAGGAAAGGAAAGGGATATGGAGAGAAAACGGACTTATTGAGACCCCCTCTGAATGGAGAAAACAGAATCCAAGACATTAAATAATAAATCTCTGTTTTTTCAAATAATTTTTAACATCTTCTCCTTCTGTTTCAAAGCCTCTTTTGCCCATTGCTCCATAGGTAAGCCTTTTGCCAAGCTCAACTCCTGGTTGATTAAAGGGATTAATTCCGTAAAGCAACCCTGTCATAGCAGTTACAACCTGAAGGAATTGAAAAATTTGACCAATACTGTAAGGATTAATCTTAGGAAGGATTATTTTCGCATTAGGCTTTTTATTCATCCATAAAGCCATTTCTGTAGCAAGCTGTTCTGTATTTATAAGTTCCTCAAGAGTATGTCCACCAAGAAATCTTAATCCTTCTATATCGTGAAACTCCTCTGGAATTTCTTCCTGACAATTATGTCTTTCAACAGAAACAAATAGTATCACTTTATCTTCTGGTCCTTCCATCCACATCTGAAGTTGTGAATGCTGATCAGTGGTTCCTAAGGATGGATAAGGGGTTGTACCCTTTCCTTCTTTCCCAATACTTTCTGCCCAAAGCTGACAAAACCATTCAGAAAGAATTTTTAATCTATCAGAATAGGGAAGAAAAACTACGATTTTTCTCCCTTTAGTTGTATCCATCAAATAAAGGCATGAAGCAAGACATGCCATTGGATTTTCATTTAGATTTTCATTAAAGGTTTTCTCTGAAACCTCCCTTGCACCCTCAAGTAATTCTTCACTTTTTATTCCTAAAGTTTCGGCAAGAAAAAGTCCTACAGGAGATAAAACTGAGTATCTACCAACAACATTTTTGGGAATTGATAAAGATGGAATTTCATACTCCTGAGCAAGCCTTCTTAAATTACCTTTTTCTGGGTCTGTGGTAAATACAAAATGATATTTTAGATTAAGTTTTCTGTCTCTTATCATCCTCCAGAAAATCAGAAAGGAAGCCAAAGTTTCTGAAGTTGAGCCAGATTTTGAAATTACATTTATAAGAGTTCTTTTTAAATCAACAACTTCAATAATGTTTTTAAAAGTTAAAGGGTCAACATTGTCATAAATGAAAACCTTAGGTTTTTTCTTGAGATTATGCATTGGACTTAAAGATTCAAGAATAACCCTTGGTCCTAAAGCACTTCCACCAATACCAAGAAGAACAAAATATTCATAATCTTTAGCCCTTTTACCGAGTTCTTTAATTTGAGAAAGTTCCTGATAGGGTAAATTTATAAAATCAAGCTCCTTGTAAGGCTTTTCTGAAATCAGAGATATTGCCTTTTTAGCATGGATTTCAATTTCTGAAAGAGAAAGACCTTTTTGTCCTATCTCTTCCGCTAAAACATTAGAAAAATCTAATTTTACCACTTTTACCTCCCTTTTTTGAAAAATAGGCAACTACAAAAACTATTACAACTGATAAAATAACAATCATTGCTAAAACCTTAGTAAGTTTAAAAGCCATTATAAAAAGAAGAGCAAGGGCTAAAAGAAGATAAAACTGCCAGCTCAATTTCTGTTTTCTCCTTTTATTATTTTTTTAAAATTATTTTCCACTTTGCTTTCATTCTGAGGGACTCAATATCCCAAAGAATCTTTCTTTATTCGCTGTGTAAGGTAAAGGAGGGGATTCTTCGCTTCGCTCAGAATGGCAAAGTGGTATTCTTAGCCTTCGGCTTGGAATGACAGCATAAGTCAAATACAGTCTTTTCTCAATCAGTAGTTTTGGATTAAAGGTTAATTCCATAGCATTTTAAATATTTAAGCATTTTCTTCTTTTTGTTTTTTTATGTAAATGTAAGCTTCCTTTGCTGACACAATTAATATTGCAATAAATCCAATCAATATTCCCTTAATGTTGAACAATCCTTTGATTGCAATAAACCATAGAAAAAGAAAAATTGCACCTAACTTTAAATAACTAAGTCCTATTACTGTAAGCTGAAACATGGGTTTCCCAAAAAACTTCTTTACAGCCCATGCAAGCTCCCTTAAACTTAACCAACTTATGAAACCTCCGAGGATTACATTAAAAGCAACAATTTCATTTTGCCATAAAAGATAACTTGCTAATGCCAATGCTGGCACTAAAATTAATGTTTGCCTATTTATTTTCTTGATTATTTCTTTGTCCATCTTCCCTGTTCACCTTCCTTACAAATTTATGAATCTCTCTTACGCCTGCAACAAATCCTGCTGTCAAAAAAATAAGAGAAAATATTGGAAAAGTATTGATAAAATTATCAATTAAATAACCAAGTATAGCACCGATTATTACGCAAAGTACAAAATTTATTCCTAAGGCTGATGCCTCAAGAATTACTTTGAAAATAGATTTTTTAGGAGCCTCTTCACTCACATTAACCCTCACACTCTGATAATACAAACTCTTTTAAAGAAGTTGCAACTTCTTTATAAAAATCAGTTTTTGCTTTTTCATACAAAGTATCACAGAATAAGGGAATCCATTCACAAAGTCTTCTTAAAAAATCGATTTGCAAATCCCTTAATTTTTGTTCAATTAAATAGCTCATGAAGAGCAATTCCATTGAAATATGATCAGGTGGAAGGTCTAATTCTTCATCTATTGCTACACCAGCTGTCCAGTAAAAATGTTGAACATCTCTTAGTTCAAAATTTATAGGAATATTTTTATAAACTTCTGCCAGATAATATCCTTCATAATTTGGAACTTCTCCATCAATAAACAGAGTTATGAAATCATCACAAATTTCTTCGTAATTATCATTAATGCTAATTCCTGCGAAATTTTCAAATTCCTCAATATACTCAATTTGCGGAATCTCCATAAAAAGATAGGCAAAAAGTCTATAAGTTTCAGCTCTTTCTAAATCTTCAGAGTTGGGAAAAATCATAGCCCTTTAAAAACCTCATAGGCAGATTTGATTGTTTTTTCGATGTCTTTGTCTGTATGAGAAAGGGAAATAAATCCTGCTTCAAACTGAGATGGTGCAATATAGATTCCTCTTTCAAGCATTCCCCTGAAAAATTTTTTAAACTTTTCAGTATCAGAGGTTTTTGCTGTTTTAGCATCAACAACTTCAGTTTCTGTAAAGTAAGTGCAAAACATTGTGCCAGCTCTATAAAATTTCACCTTTATATCTGTCTTTTTAGTTACTTCTTTTAATCCCTCCTCAAGGTTTTGCATAGTTTTTTCAAGTTTTTTATATGTAGAAGGCTTTGAAAGAACTTTTAATGTCTCGATTCCTGCTGTCATTGCAAGAGGATTTCCTGAAAGAGTTCCTGCCTGATAAACTCCTCCTTCAGGTGCAACAAAACTCATTATTTCCTTCCTGCCTCCGTAGGCACCAACAGGAAGTCCTCCTCCTATAACCTTACCAAGGCATGTTAAATCTGGTTTTATCCCATAATAAGCTTGTGCGCCACCAAAGGAAACCCTAAATCCTGTCATAACTTCATCAAAAATTAGAATAATTCCATATTTTTCAGTTTCTTCTCTTAATACCCTTAAAAATTCTTCCTTTGGTAAAATACATCCCATATTTCCAACAACAGGTTCAATAATTACACAGGCAATTTCTTTCCAGTGCTCTTTTAAAGTTGTCTTTAATGCTTCTGTATCATTAAAGGGAAGTACAATGGTTTCCTGTGTATAAGAAACTGGAACACCAAGACTATCTGGAATTCCAAAGGTTACACCTCCTGAACCTGCTGAAACTAAGAGTCCGTCAACATGACCATGATAACATCCTTCAAATTTTATTACTTTGTTTCTTTTTGTAAAACCTCTTGCAACTCTTATAGCAGACATAGTTGCTTCTGTACCTGAGTTAACCATTCTTACTTTTTCAATTGATGGGAATGCCTTTTTTATTAATTCTGCAAGCTCTATTTCAAGAGGTGTTGGAGCTCCATAGCTTGTTCCTTTTTCAATAGCTTTCCTCAGAGCTTTTACAATTTTTGGATAAGCATGTCCCAAAATAATCGGACCCCATGAAAGAACATAATCAATATATTCATTTCCATCGACATCGTAAATTTTTGAACCCTTTGCTTTTGATATGAATAAAGGTTCGCCCCCAACAGCTTTAAAGGCTCTGACAGGGCTGTTTACTCCTCCAGGCATAAGTGTCAATGCTTTTTTATAAAGTTTCTGGGATTTTTTTGTTTTCATCCCTACCTCCAATACTTTTATTTCAATAAAAATAACAGAAAAAGAAAGAAAATCTCAATATTTTACTTAAACCTGAAATTGCCGATAGAGAAAAGGCTGTCTTTCGCTCATAAGAGACTTTTTGACAGTTCTAAACTTTGAGGGGCTTGCCCCTCAAACTCCTAAAGAGGAAAATACCTTTTTGGGTTTCAAAGGGGCTAAAGGATGATATTTAATTTTGTCAAAAAGTTTCAAGACTTTTTGGAGATCCTGCGTTGTGTCCCTCAGAATGAGTTTATCCACAAAAATTTAAATTTTTCTTATAGGCAAATTATGGGATATGAATTAAATTAGTTTATGTTATAATTTCATATGTCTAAAAAAGCACTTGTTATAGAAGACAATGGACTTGTCGGTGAAACTTTAAAAGCAATGCTTGAATTTTTAGGTTTTGATGTAGTTGTTGCTGAAGATGGATATAAGGCTAAAGAACAATTTAAATCTGCCATTGAGTTAAATAATCCCTTTGATGTTGTTTTTGTCGACTTAGTATTACCTGAAATCCCTGGCAGTAAAGTTTTTGAAAAACTTAAAGAAATTGACCCTAACATAAAAGCAATAATTTCAAGTGGCTATTCTGATGATACTACAATAAAGGAGTACGAAAAATTGGGGTTTAAAGGAATTTTAAATAAGCCCTATACAATAGAAGAATTAAGGGAAATACTTAAAAAATTATCTTTACTCTAAAGCGGATAAATATATCTTAAAGGTTGTTCCTATACCAATTTTACTTTCAACTTCAATTTTACCATCCATCTTTTCAATTATGCTTCTTACAATGCTTAATCCTAATCCCTTACCTTCCTTTTTCATTGTAAAGAAGGGGTCAAATATTTTATCTATGTATTCGTCAGGTATTCCTCCTCCTGTATCTGAAATGCTAACGAAAATAAATTTTCCTTTAGATAAGCCTGGAATTTCACCATTATTAAAAATATTTTTCATTGTTACAATAATTTTTCCTTCCTGTCCCATTGCCTGTTTAGCATTAACTATGATATTTTGAAAAATTCTATATACCTGACCTCTGTCTGCGTAAATATTTGAAAGAGGCTTCTCGACATCTAATTCATAAACTATCTTTGTTCCATTAAGAAGAAATTCAAGGGATTTTTTTGCTATCTCAACAAGATTTACAGGTTCTTTTTTGGATACAAAATCAGGGCTTAGATCTCTTAACTCTTCAATTGTATTTCTCATTAATTTTGTTGCCTCAAGAATATTTTGAATTAATTTACGATGTTTTTCATCTTTTTCAATTTCATTAAGCAAAGAAAGATTCCCCATTAATACCATCAAATAATTGTTTAAATCGTGGACTATTCCAGCTGAAATTTTTGAAATAACCTCTACTCTTTCAATTCTCTTTTCAATCTCTTCCTTTTTAATTATTTCTGTAGCATCTTTAATTGTTATAATTGCGCCAAATTTAAAATCTTTTATTAATATTGGATTTTCTGTATAAATTACAGGAATTTGTTCTTCTCCTATTTTTAATATTTTGTATTCTGGATTATCATGTTCTTTAAGACTTAATATTTCTTTTAAATCTCTTCCAAGTGATTCTTCAGATACTTGAAGAATTTTCATTGCTTCTTTATTCATGTATTTTATTTTGCCCTTCGCATCTGTATAGATTATTCCACTGTCTATTGAATCAAAGGCAATTCTTTTTTCTTCAGCCTCTTCAGCAAGGTTAAGGAATACAGTTCTCAATCTCTCAAAATTTTTTATTGCAAAGGAATTGGAGATAAGGGTAAGGATTAATAAAAAAATAAAAGAAATGGCTTTGTATCCATCATATTTAGAAAGATTTAATAAACCTGCAAGAGACCAATCTTTTATAAATTCATGTTTTATAATCTGCCATTTTTTGCCATTATAATCTTCAAAAACATCATTATCAATCTGTTTAAAACCTGAAGGTAAAAGTGTGTCATTTCCAAATATTTTTTCTTCATAAACTTTTTTAAGTTCTTCTTCTGGCGGATTAAAAATCAATCTGTTTCTTAGTTCATCTTTACCAATTAAAATGCCTCCTGAAGAGTGCATTACAATGGCATTTTCCATTTTTATATGTTTTTTGATATCCTCACTTATGTAAAACTGAAAAACAAGGATTCCGATAACACCTTCTTTATCATAAACAGGATAAGCAATTCTTATATCATCCCTTCCTGTATAAACACCTCTTGCTATAAAAACTGATAAATTTCCTTTAATAGCTTCTTTAAAATACTTTCTAAAACTTACATCCCTGTTAATCATGATTTTTCTATATTCAGCAGAGCAGGCTATTACTTTTCCAGTCTTATCAACAAAAAATATTAAAGCTGTATCAAGTGATTGATTGAGAGAGGAGAGATATTTATCTAATTCTTCTTTGTCTTTTTTAATATTATTTTTCAAATCCTCTGACGAAGAGATTATTTTGATAAATTTACTATAAAAGTCTATTTTATTTTTAATTGCAAGGGAAATTCTTTCAAGATTTAATTTTTTATGATAGATATCCATATCTTTTATATCGTTAATGTATTTGTTTGAAAAGTAAAATAAAACTAAAAATGAAACTATGAACACAGAAATATAAAAAAGATATCCTTGAAATTTTTCTTCATAAGCAGATTTTACTCTACTTGAGAGACTTATTAAAACCAAAATAGTTGCAGAAATGTTAAAAATTAATGATTCAGTGACTAAGTAAAACGATAGAAAAATAACATATAAACCGAAAAAAACGAACGATAAGTTTACTCCTCTTCTTATAAGTGACGGAAGAATTTTTGAGGGTTTAACTAATGAAACCTTTTCTTTATACCAAATATGAAAATAAGATATACCTACTAAAAAAAGTGCTAAAAATATAAGAAGAACATCTTTTCTGAATAGCAATAGAACAGAAAATACAGGTATGAGTAAAAGATAGTATAGTTTATAATTCAAAATACTTTTATATCCATAAAAAATAATTGCTCCAAGCAAGACAGTATTAACATAAATTAAATAAAGATAATTTTCTCCAATGTAAGTTTTAAAAAGAATAATGAAATTTAAAGTAAAATGAAGAAAAGTAACAATAAAGAAGTATTTGACAGCATTTCTATCAGTATGAGGTTCTATCCTTGTACGCCAAAAAAATATATAGTAAAACACTAATGAATGAAATAAAAGAAAAGAGACTCTTAAAAAATTTGATAAATCATCAATATATTGTATATTCATTTCATAATTTCATCAAACAAAGAAAGTTGTTTATCAGATATATTAAACTTTATCTGCTTTGCCCTTTTTAGATTAATAATTTTAACATACTTTTCTGCATCTTCTACTTCTATATCTGCAATAACACCTGTCCTTATAATATAAGAAGCTATTGCACCTGCATTGTATCCCATTTGATAAAAGTCTACGGATACACCACCAAAGAAACCAAGTTCCACAAACTGTTTATTAATTGCCAAATCAATTTTTTTAATTTTCTCTGTTATAATTGGAGCAACATCTTTTAATGTTAAAGTCGTTCCATCCTTTATTGACATTACAAAAGGGAAATAGGCTGTTATATCTTTCCTTTTATTTATTTCTTGGGCAGATTTTATTAGCTCTGAAAGATTGCTTACAGGATAAAAAACAAGTTTATTTTTAAAATTTGAAGCTTTAAGTTCATAAATAACCTGTTCTTTAAGAGCTTCTCCTATAAAGTCAGTTGAATAAAGAACAGCAATTTTGTCAACATTGCCGATTAAGACTTCCAGAAGCTCAATCTGTTTGGGTATAAAGAGTTTTTCATAAACACCCGTAAAGTTTTTAACAGGCTTTCTTCCTTCAAGAAAATGAAATTTTTCATTATAATGCTCTGGTGTAATATTTATTCCTGAGAAGACAACTGGAATTTTTGTCCTCATGAAATGCTTTGCAACACATTGAAAGGCTGCATCATCGGCTGTAATAATTAAGGAGACTTTTTTTGATTCAACTTTTTTTCTAAATTCGTTACATCTTTTTTCTAATTCTTCCTTGTTAATTCTCCGTGCATCAAGATAGGTTATATCAATTTTTAAATTCTCTATTTCTTTTTTTAAATAGTCAACAGCACCTTGAACCTGAGGCTCTCCGCATACATCTTTATCATCATAGCTTGAAAGGATTAAAACAGTTTTCTTGTCTGAGCATGCAAAGAGAAAGGGTATAATAAAAGTTATCAAAAATAATAAAATTTTCTTTCTTAATAAAATCAATTTTTCCTTCTTTTTAAAAAATTTTAAAACTAAAGCGTTATTTTAACAAGTCTATCAAATATATGAATTGTATCCACAAACCTTATAAGCCTTTGCTTTGAATCAATGACAAGTGAATGAGTTCTTGCACCACCTCCGAAAAATCTTACTCCATTTAGTAAATCTCCCTTTGTTACTCCTGTTGCAACAAAAACAATGTTGTCAGAGGGGACAAGGTCATCAAGGGTATAAACTTTATCTTCACTGATATCCATTCCATATTTTATTGCTCTCTCTTTTTCTTCTTCTTTACGCCATCTCATTCTTGCTTGCATTTCACCACCAAGACTTTTAACTGCTGCTGCTGAAAGAACTCCCTCTGGTGCACCTCCAATACCCATCAATGCATGAATACCTGTTCCCTCAACGGTTGCTGCAATTGCTGGAGTTATGTCACCATCTGATATTAATTTAATTCTTGCTCCTGCTGCACGGATTTCTTTAATTAGATTTTCATGACGAGGCCTATCTAAAACTACAACTACAAGGTCATCTATATCTCTTCCTAATGCCTTGGCAAGGGCTTCAAGATTTTCCTTCACGGGTTTTCTTATATCAACCATTCCCTTTGCCTGTGGTCTAACAACAAGCTTTTCCATATAGGTGTCAGGGCAGTAAAGAAGTCCATTTCTGTCTGTTACAGCCATAACAGTTAAAGCATTTGGCAATCCTGTTGCGCAAAGATTTGTTCCTTCAAGTGGATCAACAGCTATATCAACTTCAGGACCTGTACCGGTTCCTACTTCTTCTCCAATATAAAGCATTGGAGCTTCATCTCTTTCTCCTTCACCTATCACAATTCTTCCTTTAATCGGTAAGTCATTTAAGGCTTTCCTCATAGCTGTGACAGCAGCCTGATCAGCCTCCTTTCTATTACCCTTCCCCATAAGCCTTGCTGAGGCAATTGCTGCAAGTTCACAAACTCTTAAAATTTCAGGTGTTAATGAATTATCCATTTTTAAATTCCTCCTAAGATTTTTTTGAAGTTATTGAGAAAAAGTTGGATATTTTTTTCCTTACATTCTCAGAGTTACATTTTGGACATCTTACCTTTGTTTTTTCCATTTCGCTTACGCTCATTTTCTTTGTAAAAGTTTCATTGCAATTTTGACACTGAAACTCATACAAAGGCATAAGCTACCTCCTAAATTATATTTTTTTCTTTCATGCTAAAATATCTTCCTTTACCTATAATTACATGGTCTAAAAGGGAAATTTCAAGTATCTGAGAAGCCTCCTTTAGCCTCTTTGATATTTCAATGTCTTCTTCAGATGGTGTAGGGTCTCCGCTTGGATGATTATGAACAAGTATTAATGCATAGGCAGACTCTTTTACTGCTTCTCTGAAAATTTCCCTTGGATGAATAAGTGTCTGAGTTAGTATACCCTCTGAAACTTTCACTTCCTTTATAAGTTTGAGTTTGGCATCAAGCAATAAAGATACAAAGACCTCCTTCTTTAAACCATCAAGCTTAGGATAAAGATAATTATAAACAATACTGGCAGAGTTAAACTTTTTTTCTTCTTCTGGCTGGCTTAATGCTCTTTTACCTAATTCAAAGGATGCCTTAATCTGGGCTATCTTTGCAATTCCTAATCCAGATACAGATTGAAGCTCTTTAGTTGATGCTCCTTCAATTCCTTTTAAACCACCAAATCTATTCAGAAGCTCTATAGCAGTCTCTAATACGGTTTTCTTGTTAGAACCTGTCCTAAGTATAATGGCAAGTAATTGGGCATCAGAAAGACTATGAACTCCCTCTTTTATAAGTCTTTCTCTTGGTCTTTCTGTCTCTGGCCATTCTTTAATAGATTTCATTTTATTCCTGAACCAGGATTAACCTCTCTGTCAACAGTAAGTATTGATATTGTTCCATCAGAAGAAGTTGCAGCAAGAAGCATGCCCTGAGATTCTAAGCCCATTAATTTGGCTGGTTTAAGATTGGACACAACAATAATTGATTTACCTAAGAGTTCCTCAGGAGAATAGGACTTTCCAATTCCTGCAACAATTTGTCTTTTCTCTCCTATATCTACTATAAGTTTTATAAGTTTCTCTGAGCCTTTTACCCTCTCTGCTTCAATGACTTTTCCTACTTTTAGTTTTATTTTCAAAAAATCATCTATTGCTATAAGCTCTTCCATTTTGTTCTCCCTGTTTTTTTGTTCTTGTTTATTTTCTTTTGTTACATCTATTCTTGGGAAAATCTGTTCAATTTTTTTTGTTTCAACTTCTTTTATTTCTGTTTTCCATTTAAACATATTATAATCAATTTTATAGGATTCCAATCCCAGAGCATTCCAGATTTTTTTTCCTGAATCTGGCATAAAGGGGTAAAGAAAAACCGCAATTACTCTAATAGCATTCCAAATATTAAATAGTATATGAGGTAGTTTTTCAGAATTTTCTTTAGCTACCTTCCATGGCTCTGTTTTTGCTATATAATTGTTTGTTAGGGATATTAGTTCCCATATTTTTTCAAGAATAATGTTAAACTTAAATTCATCCCATAGAGACTCCTTTTCTATTTCAGAAATTATTTTTTGAACTTCTACTGTAAAATCTTCATCTATCCATTGAGGCTTTATTTTTCCTCCCATGTATTTTTCATTCATTACAATAAAACGATTTACAAGATTACCCAAATCATTAGCAAGGTCGTTGTTTATTCTTCTTATGATTGCCTCTTCTGAAAAGTCTCCATCTAAGCCAAAGGAAACTTCACGGAAAAGAAAGTATCTGAAAGCATCAACGCCATATTTTTTTACAACCTCATAGGGATTTACTACATTCCCGAGAGATTTTGACATTTTTGCTCCCTTTACAGTCCACCAACCATGGGCAAATATATTTCTTGGAAGGGGTATTTCAAGAGCTAAAAGCATTGTTGACCAGTAAACAGCGTGGGTTATAAGAATGTCCTTACCTATTAAGTGATGGTCAGGAGGCCACCATTCTGTATCTTTTGGAGCAAGATATTGAAGAGCCGAATAATAGTTAATTAATGCATCAAACCAGACATAGGTAGTATAATTTTCATCAAAGGGAAGAGGAATTCCCCACTGTAGCCTTTGCCTTGGTCTTGATATACATAGGTCTCCAAGGGGTTTATTTTTAAGGAAGGATAGTACTTCATTTTTTCTTGTTTCAGGAAGAATGTAGGAAGGATTTTTTTCAATATGTGCAATCAAAGAATTTTGATACTTTGACATAAGGAAAAAATAGTTTTCTTCTTCGATAAATTCAACATCTCTACCACAATCAGGACATTTTCCTTCTATTAAATCCTTTACAGTCCAAAATCTCTCACAGGGGGTACAATACATGCCGGAGTACTTTCTTTTTTCTATTTCTCCTCTATCATAGAGTTTTTGAAGTAGCTGTTGAACAATTTTTTTGTGTTCTTCATCAGTTGTTCTTATGAAAGCATCATTTTGTATGTTTAATACCTTCCATAGGTCTTTAAAATTTTCAACCATAATGTCAGCATGCTCCTTTGGAAATCTACCTCTTTCACGAGCTGCCCTTTCAACTTTCTGTCCATGTTCATCAGTTCCTGTCAAAAAAAATACTTTTCTACCCTTAATCCTCATATATCTTGCAAGTATATCTGCAGATAAGGTTGTATAAGCATGTCCAATGTGAGGAATGTCATTAACATAATAAATTGGCGTTGTAATGTAAAATCCTTTATTTTGATTCATTTTTTCCTCCCCGTGATTCCTCAAATGTTTCATCTTCAGTTCCTTTAAGAATATGGGAAATTCTTTTTATTTCAGGTTCCTTTTCATCCTGAGTTATTATTTCTTCATCTACAACTTCCTCTATTTCGCCAAAGTATTCATATCTTAAGCAACATTTAAGTCTTCCACAAACACCAGAAAGTTTTGATACATTTAAGGTAATTTCTTGTTCCTTTGCCATTTTAAGCGAGATTGGTTTAAAAAAGCTTATATACTTTTTACAGCATATCTCCATTCCACAGACACCTATTCCGCCTAGATACTTAGATTCATCTCTTACACCAATTTGCCTCATTTCTATTCTTGTCTTAAATTTGGATGCTAAATCTTTAACCAATTCTCTGAAATCAATTCTACCTTCCGCAGTAAAGTAAAAAATTATTCTTCTTCTGTCAAGGGCGCACTCAACTACAAGAAGTTTCATAGGAAGTTTTCTTTCATTTATTCTTTCAAGGCAGAAATTTTTTGCTTCTTTTTCAAGAATAAGATTTTTTTCAAAATTTTCAATATCTTCATCAGTCGCAACTCTTATTACAGGTTTAAGAGAATCTGCATTATCTTGAGAGATAGCTAAAACTGTCCCAATAGTAAGTCCAAAATCACCCTCTACTACTACTTTATTCCCCTGTTGTATTTCTTCTATATTGGTAAAATAACGATAAACTTTTCCAAAGGGTCTTAATCTGACATAGACTATTTTACTCATTTAAAACTCTCCTCATGATTTGATTTATATAGTTCCATAATATCGATTTATTTAGGTTTAAATCTACATTTTTTCTTATATTTTGTAGTTGATCATAACAGATAAAGAGTTCTTCTAATGTAATCTCTTCTCTGTAAAAACTTTTTTCAAAGGAGAAATAGGTTGTAATCTTATCACCGAAAAGTTTTTGACATATTCTATCTCTTAACATTATAAAAACAAAATCAAGCCACCATTTTAAATCTTCATTATGCTTCCATGGTGATTTTTTAATTTTATTAAAATTAAGGGTTTCTTTAAAATCTTTTATCTTTCTCAGTATATCCATTGAAATAAAAAGTCCTGGTCTTCCCATTGAAAATTTAATAAGTTCTTCCTTGAGAGATTCTTCCCCTTCGCCTTTGCTCAGGGTGATTTCGAGGGATTCGATGCTCTGAGGCGTTGTCCTGAGGTGTAAGCCGAAGGAACTCATTCCGATTATATTAAAAGGAGGAGATTCTTCGCTTCGCTCAGAATGACAAGAGGGAAGTATATCAGAATTACAGAGGATATGTTTTTCATCTATTAATCTGCTAATTGCCTCTTTAGAAAGAGGATTGAAAAAAACCTTAAATGTTCTGGATACAAGAGGCTCTGGCAAAGCATCAATGTTTTCACAGGTAAGTATGAGTACAGTGTTAGGAGGAGGCTCCTCAAGGGTTTTTAACATCGCATTTGCTGCGTATTGATTCATTTTGTCAGCATTTTTTACTATTACTACTTTATATTTACCTTCAAGGGATTGAAGGGATACAAATTCTTCCAAATCTCGAATATTATCAATTGTAATAGTATCCTTTTCTGCAGTGACAACTTTAAGATCTGGATGAATCCCCTTTTCTATTTTTTTACAGGACTTACAGAAATCGCAGCTATCAAAATTATCATTATCAAGACAGTTTAAAGCCTTTGCATACTCTATTGCTGTTGTAGTTTTACCAATATATGGTTCACCTATAAAAAGAAAAGCAGAGGGAATCCTTTCTTTTTTTATTGTTCCTTGAAGAACTCTGATAGCCCTTTCTTGAGAGACAATCTTCTTAAAACTCATTTTTAAAACACTTTTAATTTTACTTTTACCTTTTCGTATATTTCCTTTGCTATTTCATCTATTGGTTGGGTAGCATCAATAATAATAAATCTCTCTGCCTCTTTTGATGCAAGCTCTAAAAAACCCTGCCTTACTCTATTATGAAAAGAAATCTCTTCAATTTCAAATCTGTCTTTTTTATTAATTTTTTTATTTCTTGTGAGCCCTATTTCTACTGGTAAATCTAAAAGTACAGTCAAATGGGGTTTGAATTCATTTAGTAAGATTTTATTTAGTGTATTGATTAAATCTAAGGAAACACCTCTTCCATATCCTTGATAAGCCAAGGTTGAATCTGTAAATCTATCAGATATAACTATAAATCCTTCATCAATTAGAGGCTTTATTTTTTCTTCTACATGCTGAATTCTATCTGAAAAATATAGTAAAAGTTCACTAATTGAATGGATTTTTAATTCTTCATCTAATAACACATTCCTTAACCTTTTGCCTAACTCAGTATCGCCAGGTTCAAAGGTATACATAACCTTTAATCCATTCTCACGTAGTCTTACCTCAAGAAGTTTTGCCTGAGTTGATTTTCCCGAACCTTCTATTCCCTCAAAGGATATAAAAATTCCCTCTGTCATTTAAAATCTACTTTTTAAACTTTTAAGAATACTGCAGACTCTAAGGGAGTCTTTTTCATCAAGGGATCCCATCCCGCAAGATGGTGTAAGAAGGGATTTTTGATAAATTAGAGGAATTTCCTTCCCAATTTCTTCTATTTTTAACAAGGCTGTTGTGATTATTTTTTCGTCATCTAATTCCCTTAAATCATCCGTTGTTGGTACAAATCCCCAGGCTATGTATCCGCCTTTTGTGAGAAAATTATTAATTTCTTGTTTATATATTTTAAAAAAATCAAAGAAGAAATAAGCATCAAAGCTTAATATGTCAATACTTAAATTTAAAATCTCTCTCCAGTCAGCCCTTCCACAGCAGTGAAGCCCTACTTTAGCACCTAAGTTTTTAATATAAGAAGCTAACTCCTCTATAAGTCTTATCACCTCTGCCTGCTCTACTGAAATATAAGCTGAGGTACCTAATGCCTGAAGTATTGGTTCATCTATAAAAATTATAACACTTTCTGAGAAGGTTCTTAAAAAATTAAACTGCCACTTAGCCTTTGCTTTTAAATGCATTAGTATGAGTTCTCTTAAAGTTTCGTCAAAATAAACTGGCTTTCCTTCTTCGTCTTTAAGAGAAAGGTTAAACGTTAAAGGACCTGTAATTTGACCCTTGAATATTTCAACTTTTTTAGTTTCTAAGATTTCCCTCATTTTATAGATTCCACTGGCAAAGTCTTTACTGATAGGTGATTCTTTCTGTTCAGAATAGTTTGTAAGCCATTCTGTAATTAATTCATCATTCTTTTTTAGATAAAATTTATCACCTTCAACTACAATACATGGTAATCCTTCAGAAAATTGAGGAATCATCAATTCCTTTGATGAGTATTTTGGAAGTTGAGGCCAGAATGGTATATCAAAGGAGCTAATAATCAACTCACAGGCTTTAAAAGGCGCACTGTGTGGCATACTTCCGATACCAGTGGTGCTGAAAGGTTTGATCACCCTTAATTACTCCCTTTTGCTCAATTTTTTCAGTATTTCAGGATACTCCTTTGAAAAATCAGGAAAAGCTCTTTTTAAAAAAAGTTTGATTGCTTTAATTTCAAGGGCAACATCATTAAGTTTATCCATCTGTTTATTTATTTCAGTAACTTTATCAGAGAGAACCTTAATTTCTGCCTCTATTAAAGCAATCTGTTCTTTTAAACTAATTAATTCTTTCATAAGTCTTCCTTTTATTTATTTCTTCTTAATGCTCTCATTTTTTTACGGAGTTTTCTGTATTTGTGCTTTTTAATCTTTTTCTTCCTCCACTTAAGAACACTTCCCACTCTATTCACCTCCTTTATTTTTTATTGTCTCTATAAAAGCTTCAAGCCAAAGCTCATTTACCGTTGAATTAAGTCCATCAAAGGCAAGGGATACTACAGGTATATTGTAATCTCTTTGAATAAATCTTAATAAAGCAGTTACAATTGCACCAGGCATACATCCAAAGGGCATTGTGTTTATTAATCCGCTTGCTCCTTTTTTAATCAAATCTATACTTTTACCTATACTCAAAACGGTTTCTCCTTCAAAACTATCAGGAACATAGGGCGATGCAAATTTAAAAATTTCCTTAATTGAGGGTTCTTTGATAAACTTTAATTCTCCTTTGAAATTTTTCAAAAATTTCTTTTCAACCCTCCACTGGAAAAATTTATTAATAAGAATTTTTATAATAGCAGATTTATCCTTTTTTATCAAGGCTTTTCTCAATGCCATTTTATTTAAATAGTGAATCCATTCTTCAATAGGTGTTAAATAAACCTCTACTCCTAAGGATTCAAGCCTTTTTATCAGGTTTTCATTAGAAAAGGCATGGGAACGAACAAATATTTCTCCTACAATTCCTATAAGTGGTTTTTTATCTTTATATTTCGGAATATTTTCAAAATCCTTTCTCATATTTTTCAGTAAAGTATCAAAGTTACCATTTTTACTTTTTAAGACTTCGAAAATTTTTTGAAGATACTGTTCATATAAAGCTTCTGTTTCTCCTTTGTTTTTTTCATAGGGTCTGCACTGAAGAAGTAGTTTTGTGAGGATTCCGTAAGCAACAATTCCTTGCCAGGCTCTTAAAGAAAAATCACCGCCTGCAATATTTAAATCTCTATAAAACTGAGCATCCTGCTGAGGTGAATAGACAGGAACATTTTCAAATCCCAATTTTTTAAGCATCATTCTATGGGAGATATTGTACTGTCCAAATCTGCAGGGACCTGCTCCAGAAGGCATGAAAAAGGCGGTTTTTTCAGGATTGAAATCTTTTGAATATACAATTTTTAGCATATCTCCAAGGGTTACCAAATAGGGAAAACATTCTCCTCCACAAACATGTTTTCTGGCAAGCTCAATAGATGTTTTATCTGAAGGAGGCATAACTTCTGCATCAATTCCGCAGTAATTAAAGGCTGCCTTTAAGGCAAAGGCATGGTCAGACATTCTTGGAATGAATATTGTTCTCTTTGATAGATCAGAATTTGAACTTTTTGATAACAGAGGTAAAAATACAGATTTTTCAATTGGTTTATCGTCTTTTCTGTTTTTAATACTATCTATAAATGCCTCCAACCTTGTGACAATACCTGCATCGGCACTGTGTTCATCGATTTCTAAAATAAGATAGGGATGTTGACCCATTTCTTCTTTGAAATAATTGATTATGAAGGAGTCAGGACCGCAGGAAAAATTGGTGATAAAAACAGGATAGAGGGAGTCTAATTTTTGGATGAATTTTGTTGCCCTTATAATTCTCTGTCCCGAACGCCAATAAAGATTGCTCCATGTATCCTTTATGTTGATATTATCAAAGGGAAGCATATCAAATGGTATGGGAAGAACTCCCATTTTTGTTAGTTTTCCTGATATATCAAGACTTACTGCTTTATCAAAAGAATTGTAGGCTCTTCCAACAATAATAACAGTGGTAACCTGACCAAGAGTTTTTTCCTTTGAAGATTCAAGTAACTTTAATCCTTCCTTTTGTAGGTTAGTAACAAATTCTTTTTGTTTTTGCCTTGCAACATCTATTTTTGTGTCCAGATTTTTTAAATTAACAATTCCTTTAAAAACATTCTGAAGTTCCTTTTTAAGATAATCAAAACCCCTTGAAAAATCAATCCTCGGTATAATTATCTTTGCCTCTTTAAACATTCCTCTACTTACATAGGGAATTGTCTGCACAAGAGGGCAGGCAAGACCTCTTTCATATTCGTCATGGAGATTTAAATTTATAAAACTTGGAAGAAAAATTAAGTCTACACCCTTTTCAATTAAATCAGCTATATGTCCATAGGCAACTTTAAGAGGAAAACATGCCTCAGATAATACTTTTTCAACTCCTTTATTGATTATTTCCTTGTTGGTTTTTTCTGATACTTTTACTTTAAATCCAAGCTCCCAAAGAAGTGTACTCCAGAAGGGAAGCTGTTCTAAGAAGTAAAATATATAGGGAATTCCTATTGTAGGAGCTTTCCTATTACCATACTTTTCCTCATATTCTTTATGTGTTTTCCATAGTAAATCTTCTCTTATACTTACAGGATTAACTAAATTTATGTTTAGGTAATCCTGCTTTTCGTATTTTTCACATCTGCCTCCATAAAAAAGGTAATTTTCTTCTCCTTGAATTTTTACTCTGTTTATTTCGCAATAATTTGGACAGCCTTTACATTCAAAGGAGGAAATTTTATAATCTTTATCTTTTAAAGTAAATCCCTTGAATTTGCTTGCCTTACCATTTTTCATCGCATCCTTAGCAATTAAGGCAGAACCGATTGCCCCCATGACTTCATGGTTTGGAGGAATAATTAATTCAAAGGAATCCCCAATTTTGCTTTTTAGAAAGTTTTCAAAGGCAGATATAACAGCTTTATTAAAGGCTACACCGCCTTGAAAGAATATTTTTTTGCCAATTGATTTTCCTGCAACAACCCTGTTTATATAATTTTCCACTATGCTGTAACAGAGTCCTGCAACAATATCTTCTTTTTTAGCACCTTTATGAAGATTAATAACAAGAGAGTTTTCCATAAAGACTGTGCATCTTTCTCCAAGTCTGCAGGGTTTTTCAGAGGAAAATGCGAGATTTTGAAACTCTTCAAGGGTTATTCCAAGTTTGTCTGCCTGTTCTTCAATAAATGAACCTGTACCTGCTGCACAGGCTTTGTTCATCTCGAAATCTATTACATTTCCATCTTTAAGACGGATATATTTTGAGTCCTGTCCTCCAATTTCAAAAATTGTATCAACTGTTGGGTCATAATGAAAAGCTCCACGGGCATGGGCAGTAATTTCATTTTTGATTACATCGGCTCCTACAAAATCTGCAATCATATAACGGCCTGAACCAGTAACACCTACTCCTTTTATCACAATTGATGGAAATTTTTCTGAAATTTCTCTTAAACCTCTTTTTACTGCATCAATGGGTTTTCCTGCAGTAGGAAGATATTTTTTTATAAGAAGATTTCCCTTTTCATCTAATAAAACAATATTGGTGCTAACTGAACCAATGTCTATTCCAAGATATGCTGAAGGAGGAGATTCTTCGCTTCGCTCAGAATGACAGGATGGGGGTGGCTCAGAATGACAGAGCGATGATGCTTCAAAATAAGAGGGTGATGGGGACTCAGAATTACATAGCAATGGTGCCTTAAAATAAGAGTGTGAGGGTGCATCAGAATAAGAGGTTTTAGGAGGCTTCAGGGGAGGTAGTCCATATTCAATCTCTGCTTTGATTTCACTAAGTTTTTCAATTATTTTTTCATTTAAATAAACCTCTCCTGAAAAGCCCTTTAAGGCTGCACCTATTGCACCAGTGACCTCAAAATGCTCTGGCACAAGAATTTCATTTATCCTGAGAATTTTCTTAAAAGCCTTTATCATTCCCTTGTTAGCAGCAACTCCACCTTGAAAGGCAACTAATGGTTTAATTTCTCTTCCTTTAAACATTGTAGCCTTGAAATTTCTTGCAAGGGCAAAACACAAGCCAGCAATAATATCCTCTATAGGTGTTGCAATCTGTTGCAGATGAATCATATCCGATTTTGCAAAAACACTACAACGACCTGCAATTTTTGAAGGTCTTGAGGATTTTGTTGCAAGTTCACTGAATTCTTCTATGCTTAATCCAAGGCGTTCTGCCTGTTGTTCAAGAAAAGAGCCTGTTCCAGCAGCACAAATGCTGTTTAATGAAAAATCCTTTATTCTTCCTCCAGTATCAAGAAAAATAAGCTTTGAATCTTCTCCACCAATTTCAATAATTGTTCTTACTTGGGGATAAAAAAAGGATGTTGCAGTAGCTTGGGAGACAATTTCATTTACATAGGGAGCAGAAACCTTCTTGGCAATAAATCTTCCGCTTACTCCTGTGAAACATATTTTTAGATTTTTATAAATAGAAAAAATCTCTTTTAAAAGGTTTGATACTATTTCACCGGGTTTGCCAAAATGTTTCAAATAACGTTTTTCAATGAGATGTCCTTCTTTATTTATAATTGCAATCTTGGCTGTTTCACTTCCTACATCAATTCCGAGGGAAAGATTAGAATCCATATTCATGCCATCTTTTTGTAACAAGCTCTTTTATTTCCTTTGCCTGAGTAATTTCCTCAGGCCAGTCTCTCATCATTCCTTCTTCGCGCATTTTACGGGTTGCATCAATTCCCATTTTGCCACCAAATCTTGGAAAACTTGATGCATGATCAAGTTCATCAACAGGACCTTCAGAAATAATTACATCCCTTCGCCAGTCTACATTATTGAGGACTTTCCATGCAGTTGTTGATAAATCCTGAACATTTACATCTTCATCTACAACAATTATCAGTTTTGAAAAGCTCATCTGACCCATGCCCCATAGTCCGTGAATTATTTTTTTCCCGTGTCCTGGATACTGCTTTTTTATTGATATAATAGCAGCATTGTGAAATACTCCTTCCATAGGAAGATTCATATCTCTTATTTCAGGAAATTGCATTCTTAAAAGTGGTAGAAAAATTCTTTCTGTTGCCTTACCCATATAACAGTCTTCCATTGGAGGTTTACCAACAACTGTTGCAGGATATATTGGATTTTTTCTATGGGTAATACAAGTGATATGAAAAACAGGAAATTTATCTACTGGGGAGTAAAACCCTGTGTGGTCACCAAAGGGACCTTCATCTCTTAATTCATGAGGGTCAACATATCCTTCTAAGACTATTTCTGCATTAGCCGGAACTTCTATATCAGAGGTAATACATTTTACCATTTCAACGGGTTTCCTTCTTAAAAATCCTGCAAAAACCATCTCATCAACTCCGTAGGGAAGAGGTGCAGTAGAAGAATAAATCACAGCTGGGTCACTGCCAATTGCAACTGCTACAGGCATTCTTTTACCGAGTTCTTTATATTTTCTGTAGTGCACTGCACCGTCTTTATGAATATGCCAATGCATTCCTGTTGTTCTTTCGTCATAGACATGCATTCTATACATTCCACAATTTTGAATCCCTGTGTCAGGATCCCGAGTAAAGACCATTGGAAAAGTTATGAATCTGCCTCCGTCATTAGGCCAGGTTTTTAAAATCGGAAGTTTATTGAGGTCTGGTTCATGATTTATTACTTCCTGACAGGGAGCTTTACTTACTCTTTTTGGAAGATACTTACTTACTTCAATTAATTCAAAAAGTGCCTTAATTTTCTCCTTGAAAGTCTTTGGCGGGCTTTGGTGTAAAAGCTGTTCTATTCTCTTTCCAATATCATCGAGGCTTTCAACTTCAAGGCTAAGGCACATTCTTTCAAAGGAGCCAAATATATTTGTAACAACTGGAATTTGTGATCCCTTTACTTTTTCAAAAAACAGGGCTTTTCCACCATTTGGGCTTTTACACATTCTATCAGTAATTTCGGCAATTTCAAGGATAGGGTCTACTTCTACAGTAACCCTATGAAGTAATCCTTTTTTTTCGAGAACTTGTAAGAATTCTCTTAAATCATTGTATGCCATATAAAGATATTATCTCTGTATATCTTACAATAAGTCAATTACTGTCTCATTGTGAAGTTTTCAATACTCCGAAAAATATCTTTCTATAGGTTGTGTAGGTTGAAAAGATTCTTCAGTCGCTTACGCTCCTTCAGAATGACAGAATAGGAAGATTAGGATGACCATTTCACTGTCATCCTGAATGCAGTGAAGGGTCTCAGTTTATCAAGGGAAAAAAGTAAGAGATTCCTTGCTCCTCTTATGCTTCGTTCAGAATAACAGGTTGTAGTTTTAAGAATGAAAAAAATAAAATCGGAATGAGATTTCTCCTCTTCGGCTTTGATTTGAATAAAAATCCAATGCTGTGTTACTCTTTTTTTTAAGTCTTAAATTTTTAAACCACTTAAAAGAAATAATAAATGGAGGAGGCTGTGGACGAATTAATCAAGGCATTGATTCTTGGAATTATTCAAGGGATTACAGAGTTTCTTCCTATAAGTAGCACTGCTCATCTTGTTATTACTCCATGGATTTTTGGATGGACTGGTCCGCTTAATTCTTTAAGTTTTAATATAGCTGTTCATGTTGGTACTTTACTTTCTCTTTTTTACTGCTTCTGGAGAGACTGGATCGATATATTTTTTAAAGACAGAAAAATGCTTGGGTATTTAATAATCGGAACACTACCTGCTGCTGTTGCTGGTTTAGTCTTCCATGATTTAATAGAAAGCTCTTTGAGAAATCCTTTAATTATTGTTTTTACCCTTGTTACAGTTGGAGTACTGATGCTAATTGCTGAAAAAGTTAGTAAAAGACAACGTGACTCCATTACTCTTTCTGATGCAATTATAATTGGAACAGCTCAGGCAATAGCTCTTATTCCTGGTGTATCTCGTTCTGGAATAACTATAACAGCAGGACTTTTTAAAGGACTTAAAAGAGATTATGCTGCAAAGTTCTCCTTTTTACTTTCTGCTCCTGCAATAGCTGGAGCTGCAACACTTGATTTTTATAAATCCGTAAAAATTGGGTATTCCTATGATTATTCTCTTTTTCTTGTAGGATTAATCTCTGCTGCTATTACAGGAATTATTGCAATCAAATTTCTTCTTAATTTCCTAAAAAAATATCCTCTAAACCTCTTCATATATTATCGATGGGTTTTAGCAGGAGTGATTTTTTTGTTATATTCTTTTAGAAGCTAATGGAAAAAAAAATAGCAGATAGAAAAATTAAAAAAGTTGCTTATTACAGAAAACCTAAATCAATAAAAAAGAATTCTAAGAGTTTTTCCGCCTCCGATGTCTTTAAATCAATCTTGTTAATTGCCTTTGCCGTATACCTTGCTGTAAGTCTGCTTAGCTACTACTATCTTGATCCCTCCTTTTTAACCTATACAAAAGCAAAACCTCTAAACTACGGAGGAATAGTAGGTTCCTATCTGTCTGACCTTATACTTAGTATTTTTGGAGTTGGAGGTTTTTTACTCCCGCCATTGATTCTTTTTTTGGGAATAAAAAGATTTATCGGCAATCCAATGGAGATTATAAAGCTCCCTTGGGTTTTGATAATACTCTTTTCCTCTTCTGTTATGCTGGAACCTCTGAGGGAAAAAGTTGAATTATATATAAAGATTCCAGAAGGATTATCTTTCATTGCCTTTTATGAGAGTGAAAAATTCATATCCCTTACAGGAACCTATATTTTATGGGCTTCTGTTTTCATTGCATCAATTATTTTAATAAAACCCGAAATAATCAAAAGAAGAAAGGAGGAAACTCCTTTAGAGTCTGAGACTTCTTCGGAAATTAAAGTAGTCAAGGTCTCAAAACCAGGACCCCCTCTTAAAGAACCACCTAAGATTTTAAAGAGCAAAGATATTGATGAAAAGCAAAAAATAGAAGCAGAACAAAAGGGGTTTCTTGTCCCACCTCTTTCCTTGCTTAAGATTGAAAAAACAGAAGAGACTATTTCAAAGGATGAAATTATTGCCTCAGCAAGAAGTATTGAAGCAAGATTTTCTGAATTTGGTATTCATGGCAGTATTAAAGAGGTTCATCCCGGACCTGTTGTTACCATGTATGAATTTGAGCCAGCAAGTGGAATAAAACTAAGCAAAATAATAACCCTAAGTGATGAACTTGCCCTTTCCCTTAAAGCCCAGAGCATAAGAATATATCCAATTCCTGGTAGATCAGCCATTGGAATTGAAGTCCCCAATAAAAAACGTCAGATCGTAAGGCTTGGTGAGATAATTTCCTCAGAAAAATTTCAGAACTCTTCATCCTATCTTACCCTTGCTTTGGGCAAAGACATCTACGGTAATCCCGTTGTAACAGACCTTGCAAAGATGCCCCATCTTTTGGTTGCTGGAGCAACAGGTTCAGGTAAAAGTGTTTGTTTAAATACAATGATACTGAGTCTCCTATACAAAGCCACACCCCATGATGTAAGATTGCTTCTTATTGATCCAAAACTTCTTGAACTTTCAACCTATGAAAATATTCCCCATCTTATGTATCCTGTAATCACAGAACCAAAGGAAGCCTCAGAGGCATTGAAAAAAGTCATTGTTGAAATGGAAAGAAGATATAAACTCTTTGCATCTCGTGGATTCAGAAACATAGATAGCTTTAACCAGTCAGTTCCAATTGAAGAAAAGATTCCATACATAGTTGTATTTATTGACGAATTTGCAGACTTAATGTTTACAGCACCCACAGAAGTAGAACAATCAATTACCCGAATTGCTCAGATGGCAAGGGCATCGGGAATTCATCTTGTTGTAGCCACACAAAGACCAAGCGTTGATGTAATAACAGGAATAATAAAAGCTAACTTTCCTGCACGAATAGCCTTTCAGGTATCATCTCGGATTGATTCCCGAACAATACTTGATAGTCAGGGAGCTGAGAAACTTCTTGGCATGGGAGATATGCTTTTTATGATTTCAGGTGTAAAAATAATAAGAGTTCACGGTGCCTACGTAAGTGAAGAAGAGGTTAAATCAGTCACTGAATACCTACGCAGTCAGGGTAGCCCTGATTATTCCCTTTTTGAATCCATAGAGATACCAGAAAACAAAAAAGACAATGGTAAAACACAGGAAACAGAAAGGGACGAACTTTATGAACAGGTCATTGAATATGCAACACAGACAGGTGAGATATCCATATCTCTTATACAGCGGAGATTCAAGATTGGTTACAATCGCGCAGCTCGGATAATGGATTTACTTGAACAGGATGGACTTGTAGGTCCTCCACAGGGCGCAGGCAAACCAAGAAAATTTTTGGGAAGATAATTTATTAATCTTTTTGTAAATCTTTGAAATCAACTTCTTCTGGATAACCATAAGCTTCTATGCCAGATGATAAAGCAAACTCCCTTGCTCCATAGTCAAACATAGGAGATATCATTATTTTTCTTTTAACTGAGATGCCTTCTTTTTGTTCATAAAAATCTATTTTCCTTAAAAAGGTTGCTACATCACCTTTACTTATCGATGATTTTATTTCAGCTACTATAACTTCTCCGTTTTTTATTATTAAATCAAGCTCTATTTGGTCAGGTTTTCCAAAAACAATACCCTCTTCATCTTTTGCTTTGTATCTCTGCACCTGTACAGGGAAACTCTCTTCAAGAATTCCTTTTATGGCATCTCTGAAAGATGATTCAGCCCTGAATCCCCATCTTGCACCAAGAGCTCCAATTGATGTGTCATGTTTTCTATGAAGAAGTTTAATTTCTTCAAGGATTGCACCAATTTTCTTTTGATTTTCCCACCACTTTTTATTTTGTTCATCCCAAAGTTTCTTCTGTTCTTCCCATCTTTTATTGTTTTCCTCCCATCTTATATTGTTTTCCTCCCATCTTTTATTATTTTCCTCCCATCTTCTATTGTTTTCCTCCCATCTTTTATTATTTTCTTCCCATTTTTTTTCGCTTTCCAGTCTCTGTTGTTGTATTTCTTTTAGTAATTGCTCAAATCTATCTTCTGTTTTTTTCTTGTCAGCAAATTTTTCCTCAAACAGACGAGATATGAACTCCCTGAGTTTAATATCTCTCTTAATGAGTTTTGGAAGCTCTGTGATTATGATTTGTCTTACTTCTTCCTTTGTATAAGGTTTTCCATTCTTTTTCTGCATATTTTATATTTGCCTATGAGAGGAAAAATTGTCAAATTTCAATGGCTAATTAAAATTGCCGATAGAAAAATAGAGAATCTACTCCTACATTGTAATTCCGATGGGCTTGATGTCCTTATTTTGTCGCCCTTGCTTTTCCCCTATGTCTTCTTGGACTTTTTTTGTTGTCCTGTAAAATCCCTTTGTCGTCCTGAGCAATAGCGAAGGACCTCTTTGAGATTATTCACTCCGTTCATGATGACACCTCTAAATGTCGTTCTGAGGGGTGTTAGCCTCGAAGAACCTCATAAGACCCTTCGGGCTTACGCCCTCAGGGTGACGGAAAAAGGGGGGAGAGTCACCCTGACTTTCCCTTTTGTCACCCTGAGCGCAAGCGAAGGGTCTCCCCCTCTATTATTTTCTTTCCCGTCATTCTGAGCGATAGCGAAGAATCCCCCTTCCACTAAACTTTTTTAAAAATCCACCGATATATAAATTTAAGACAGCAGGATGGAAAGGAGGTGAAGGAGTAAATTCATCCTAAGCTGTCTGGATGCAGGAGGCATCCAAAAAATAAAAAAACATGGAGGTTTAAACCATGGCATTAAGAATTAATTTTAACGCAGAAGCAGCAGTAACACACACAGCCCTTTTACAAAATGAAAGGGCAATGAACAAGTCTCTCTTAAGAATTTCAACAGGCAACAGAATCCTTTCTGCAGCAGATGATGCAGCAGGACTCTTTATTGCGGACCAGCTAAGTGTTGTTGCAGCAGCTTTACAGCAAGGTAATCGTAACATTCAGACAGGTATAAGTGCCCTTCAGATTGCTGAAACTAATGTTGGACAAATTTTTGACAAATTAAAAACAATCTACACAAAGGCACAGTCTGCAGCAAATGACATCAATGACCCAAATGCCCGTGCAGCCCTCCAGAGAGATATTTCAAACCTCGTTGACGCCATACAGAAACTTGGCACAGACACAGAGTACAACGGTATTAAACTTCTTGATGGAACCTTCTCTGATAAAGTCATCCACTATGGAGCAAGGGCAGATCAGACAATTACAGTTGGAATAAACTCAGTTAAAGCCAATGACCTTGGTGCATATATGGTTGTTGGTAAGTTTGTTGCTCAAAGCTCTACAAATGGTTATGCTACGCTTACGAGTGATACTGGAAATTTTGGCTTTGACTCAGCTAATGATAAAGCTATAGTAAATGGTATTGATGTTTCCACGGGATTAACAGTCGTTGATGCAAAGACAATAGCTGATAATATCAATAACTCTAAAGCCCTTCAAAATGCTGGAATTTCAGCAAGAGCTACAAATATGAGTACCGCTTCTGCTGTATGGACTGATATTCAATCAGGAACAAGCGGAAGTGCTACAATAAAATTTTTTGTAGGTACAAGTGCTACCTCAGCTATAGAAATTAATATTGGAGCAAACTCTACTCTTTCTCTTTCTGATCTTGTTACAGCAATAAATTCTAAAGCTTCTGAAAAGGGGGTAAATATAAGTGCAAGGGCAGAAAATAATAAACTTGTTCTTGTAACACAAGGTGAAACAATTGGAGTAGAAGTAGGAAATGATACAGGTCAACCAATTAATTTGGGACAATTTTTAAATGTATCTGCTACAGTAGCCAATAGTTCAACAGGATCTGCAATTCAGGTTGGAAAATTGGTAATTATGGGAACTAACAACTATAACTACGACTTTTCAGGTATATCAGATACATCAGAAGGACTCGGCATAAGTGCAACTGGAATTTCTACAATGAAAAATCTTTATTCCCTTGATGTAACAAATAATGAAAATGCTGAGTTAGCCCTTGATATAGTTAAAACAGCCTTGCAAAGAGTTGACACAATCAGAACTCAAATTGGTTCAGTAATCAATAATCTACAGGCTATATGGGATGGACAGAAGGCATCCTTTGACAACACAAAGGAAGCAGAAAATGTTATTCGTAACACAGACTTTGCAGAAGAAATGAGTACCTTTACCACAATGCAGATAAGAATGCAGGCAGGTATGGCAATGCTTGCACAGGCAAATGCCTTACCTCAGCTTGTGCTACAGTTATTGAGGTAATAAGTGATGATGGAAGGAGGGGAAACCCTCCTTCCGATTTAAAGGAGGGATTAAGGAGGATGAGATTCTTCGCCTTCGCATTCGCTCAGGCTCAGAATGACACCTTTACTGTCATTCCGAGGGACTAAATGTCCCGAGGCGTCGTTCTGAGGCGTAAACCGAAGGAACTCATTCTGATTATAGTAAAAGGAGGAGATTCTTCGCTCAGGCTCAGAATGACAGAAAAGAGGTGTCAGAATGACAGCTTTATTGTTGTCCTGAGATGTAAGTCGAAGGAACTTTTCAAAAAAGGAATTAAAGGAGTGAAAGATGAGGCTGGATGGAATAGATAAGGAAATAATGATAATAAACCCATATAGAAAATTGGAAACTATTGACCAGAAAAACTCCCAACCCATCCAGACAAATACAGATCAAATCAACATTCAAACTGATTCAGAAAAACAGCAACAGAACACTCATAGAGTTACAATGTCTCAGGAAGAACTTAATAGGATGATGGAGGAAATAAGACATAAATTTAGCATGCTTGAAAAATATTTACAGATTGACATTGATGAACAGCTTCAAATCCCTATTTCAAAAATTATTGATATGAGAACAGAAGAAATAATCCGTCAGATTCCACCTGACTGGATTGTGGATATATTAAGAAGAATGGAAGAATTAAGAGGCGTCTTTTACTCTAAGGAGGCATAAAATGGCAGACCTATATATTTCTGGGCTAACAGGAACTCTTGATACAGGCACAATTATTGACAAACTACTTCAGATAAAACAACAGCCCATTACACAGCTTACCCAGAAAAAGGCACTTACTCAGGCAAAAGTATCAAGTCTTTCTAATCTTTCTGGAGCTTTAAACAGCATCCAGAGTTTTTTAAGTAATCTTAATATTGACAGTATTTTTAAAACAAAGAAGGCTACATCATCAAATACATCGGTGCTTACAGCTACTGCTTCAGCTGATACACCAAATATTACAATGAATCTTACTGTAAATAAACTTGCCCAAACGGAAATGAGAGCAAGCACATTAGGATTAAGCTCCCTTACAAGCACCTTTTCATCATCAGGCACTTTCACATTGAAATACTGGAAATCTCCGACAGAAAATGTAACCTATAATATAAATTACTCAGTAGGACAAACCCTACAAGACCTTGTAAAAAATATTAATTCTTCCCAGAATTTTGTTAAAGCATCAGTTTACTACACAGGAACTGATTACAGACTTCTTCTTTCAGAGGCAGATGCGGGTGCATCAACAAAAGAAACAGATAGAACAGGTTCTTCCTTTGTTATTGAAGCAGAGGCTCTGCCAGCTGAACTTGGAAGCCTTGAAACCTTACAGGATGCTCAGAATGCTTCTTTGACAATAGGAAATTCTACAAATCCAGTTACATCCCCTTCAAACACCTTTAAAGGAATACTGACAGGATTGGATATTACAGTGCAGTCTGAAGGTAAAGCAACAGTTACAGTAAGTGATGATTTTTCAAAAATTGACAGCACTCTCAATGAATTTGCAAGTCAGTACAATGGAGTAATTAATATTGTAAATCAGATGACTGGCAAAGGTGCCCAGTTTCAGGGTGATAGCACCATAACAACAATTAAAACAGGATTTTCCAATCTTATTGACCCACTCATTAGAGCTGGATTAATCAATTATTCAGATACAAATGGAACAATTTCCATAAATACAAGCAGGCTTTCAGAATTGAAGGCATCTTCTCCTGATAGTTTAAGAGAGCTTTTGACAAATATAAAAGATTCATTCAGCAGACAACTTAATGTTTATGTATCAACAGTAAATTCCTACAAAAGTACAGGAGAATCCCAGATTAATGAGATAGAGGGGAGAATATCAAACTTAAAGACCGCACTTGTTCAATATGAAGAAAGGCTTCGCAAAGAATACGCAGCATTAGAAGCCTTTGTTTCTCAGATGAATCAAATAAATTCAAGAATTCAGGACTTTATTGTAACACTATCAGAAATGACAAGGGGAGGGAAAAAATGACCTATGTAGATGCCTATTTACAGAGTAAAGTAATGGGAGCAGATGCTTTAGAACTTATAACAATGCTTTATGATAAAGCAATAGTATCCCTTCACATTGCAAAGGAGTCTATAATTAAGGGACTTGATGACCCAGAACTTGTAAAGAAGAAAGCTACAGAGCTTAGCAGAGCAACAGATATAATGTATTATCTTAATGATATCCTTGACAGACAAAGGGGTGGGCAGATTGCTGAAAATCTGAGTTTAATTTACACAACCTTAGCAGGTGAGCTTGTAAGGGCTAATTTATTTAATGATGTTGAGACAATTTCAAAATGTATTGATATACTTAACAATTTAAAATCAGCCTGGGAAGATGTAAAAAAGCAATTAAAGGAACCCCCAAATGAACAAAAAAGAACCTTTGCAGGAGCAATCTAAGATTAGAAGCATCCTTATACAGGCAGAGTTAGCTTTAAAGGAAAACAAATTTGATGAGGCTTTGGCAATTTTAAGCGGAATAGAAATGGATGAGCTTGCAACTTTGCCTATTGAGGAATTATACGCAATTGGAAATTTAATCAATTACATAAAAAACCTTGCTGAAGAAAAAAAGGATGATTTAGTCTCTCAGATGAAAATCATTCAGGCAAGCAAGAAGTATTTGTAAGATTTTTCTACCTTTTTTGTCATTCTGAACGAAGCAGTAGCGGAGTGAAGAATCTCATCCTTTTTCCCATATCCGGAGAATAACGAGAGATTCTTTGGAACATTGAGCTCCACAGAATGACCATCACATTGTCACCCTGAGGCGAAGCCGAAGGGTCTCATTCCGATTGAAAAGGAGGGGATTCTTCGGCACTTCGTGCCTCAGAATGACAATTCGCTTAGTCTGTCCTTCCATTTCTCTCTCATTATTAGATTATACTGGAAGAGACTCTTCACGGAGTAAAGTGAAGGAGTGACAGAGGAAGGTGACAGAAAAGAGAATAATATCTCGGGATATTAAACCTTTCGGAATGTCGGCTACCATTTTTTATTCATTCTCGATTAAAATAAACAAAATGTTTGATAGAAAGAAACAAATTAAATGGGCTTCTTTGAAAGTAGGAATTGTCATCACATTAACCCTTTTGATAATTTTCTTTGTTATCGTATTTTCTGGGGGAATTCAATCTATCTTTACTACTCGTATTCTTTTAAATGTAAGTATAGTTGATGTTAAGGGATTAAGACCAGGAGCACCAGTAAGAATTGCTGGAGTTGATGTGGGAGAAGTAAAAGAAATAAAACTAAGTCAACAACATGGCACAATAGTTAAAATATCAGTTGACAGGGAAATCCTAAACTTCCTAAAATCCGATGCAACCGCAACTGTTCAAACTTTGGGTCTTTTAGGAGATAAATATTTAGAGCTTTCACCAGGACAGTCCAAACAATCCTTTGAACCAAGTCAAGTTATATACGGTTATCCACAGACAGAAATCAGAGATATTATCGCGACAGCTGTTACCGCAATGAATAAAATAGACGGACTAATTGGGAAAATTGATTCCCTTATACAAAAATTCGAACAATCAGAAGGAACTCTTCCAAAGTTAATAAAAGACCCATCTCTTTACAATAACTTAAATGCTGTAGCTACGGAATTAAAAAAATTAACTGAAGAAATTAAACAAGGAAGTTTAGGAAAGCTTTCTCGAGATAAAGAACTTTACTCAAGCATTACAAATACAGTAAAAAACTTAGAAGAATTTTCCAACAAAATCTCTTCCTCACATGGTAGTCTTGGTAAATTAATCAATGAACCGGAGTTATATAATAGTTTGGTTAATATATCACAAAGACTTGATAACCTCCTCAATGAAATAGAGAAATCTCAAGGGACTCTCTCTCTTCTTTTAAGAGACAAACAAACAGCAGAAGATTTAAAACAAAGTGTAAGAGAAATCAAGGAACTGATTGAAGAAATTAAAAAAAATCCTAAAAAATTTTTCAAATTTAGTGTTTTTTAGGTTATAATTTTTTATGGCAATTTTAGAAATCAAAAAATACCCCGATGACATTCTCAAGGTAAAAGCTTCCTTTGTGGATGAAATTAATGGAAATATCCAGAAATTGATTGATGATATGATTGAAACAATGTATAAGGCAAATGGAGTTGGTTTATCTGCACCACAGGTTGGAGTATCAAAGAGAATAATTGTAGTTGATACATCACCAAGAGAAGAAAATCAATCACTTATTGTTTTAGTAAATCCTGAAATAGTGAACTCCGATGGTGAAATCATTTCAGAAGAAGGTTGTCTTAGCATTCCGGGCTTTATTACAAGATTACAGAGAAAACAAAAAGTTTTTGTAAAGGGATTAGATAAAAATGGTAAAGAAATAGAAATTGAGGCAGAAGGTCTTTTAGCAAGAGCCCTTCAACATGAAATAGATCACCTCGATGGAATTCTACTTATTGACCGAATAAGCCCCCTTAAAAGAGAACTTTTCAGAAGAAAATATAAGAAAATAAGAAAATAAAATCCTCATGCCTGATATAAAAAAAGGAATTGTATTTTTTGGTACACCAGATTTTGCAGTTCCTACTTTAAAATATTTAATAGCAAATAATGAAAATATTTTACTCGTAATAACCCAACCAGACAAACCAAAGGGAAGGGGAAAAAATGTTCAGCCACCACCTGTAAAAGAAATAGCTATTAAGCAGGGATTAAAAGTTTTACAACCTGAAAAAATAAAGGATGAAAAGTTTATAGAAACACTGAAAAAGCTTAATCCTGAGATTGCAATTGTTGTAGCCTATGGTAAAATACTTCCAAGAGAGGTCTTAGAAATACCAGCACTTGGGTGCATTAATCTTCATGCTTCCCTTTTGCCAAAATACAGAGGTGCAGCCCCCATTCAGTGGGCATTAATAAAAGGGGAAAAAATTACAGGAGTTACAACCATGCTTATTGATGAAGGTTTGGATACAGGACCTATACTTTTACAAAAAGAAGTCCCTATAGATGATGATGACAATGCTCAGAGTCTTTCAGAAAAACTTGCAGTAATTGGAGCAGATTTAGTAATCGAGACTATTGATAAAATGAGAAGGGGGCTTATTACTCCAACTCCGCAGACAGGACAGATTAGCTATGCTCCTCTTTTAAAAAAAGAAGATGGGAAAATAGACTGGCAAAAATCAGCAATTGAAATTTTTAATCTTATCCGTGGCACCTATCCTTGGCCCTGTGCATACTGCTATTTTAAAAAGGAAAGATTAAAAATAATTAAAGCTCAACCATTAGAAGAGAAAGCTCCCCCTGGTTTAATTATTAAAGCAAAAGATGAGTTGATAATAGGAACAGGCTTAGGTACAATTAAAATTTTACTTATACAACCTGAAGGAAAAAAAATAATGACAGCAAAGGAATTTATTTGTGGAAGAAAAATAAATGAGGGTGTGGATTATTTTTCTTAGGGGTTTTGTTCTTAAAATTTACTATCCTTTGTTAATGTTGATTGGAGCTTTTTTAAAGAGTAAAAAAGTGATTTTTCAGTCTCATATAGTCAATGTTAATAATTTTCTTGTAAAGCAGTTAAATTATAAAATTAATAAAATTTTACTTCTTCTTCCTCACTGTCTTCAAAATTCAAAATGTGATGTAAGACTTACCTTTGATGTTTTCAAATGTAAAAGATGTGGGCAATGTAAAATAAAAGATCTTATCGAACTTGCTGAGCAATACGATGTAGCCATATCAATTGCTACTGGAGGAACTATTGCAAGAAAGGTTGTTAAAGAACTCCGTCCCGATGCGATTATTGCAGTTGCCTGTGAAAGAGACCTTTCAAGTGGAATTGTAGATACTTACCCAATACCAGTCATTGGAATTTTGAACGAAAGACCCTTTGGTCCTTGTATAGATACTACAGTAAATTTAAAAAAAGTTGAGGATGCTCTCAAATGGTTTATGAACAGCAAAATCCAAGAAAAGAAGCTGTAGAAATTCTTACTTATCTTTTTGAAAAAAGAAAACCTTTAAAAATTCTTTTAACTGAAAATCTTCTCAACAAGTTTAATGAAAATGATAGAGCATTTTTAAAAGAAATTGTACATGGTGTTTTGCGAAACCTTTATTTTATTGACTGGATTCTTGCTAAATTTTATAGAAATAAAAAAAGATTGCTTCCAAAAACAATCAATAATCTAAGATGTGCAATATATCAATTAATTTTTATGAAACTCCCATCTTATGCGGTAACGAATGAATCTGTTAAAGTGGAAAAATCATTAAGGGGTTTTCCTTCCCTTGTGAATGCAATATTAAGAAATTTTTTAAGAGAATATCCATCTGGAGAGTATCCTTTGCCTTTATCTGAAAAATTTACTGATATTGAAAAATATCTTTCAATAAAATATTCTTATCCCCTATGGCTTGTTAAAAGATATTTGAAAAGATTCACTCAAGAAGAGATAGAACCTTTTTTAAAGGCAAACAATGATAAACCTCCGTTCACAATAGCTGTAAAACCTAAAGAAAGAAATGAAATTGCCGAATACTTGAATAAAAAAGGATTCTTAGTTTATCCAACAAAATATGCTCCATCAGGTTTAAAGATAGAAGGTAAAGGATATGAAATTAGAAAAGCTCTTCAAAAATTACCCTTTTTTTGGCTAATTCAGGATGAAGCATCTCAACTTGCCTGTTTTTTTCTTGAAGTATATGAAAATGATACAATTTTAGATGTTTGTTCATCTCCAGGAGGTAAAGCTCTGCTTTCTGCTGCTTTGATGGAAAAGGGTAGAATACTCTGTCTTGAGAAAAATAAAGAAAGATTAAAAATTTTAAACCAGAACATTAAAAGAGTAAAAAAGTTTCTTCCTAACATAAAAATTGAATCTTTACTTATGGATATATTTGAATTCAGGGATAAAAATAATTTTAATAAAATTATTCTCGATGCTCCCTGTTCCTCCCTTGGAGTCATTAGAAGAAATCCCGATGTAAGATATCGATGTAGTGAGTCAGAAATAGCAAGACTTTCAGAAATGCAATTTCTTATGCTTGATCATGTTTCCAAGTATTTGACCAAAGGAGGTACACTTCTTTATTGTGTTTGTTCAACAGAACCAGAGGAAGGTGAAAGAGTAGTTGAAAAGTTTTTACATAATCATGAAGAATTTTATACTATAAATAGTGAGATTTCTTTTTTTAAAGATCTTTATATTGACAAAGGGATGATAAGAACCTATCCACACATACATGATATGGATGGTTTTTTCATGGCAAGGATTTTGCGATGCTAAAAAAATTTTTGTATATTATTATTGCCATTGCTGGAGGTTTTTTAAGCGGGTATCTACTTTTAACATTTATTGTATTAGGAGGAACCACAGAAGTTCCTGATTTAATAGGTAAGGATATCGTAGTTGCTAATCAGATATTGAAGGAAAAAGGATTTTATATTCGAATAGAAGGTTATGAATATTCTGAAGCACCTACTGGAACAGTATCAAAACAGAATCCTCCTGCAGGAGCAAAAATAAAAAGTGGCAGAGAAATTGGAGTGATTGTAAGTAAAGGCTTAAGATTCAATATACTTCCTGATGTTACAGGAATTAATTATGAGGAAGCTGAGAAAATATTAAATGAAAAGGGAATTCCGATAGAACAAATTATTTATATTCATTCAGAGATTTATCCTGAAAAAATTGTAATTGCTCAGAGACCTGAACCCCAGGAAGGTGGAAAATCTATCAAATTACTTGTAAGTAAAGGGAGAAGGGAGGATTAAAGGTGGTATTAATTGCGCCTTCAATTTTATCTGCAGATTTTGGAAGACTTGCTGAAGAAATAAAACTTGCTCAAGAAGCTGGAGCAGATCTGATTCACATTGATGTAATGGATGGACTGTTTGTTCCTAATATAACAGTTGGTCCTCTTATAGTTGAAGCAATCAAAAAAGTTGCAACGGTTCCCCTTGATGTTCACTTAATGATAGTAAATCCAGAAAAATACATTAATGATTTTATTAAAGCAGGTGCTGATATATTGACTGTTCATGTAGAAGCTTCTGTTCATTTACATAGAACAATAGGAAACATTAAAGAAAAGGGATCAAAAGCAGGAGTATCTCTTAATCCTGCAACAACTTTACATACAATTGAAGAAATTGTTAATGATATTGATCTTCTTCTTATAATGTCTGTTAACCCTGGTTTTGGTGGGCAATCCTTTATTCCTTCCTGTATGGAGAAAATTAAAAAGGCAAGGAATTTAATCGAAAATAGAAATAAAAAAGTTTTAATTGAAGTTGACGGAGGGATTAAACTTAACAATTCCTCTACAGTTGTCAGGGCAGGAGCTGATATTTTGGTAATAGGCTCAGAATTTTTTGGGCAAAAAGATTATAAAAAATTTATGCAAAAATTAAGGAAAATATTAAGTGAGAACTGAAAAACTTATTGAAAAAGCTGAAAAATTTAGAAGTAACGGATTTTTTAGAAAATCAATAGCTCTATGGAATAGAATCTATAAAAAGGCTATCAAGGAGAATGCCCTCCAACTTACTCTTGACTGTCTGATAGCTCTTGGCGATTTAAATAGAATAATTGGTAATTTTGAAAAATCAATCCAATTTTATGAAGAAGCAATAGCGCTTGCTGAAGCATTGGAAGAAGAAACTTCTTTGGCAGACAGTTTAAGTGGTTTAGCTTTATGTTATAAAGCAACAGGTCAATGGAAGGAAGGTCTAAAAATTATAAAAAAGGCAAGAAAACTCTACGAATCTCATGGGGATAAAAGAGGCATTGCTTTTACTTTCTGGGCTGAAGGAACAATATGGAGATTTGGTGGAAGGATTAAAAAATCCTTAAAAAGTTTTAAGGAGGCTTTGGCAATTTTCAGAAAATTAAAAGATAAATCCGCTATTGGTTATACCTATTGTGGGTTAGGTGGTAGTTCAAGAGTAAATGGTGATTTTCTAATTTCATTAAAATTTTATAAAAAAGCTAATCAAATATTCAATAAAATAGATGATAAATTTGGTTCTGCATACTCTTACTGCGGAGTAGGGAATGCTTATAGAATGCTTGATGATATAAAAGGGGCAGAGAAAAATTTCAAAAAAGCTTTAAAAATCTACGAAGAAATAGGTGATATTGTAAGTTCTTCCTATACCTTGTGGAGCATGGCAATGTTAGAGATATTAAAAACTTACAGAAGTAAAAAAAATAAAAAAGACTACACTAATGCAATTAACTACATTCATAAGGCAGAGAAAAATTTTAAAAAATGTAATGATCCCCGAGGACTTATTTATTGTATTCTCTTAAGAGGCATGATAAACTATCTTAAAGGAAAAAGGAGCATAGGAAAGAAAATATTCAAAAAAGCTTATGAGAAGACAAAAATTTTTGATTTTGCCTTAGAAAAAAAATATATTGAGAGACTACTAAATAGAAAATTTTTAATGCCCTATAACATTCCATAGAGTATAATTTATGATGGCAAACAATAAAATTATAACAGTTCCAAATATGTTAACAACACTTAGAATTTTTCTTGTTCCCTTTCTTGTCTTTGCAATGAATGCAAAAGATTATTCCTTGGCATTAAAAATAATTATCATTGCAGGCATAACAGACAGTCTTGATGGAATAATAGCAAGAAAATTTAATCAAATTTCAAAGTTTGGGACATTTCTTGATCCTTTAGCAGATAAATTTCTTATTTTGAGCATTATGGCAATATTTTATATCCAGGAATTAGTTCCGAGGTGGTTTGTCTCAATTGTTTTTATAAGAGATGTTTTGGTAGCTCTTGGATGGCTTGAAGCTTACTTGAGAAAGAAAAAGATTATGAAACCTCTAATTTTAGGGAAAATATACAATGCTTCTCAGGTAATTATCTTTGGATATGTGATTTTAGCAGTTAATTTCAAACTGTCTCTTCCCTCTAATTTATGGTACATAGGAGTAAGCTTGCTATCCATATTATCATTTGTTCAGTATACTATTGTAAGATTATCTAATGATTCACAGAGGAGTTAGAATTGAATATATTAAACCTCAAAGTCCAGCACAAAGGGCAGGACTTAAAGAGGGTGACATAATACTGTCAATTAATGGTCATGCGATAAAGGATGTTCTCGATTTGATGTATTATTCCGTTGAAGATATATTAAAAGTTAAATTTTTAAGAGAAAACAAAAAAAATACCTCGATTATTGAAAAATATGATGAACAATTAGGAATTGAAGTTGAACCTTTTAGAATAAAAAGATGCAGGAATAAATGTCTTTTCTGCTTTGTAGAACAACTTCCAAAGGGTTTAAGAAAATCTTTATATTTTAAAGACGAAGACTACCGAGCAAGTTTTCTTTATGGAAATTATATTACTCTTACAAATTTAAAAAAAGAAGACTACGATAGAATAAAAAAACTTTTCTTATCTCCTTTATATATTTCTGTTCATGCTACAGACCCTGAAGTTAGAAATCTATTGTTGGGTAACTTCGAAGCTCCACCAATTTTAATGGAACTTAAAAAGCTTGCAAAAAATAAAATTAGAATGCACACTCAGATTGTACTTTGCCCTGATATAAATGACGGATATGTTCTTGAAAAAACAATTTTAGATTTATATAAACTCTACCCCTATGTATCATCAATAGCAGTTGTACCTTTGGGTTTAACAAAATATCATAAAAATAATTTAAAACCAGTTACAAAAAGCAAAGCAGAGGAAGTGATAAGTCTTGTTGAAGCCTTTCAAAAGAGATTTAAGAAGAAACACGGAATGGCAATTGTTTATCTTGCCGATGAATTTTATATCAAAGCTCAGAAAAATTTTCCTTCTCCAAGTATTTATGATGATTTTCTCCAGATTGAAAATGGCGTTGGGATGGTTCCGCTTTTTGTTAAAGAGACAAAAAAAGTAAATATTCCGCAATTGAAAGTAAAAAAAAGATTAGTAACTTTTACAGGAGAATCTTTCTTTCCTTATCTAAATCAATTCATTGAAAAGATGCAAAAAAAAGATATTCCTATAAATTTAATTCCTATAAAAAATAATCTCTTTGGTGAAAGCGTGACAGTTACCGGTCTTTTATCTGGAGAAGATATAATAAAAGGTCTCGCATCTCATATTGAAAAAAACGATATAGTTTTAATTCCAGATGTTACAATGAAAGACACAGACAATAGATTTTTAGATGATCTAACCCTTTCAGATATAGAGAAAATACTACAAGTAAAAACAGTAAAAATTGGAACCCAACCAACAGATTTGTTAAAAACCATAGAGACAATCTGTTAGCCAGAACAAGTTTAATAATTATAAATTGTTTTCTTGTGGATAAATATTAAATTGACAAAAATGTAACATAATGGATATTATAAAAAGTAAATGGTAACCTTTTGCCGATGGAGATAAAATATGTGTAGATTATCAGCGATTACTTCATCAAAGTATTTTTCGCCAATAGAAAACATTCTTGCCCTTGAAACAATGAAAGAAGGGCATGATGGTTCTGGTCTTGGCTTAACCCTTAAAGACCTCGGAGGGGAATTTAAGGATTTAAAACAGTATCCTATACTGTCGGGTATATGTTCCCGAAAAGGTAGGGAAATTCTTGATGCCTATATGGAGGAGGTTGGTTTTAAACTCATTCACAAGTGGAGGCCTAAAATTAAGCCTGTCAAAGGAGTTTTTAGACGTGATTACTACTTTGCAGCAGTCTATGATTATCCCGATGAATGGAAAGATAAAACAGATAGAGAAAAAGAAGACTTCTTAATGAATATAAGAATTAATTTAAGAAGAATGGGAGAACAGGATGAATCAATATTTGTTTTTTCCTTTTATCCCGATGTGATAACCCTTAAAGAAGTAGGAGATCCTCTTGAACTTGCTGAGTTTTTTGGACTTGATAAAGACAATTTAGAGGCAAAAATTATTTTTGCACAGGGAAGGCAAAATACCAATTATCAGATATATCTTTATGCCTGCCATCCCTTCTTCATTCAGGGATACTGCACAATGACAAATGGTGAGAACACTGCCTTTGTGCCTATAAAAGAGTTTCTCATGAGCAGAGGATTTCCGGGATATATGGGATACAATTCAGACAGTGAGGTATTTGCCCATATACTTCACTATTCAGTAAGACAATTAGGATTCCCATTGACTTATTATAAAGATATAATTACTCCTTTAAAATGGGAAGAAATTGAACAAAGACCTGACAGAGAAGCATTGTCTCTTGTTAAGATGTCTCTTCGTCCACTTTGTATAGATGGTCCTAATATGGTAATCGGTTTTACTCCTGATGGTACATGTTTTATGGTTCAGGATGCTAAAAAACTTAGACCCGGAGTTGTTGGAGGTGTTAAAGGCAAATATGCGTTAATGTCAGAGCTTTGCGGACTTGACAAAGTAATTCCCGAGAGAGATAAATCAAAAGATATATATCCAATGAAGTATGACATGGTGATTGTATCACCGGGTGCAAAGGAGGTAAAAGTATGGAACCAGCTACAGGGTTAAGGCTTGATTTCAATCATAAATTAACAATAAAGGAGTTTCCTTATATAATTCGCTGGAGAGAAGACCGTTGCAAAAGATGTGGACAGTGTACAGCAGTCTGCCCTAATGGTGCAATTAAGCCTGCAGTAAAATACATGAGAGTTATTGAATCAGGAGGAGATACTCCAAAACCAAGACCTGTAAGAAGAATAATTCATGTAATTGAACAGGTTGACAATATTGAAAATTACTGCACAGGATGTGCAATGTGTTCTCTTGTTTGTCCAAATAATGCTATAGAGCCAGAGTATAATCCTCAGAATAAGTTTCTTTTTTATAAAAATCGTGGTGGAGAGGGATACAAAAGAGGTGGAAGAAGAAATGACCCAGGAGCATCAACCCTTGACAGACTCAAATTTACAAGAATTTCAATGCTTACAGATCCTGCTTTGGATGCTGGAAGACATGAATTTAGAGTTCGTTCTTACATAGGAAGAATTCTTCCACCTGAGGAGTTACCCCTGAAGGTTGAAGATGGAAGATTGGTTGTTGATAAATCTTCTGGAAAGTTTATTCCTCCTGTAAGAGAAATATTTCCTATAATGATTGGGAGTATGTCAATTGGTGCACTTTCACCACCAATGTGGGAAGGACTTGCCATGGGAGTTGCCTATTTAAATGAAGTTGAAGGAATTCCTGTTGTAATGTGTTCTGGTGAAGGAGGTTTCCCGCCAAGATTGCTCAAATCAAGATATGTGAAATATTTTATTTTACAAATTGCCTCTGGATATTTTGGATGGGACAGCATCCTTCATGCTTTACCGTATATGACAGAAGACCCAGCAGCAATTGAAATAAAATACGGTCAGGGAGCAAAGCCAGGTGATGGAGGACTTTTAATGGCTCCAAAGGTTATAAAACTTATTGCTGAAATCAGAGGTGTGCCTAAATATGTTGATTTACCATCTCCTCCAACTCATCAAACAAAATACTCAATTGAAGAGTCTGTTATGAAAATGATTCAGTCAATGTCAATGGCATTTGGATTTAGAATTCCGGTTTATCCTAAAATTTCAGGCACTAAGACAGCAAAGGCTGTTTTAAATAATCTTGCAAGAAATCCCTATGCAGCAGCTTTATGTATAGATGGAGAAGATGGGGGCACAGGAGCAGCATACAATGTATCCCTTGATAAAATGGGGCATCCAATTGCATCTAACATAAGAGAGTGTTATCTTGATCTTGTAAAACAGGGTAAACAGAATGAGCTTCCTTTAATTGCAGCAGGTGGAATTGGTAAAAAAGGTAATCTTGCAGCAAATACAGCCGCGCTTATTATGCTTGGTGCTTCAGCAGTGGCTGTTGGAAAATACATAATGCAAGCTACCGCTGATTGTCTTGGTGATGAGTATAATAGATGTAATATTTGTAATACAGGAAAATGCCCAAGAGGAATAACAACTCAAGACCCCAAGCTTTACAGGCGTCTTGACCCTGATAAAGTAGCTGAAAGACTTGTGGAAGTAATTAAATCTGCAGATGTGGAGTTGCGCAAAATATTCGCACCTATGGGAAGAAGCACAGAGCTTCCAATTGGAATGTCTGATGGATTGAGTATAGATGATAAAGCAATGGCAGAAAGGTTGGAGATAAGCTATGCCTGCTAAAAAAACAATACAAAAAGAAATACCAAAAATTGGTTTACATGAAACCCTCATTCCCTATGATGAGGTTGTAAAGAGAGTTGATCAAAAATCTGTTATTATTTACGGAAATGTTAAAGGAAAAAGGATTCCTTCAAGGATTCTCGAGGAGTATATTCAGGAAGCTGTTCGTGAAGGTGCAAGGAATCTTCACATTTATGCTGATGGACAACATGGAATTGGTGGAAGAATATATCCAAGAGGGGAAAATGTAAAAATTACAATAGAGGGACCTGTAGGACAAAGATGTGGCTCAATGGGCATGTTTGGAACAGAGATAGTTGTAAAGGGAGGAGTTTCTGATGATGTAGGCTGGCTTAACTGTGGGGCAAAGATTACAGTTTTAGGAGATGCTACAAACGGAGCCTGGAATGCAGCTGCACAAGGAATTCTTTATGTTCAGGGAAGTGGTGGTGCTCGTTGTGATACAATGACTAAGCATAATCCAAGATTTGATCCCCCTCAGTCATGGTATTTCCGTGATGTGGGAGATTCTTTTGCGGAGTTTAAAGCAGGCGGTATTGCAGTTATCTGCGGAGTTAATCCAAGGAATTCAAGAACAGTGCTGGGATACAGACCCTGTGTTGGAATGGTTGGTGGAGTTATTTACTTTCGTGGAAGAATTGATGGCTACTCCGAAAGAGATGTAAAACTGCTTGAATTAAGTGAACAGGATTGGCAGTGGCTTACAGAAAACTTGAATCCCTTTCTTACAGCAATAGATAGAATGGAGCATTATCATGAACTCACTAAAAATCCTAATGAATGGCGTAAGCTTGTTCCTTATACACCACAGGAGAGAAGAAGGAAAAGATGGTTTAAGATAGAAATGGAAGAATTCAGGAAAAATTACTGGGAAAAGGAAGTTGGGCAGGGAGGAATTTTTGCAGAATACATTGACCATGAACCAACTGTTATACCTTACATAGTTACTGGTAAATATCGTAGGTTTAAACCTATTTGGGCAAATGAAAAATATGCACCTCCTTGTGCTTATAGTTGCCCTACTCATATTCCAACTCATAAAAGAACAGCATTAATAAGACTTGGCAAAGTAAAAGAAGCTCTTGAAATGGTGCTTGAGTATAGCCCTCTTCCTGCCACAGTATGTGGTATGATTTGTCCTAATCTCTGTATGCAGGCATGTACACGTGGAAAAATTGATGAACCAATTTCTGTAAAAGAATTTGGTAAAGCATCTGCTTTGCTTCCACCTCCAAAAAAGGCAGAAACAACTGGGCACAAAGTTGCAGTAATAGGTGCAGGACCTGCTGGAATGTCTGTTTCATGGCAACTTTCACTTAAAGGTCATTCTGTTACAATATTTGAAGCAACAGATAAAATTGGAGGTAAAATAGAACTCTGTATTCCAGAACATAGACTTGATAAAAGAATTCTTCACATGGAGATAGAGAGATTTAAAGAAGTTGTGCCAGATATTCGCCTTAATACTCCGGTGACAAAGAAACTTTTTGAAAAAATATGTAAAGAATATGAATTTGTTGTAATAGCAGTAGGAGCCCATAAGCCAAGGAAGATTCCATTTCCTGGTTCTGAACACACAATTTCAGCCTATGAATTTTTAAGAGCAATAAACGAAGGAAAAACTTTTAATCTTAAAGACAAGCAGGTTGTTGTAATTGGTGCTGGAAATGTTGGGATGGATGCAGCAGTTGAAGCTTATTTATGTGGTGCATCAAAAGTAACTGCCATTGATATTCAAAAACCAGCAGCCTTTGGATCAGAGCTCGAACAGGCACAGCAAAAGGGTGTTGAAATACTATGGCCTAAATTCACAGAAAAGTATGTTCCAGAGGAAAAGAAAATTTATTTTAAAGATGGAACTACTCTGGATGCTGATTTTGTAATTATGGCAATTGGAGATATGCCTAACTTAGATTTTGTTCCACCACAGATTCATACTGAGAAGGGATGGATTGTTATAAATGAATTTTTCCAGACATCAAATCCTAAGGTTTTTGCTATCGGAGATGTTACAGGATTAGGACTTGTAACCCATGCAGTTGGTCATGGAAGAATCCTTGCTCAATATTTACATGGAGAATTGATGCATGCTCCTGTTACAAGAGATTTAAGAGCAAGAATACCTTATGAAAAAATCAAAATTGACTATTATGAAAGATGTCGTGCTGTCTCATCTCTTGAACAAGAAGCAGAGCGGTGTCTGTCTTGTGGTTCTTGCAGAGACTGTCATATGTGCGAGATGACCTGTTATTGGGGTGCAATAATCAGAGTTGAAAAGTCAGATGGAAGATATGAATATTTGGTTGATGAAAACAAATGCATCGCTTGTGGATTCTGTGTTGGAATATGCCCCTGCGGTGTTTGGGAAATGGTTGAAAATATTTAGTTAATTTACTTTTGTTCATATTGACGAGGGGTTCAATGCCTCGAGGAATGTCTCATTATTCTCTGGATATGGAAAAAAAGGAGGAGATTCTTCAGTCGCTTATGCTCCCTCAGAATGACCCTCATATTGTCACCCTGAGGCGAAGCCGAAGGGGCTCCTCCTTTTCCATCACTGGTTTTGAACAAAGCTAAGGGCAGAATGACAAAATCTCTCAAGAAAGTAGTAATCTAAAGGTATTTCTTGTAAAAGATATTGACATAGAAAAAAACAAAGTATAAAATGGAATATGGAACGGCGAAGTTTCATAAAATCCCTTTTATTCTTCCCATTTACGCTTCCATTTTTTAAAAAATCTTCTGAAAAAGAAAGAGTCCTCCTTCTTGAAACAGTTGTAGCTGGTTTTAGCTACTATGACGGTGAAAAGGTATGGCAAAAACTTAAGGAAAATGACAAGCTTGTTTTAAAAAGGGAACCCACAAATCCCTATGATGAAAATGCAATAGAGATTTACTGGAAGAAATGGAAACTTGGATATGTTCCAAGAGTAGACAACTCTGTAATTTCACAGATGCTTGACAGAGGAGAAAAACTTCTTACAACAATTACATGGCTTAAAATTGATGATGACCCGTGGGAACGTATAGGTATTAAAATTGAACTGGAGATATCTTGAGATTAGGTATAATTTATAAAATTCCAAAACTTCCTATTCTTTACAGACACAGATTTATATCTCTCATAAAGGAGGCTCTCGGAAAATCTGATTTTAACTATAAAAAAAGTCTTTATCCTGAAGAAGCTGTAAAAAGATCAAAAATAGCCAAACCATTCTGCTTCAGTATCTCTATGCCAAAAGAAAAAACCATAAAAAAAGAAAAAATAGTTATCGATGAAGGCATAGAGATTGAAGACATAGTTTTTTACTTTCCTGAAAACAGTTATATAAATTTCTACATAAGTTCCTTTGATTATCAATTCATAGTAAACCTTTATAATGGACTGCTTGAGATAAAAGAATTTGATTTTGGAAACGGCATATCCTTGAAATTAAACAGAATATTTATGCTAAATGAGAGAAGAATACTAACTGATGAAGTAATATTTAAAACAAACTCACCAATACTTATTGAAGACTCAAAAGAAAACCCGATACTTCCTATAGACTCAGATATTGAATATTTTAATGAACAATTTAATGCTATTCACAGTAGAATTTTAAAGGATATTAGAGGAGAAGGGGTAAAAGGAGAATTAGAATTTGAGCCCCTAAAAATCAGAAAACAAGTTGTTAAGCACACCTTAAAAGGCTTTAGAGAAAAGACCGGCAAACCCTATATGATGCTAACTTGCTTTGAAGGCTGTTTTAAACTTAAAGGTGAACCCGAAGACCTAAAAATGCTTTATCAAATTGGCATTGGATTAAGAACAGGTCAGGGATTTGGCATGGTAGAGGTGGTATAAAGAGATGAAAACAAAAAAAGAGACTGTTACCCGTACCAAATTTAACAAACTTAAGCCTCTTTTCTGGGATTATGAAATCGAATCAGTAAAAAAACATCTTGATTCTGCTTTTGTTATTTCAAGGGTTCTTGAGCTTGCAGATCCCGATCAGTTTGAGGTTTTTAGAAATGCAGTATCCGATGAAAAGATCAAAGAGTTTATAAAAAGTGAAAAAGCGAAAAAGCTCTTGTCAAAAAAATCTTTAAATTTCTGGCAAATCTATTATGGAATTAAAAAAACTTGAACTTCAACATAAAAAGGTAATACTAAAGATTTCAGACTTTCTAAATTTAGGCGAGTTTTATCTTGCGGGTGGAACTGCTGTATATTATTATTTGAGACACAGGAAATCTCTTGACCTTGATTTTTTTACCAATAAGATTTTTGATTTCAGGAACTTTAAAGAATTGTTTAACCAATTTGAGACCTCACATTTAAATCATAACACTATTTATACCACCATTGAAGATATAAAGGTTTCATTCTTTCACTACCCCTATCCCCTTTTGAAACCACTAAATAATCTTGAAATTGTAAAGGTCGCCTCCCTTGAGGATATTGGGGCAATGAAAGTGCTCTCTATAATTCAAAGAGGAAGTAAAAAAGATTTTGTAGACCTTTATTTCATTATAAATACATTAAACCTATCTATAAATGATTTGATAAAACTTTTTACAAAAAAATATGGCAAATTCAATCCTCTCATTATTCATAAAGCACTTGTTTTTTTTGATGATGCTGATAATGAGCCTGATTTGATGATGATAAAAAAGACCGATTGGAGTAAGATAAAAAAATATTTTATGTTTCATTTTGGAAAGTTAAATTAAGGCGGAGTATGAAGAAAGAGAGAATAATTCAGGGAATTAAATGGGATTATGAAGAAAAGGTAAAAATTCCTGAAGAATTTAAAATTTATCTATGGGAATATGAAGATATAGCACCCCTTGAGATTTTAATAAGAAGAGTTCTTAAATATGGCAATTTTGAGGAGATTAGAAAGATTTATGAAATGTATCCCGATAAAGTATATAAAATAGCCCTTAAATATCCTGATACAAAAAGAGGAGTTAAATTTTGGATAAAGAAATGGAAAGACTCTTTGAATTAGCCCTTAAAGTTCAAAACATTTGCACAGATTTTTATCTTGCCAGTGGCACTGCTAATGACTTTGAAAAAAATTTCCTACCCAATCTTACAAAATCTATCTTGGGAACCTTTTAAACTTTGAAGACTACCCAGAATTGCCAATGTGGGTGAAAGAGATATTGGGGGAGTTGGTATGAATAAATTTATAACATTGTATCCAGCAAACTGGCTGTATAATGCAGCAGTGATTGGGTTTTTGAGAGTTATTGCATATGGCAAAGGTGAAGAAGTTATTGATAAATGGTTAAGTGACAATGGAACGGTAACAATTGAACGGGGAATTTTTTCAGAGAGTGTAGCCTTTTATAAAGGGTATAATAAACATAAAGGAGAAAAAGAACTTCCACTTGTTGGAAAAAACAAACGTTATCCCAACTATCTTCAATCAGGAGAGGAATCAGCCTTTGAGGATTATTCAAAAAATCTTAGCAATATAAAAGAGGAAGGCATAGCATGTGGTATTTGTTCACGAAACTTTTCGATTGATTTCTCACAGTTTAATGATAAAACAAAAAAGATTGCAGAGCGAATAACTTCAAATATACAAGTAATACATAACAGTCTTATAGGACCTTCAAAAGGAGAATTTCCGAATTCCTTTTGGAATCTAAACTATTCAATATCAATATGTCCGCTTTGTGCTTATCTTATAATACATCATCATATCCCATTTGAGAGTGCTCAAACACAAAATGGACAAATCTTTATAAATGCACCATCCTTCAAAATAATGTGGCATCTAAATAAATTTGTAGAACAGATATTCAGTAAGAGCAAAGGCTATCAGGTGCGACAGATATTAGGAATTAGTTTTATAGAACTTGCACAGAAGGTTGCTGTAACTTTAGGGGCATGGAGCATAATGAACATTGAGATGGTGATTAAAAGGGGTAATGAAATAGAATATTATTCACTGCCTTATGAGATATCGCGCCTTTTGCTTCAAAAAGATATTGCAAGCCTTATTAGTGCAACAAAAGAGCCTCTGATTTTGGAAATTATCCTTAATGGAAAATTTTCTCATCTACTTACCCTTTCGCATAAAATCCTAAGATATTCAATTACAGAAACAAACGCATTTAATGATAAATATCTCTCACAATTAAGAAACAAAGACACTAAAAGTTTAAAGATTCTTTCAAATATTCTTCCTGAACTATATACAAGAATAAACTCTATAATAAGTCGAGAGGTGATGATATGAATATTTACAATGACATTAATAACAAACTTGACGAACTTTATCAGAAAATAACCCCGGATGATTTTAGCTGGATAGAAGATTTACAAAAGACACTATCACTGTTTATTAAGTTTGAAAAGTTGAAGGATTTTATTAAGGCACTCGAATGTGTTAAAGAAGAACTTGAAAAGGGCGGCACAAAAACAAGTGAGATTAAGATAGTAAGAGGGTTATTAAAGGACTTACAGAAAAGTGAACCAGATTTCCTAATTGAAAATTTGAAACGCGTTGGATATGGAATTGCCCAAAATAACAAATCAATAAAAGATGCTATAAACAAGGAAGCATTGCGTATGCTGGAGCTAGCCAGGCTTGGAAAAAGAGAAGCTGTTATTGGTATGTTAATGAGAATTTTTACTATAAGAAATGCTCAAATTCCTCAAGAACTGATAGAGGCATTAAAACCAAAGTATGATATAAACCAATTCAGGGCTTTTATTTATGCATTTTTAAGTGGGTTTATAACAACAGAAGAATAAAGGAGGAGGTTAGAAATGAATAAAAATGACAATCTGAAAGATTTAAGTGCAATAACACTTACATTGATTTTTGAGGCATCGGCATTAAATAGGGATGAAAAACTTGGAGGTAATATTCCGTCAATTAAGAAACTTACACGGTTTGGAAATAAGACCTTCAGTTATCTATCAAGAGTTGCAGAAAGACATTATCTATTTGAAACCCTCTCAAGAATTTATAAAGATGATTGGACTTCAGCTGTATGTTTTGAATCTGGAGCAGGTGATAATAGAGTAGTTCAATTTGATTTAACAACTCAAAATATTCTAACACATGCTGAACTTGATGCCTTTGGTTATATGTTTACAATAGGTGGTCAACAGAGCATAACCCGAAAAGCTCCTGTTGGTATTACAAAAGCTATTGCACTTGAGACATGGGAAGGTGATATGCAGTTTAACGCCAATCATGACCTTGCTTCCAGATGTGGAGCCAATCCTAATCCAGTAAACAAAGAAGAACATCAATCATTTTTTAAGGTTTCCTTTACAATAGATATTGATAAGCTTGGATATGATGAGTGGTGGATTAATGAAATAAATTATAATGATGGGGAGAAAAAGCTTACATTATCTTTTTCAAATCAAATAAATCATTCTATAGAAGCAGATAAGGGAGAAAAAGAGAAAGAATATATTGTCAAAAAGGGAACTTGTCCAATTGGGAAAATAATAATTAAAGAAGAGAATAACAAGAAAAAAGCCATTTTCGAATTAGAAAAAAATGAAAAACAAAAAAGAATATCTCAAATTCTTGATGTTTTAAAAAATGGACTCATATACCACAGTAGTGGAGAGAATTGTGGCATTGTTCCTCAGTTTATGATTGCTGCCGGGTTAAAGCTTCCAGTTCCTCTATTCCACTCATTTGTTGAATTGGGAAGCTTTGAAAGCTCTATTATGAATAATGAATATATACTTAGCGATGGCAGCAATAAAAAACTTATTTATGTTTATAATCCTAAAAATTTGGTTGGGAACATTGATACCACTAATTTATTCACAGATTGGTATGCATTTTTACAAAGCATAGGAGTTAAACAAAAAAATGCAACATACCAAACAAGTTCTCAAAATTAAAATACATCAGCCAAGTGCCCATTACAGGATACCTTTTAGTTATCAAAGAAGATTTACATACCCAATACCGCCATATTCTACTATAAAAGGATTGATTTGCAATTTAATGGGCATAAGAGATGAAGGTGATGAAAGGCTAACAAAAATAAAGGGATTGTCTTTAGCAATTTATGGGAGATATGAAAGTTTAATTAAAGAATATATCTGGTTTAGAAATTTGAGCAAAAATAGTCATGTTGATAAATTCCATTCAGTAACAAATAGAACTATAGATAATATACCACAGCATCCTGGAGGGCAGATGCCTGTAACAGTGGATGTTTTACAAGATGTGAATCTTATAATATACATATACCATCCAGAGGAAAATTTTTTAAAAAGTATTAAAAAAGCCTTCGAAGATCCTTCAGAGAGACTTTCACCAATTCATCTTGGCAGGTCTGAGGATTGGTTAGTTTTCCAAGAAATAAAATCTGTTGAATTAATACAAAAATCTGCAATGAGCATAAAGTATTTTGCATGGATACCTGCTAAAGAATATGTAGACAAAAATTTCATTGATGGAGATTACGATAACTTTTTTGACGGACTGAACGGAAACATTTTCAGGCTTCCGACATTTTATAAGATAACTGACACCAATCAGCGGGTATTTGAGGAATATGTAACAGTTAAATTATACGAAGGTGAAAGCTTTAAAAAGATGAAATTCTATGTAGACTCTAATGAAAACATACCAGTCATCTTTACAATACTAAGAGGTAATAAAGATGCAAGAAATTCTGGCTAAAAGTAAAATAAATAGTGAAAAGGTTATTACCCTCGCGGAGCACACAAAAGGACTGCTTGAACAGCTTGAAAAATTAAAGAATATGCTATGCAATTATAATATTGATTTTAAATTGCTGAAACTTGCAGTCTTTGCCCATGATATTGGGAAAGTATCTCCTGCCTTTCAAATCTCTGTAGGAAACTGGGACTACTCACCCAAGATACTTTTTCCTGACATACCTCATAGTATTTTTTCATTATTGTGGATTGATAAGGATAATCTTGCAAGAATTATATCTAATACTGATGACATTAAAATACTTCTATCGGCTGTAGCATTTCATCACTGGCGCGATAATTTCCATAATATTATACTTGGTAAGGACCCTGACTTTAAGAGGGCTATAGATCTGGTTTTGCAAAATGAAGATTTAAGGATTAAACTTTTAGAAAATCTGAAATCTCAATTTAATGTTAAAAATTTTGAGAAGTATATTGATATCTTGAGTTTTGATGAAGATATAGCTCAGACAATTCATGATGGGAATGATTTGTTCTCTTATATCATTCCGCCTTATTACAATTATTTTTTACCACAGCGGATAACTTTAAATGAGGAGTATAAAAGGAAGTGGGTATACACTGCAGGGTTTTTAATGAGAATTGACCATTTTACTTCTTATATACAAGAAGAAGAATTATCAGAAGAGATAGAGAAGCCCACTCCTGAATATATGAAAATTGAAGAAAACATAAAAGTTGAAATCTCAAAAAAACTTAGTAAAGATACAATAAAAGATAATGAGATATGGCAGATAAATTTAATGAAAGAAAAACGAGACAAAAATATAATCCTCATAGCACCAACAGGTTCTGGGAAAACAGAATTTGCCTACTTATGGGGAGCAGGAAATAAATTATTTATCACTCTGCCTTTAAGATCTGCAGTAAATTCTATTTATGAAAGGTCAAAGATTATTTTTGGACAAGAGAATGTTGGATTGCTTCACTCTGATGCTGATGTTTATCTTTTTGAAAAATCAGTAAATTATGAAGGAGAAAGATTCAGAGTTCTTGAATTAGCAAGACATTTATCTCTTCCTGTATTGGTTTCTACTGGAGACCAGGTTTTCCCGTCGGCATTAAAATATCCAGGTTATGAAAAAATATATTCAACACTTGGATATTCAAAACTTGTAATTGACGAAGTGCAGGCTTATGACCCAAGAGCAGTAGCAATTATTGTTAAACTTATTGAAGATATTGTAAAACTTGGTGGAAAATTCCTACTAATGACGGCAACACTTCCTACTTTTGTTAAAGAGGCAATAAAGGAAAGAATCGGGGAAGAAAATTTTAAAGTCATCAATAGATACAATCAATATGAAAACATATGTAAGCATAAAATTGAAATCCGAGAAGTTGATATTGAGAAAAATATTGATGAGATATTGAGCAAGGCAAAAGAAGGAAAACGAGTGCTGGTAATCCTTAATACTGTTGAAAAAGCTCAGGAGATTTATAAAAAGATTTCAGAAACTGACAAAGACAATATCTATTTGAAACTTCTTCATTCAAGATTTACTTTTAATGATAGAAAAAGACTTGAAGATGAAATAGTTGGCACTAAAGATAAAATAGGAACCTTTTCTAATCCAAAACCAGACAGTGAAAAAGAGGGAAAAATACTCGTTGCAACTCAAGTTGTGGAAGCCTCTCTTGATATAGATGCAGACATTCTTTATACAGAGCTTGCACCGATAGATTCTCTTGTCCAAAGGATGGGCAGGGTATTAAGAAGAATCAAGGATGAAGAATCTTATAAAAAATATTTAGATGTTAAAGAACCCACATCCCCTAATATTATCATTTTTTATCAAAAACCAGATGATAACATAAAACTATCTTCGGGTGCAGGAAGTGTTTATCAAAACGATTTATTAGTTTTTTCTCTTGCCTTGCTATTTAAAGGTGCAAAACCCGAAATTGACAATAAGATAACAGAATTAAAGAATAAATACTGGACAGAAGAAAAAGAGAAAAGGAAAAAAGCAAAAGTAAAAAATGTATTAAAAGAGTTTCTTGAAGAATTGTTAAAAAATTTTGGCACTAGCAAAACTCAAACAAGGTTTGTCTTTTCTTTAGCCGAGATTGACAAAAATGCATTGGTAGAAGAACTTTACAGCACAATTCCGTCAACATCAAGTTATTTACAAAGATTTTATGAAACCCTTGATATCCTTGATGCGGGTTATATGTCTGATAGAAAACAAGAGGCATTGAAAATATTTAGAGAGATTTACACTGTACCAGCTATAACGGAAGATAGAAAAGAAGAATTTAAAAATGACATCATAAATAGTTTTTTAGCAAAAAATAATTTGAGCTATACACTTTTTAAATCTGAAGTCCTGTCTAAGCATGTCGTTAATATTGACATTAGAAAATATCTTTATAACAACTCACTTAATCTAAATGATGTCTCTTATCTCGCTTATGAACTTAAAGGCGTTAGTGAGGAGCAAATACACAGAATAAAAAAATGGTTAAGTGGAATTTATGTTTTTGCTGGCAAATATACCAATGATATGGGAGTTATTTTTAACATGGAAAACCGAAAAATAGAAAGTCATGATTCAGGAATAGTTGATATATGAAAGAAAATTTTATGCTTAGCAATTCAACTCAAATATTATTATGACCAAGACTCTTTACATTCTCGAATCCGTCAATAATCCGAAATTTCCCTATCGCCTTACAATAAAGCAGGGAGATAAGGTTTTGCTTGCTTTAAGGGTGCAGGATAGATGGCCCGGACAAAGGGGCAACATCTTTTGCATAAGAGAAACTAATCAGGAATTAGACCCTCCCGTAGAAGAAATTGAGAGAGTTCCGATAATTTCATTCAAGCGTTACGGGAAAAGACTTGCAATCGTCCTTGACAGACCTATAAATAAACGATGTGAATTTTTGTTTCTTACAAAGAAGTATAAGACCAAAGAGGGAGAATATGAGCAGATATTCTGGAGAACACAGAAAGCATTAATAGAAAGAAGGCCAAGAGTTAAGCTTACAACCTATTACAAAGACAGATTAAATGTAATAATTGATAACAATGAAAGATATCCATGGAGATTTCCAGAGAGCAATATTGAAAAAGGAAAGTTGCCTGTTGGAGACTATGCATTAAAAGGTGAGAATGAAATTCTGGCTGTAGTAGAAAGAAAGACCTTCGATAACCTTCTTGCAGAATTTGGCAGAATGCAAGCCTTTCATCAACAACTTGGAGAGCTTTCTGCTTATAAAAACTCAGCCCTTGTGATTGAGGCAAATTACTCAGATTTTTTAAATCCAAATAAGGTCAAATTTTACACTCCTTCATTTACTGCGAAGGCAATTGCTGAATTGTATGCACTCCATCCTAAACTGACTATTGTATTTGCTGGTAATCGCAAGCTTGCAAATGAATGGACCTATAGATTTTTCTGTGCTATAAATGCCCATGAAAATGACACTCCCCATGAGACAATCTCAAATTTAATTGAAAATTATGGCACCTGTCCAGATGCAAAGGGAGGAATCTATTTTGAGATAAAGAAAAAGATAGTGAATGACCTTCTTGAAGAATTTCAATTTTCAATGATAAAAGAAATATTTCCTGAGGCACCCCAAACAACTATCAGAAAAGTTTTAAAAGATTTAGAGAAAGAAGGCATTATTGAAAAATATGGTAAAGGTAAAAAGAGTTACTGGAAAAAGGGCTGATGACTGAGCTTGACTTTCAATCTATAAAGACCAATGGTATAAAAGTTAACTATCTTTATGTATGCGAACGAAAACTATGGTTTTTTGACAAAGGAATTCAGATGGAATCAAATTCAGATAGAGTATTAATGGGAAAGATTCTTGGAGATTATTCCTATCCTTATGAAAAGACAAAAAATATTCTGATTGACAACCTTATCAGCATTGATATTGCTGAAGAAGACAAAATAAGAGAAGTTAAATACAGTAACCGTCTTGCCCATGCAGATAGAATTCAACTCCTTTATTATCTTTACTATCTTAAACAATTAGGCATATACAAAAAAGGCATTATAAATTATCCTAAGATGAGGAAAAAGGAAGAAATAGAACTTACAGAGGAATCAGAAAAAGAGGTTGAACAGGCTCTCCTAAAAGTTAAAGAGATTACAAGTTTTGCTGTTCCGCCTCCTATAAAGAAAAAACCTTATTGCACAAAATGTGCTTACTATGAATTTTGTTTTTCAGGAGACAAATGAGATGGCAAGAAATTACTATATCTTTTCAAATGGAAGGATAAAAAGAAAGGAAAATACAGTATACATTGAAAATGAACAGGGAGACAAGAAAGCAATCCCTGTTGAAGATATAGATGCCATTCATATTTTTGGTGAGATAGATTTAAATAGTAAAATTCTTAATTTTCTCTCTCAACAGTGCATTCCTGTTCATTTTTATAATTATTATGGTTTTTATTCTGGAAGTTTTATGCCAAGAGAAAGGAATGTTTCTGGAGAACTTATAGTAAGGCAAGTTCAACACTATCTTGATTATGAAAAAAGACTTTATTTTGCCTACTGTTTTGTAGAAGGTGCAATATTTCATATGCTGAGAAACTTGAGAGAATACAAAAATACAGAGCTTTTTCAGGAAAAAATTAAAAAAGAATATGATTCTGCACTGATGAAAAATAAAATAGCAGATTTAATGGGAAATGAAGGAAGGGCAAGAGATGCCTATTATGAGGCTTTCAATATGATTCTTCGTTCAGATTTTGAAATGGAAAAAAGGGAAAAAAGACCGCCTACAAATCCAATCAATGCTTTGATTTCCTTTGCAAATAGCATGATTTATACCACAGTTCTTAATGAAATATACCACACCCAATTAAATCCAACCATAAGTTATCTTCATGAACCTGGACAAAGAAGATATTCCCTTAGTCTTGATATTGCCGAGATTTTTAAACCCCTTATAGCAGACCCTGTAATTTTTAAGCTTATAAACAACAACATGATAAAACTTGAAGATTTTGAAAAAGATGTAAACTATTGCTATTTAACTGACTCAGGCAGAAAAAAATTCATAAAAGAATTTGATCATAAACTTTCTACTACTATAAAGCACAGAAAATTAAAAAGAAATATTTCCTACAGAAAAATAATCAGACTTGAATGTTATAAATTAATAAAACATTTTATAAATGATGAAGAATACAAGCCTTTTAAAGCATGGTGGTAGCAATGCCTTATCTTATAGTGACTTATGACATTTCTGAAGAAAGGGTTAACAAAGTAAGAAAAATACTAAAAAAATATTTTATGTGGGTACAAAACTCCGTTTTTGAAGGAGAAATTTCAGAGGGGAAACTGGTTAAATGTAAGTTTGAACTTGAAAAAGTTATAGATAAGGAAGTTGACTCCATTTATTTTTATAGCCTTGAAAACCGATTGAATTACAGAAAAACAGTTATCGGAGTGGAAAAAGAAATGACAGGAAATGTGCTTTAAGGTAGGAAAAAATTATGAAGTGATTTAATCTTCAACTTAGCATCAAACCAGATTTTTTTAATTATATAGGAAAATGTTTGATAATGAAAAATTTTTAAAGAATTTTCGTAGAAGTTGAAAAAAATGATGCAAGGATCGATGCGTATAAATTGTTTTTTCTAATTTTGGAAAATTTCGTTAAAAATGATAAAATTGTTGTAAATAAAAGTTTTCATAATTATAAAATAGCTCTTTGACAAGTTTGGTTTCATCTGAACCATGTGGGATATAAATTTATGGACAATCTGCTATGACTGGAGTCGGTAGTTTGTTTCATCTGAACCATGTGGGATATAAATGAAGAAATACATCCTGATGATAGAGATGAGAAACCAGTTTCATCTGAACCATGTGGGATATAAATGCTGTATTTAGGCAGATGATTAGGGCTAACAATTATGAGTTTCATCTGAACCATGTGGGATATAAATCATCTTCATTAATGTATTTAACCCTTATTCTCATAAGTTTCATCTGAACCATGTGGGATATAAATGTGGCTTATAAACAGCTGTCTGGGCAAAATCTGTAAAGGTTTCATCTGAACTATGTGAACATAAATTTGCTGAAGAGTAGATGATAAGTTTCATTGGTACGTAGATAAAAAATCTATAAATCACTGAAAAAAACTTTATAAAAATTTTTTGCTCTTGCTGAGTACTCAGAAGAAAGCTTTTGAGTTTCTTTAAGGATCTGCTCTCGAAGGGGATGTTCTTCAAACCATTGACTGAGTAACTCCTCAGTTACTTCTATATGAAACTGCAAAGCATAAACCTTTTGTCCAAATTTAAAAGCCTGAGCTTCATAAAGAGCGGATTTTGCAAGATGTATCGCGCCAAAGGGTAAATCAAAGGTATCTCCGTGCCAGTGAAAGACTTTAAATTTTCTCCATACATCTCCAACAGATGGATGTTTTGCAAGTGAAATCATTAAAGAGTCTCTTAATCCTTCAGAGGTTAATTCAATATCAAGCCAACCAATTTCTTCACCATGTCCTTTATAAACTCTTGCACCAAGTATATGAGCAATCAATTGAGCACCAAGACATATGCCAAGAACTTTTAAATTTCTGTTTATTGCCTCTCTTATAAGTCTTGAAGTAATCCTTAATTGAGGATATTGTTCCATCTCATAAACTCCCATTGGTCCTCCCATGACTATTAATCCAGTGTATCCATCAAGTGTTGAGGGTAGTTTACCATCTTGAGCTTCAAAAATTTTATAGGGGATAGAATTTTCTCGAAGATAATCTTCTATGTTTCCAGGACCTTCTTCTTTAACATTTTTTATTATCGCTATCATTGTATCTATCCTGCTAAATTCCTTTTTTAATTGAAATTCCGTATTTTTTTATTCTGTAATTTAGCTGTCGTTCAGTTAAACCGAGTGCCTGCGCTGTTTTTCGTATATTAAAATTAAACTTTGGAAGAGTATCAACAATCCTTATTCTTTCAATTTCCTCAACCTCTGTGGGAAGCTTTAATTCACCAGATAGCTTGGGATTCATTTTTATAACTCCTCTAACAGTATCTGGAAGGTCATAGGGTTTGATGATTCTACCTTCTGACATAACAACAAGCCTTTCAATTGTGTTAGCAAGCTCTCTTACATTCCCAGGCCATTCATAGGAAATTAGTATTTTTAATGTATCTTCATCAATTGATACATTTTTTTTATAAATACTACAGAAGCTCTTTAAATAATACTCTATTAGCAGGGGAATATCCTCCTTTCTCTCTCTTAATGGTGGAATGTATATTGGGATTACATTTAGTCTCCAGAAAAGGTCTTCTCTGAAACTACCTTTTCTTATTTCCTCTGAAAGGTCTTTGTTTGTGGCTGAGATTATTCTTACATTAACTTTTACGGTTTTAGATGAGCCAAGAGGCTCCACTGTTCTTTCCTGTAAAACCCTTAAAAGCTTTGGCTGAAGCGAAAGGGGTAATTCACCTACTTCGTCAAGAAATATTGTTCCTTCATTTGCCTGCTCAAACTTCCCAATTCTTTTTACTGCACCAGTAAAAGCCCCTTTTTCTGATCCAAAAAGTTCTGCTTCAAGAAGATTTTCAGGAATTGCAGCACAGTTTATTGCCACAAAAGGACCTTTTGCTCTTTTACTCTGAAAATGAATTGTTTTAGCAATCAATTCTTTTCCAGTTCCTGATTCTCCAAAAAGCAATACTGTAGCATCAGTTCCTGCTACCTTCATAACAGTTTTAAGCACTGCCTGAAAAGAAGGAGACTGCCCAACAAGATTTGGAAAATTGTATCTATCCTTAAGCTGAATTCTTAATAGCAGATTTTCATCTTCCATTACTTTATAGCTTTCCCATAATTTGAGAAACTGGGCAATCAAAGAGGCAACTATTGAAAGAACTCTTAAGTCATCATCAACATCTCCCTGACTTAGTGTATATATTCTATCAGCTGAGATAACTCCGAGCATTTCTTCTTCAATCTTAATTGGAACGCAAAGGAAAGAAATACCCTTTTTATCAGGACGACTTCCTGTTTTATTGAGAAATTGTGGCTCTTTTTCTATATCGGGGATAAACATAGGTAATCCTGTTTCAATAACTTTACCAACTATGCCTTCTCCAATTTTATACTTACCTCTTTGGATTTCTTCTTCAGTAAGTCCATAGGCTGTGACAATTTTTATCTCATCTGTTTTTTTATCAAGGAGAAAAACACAACCTCTTGTCATATCAAGCTTTTTTGAGAGAATTTCCATTACAGAATAAAGATTTTTCTCAAGATCAAAGGAAGAGGTTAAAACCTTACTTACCTCAAAAAGAGCAGTTAATTCTCTGTTGTTTCTTTTATTCATATAGCTTATATACGGCAAATAATTGCCGATGATTAATTATACCATTTATTAGAGTTAGTGTCAATTTGGAGTAAAAATCTCAAAATTGCCGATAGAAAAAACAATGATTTTGTCATTCCGAAGGAGCGTAAGCGACTGAGGAATCTCCTCCTTTTTTTACCAGATAGATTCTTTAATGAGAGATTCCTCGGGGTATTAAACCCCTCGGAATGACTGCTAAACGAAATATTGCCTTTATCTCTATCGGCAATTTTAGGAAAAATCTATTGCATTCTTTTTTTGTGTTAATTATAATGAAAATATGCAAAACGCTGTAAAAATAGATTTATGGACAAAATTAATCAAAGAAAAATATTTGAATAGAGAGCTAAAGAGAAAAAAATTGCTAAAAAAAACCTGTGAAATTCTTAAGGTATACTTTTCAAACAAGAAAGTTAAAGCTGTATATCTGACCGGTTCTTTAATCAATGAAGGAGATTTTTACGATTTTTCAGATATAGACATCGCAGTTGAAAATTTAAGGGAGGATTATTTTAAAATTCTTTGCGAACTTGAGGAGCTTTTGTCTCATAGGGTTGATCTTATTGAGCTTGAGATTTGTCCTTTTAAACAATTAATCCTTCAGAGAGGTTTTAAAATTTTATGAAAAAAGAAAAGATAGCTTTACTTTTAGCATATTTTGAAGAACAAAACAAAATATTAAAAGAACTTTTTAATGAACTAAAATCCCTCAAAATCTCTGACAAGAAAGATACTGTATACATAGGTTTTTTATTACATAACTTATACTGCGCATTGGAAGACTTAATGGAGGAGACAGCAAAAACTTTTGAAAATACCCTTGATGACACTTCAAAATATCATAGAGAACTTCTTAAAAAAATGTTACTTAATGTCAGGGGTATTAGACCACAATTATGGTCAAGTGAGACTTTTAGGTTGCTTGATGAGCTAAGAGGTTTTAGACATATATTCAGGCACGCCTATGGATATGAACTTGACTCAAAGAAAGTTTTTGAAATTCAGAATAAAATGATAAAAAATTGGCTAAAAATAGAAAAAGACATAGAAAAGTTTCAAAAATTCTTGGAAGAAAATATAAAAGAATAAATAAAAAAAGAGGTTGCAGATAAATTCTGCAACCTCTTAATCGAATATAAGTTATTTTTGAATTTTATTTCTTTAAATAGCCTGTTCACCTTTTTCTTTTGTTCTGATTCTTATTGCATCTTCAACTGGTATAATAAATATCTTTCCATCGCCTACATTACCTGTGTAAGCCTTTTCCTGTATAACTTTGACCACCTTTTCAACAAGACTATCAGGAACAACAACCTCAATTTTTATTTTTGGAACAAATAGCACTTCAAGTTCAGAACCTCTGTATATCTCAACATGACCTTTCTGTCTTCCAAAACCCTTTACATCTGTAATAGTCATTCCCTGAATACCTGCTAAAACAAGGGCTTCTTTTACTTCTTCAAATTTGAATGGCTTAATTATTGCCTCAATCTTTTTCATTGCTTCCTCCTTTTCATACTTTTTCTCATTCCGAGGCTAAAGTGCCGAGGAATCTTAATTATAGATTATATGCTCTTTCACTGTGCTGTGATGAGTCAAGTCCTGTAATTTCTTCTTCCTCTGAAACTCGCACTTTCATAAATATCTTTATAATTAAGAATATTATAGCAGTCATTATGGCTGTGTAAACTATTGTTACAAGCACTGCAACTGTCTGAGTCCATAGCTGACCCGGATTCCCATAAATAAGCCCCTTGCCAGCTTCATTAATTGCAGGATCTGCAAAAACTCCTGTAAGAATTGCACCAATTATTCCTGCTACACCGTGAATTCCAAACACATCAAGGGCATCATCGTAACCAAGCTTTGGCTTCATTGCAGTAACACTGAAATAGCATATAAATCCTGCAATTGCACCAATTATAACAGACCCCGCAATGTTTACAAAACCAGCAGCTGGAGTAATGGCGACAAGTCCTGCAATCATTCCAGATGCGATACCAAGTACAGTAGGTTTTTTAGTAACTGCCCACTCTGTAAACATCCAAGCAAGAGCTGCAACTGCTGTAGCAGTATTTGTGTTAATGAATGCCTGTGCAGCAAGTCCATTTGATGCAACAGCACTTCCTGCATTAAATCCAAACCATCCAAACCATAATAGTGCAGCACCAATTGCAACCAAAGTTAAGTTATTTGGAACAAGTAATGTATTTTTCCTTTTGCCAAGTATTAATACTCCAACCAGTGCAGCTATCCCAGCGTTAATATGGACAACTGTTCCCCCTGCAAAATCAAGAGCTCCCATCTTTGCAAGAAATCCTCCACCCCATACCCAGTGAGCAACAGGAACATAAACAAGACTCATCCACAAAACTGAAAAAAGCGCCCATGCTGAAAACTTCATTCTCTCAATGTATGCACCGCTTATTAATGCCACTGTGATAGCAGCAAAGGTAAGCTGGAATACAGAAAAGAGAGCTTCTGGTATTGTTCCCTGAAGAGAGTCTACTTTAACTCCTTCTAAGAATGCCTTGTCAAGGTATCCTATTATTCCTGCGATATCTCCTGAAAAAGTGAGGCTATATCCATAAAATACCCATAAAAAGCTTACAATGCAATAGGTAACAAAGCTCATTGCAATTGTATTAAGAACATCTTTTCTTTTTGCCAAGCCACCATAAAATAATGCAAGTCCTGGGACTGTCATAAGCATAACCAAAGCTGTTGCTACAATCATCCATGCAGTATCACCTGTGTCAAGCTTTGGCTGAGGTTGAGCAGGTGCTTCTGTCTCTGCAAATATTAAATTTGCAGAAAGCGCTAAAATCATCATTATTAATATGAATACACTCAATAACTTTTTCATCTTACTCCTCCTCCTACGAAAAATTTTTTGTTATAAAATTTATATGCATGGGTTTTACCCATTGAAAGCAATGAAGGCAGGGCAGGACAACTCCATTTCACCTGGGTATAAAAGCCCTCAATGGAGTTTGTTGCCT
>NZ_JARZRZ010000026.1:0-258 GCF_029946585.1 Thermodesulfovibrio sp. 1176 | reverse complement strand
TCCTAAAAATTGTACGTTCAGCTCAAAACATTGATTATGTTTATGTTGTAGAAGGATACAGAGATAGTTCTGGAAGAATCAAACACAAGTATCTATTCAGTCTTGGAAGACTTGAAGATTTCCTTAATACCGAGTCATTTAAAAAACTTGCAAAAAGAGCTTTAAGTGAAAGCGTAGAGAAACAGTTTGACCTTACAAAAATATCAGAAGGAAGAGTACTAAATTATGGACATTGTCTAATAAAGAAGCTTTGGGATA
>NZ_JARZRZ010000025.1:0-261 GCF_029946585.1 Thermodesulfovibrio sp. 1176 | reverse complement strand
CTGCACTTTTAAGTCTTACTGCTACTATATAGCCAAAACCTTGTTCTTTAAGTTTAAGCAGGTTTATTTTGCTGTTTATCCCTTTGTCTGCTACTATGATTATCCTTTTTAGGGAAAATCTCTTCTTGAGTCTCTCTAAAAAGGGTAGCAATGTCTTTCCATCAAAGGTGTTCCCTGGAAATATCTCATAGCCAATGGGAAATCCCTCACTGTCTATGAGTAATCCAAGCACTATCTGAACACTGCCAATTTGAGACTTTC
>NZ_JARZRZ010000024.1:0-270 GCF_029946585.1 Thermodesulfovibrio sp. 1176 | reverse complement strand
CAAGCACTATCTGAACACTGCCAATTTGAGACTTTCGGCTTCGCCTCAGGAAAATGCTTCGCATTTTTCCATCTTTGCTAAATCCATACTTCCTCAGTATATCTTCATTTTGACTCTCAAAGTATATAGTCGTTACATCATAGAATACTACATCTACTTGATTGTTAAAAAGGTTGTATCTCCTGTTAAACAAGTACTCCTCTAATTCTTCCTTGCTTTCTGCCAGTACATCTAATGCCCTGTATAGATGATTTATCCCTATACTTTCAA
>NZ_JARZRZ010000023.1:0-285 GCF_029946585.1 Thermodesulfovibrio sp. 1176 | reverse complement strand
CTCTTAATACCAGATAAATGTTGTTGCCAATTTTACCTGCATCTCTGATATAGTTTCTTATTGTCTGCTCTGGCATAGAGGAAGAAATAAATATGTATATCCTTTCATCATCTGAAAGAATACCTTTCTTTGGCTTGTAAGCAGAATAATATCTTTCCACAGGGTCTGTTTGAGAGGATTGCCCGCCAAGAAGCAGGTTCAGGTCTTTTTTGAATGCTTCTACCTGTGCCTTAAATTCAGGAGACTGAGAGTATTCATAAGCCTTTTTGGCTTCTTTTTCCACTT
>NZ_JARZRZ010000022.1:0-296 GCF_029946585.1 Thermodesulfovibrio sp. 1176 | reverse complement strand
GAATGGCAGAAAGCTAATGAGAGTTTTCAGGAATTTATTCTCAATCTTGTGAGTTACTCACCAAATAAAATAAAGGCACTGCTACAGTCAATGAATCTTCCCTACTCAGCAGAACAAATAGAGGAGATAAAAGAATTACCATCAGATATGTTTGCCCTATTTATAGATGCCTATCATACTCAGATAAAAGATGAAGAAGTAAGCGGGATAGAGAAGAATAAATGGAAAAAGTCGATTCCTTTGGTTAAGTTAGCTTTATATGAATTGAAGCAGATGTTTGTGAAAAAATTCTATGG
>NZ_JARZRZ010000021.1:0-311 GCF_029946585.1 Thermodesulfovibrio sp. 1176 | reverse complement strand
TAAGAATATGGATAGTATTTTATCATCTATTGATGAGTGGGAAAAATCTTTTCCAGAAGTTTTTGCTCAAAGTGGCTTTTCAGTAGTAATAGGGAATCCTCCTTATGTAAGGGGAGAAAACATTGAAGAATCGTTAAGAGATAGTTTGAGGAATATGTATCCTAATTTATTTTTAGGACACATAGATGTTTATACTGCTTTTATAAGAAGAGCAGTGGATTTACTTAAAAATGAGGGGATTCTTGGCTTTATTGTTTCTAATAAATGGATGAGGGCAAAATATGGAAAGCCATTAAGGAAAATCTTTATAG
>NZ_JARZRZ010000020.1:0-312 GCF_029946585.1 Thermodesulfovibrio sp. 1176 | reverse complement strand
TCTAATAAATGGATGAGGGCAAAATATGGAAAGCCATTAAGGAAAATCTTTATAGAGGAAGGAGATATATTAGAATTAATTGACTTTTCTGGATATAAAGTATTCAAAGAAGCAACAGTAGATACAGCAATAGTTTTATTTCAAAAAGGGATCAAGAGTAGAGCTAAGTTTTTATCTTGTGTTGTAAATGATGATTTCAAGAATTATATTAACGATAATAGAAATTTATTTAACTATGTGTCAGATAAAAAAGTTGAAACTGATATGACTTCCTTATCAGAAGAATCTTTTCTATTTCTATCGCAAAAAGAG
>NZ_JARZRZ010000019.1:0-321 GCF_029946585.1 Thermodesulfovibrio sp. 1176 | reverse complement strand
TCCTGTTAAACAAGTACTCCTCTAATTCTTCCTTGCTTTCTGCCAGTACATCTAATGCCCTGTATAGATGATTTATCCCTATACTTTCAAACCCTAAAAAATCCTTCCTGCTTTCATACATCCCAAGCTTGCTGTCTGATGAAATCATATGCCTTGCTGTCATATAAAGTACTGCTTGAGATAGATTAAATTGTTTCTTCTTTGATACTCTGCTGAAAAACTCATCAAACTGAAATTTATCCCAAAGCTTCTTTATTAGACAATGTCCATAATTTAGTACTCTTCCTTCTGATATTTTTGTAAGGTCAAACTGTTTCTCTA
>NZ_JARZRZ010000018.1:0-467 GCF_029946585.1 Thermodesulfovibrio sp. 1176 | reverse complement strand
TTCCAAAGCATTACAATGGCAAGGATATCCTTTGCGAAGGCAAAGAAGCGTGTATTGAAGACTTTAAATTATTATCCACTCATCTGGCATTTAATCTGGATAAGTTTACTTCTGCAGGTATATATGGAAAATACTTTAATGGTCCAACAAGCTTTGATATATCTCAGGATGACTTTGTAGTGCTTGAGCTTGAACATTTAAAGGCCCTTCCTGATTTATTCAAGGTAGTAGTGCTTCAGGTTTTAAACACAGTTACAATGGATTTGTATCTCAGTAGTAGAGAAAACCCTCGTATGGTAATTATGGATGAAGCATGGCAGTTTTTGCAGGATACAGAGACTTTTCAGAAGGTTATAGAGGAAGGATATCGTAGAGCAAGGAAATACAAAGGTAGCTTCGGAATAATAACACAGTCTATTCTTGACCTTGAGCATTTTGGAAGAGTAGGACAGGTTATTAACTCAAAC
>NZ_JARZRZ010000017.1:0-666 GCF_029946585.1 Thermodesulfovibrio sp. 1176 | reverse complement strand
AAGAAGTATTTAATCCTGAAGGATATGTAGAAATCAAGACAGAGGAAGGGATATTCAAATACAAACAGATTAAGTACAGCTTTAAAGTAAGAGATTTGGAAGGAAAAATAAAAGAAATAACAGATACAGTAATAATAAGCTATTCAGACAAAAGGGCAGAAAAAGACAGAGCAGAAAGGGAGATATTGATAAACAAAGCAATAAAGCTACTTGAGAGTCCCTCAATAATAGAAGGATTAAACAAAAGGGGTGGGAAAAAATACATAAAGACAGAAGGACAAAACAGATACATTCTTGATGAAACACTAATAAAAAGGGATATGGAATTTGATGGATACTATGCGGTGCAGAGTTCTGAAAACCTTAGTCCAGAACAAATCCTTTCAGCCTATCACAGTTTATGGAAGATAGAGGAATCCTTCAGAATAATGAAGCACACCATAGAGGTAAGACCTGTATATCACTGGACAGAAAAAAGAATCAGAGGGCATCTGGTAGTATGTTTTCTTTCCTTTTTATTTATGAGGATGTTAGAGTCAGCATTAAACAAAGATGTATCAACAGAAAGAATAAAAGAAGCTTTAGGGAGCATAACGCTTACAGAGTTTACATTGGATGGCAAGGAATACTATTTAAAGAACAAGATGGATAAAGTAGCAAAAGCTT